>JBKCTT010000116.1:0-3603 GCA_046318795.1 Pirellula sp.
AAGGGCGGATTTGGATACGGCGAGATCAAGAAGAGATTAGCCGACGCTGCGGATCAGTATCTTGACGGAGCGCGTGCGAAGCGTCTTGAACTGGAGAGCAACCCTGACAAAGTGCGAGAGATTCTCAGGATTGGAGCCGAAAAAGCTCGCGTCAAGGCGCGTGCTGTTTTGGATCGTGCCAAATCCGCCTGCGGCCTTAAACACTAATCCAGTCCATTCACTTAGCGGACGAGTAATGTAGGCCGTAACAAGGCTCTGCGAAGTTACGGCGAACCTCGATCTATATCAGCCCCTACGCAACAAATCGGGTAAGCTCAGCTGTGCATGGAAAGCAAATCCAAAGTTCACGTATGGCAGAAAGATCGAACGCAGACAAATGTGTAGAGTATCTTTCTGCGTTCGATCTTTCTGCCTAGTTACATTCGCAGTGGAGGTCGGTGTCACGAACGGGTACACAACTAGTGCCACAAGTTGGAGTTACCCATGAGTGGAGAACCGCCGGAATCCCAACCATCTGCGGAGGGCTTGTAGCTTTAATTAGCCGGAACGCGCTAGCGTCCGGTTGTCGGCCGCTAACCGTGACACTAGCGCCTTGCGGCTAATACTTGTTTTTCAAATCGCCAATAAAGCAACAAGCCCGTGAGCAAGGGATTTACGATTTAAGATTTAAGATTGCCGATTTTAGATTGGATTTCCGTGTCGCCGATCTCACCAAGAGATCGGATTGCGTTCTGTCTTTGTCTTACCAATCTTCAATCATCAGTCGCCAATCTAAAATCTTATGCGTCGGGTTATGATCAACATCAACTCCAAGTTGCGGCACTGGGCTCTCAAACATTAACCGTCCCAGGATGATCCGTCCCACGCGATCACACGCTCGATCCATTTTGCTACGTCGTGACTAAACGTTTCTAAGAGAACGCTACCGTTTTCGACGGTCGCTGCGTAAGGGTGACCTATACAAAAAGGTTCGGTGCGCTCACTTGTCATAAAGTCGTATGAGCCAGACGAAGTGAATTGCCGATATCGACCGACTCTCCATCCGCACACTTTTTGACTAAATTGGGATGAAATAGGGCATTTCGAAAAATTAAAAAAATTTAGTTGACTCAGTGCCATGGTACCGATAAATTTCAGAAAGGTCGAACTATCGCTCGTTTCTGACTACAGAGGACGCCACACGCCACATGCCACATGCTCCGCGTGTCTTGCGGAAAAAAGATGTTGCTGAAGGACGCCTAGTTTTATCGATTGAGAAGCGGTCCTCAGTAAAATTTTCCTGGGTCTATTTTTTTGCGGCCTTTATTGCAAGTGTTGGCCAATCTTCTGCAATCGGAATCGATGGAGATAACCGCGAAGTCTATTCCATACTTATTGAGAACGACAAGGGGACAACAGAACACGTGGTTGACCTTGGTACCCTGGATGACTTTTCTAAAGTACCTTTCTCAGTGCGCATAGCGTTTTCTAAGGAAGTCCCGCGTGAAAGCGTGGAGGTATCGGTATCGTGTGGTTGCATTAAAGGCTCTACCTCTTTAGATCCAGAAAATTCCAACGGGATTGTTTTTCATGGTACCGTAGAAACTGGATCGTTGTCATCTATCAACCAGGCGTTAGGGATCGTTATAGAGAGTCGCTTAATCGCGAAAATTGGCTTGAGAGGTGAGGTCAAAAGTAGCGTTACGATCGAGCCATCGGTTGTTAATAGAGTCAAGACAGGCGATCGTTTTCCTGTTCGGCTCATCGGTAATGGAGCCACTGTCAGATCCTTGCAATTTATGGAAAGCCAAAATTTCAGCTTGGTGTCCCAAATTCAAGACAACGACGAAATATCGGTTGTATTTGAGGCAAAGTCACTACCTCCAAACGTGGAGGTGATTCCGATTATCTTTGGCGTCGAGTTCGAACGGGAAGGTAAAGTAGAGCGACACGACAGGCAGTTAATCGTTAAACCAGTTCTTCGTACCAGAGTTGTTCCCGACAGACCAATATTCAGACGCAGAGGTACAGGATGGTTCTCCGCATTTGTCCTTATTCCTGGGGAGGAAATGGTGTCCGTGGAAGAATCCAAGGAACGTGGTCTGAAGATACTCGGTTCTGATGGGCTTCCTTTGCCTGATGATGTGAGTGTTGAAATCCGTGAAATCGGCAATAGATTTGTCGTATCGATTTACGCCGAACCACTAAACAATGAAAAGTTTGATATCGTCGTTAATGGGCGTGGGCTCAACCATAGTGTTAGTTTGTTTAAACAAGGAGATAAATGATATGGTTCGTATTGTTACGATACTGTTGTCGGTCATCTGTGCGGCCGAACAAGTTTTTTCTCAGGGCCCCATAGAAGTGATCTGCTTGAAGCGAGGCCCCGACAAAAGCTGTTTGGATGTTTACGGAGCGAGAAATAACGGTCCTCTTTGCAATCCGAGTCCGTGTACTCCATCGCTTGCTGGCGGAAACGGTTGGGGATGCAGCCTTTTATTGCTTGGCTATTCCCCTGTAAAAAGCGAAGATGTATGGGATGCAAAGGTTCCCACATACGAGACGCCGGTGTCCCCAGACTCTGGGAAACTAGCAGAAGTTTTAAGTTCACATACTTGCTACGAAGCGATGCCCTGTAGTTTTTGCTATTACGATGAAGCCAACTTCACATCCTATTGCACGGCGAATTATGAAACAATACTTGATGTCGGTTGGACTTTGTACTTGTTGAAAGACACGGACTGTCCAGGTGTCAACGCTGGAGGGCCAATGTGATGAGGCTGCTTATTGCTTTCCTCGCTTTTTTCTTCCTTGATTCGGTTGTTCTGCGCGGGCAAGAGGACGAAGGCTTCGGCGAATCGCTTATCGAAAGATCTTCTGAAGTCAATCGTTTCCTCGTCAAGATTGATGTTTCTAGCACCAGCCTCTTAAAGGGAGAATTTCGCACGTCTCAATACTACTTGTTTGAAGATGTTTCCAATAAGACCAAAAAGCTTTTTAGACCAAGCGATCCCAATTTAAACATCATCTACAAAAAAGGAAAAATGTGGTTTCAACAGGATTTAATTTCTCCCATTGAAAAAACTCCCACAGGATGGCTCGTGGAGACTGATTTTTTTGAAGCGGTTACTCACTCTCCCGCGAAAATGATGCTCCAGGGGTGCAAAACAGGAAACCTCCTCACGACTCTAAGTCAGGGAACCATTCTGAAAAAAGTAGAAACAAAAGACGAAACCATACTCGACGTCCAAGTTAATCCTAGGACACGGGCCCAATACGTTTTCTCAGATCGGGAACTGAAGCTGCCGATCCGAGCATCAATGAGGGTGGCATGGGATACACAAACCAATCGTGCCATCGAATCGGATGACGAACGGGCCTACATTGTTCATTTGTTCGAAAATCAAGCAGAGTGGAAGAAGCACAAAGACATCTACTTGCCAACCAGGCTAGAACTGGAGTACACCTTTGGTAGCAAAACAGCAATCCCCCAAACACTTCTCAAGTTGGACCTTAAGTGGTTAGTGAAAGAACAAATTGAAATGTATTCTAATGAGGATATTCTTTCGAAGGATTTCGATAAAGTAATTCCTACTCTGTTTGAGTGAACCGCACCTCAACCGT
>JBKCTT010000117.1:0-22570 GCA_046318795.1 Pirellula sp.
TTGAACTGATACTTTGGGAATTTCGTGATAACGCCATAACGCTCCACGTCTGTGCAGAAGGCGATGTTACGGACTTCCAAATTGCTGGCTGCGGCCAAAAATCCAGTCGCCTTTCTCTGGCTATCCATAACCAGACTCAAATGCCGTGAACGAACAGGCATCGCATCCGGATTGCTAGCCTCGATCAAAGCTAACATTTGATTGCGATAATATTCGTTTTCGTCGTCACTCAGACCGGTGATGGGCTTCATTGCTTCTTCTGGTTTACGCAGCGACGCGTATAACATCCGCAGCGTTAGCTCTTGATGCAATCGCAGGTTTTCATCGGCCCCAGGCGACATCTCCATTTGCTTCTCTAAAGCAGAAATAGCCAGAGTGACCGATTGGTTCCAATTCGAAGGTGAATTATGGGAAGCGCTGTTTAACTCAGCCGACGTGGGAGTCTGAGTGGCATTATCGACGCGACTGCCTTGTGTCGTAGAATCTTGTTGAGAAGCGTTTGGTAGAGGCAACTGCGGCGCGGACGAGGGAACAATATTGCTACCCACGGCACTGACAACCGCCTGACGATTGTCATTAGTCTGCACCGATCCAGCAGCGGGAACAGCATTGACCTCCAACGCTTTCGCGTTTGCGGACGCTGCAATGACGGGAGTCTCATTTTGGGGAGCAGGTTTACTGACATCAGAACCGTCTTCGATGTCGCTTAACCGAAAGCTAACTTTTTTAGCGGAAGAATCTTGGGCCAACGTATCCGACACAGGCGAATCCGATAGTACCTGCTCCGATGGCGAAGCTTGCTTTTTCAATGCAGCCAACTGCCGCTTCAATATATCTTTGTATTGGGAAGGCAGCCCATCCAGGGCAGCATCCAGATCAACCTCGTCTTTTCCGGTATCAACGACGCCAGCTCCCGTACTCTTGAGAGACTGGTCCACTGGTTTAGTGCTAGCGGTTTGAGCCGCCGCTGGTGCAACTGCGGGCGAGACTGTCTGTGTCGCAGAAGTCTGTGTCGCAGAAGCCTGTGTCGCAGAAGTCTGTGGTTCACTGGCAGGTCGCTTGGATTCATCCGAATCGCTCAAGCTGGTCTTCACTGCAGTGCTAGATGTCGTTTGCTTATTTCGTTTGGTTTCAATATAAGGCCGTGGAACCTGGGAGACATTGCTCGGAGGCGTCCCCCATTCATCCTCATCGGCATAGAAACCTGTGGGCCTAAGCCCCAATTGTTGACAGCCCACAAAAGCGGTTCCCAGTAAAACTAGTAACCAGCCTCTGCTTCGCGAAAGAGTTTTTCCCTTACGAGCATACTTGCTGAATGAACAGCCAACAATCTCGGACGGTTTTCGATTTATGCCAACATTCCAAGTCACGTTGTCGCTCCGTTTAATTGATTGCTACCACAACTTTCCATGGATGGACTGCCTGTCGCGAGAACTTCGTATGCAAGCGACAGATAATCTTCAGCACCGTGGCTGCTTGAGGCGTATTCGAAAATCGACTGACCAAAGCTGGGGGCCTCAGCAAGCCGAATGTTTCTTCGGATTTTTGTACGAAAGAATTGCGCTGACGCCCAAACGGGACTTACTGACGCATTTCGATTCAAGAACTCTTCGACATCGCGACTCACTTCTTGGGCTAGTCTCGTGCTCGACTCATACATACACAACACGATTCCACCCAGGTGCAGCGTAGGGTTTAAACGCTTGGCCACAATCTCAATCGTTCTAAGCAATTTGCTGAGACCGTGAAGGGCCAGAAAGTGTGGCTGCAGAGGTAGAAATACCTCATCCACTGCGGTAAGGGCATTTAGAGTTAGCACGCCGAGCGATGGAGGGCAATCAATAATCAAATAGTCAAACTCTTCGGAATCGAGATCCATCTTATCTTTCAAGATCACCTCGCGACCGACCTCGCCTGCCAACTCCATTTCCGCTGCTGCCAAGTCCAAATTGGCCGGAACAATAGCAAGATCAGGAGTCAAATACCGTCGAGCATCGCAAAACAGCGCATCACCACACAATATGTCGTACACGCTGGTCTCGCCATCCCCGACCGTAACCCCTAAATGCAAAGAGGCGTGAGCCTGAGGATCCAAGTCCACCACGCATACCTTTTTCCCGCATTGAGCCAGAG
Source organism: Pirellula sp. (assembly GCA_046318795.1). GTDB lineage: Bacteria > Planctomycetota > Planctomycetia > Pirellulales > Pirellulaceae > JBKCUI01. Next base: position 2,134 of record JBKCTT010000117.1, read on the forward strand.
CTGCTGCCAAGTTGACGGCCGTGGTGGTTTTGCCAACACCACCTTTTTGGTTGATAACAGCAATCTTTCGCATCGGAAAATCCCCAAAAGTGAGTAAGCTTCTTTAAAGCGGACCGTAGCAAATGACGTAGAGCGAAATCTAGGTCAATCTCGGTGGCGTTGACAATTTGGGCAAATTCTGGATTCTTTGGGACTTGTCGGACGGCTCCGGCTGACTTGGAACGAAATGGCTGGTTCCCAGTCGATGCCATTACCTCAACTCTATCCCCTTCTTTCCACCGGTGGTGTTTCGTGCGTAATTTCTTGATTGCTGGCAATTGGAAGATGAATCTCTTGCGAGACAGCTCGGTGGCATTAGCCCATCAACTCGCAGATCAACTATCACCATCAACTCAGGTAATCGTAGCGGTTTGCCCCCCTAGTGTTTACATTCACGATGTCGGGGCCGCCATACGCGGTAGCACAATTCTGCTTGGGGGCCAAAATGCCTACTTCGCCCCAGAGGGTGCTTATACAGGTGAGGTTAGCTGTGCAATGCTGAAAGATTTAGCCTGCACCTACGTTATTCTTGGACACAGCGAACGCAGAGCGATTTTCGGCGAAACAGATGACCTCGTAAACCAAAAGGTCAAAGCGGTCTTAGCAGCAGGTTTAACTCCAATTGTTTGCGTTGGTGAAACTCTAGAGCAACGAGAAGCGAACCAAACACAAACCGTCGTTCGCACGCAGTGCCGAGGTTCTTTAGCAGGGCTGACTGGCGAAGAAATGGCGAGAACAGTCCTAGCCTATGAACCCGTCTGGGCCATTGGAACCGGGAAAACCGCATCGCCAGCACAAGCCGAAGAGGTCCACGCCGATATTCGAGCGTTGCTTGTAGAACTGTTCGGAGAAGCAGTGGCTTCGCAGGTCATCGTGCAATACGGAGGCAGTGTGAAGGCTGACAATGCGTTTGAATTACTAAGTCAACCAAACATCGACGGAGCCTTGGTCGGTGGCGCTTCGCTTAAAGCCGACTCGTTCCTGGCAATCGTCAACGCTGCCGCCAGCATCAAGAAATAAGTTGCTAGCTCGCCAGCTCTCAAGGTTTTAGAATCATAGTCATAGTGGCGGTTCGGATACTCCCGTCCGCCCGTCAAAACCTCGCTGGCAAAGGCGAAAAGCCCTTTGCCGGCCTATCTCCTATTTCTCGGCTATAGACATGATCCACCGCCGCCGACTACAGGATGGCAAGCGGGTTTCGCGGGTGCTCTAGCGTGCCGCGAGTTACTCCGACTCGGTTTGCTGCTTTGAGCCTCTTCCATACATCACTACCATTGAGATCACCGGTTAGTAAACCACGATAGCTGGTGACTATCTCCCCAATCTCTTGAGCACTCGCGTCCCGTAGAAGCTCGACCCGGAAATGGACGACTGACTTTGCGATCAAGCTAGCCACCGCCTCCGCTCCGCTTTGAGCTTGGCCGTTATAAAGCGTATTACGACAACCAATATCGGCATGCAATACATGCTCCATACCAATCCTGTCTCGCAACTTCACGTCATGCCGATCGCATGGTCGTCCACAATTGGATTTATTGGTACCCGGCGAAAGCACCGTGCAAAACACACAATGCTCCATATGAAACATCGGCATGTGTTGGTGTACGACTATTTCCACAGATCCGGGGCACACACCATCAACCAACTCTGTCAATTGATCCCGATTCAAATCGTAAGATGCCGTAAATCGCAACGCACCATTTTGAACGAGCCACTCAGCCGTCAAAGGATTGGTCGCATTCAAACTAAAGTCGCAAACAAAAGGAATAGACGCTTTCCTCGCATAATCAAGTGCTGCTAGATTGCGCACCAACCATCCATCCGCATTTCGCTTTTCGAGGGCTTTGAACAACCCTACCTCGCCAGGCTTTTGAATCCGCAACGTTGCCAGAAAGATCTTGGCTTTTGCTTCACGACAAATCTCAACCGCTCGTCCATATTCGCGAATATCGTGAAAGTCAGCATACACGGAGGCCTGACCGGTCGAAACCACTGCTTCCAATTGCGATAGTGAACGAACCAGCACGTGCAATTGAGGAGCATTCAACCCGCTATTTTCTAGACCATTCTTCTCATGTTTGTCTTGTGGTGCAGTCCGCTCCTTTGCAATCTTGATCATTCGATCCGATACACCAAATGCTGCAACCGTTCGCGGTGACCTTACCACCATCAACTCATCCATGCGAGCAACCAACTCTTTTCGAATCTCTCCCAATACGCTTAATGGTAGCATCGGGTTACCCTCGATCTGGGAATCGAATTCCGCCAGAACAAATTGCGTATTGCCGAGCCTGTTCAGTTGCTCATGCAGGGATTCTCTCGATACCGAATGTTTGCGAGCAACATCCGGAACAAAATCATGCACCCAAGCAATGGTCGTGCTTTCACTTTTCGGAAGCACACCGGCACGACACGCTACAGGCTCGCCGGTCTCTACGTGAATCTCCATCCAAATTGGCTTTTTACGGATCGGCTGCTTTGAATCGAACGTTGCTCTCAGGCGTTTCGTCAATTGTGGCGAGTCGGTTTGCCAAATTCCGAGTCCCGGCTTTACCAAATCGGGCTCGATCAACCCGCGTTGAAACGCTAGCTCGACCCGTCCTGACTGAGGACTCTCTGCGAGCTTTCCGTTCACAAACACTTGGTAGATACGCCCACCGATTTCATCTCCGGCGATGCGATCTCCCTCGAAAACCACGCCATCGCCCGGCATCAGCTCATGGTCCAACTGAGCGATGACACGTTCGCCACGCACGTTGATGATGGTCCCGACTCGGACTCCTCGCTTTGCACTACTGAGACCAGGTACGAGTCGTTTGTGGTTGCATCCTTCAAGCCATCCTGGGCTAAATCCTCGAGAAAAACTGAGCTCCATTTCACGCCGTTCGTCGGCGGACCAAACAACCTCTCGACCTGCGACCGCCGCATCGATGGCTTTTCGATAATGTCCAACGATGTTCGCAACGTACTCAGGCGTCTTTAGGCGTCCCTCGATCTTGAGCGAGCAAACCCCTGCATCGATTAGTTGCGGCACGTGAGCGTACCCCGCTAAATCTTGGGGGGACAGCAAATATCGGTTATCGCCTAAATCAACGTCCTCTCCATCGCAAATCAAATCATAGTTCAGCCGACACGCTTGAGCGCATTGCCCGCGATTCGCGCTTCGTCCGCCAAGAGACTCACTGGTCAAGCACTGACCGCTGTAAGCAACACACAGGGCACCGTGAATAAAGGTCTCGACCGGCATCTTGGTTGCCGAAGTGATCTTGCGAACCTCTTCGATAGATAGCTCTCTCGCCAAAACCACTCGCTCAATCCCGAGCTCTTCGATCGCTGCGATGGTTTCGGCTGAAACCATCGTCATTTGCGTGCTGGCATGGACGCTTAGCTCGGGGCAGATTTCGCGGATCAATCGCACGGCCCCTAAATCTTGAACCAATACCGCGTCGACGCCCGCAGCTGCCAGCAAACCGACATTCTTCTCAAAGGATTTGAGTTCATCGGTAAAGATGAGAGTATTGAGCGTCACGTAGCCCAACACACCTCGCCGATGAAGTGTCCGCATCAACGGTTCGAGATCACCTAGACTAAAGTTGGTGGCTCGTGCACGCGCGTTGAAGCCAACGTCGAGGCCAAAGTAAACGGCGTCAGCACCATTTTCAATCGCGGCTTGGATACATTCCCAGTTTCCGGCGGGGGCCAGCAGCTCGGGCGCTGGCCGTCCGTTGGACGGTTTGATCGTCATAATTATTTGATTTCACTTGGTAAAAGAAAGCGTGTTTTCAAGGTCTGCTTGTGGATTTGCTTTGTTGGCTTCTGCTTTGGCAGCTCAATCAACATGGTCATATCCTGAGTTTGTTCACTGGAAACGAGATAGCCAAGAACGTTGTCAAAAAACATTTTTCCGGAGATGGACTGCTGAGGGATGGAAATCTTGGCACCAAAAGTATTTTCACCGGCAAAGTTTAGTTGTGTGTCGACGCCAAACTCGTGAATCTTTCGTCCTTCGACAACAACCAACCCCTTATAGGTGTAGCGATTGGTCGCGGAAAAAAGACCTGCTGGAGTTTTATTCGAAGTGATCTGCGTCCAGCTAAATCCTGGGGCAATGCGCTGAGCAGGAAAAACAGGCGATCCGTTTTCGATGGACTCTTTGATCATCGTTTCAATGTTGCCACCACCAGGCGTGTTTCTGAAACCTTCCAACGCAGCCTCAGGTATTTTGACGTCGGAGATCTTGCCGAGCACACTCATCGAGTTGGTGCACTCCGCATCGATCAGAGGGCGAAACATCTTGGTAATCTGTTTGGCAAAAGCGGAATCATCGTCTGGATTGTTCGTATCCACGTCGATCTTTCCGGCTCCTGGAATTTCCAAGTTTAATTGGGCACGCCTGAGGGTAGTAACCACCAAAGCAGTACCATCACCAAAATTTTCTCGAACCTCCCAATCCTGAGTCATCTCAGTCTTTTGAGACACGGGATTTTCGACTCCCTCCTCTCCTTGTTGGGAATCCTGGCTGATGATGGAGAGGAGCTTAGTCCCCTTTGCCAGTTTCCAGCGAAATTCGACTTCTTGCGCTGAGACTTGGAGTGGCGACAGCACCCCGATGACGACAGCCAGGACAGCACACCCAGACACAAGGTTTGCTATCATTCCCAGACACATGCCGTCAGTCCAACGAATCGATAGAGGCTCGCCAAGTCGACGAACGTTATGAAACAGCGAACTCTGGACAGACTCAAAGCAAGCATTCAGTCGATTCACGATAAAAAATCCTAAGGTTTCGGCGGGTTGGGTTTAGCATTCCGATCGGATCTGTTTCGCAATCTATTGCCTCGACATGGGGTTAGCCTTCTAGGGAGAATCCTCGGAATTCCCGTGCTTACGCGTGGGTTGTGATCGAGACCATCTCCAACTTGCGGCACTATTGGCCAGAACCAGATCCTTAGGGCTCTCATTCTAGGTGCGCGACCTTATAAGGCCAAACGCAAATTCGCCTCTGCTGGGCTGGTCAAGTTCGAAAATCTTTAGAAAAAACCAAACGAAACCGAAAAATTCTAAACCCTTCGATATTGACGCTGAGGGTCCATATCGCCTAAACCATCCATTGTGAAAGGACTCACATGGAGGCAAGGACAATGAAGACTGTATTGGTAACTGGTGGAGCCGGTTTTATTGGCGGCGAATTTGTTCGGCAATTGTATGCAGACGGACAATTCAGAATTGTCAATTTGGACAAACTTACTTACGCCGGGAACCTTGCTTCTCTCGCAGAGGTCACGGACAACAGCCGTCATCTTTTCTACGAAGGAGATATTGGAGATGCGAGATTGGTTCGTAGCATCTTCGCTCTCCACCGACCTGACTGGGTCGTCAATTTCGCGGCCGAGAGCCATGTCGACCGCTCGATCGATAGCCCGGGCGAATTTATCGAGACAAACGTTTTGGGTACATTCCGATTGCTTGAGGAAGCGAGGCATTATTGGTGCTCCTCCGCAAAGGATAAGCAGGAGGCTTTTCGATTTTTGCATGTTTCCACGGATGAGGTGTACGGCTCCCTGGGGCCCACGGGCAAGTTTACGGAAGAAACACAGTACGCACCTAACTCACCCTACTCGGCTTCGAAAGCCTCTAGCGACCATCTTGTACGAGCCTATCATCACACTTACGGCATGCCGGTACTAACGACGAATTGCTCGAACAATTATGGACCGTATCAGTACCCAGAAAAGCTAATCCCGCTGATGATTCTAAACTGCATGGCGGGTAAGCCATTACCTGTGTACGGTGACGGACAGCAGATTCGAGATTGGTTGTATGTTGCAGACCATTGCAACGCGATTCGCATGGTACTGGAGCGAGGCCGAGTCGGAGAAGTTTACAACATCGGTGGCGATTGCGAACGGGCTAACATCGACATTGTTAAGGCCATTTGCAAAACAATCGATGCCATGTACCCACAATCTCAACCTCGCGAGAGCTTGATCAAGTATGTGCAAGACAGACCAGGGCACGACAGGCGCTATGCAATCGATTTTTCAAAAATCAATCGAGAGCTCGGTTGGCGACCATCCTGCACCTTTGAGCAACACATCGAAACCACAGTCGCTTGGTACATGAATAACGGAGCGTGGCTCAAAACGCTGCACAAAGAACAAGAAGCCACGCAGCGCCGCGGTCTCAAGGCGGCTTAATCGCTGGCATTGCACTAAAAGAAACCAACTTCTCCTACCCTCATTACAAAACACTAACCTTATCTCTAGCCGCAGGAAGCGAATTCAAAATGTCGAACACACCATCAATTCAAGTATTCCGCCCAACCTTTCGTGTTGAAGAATGCCTGGACGAGATAAGACAGTGCCTAGAGATGGGCTGGACAGGAATGGGATTTAAGACCGTTGAACTCGAAAAAGCATGGTGCGAATACACAAACCTGCCTCATTCGCATTTTCTAGGATCGGCAACAGCGGGGCTCCATTTAGCGATCAAGATCCTAGCCAAGAAACATGGCTGGAACGAGGGAGACGAGGTCATCACGACGCCGCTCACTTTCGTTTCGACCAATCATGCGATTATGTACGAACGATTTTCACCCGTATTTGCAGACATTGATGAACATCTATGCTTGGATCCAGAGTCCATCGAATCGAGAATAACACCACGTACAAAAGCGGTAATGTTTGTCGGCTTGGGTGGAAACACGGGACGTCTCAAGGAAGTTCAAGAACTTTGCCAGCGTCGAGGCCTGTCCCTAATCTTGGACGCAGCCCACATGGCAGGAACCAGACTTGACGGTGAGCACGTTGGAAAGCAAGCCGAGGTCAGTGTCTTTAGCTTCCAAGCGGTCAAGAATCTACCAACGGCCGATTCCGGTATGATCTGTTTCGCCTCAGAAGAAGACGACCAAGCGGTTCGCAAGTGGACATGGCTGGGTATCAACAAGGACACCTTTGCACGGACCGTTGTACAAGGAAGCTACAAGTGGTACTACGATGTGGAAGAAGTAGGATTCAAGTATCACGGAAACTCCGTTATGGCGGCCTTGGGGCTTGTGGGGCTCAAGTATTTGGACCGAGACAATGCGTATCGTCGACAAATGGCCACATGGTACAAGGAACTGCTGTGCGATCGTGAGGACGTTCAATTTATTCCCATGGGCCCAGGCTGCGAAACCTCGCAACATCTTTTCCAGTTGCTGATCAACAACCGAGACGAAGTCGTATCCCAGTTGGCGAGCAAGGGGATTCACCCGGGAGTTCACTACCGGGACAACACCGAGTACGACATGTACGCATACGGCAATGGGAGCTGCCCCAATGCCACCCGTGTCAGCGGATCGACGATTTCGTTACCGTTGCACCTCGGCTTAACTCGTAGCGACATTGAATGCGTCGCCAAGACGTTATCTTCTATATTAGCACAAAAGGGGAACTACACCTTACGGAGCGCACACTGTGCCTAAACCGAAAATACAGTCATTCCTGACAGACCGCGGAAGGCTCCGACTGATCGAGGCTTCCGATCTAGAGCACACATTGCGTTGGCGGAATCACGACGATTCGCGACGATGGTTTCGTTACGATCAAATGTTGACTATTGAGCAACATAACAATTGGTTTTCAAGCTATCTCGGAAAAGACGACGACTTCACTTTCATATTTGAAGTCGACGATCGACCAGTTGGGCAATTCGCAGTTTACAATCTAGATTCAACTACAAGACAGGCCGAGGTTGGTCGTATTCTTCTGGACCAACAAAGCCGAGGCAAAGGATTTGCGTCTGAAGCGTTGTACGGAGTCATGGCGCTTGCAAAGGAGCAGCTATTCTGTCGAAAGCTTTGGTTAGAAGTTAAGAAAGGCAATGATAAAGCCATCCGTGTGTACCAAGCGTGCAGCTTTCAACCAGTCTGGGAAGATGCGGACTACGTCAGAATGGAAAGAAATTTCGATGAACCGTTTTCGCGACGCGTCGCTTGACACAACGAGAATGCAATGACTTGGCGAAAGCTCGTAAATCTCCCAGCAGTGCTGTCACTATTTCGTAAGCGGTCCAGACCGGAGTTTCCGCCAAGAGTTCTTTTTTTAACGGAAGGGCAAACTGCCTGCAGCGAGCTAGTCACCGCTCCTTTGATTGCATTAGCAAACCAAGGGAAGATCCAGCTTACGACATTATTTGAACACGACCACCGAGGCCGACATCTACGACGTTTGGCGAGAAGACAGTGCGACCTTCTGATCGTGTTTCGAGGCAGTACCAGACGCGGCCTGAAAACATTAACCGCTGCTAAGCGTGCAGGAAAGAAAACGGTCTGGGCCTCTGATGATGACTTACTGAACCTTGATTCATCCAACCCTGTTGGCGGACGATACGAGCGGTCCAAGGTTCGAACTACCATAGAAGATATGATGAAAACGGCGGATACCCTTTGGACCTTCAGCGAGCAGATGCGTCGGAAGTATCTCGAAAAGGGTTTTCAAGAAGTTCACTATTGTCATTCCATCGCGCCATTTTCCGATTCTGCGATTCAATGCACAGACGATCATCACCAAGGCTCGGATCTCATTCGAATCGGGCATATTGGGGATTTTTCACATGCGAATGAGATGCACAATCTGGTTTCAGCCATTCAAGTTCTTTCCAAAGTCAAATTAAACCGCAAATGGATCTTTGAATTTGCTGGGTTTACGCCCCCGGAATTGGAAAACCATCCTAATGTGCGTTCAGTACCTTATATTAAAGGGATCGATAACTTCCACAAATGGCTTCGAAGTGCCTCATGGTCAATAGGCATAGCCCCATTGCGAGACACGCCGTTTAATCGCTGCAAGACAGACAACAAATTTAGGACGTTTTCAGCAAATGGAATCGCTGGAATTTACACCAAGATCCCACCTTACTCCGACTCAGTTGTTCACGAACACACAGGGTTGTTGTGTGACGACTCTTCTGAAGAGTACGCGGAGTGCTTAAAGAGACTTATTGAGGACGACGTACTTCGCGAGCATATCAAACAGCAATCCCAAAAAATAGCGATGGAACGCTATCATCCCAAAGCCGTTGCTACTCAGTATGAATCAATTCTATGTAGACTTCTCAAACTCCCAAGCTTGACATCTACATCCGACCAAAGCTATTTGATGGACAACCGCGTCGTCGAACGTAAGACACATAAGATAGGAGCATGATCAGGTGAAAGTAAAGGAAATCATTCGCGATACAAGATGGGTCCCTAATGAGAATCCAAGCTCTGGTTCACCGCGATTTTCTATATTCCTACCCACCTTTCGACGCGCTAAAAGCGGTCACTTGGAACGTGCAATCCAATCCGTTCTCAATCAGTCGCTGGAAAGCCTGGAGTTGATAATCATCGACGACGCCTCGACTGACGGCTCTCACGAAATCATCAAAAGCTTCATGAAAAAAGATAAGCGGGTGCACATGCTGCATCACCCCCTCAACGTTGGGTTGCCCGCTATTGCGTGTTACGAAGCGTACCTAAAGTCGAAAGGCGACTATCTTGGATTTTGCTTCGACGACACGGAATTAGAACGAGACGCCCTCAAAAACGCGAGCATTTTTCTGAAGCAAACGAATGCAAAAGTCGCCTACGGATACATCAAGGTTGATGAACGAGTATCGCAGGACCAAACAATAACGCACGAGCTTGGAAGATTGGACACAAGTCAGCAGACTTTGATTGAGACAAACTACATTCCAAATCTTGGAGTTGTTTTGCATCGCGATGTTCCCAAAGAGGCAGGCTTCCTAGATCCCCACTTCGCCATTGCTAGAGTATGCGACTGGGATTACTGGCGCAGACTATCTATGAAGTACGAAATTCGACGAATGGATATTCTAATGGGCGCAGAATACGGGCTCGTTACTGGCAACTCTCTGGGACTAACCTATCCTATCTCGTCTCACTTAAATGCCGAGTGGGGCGACTTGGAGCGAGATGATTTATTGAAACCAGGAGCGTTTGAGGAGTACGACGTACAGGCTTATCCAGATCTTTCATTTCCGTCTGATCTCGCGTTAAAAGATCTTCACCAATTCTACGAGAATAAATTCTGGTTCAAACAACCATCCTCAAACAAAACGCCATCGACGCGAGAAAAACACGGACGGATCTTCGTTGTTGGTTCTGATTTGTCTGCTTCAACGAGTCTGCCCTTCGGGGGCCTAACTACAGAATTCATTAGACTATGTTCACAATACCTAGATCCTGCGGCCTTAGCTCTCGCTGAAGCCATGGTCATCAGTAGAAATATCTTTCATCCATGGGCGAAGCAATATCTGCAAGCGGCCCGCACGATGAGAATCCCCATGTACTACTACTTTGACGACAATTTTGTTACGCTCAGAGAAGAATATCCTGTTTCGAAAGAGTTCAAAGAGTACAGTTTAAAGAACATAACCAAGGAACTGCAGGATTTTGAAGGTGTGATGGTACCAAACCAAGCCCTTGTAGATTGGTGCTACAAAACAGGAATTCATAAAAACATTCTACTGACCCCCCCTATTGCCGCTAAACGAACCTGGTTAGACACTCCGCTTTTACCCCAAAAACCACATGGCACTTTTCGATTTTGTTTTATGGGAGGGGGGCACCGCACACAATCATTCGAGAACATTGTTGTCCCTGCAATCAACAGGCTTGCCAAATCGATCCCTATCGAAATGATTGTTGTCGGAAAACATGATCAATGCAGCAAAAAACTACAAGTCTCGAAAGTGTACAACGTTCCGTTCGATATTTCGTACGAGCTGACTATTGGCCGCCTAATCAACGCCCAAATAGATTCGTTAATCCATTCGGGTAGCGACTGCACTCTTAACAATGATTTCAAAACTCCGAATGCACTGATCAATGCATGGCATTTGGGTGCCGTTCCGGTCGTTGCGAATCAAACTCCCTACGCAGACACGGAATCCTCCCAGTTAGGACTGGTTGCGGATTGGCAAGATCCATTCTCGTGGTATGAAAAATTAAAGGAATCGACAAACCAGGAGACGAAAAAACTAAAGTTGGAGAATCTAGATCGTCACATAACGGAACGTTACAGCAAATTGTCAGCGGCAAAGGTCTTTCAAGACCTATTGACCAACCGAAGGTCGTTAGGTTTCGCTACCATCGATTTACGATCTCGCCTCTATGTAGAATATCTAAGACTCGCTACAAGTTTTCAAAATTCCCGTCAGGAAGTGGAACAGCACTCCTTTCCATGCAATGGCTATAGCAGGTTGAAGGGAAAATCATCAATACAGTACGATATCCTTTCGGAGAGAGATGGATTGAGCGGGATCAACTTCCGAATTGGAACCTTCGCATCAAAACCAATAGGAGAACTAAAAGTTCGGATCAAAAATTCTAAGGGCAATGAGCTTGCTTCCGCTAGCTACAATCTTGAAAAGATCCAAGACAACGAAGTGGTTGCCTTTAAATTTGACGCGATTTCCGACTCCGCGGGAAAAACATTCAAAGTAACCTACAAGTTTGAACCTAAAAACAACGAGCGCATTGCAATTTATGAAGTCAACCAAACACACAAAGGAATCGAAAAGCTGCTTCGACGCACCGGTTTGTTTCGGAATGGTAGTAGACTTGCGTGTCAACTGACTTATACGAAATGAAGACCACGGCTAAACCAATGCTTGCGGATGCTCTTTTCCGCCGTGAAAGCTAGTCCGTTGTAAAACATTTCTCAAGTCCCGAAGAAAATATTCGTTCGGTTTGTCGATTCTGGTCAGCCGATTCGAGAAAGATGCCGGTTTATCATTTCGACGTCAAAAGACTTCTCCGTATACAGCCTCTCCGTAATCCGATGAAGCTTTCTTCCGTAAGGGTTCAATCTTAGCAAACTAACTTTCACAAATGGTACCCCGCTAGCTAACAACGTGTCCCAGTCCCCTTCGGAGGGATTGCGATTCTGCCACAGTGAACGCCTTAAAAGACGCCATGTTCTGGATAACTCTGCGAGAGACGCCTCTCTCATGGCCGTTTTCACGCGATCGAGCATGCTCGTTTTTTTATCGTAAACAGCACCCATGCTGAATCCACCTCTATGAACGGACTCAGTTAACCCGATTTCAAATTTCTGAATAATTTCGCGTTTTGTGCCCACTGGTTTGATTCCTTGCCAAAAATTCTGAAATGGGTCGGACTGGATAAGCCTCGTTCTAGCAGCAAAAAACCAAGACTGAATATGCGGACATGGAACACCTCCGGAGATCGATTGATCCGATTTCACCATGCCCCAAAAATCGAGATCCCGCTCTCGTCCAAACTCCAGAACAGGGCCCGGAGACCATAATGGCCCGTAAACACTATCGTTGGCAAAGATTATCTCCTCGTAACGATCAGTATCTAGAGATTGCAGTCCGTCTCGCCAACTGCCAAAATCGTAGCCGATATTCTCCCGAGGAACGAAGCTGTCGACCAAAACTCTTTGCGTCGGCGATAGCTCTTTTACCGAGGGAGAAACGAATACCAAATGGTCTACGTAGGGACGATACTGGGCCAATGCATATTCGACGTGCGGATCCACGATGCCGTCTCGATCGAAATGTACGTATATCAGTGCCCGCATCTCATCCCACGCTCGCTACAATATCTCCAACCTATGAACACCAGACCAACTGATGCCTCAACTCTGAGTTTATGTCGATTATAACCCGACGCGTGAGCACGGGATTTCCCGGGATATCATCCCTCGCTCACGATGCGGGTTGGGGTTTCGAGGTTTCCCCAATCAAGGTTATCTGCGAGTTACGGCACTAGATTGATTCTATTGATTCCACTCTACAAGTTTTGTAAAACCTTCGAAAGCCTGCTTACAACCACACCAAACGCTAGCTATACAACCGATCCCCAAACACGATTTAGAACAGAGAGACAGCGTTGCTCCCCACTTTTTCTGTCATGATCCCAACCTATGAGGATCGCACTAGATTCCTCACTGCACTCGAGTCAGTGCTTTGTCAGGATCCAGGAAAAGACACGATGCAGATCGCCGTGGTAGATGATGCGTCCAAGTCGGTGAACGTTGCAGAAATTATCGATAACGATAGTCGCTTCCGTGATCGTGTTGAAGTTTATAGAAGCACCCAAAACAGAGGGCTTGCTGGCAATTGGAACCACGCTATCTCATTAGCCCGGGGGCGATTTGTTCACATCCTGCATCAAGACGACTATGTATTGCCCGGCTTTTATGCCGCGATGGAAAGAGGGCTGACCAAGTCCGATAACATCGGCATGGCATACTGTCGTTCGAGAATCGTTGACGGAAACGACGATACAGTAAAAACCTGCTCCAGGGAGAGATGGTTCGCTGGTGTTCTGAATTCGTCATGGCTCGCTCGTCTTTCGATTCGACAACGTATTCAGACCCCATCCGTCGTGGTGCGTTGTGAGGTCTACCAAGAGATCGGTACCTATCGTAGCGATCTATGTTTCGCACTCGATTGGGAAATGTGGGTCCGTATCGCCACCAAATATCAGGTTTGGTACGAACCTCGACCGCTCGCTTGCTATCGCAGACATGAGGCAAACGAAACATCTAGACTCAATGCCGACGCAAAAACCTGGGCTGATCTGGAACGAACCGTAGAGATAATCGCGTCCCACAATGCACCCTCAGTGCGATTTAAACTCGCTCGCCGTTCATTCGATTGGCACGCGCGATCGGCCATAAGGTGCTGCAAAAGATTGTTACGAGTTGGCAAATTAAACGAAGCAAGCCTTGTTTTCCAGGCTGCGTGCCGCCTCAACGATCGATCGTCGGGCAACTTTCGGACCAACGCGAAACTCCGAGGGCTAGAGCACAGCATGATTCAATTTGCCAAGTCACAAGCAGCATGAGAATTCCATCCCATAGTTGCTTAGCAGTGAGGATGCGATGAAAATCCTACTCCTGGGAAGCTCCGGAAACATTGGATGCGAATTGCGACTATCGTTGCGTAGCATGGGCGAATTGTTTATGCCCAATCGTGCCGAATCAGATTTTACTAACGAGCCACTCCTCCGAAAACTAATTCGAGATTTCCAGCCCGATTGGATTATCAACGCTGCTGCTTACACAAACGTCGAGAAAGCAGAATCCGAATCCGATCTGGCCACACAGGTCAATGCAAATGCAGTGCGCATCCTCGGCGAAGAAGCTGCTAAACAAAACTGCTGGCTAGTCCACTATTCCACAGACTACGTCTTTGATGGTAACAAGACCGGACTTTATCTCGAGGATGATCCTGTCGGCCCGCTTTGCCATTACGCAAAAACAAAAGCGGAGGGAGAGGAACTCCTCAGAAATACAAACTGCAAACATCTCATTCTACGCACAAGCTGGGTTTACTCGATTCACCGCGAGAACTTTCCCATGACCATCCTCAAGCTTGCAGAGACTCGTGAAAAACTAACCGTAGTCAATGATCAGACCGGCGCCCCAACCGGCGCCGTTTTAATCGCCGACGCCACGGCGCACTGCCTTAACAAAATTGAATCGAACCCAAAACCAGCCTATTCGGGCACCTATCACTTGTCTGCATCTGGTGCCACGACATGGTTCGACTATGCAAAGATGCTTCTCAAAGAAATGGCAAAACGAGGCAGAATCGTCAAAACAAAGGACGTTGCCCCTACCAGCACCGAAGCATACGGGGCCAAAGCACTCAGACCAAAAAACTCGCGTCTGGACACAACAAAATTCCAAACCACATTCGAGTACACGCTGCCTGACTGGAAAGCAGGGGTGCTCGAGTTCGCAGACTCAATCACTCGATAAACAACTCGGAGGACAAAATGGCTCGAAAAGGCATCGTATTGGCAGGCGGAGCGGGCACACGGCTTCACCCAGCAACCCTGGCTTTGTCGAAACAACTATTGCCGATTTACGACAAGCCAATGATCTACTACCCGCTTACCACGCTCATGTTAGCGGGTATCCGAGAAATTCTCATAATCTCAACCCCTCTCGACACACCTCGATTCCAACAACTACTCGGAGATGGCCGACGCTGGGGCATTGAAATCTCGTACGAAATTCAACCATCCCCCGATGGACTCGCACAAGCCTTTATCATCGGAGAGAAGTTCCTCGACGAATCTGATGCAGCACTGGTACTTGGGGACAATATTTTCTACGGTCACTCTTTACAGGACCTGCTCAAAAACGCGTGCGCTCGACCTACAGGCTCAACCGTATTCGCTTATCACGTTCATGATCCCGAGCGGTACGGTGTGGTCGAATTCGATCCCAATTTTCGGGCCATCAGCTTGGAAGAAAAGCCCAAGGCACCGAAATCAAACTACGCCGTCACTGGTTTGTACCTATACGACTCCGACGTAGTTGAGCTAGCTAAATCACTCAAGCCCTCAGCTCGGGGCGAATTGGAAATTACCGACCTTAATCGATTGTACCTGGAGCGAGGAACGTTGAACGTAGAAATAATGGGGAGAGGTTATGCGTGGTTAGACACCGGAACGCACGATTCGCTATTGGAGGCTAGCCAGTTCATTTCTACAATCGAGAACCGTCAGGGTTTAAAGGTTGCATGCCCTGAAGAGATCGCCTTTCGACAGAAATGGATTTCTGCCTCGGAGCTAGAAGAGCTTGCGAGACCGTTGGCAAAAAATGGCTATGGACAGTACCTATACCGGATCGCGAAAGAAAAGGTGACCAATTGATCATTGAACCTACCGCTATCAATGACGTTAAATTAATCGTACCTCGCGTGATCAGCGACTCTCGTGGCTGCTTTTTTGAGAGCTTCAATGATCGGGTTTTCATGGAAAAGGTAACGGATAACGTTCGCTTTGTCCAAGACAATCACTCACGGTCTACGTTCGGTGTTTTGCGAGGTTTGCATTTCCAAACGTCCCCACATCCTCAAGGCAAATTGGTTCGCGCAACCGTCGGCCGTGTATTTGATGTCGCGGTCGATATCCGTCCCGAATCGAAAACGTACGGACAATGGGTTGGGGAAGAACTATCTGCGGAAAACTGCAAACAGCTTTGGATTCCAGCAGGATTTGCACACGGATTTGTCGTTCTCAGCGAAACGGCCGAGGTTCAATACAAGACGACCGATTTTTGGGCGGCCGAGTGCGAGCGATGCATTCGATGGGATGACCCAGCGATTGGTATCGATTGGCCGATCGATTTTGAACCAATCACTTCCCCTAAAGATGCGATCGGCTTGAGTTTGCATGATGCTGTGTTTGGCACTCAGGAAGCAACTCCGAAACGAGTTGCGGCTTAGTGATTTGATTCGCGAATAAGTGCCTGAACACCATCTACAAGACCGTCTCGAATGAAGAACTTTGCAAAAGCGATAAAAGAGTCCCTCCATTTAGCACCAGCTATCATTTTGGCGACTCTTTGCTCGCTGGGAATTGCCTGCTTGTGGGGCGGTAACATTTCAGCCTTGTATCCAGTAATCGAAGTTACGCTTAAAAACGAATCGATTCAGGACTGGTTGCAAAAGCAGTCGGACACACTCGCGTCGCAAAAAGCAGATATCGAGAACAAGCTTGCCAACGGCCCTCCCGCAGAGCAACCTCCGCTACAAGGTCAACTACGCGATGTAGAAAACGCACTCGGCTGGAACAAGTGGAAACTAGACTGGGCGGAAACACTTCTGCCAAGCGATCCATTTCTCACGATTTGCGCCATAATGGGCGTCTTGGTCTTTAGCACCTTGATCAAACACATGCTCATGTTGACCAGTGATTTGCTGATTGGTTTCGCCTCTTCGACCTTGGTCCGCAATTTACGAAGCAGGCTCTTCTCACAAGCCCTTCACATGGATCGCTCTCAATTTCAGCAAGTGGGAAATAGCACCTTCTTAGCCGCTCTAACCACAGGTACCGATGGTCTAGCTATGGGATTGGTTGCCTTATTCGGCGTCGCGATTCGGGAACCTATGAGAGTTCTTTCGTGCCTAATCCTCGCATGCTTTATCTCCTGGAGACTGCTGTTTCTTTCCATTGTGCTCGCGCCCGCGCTGGTTGCGACCATAATCTTCTTCAACAAAAAAATCAGATCAATTGCCGGTTCCATTCTAGGACGAAACGCAGGCTTTCACGAAATCATTCTTGAATCGCTGAACAATATTTTTACGGTTCAGGCGTACACGATGGAGCCGAAAGAAAAAGAGAAATTCACCGACTGCACCAAGCAAATGCAACGCCTTAGCCTCAAGATGATATTCTACAACGGTTTAAGTAAACCGTTCACAGAGTTGGTCGGCATCGGTATGGTTGCGATTACCGTTTGTGCAGGATCCTACCTCGTTGTGAATCAACAAACGCATATTCTAGGACTAAAAATTCGAGACACTCCTCTGAGTGTAACAGATCTACTGATATTCTTTGGACTGTTGATCGGAGCGAGCGACCCGCTTCGCAAGCTATCAGGTATATCGATTCTAATCTACAGTGGAGCCACAGCCGCGAATCTCATCTACTCCATTCTTGATACGAAACCGACCATTGTCGATCCTGCGGAACCGATTCCTTTAATCGGCTCCCAGCACAATCTATCTATTAACAATGTTAGCTTCCACTACCATGCGTCTCATCCTATTTTGAAAGATGTAAATCTGGACATACCTTTTGGAAAGGTTGTAGCTATTTTAGGTCATAACGGAAGCGGAAAGTCGACACTCATTCAATTGATTTCGCGTTACTACGAGCCGACTGCTGGTTCGTTGTCGCTCGGTGGTGTTGACCTACGCAATCTTAGTATCCGTGATCTGCGAAGCAGAATCGCTCTGGTTAGCCAAAGCACGGAACTATTTAATCAATCTGTGCTCGCCAATATCCAATATGGCCGAGATGATTGCAGTATGGATGAAGTACTCGAAGCCGCCAAACAAGCCCATGCACACGAGTTTATTACCGATGCTCTATCCGGTGGATATGACACCGTGGTTGGACAATCAGGGCAGCGACTTAGCGGTGGACAACGTCAGCGAATTGCTCTCGCTCGTGCCATTTTGCGAAAACCCGAAATTCTGATTTTGGATGAATCCACCAGCCAAATTGATATGGCCAGCGAGATACAGATCCGAGAAACGCTCGAAACCATGAAGGGACAGATGACAATTATTATCATCACCCACCGAGAGGCTCTGCTCAAGGTTGCTGACGAGGTTTATACCATCGACAAAGGTATACTATCGAAATCTCATATCGATTATTCGGCCGATCGCACCATTGCAGCTTAACACGACTCGCGATCGATCAACGGACACTAGCGCCACAAGTTGGAGTTGATGTTGATCATAACCCGACGCATAAGCAAGGGATTTTGCCGGAAGAATTGTCCTTCGCTCACGGGCTTGTTGCTCTAATCAGCCGTTACTCGCTAGCGTCCGGTTATTGTCCGTTAACCGTGGGTTAGCGCCCTGCGGCTAATACTTATTTTTCAAAAAGCCCTTAAAGCAATAAGCCCTCACGCAGCGGATTGGGATTTCGGCGGTTCTCCATCCAAGGTTAACTCCAACTTGTGGCACTATCAGCGGAACGGGCGCAAGCCCTCCGGTAGGGCGTAAACAGCCTCAGCGTCTACCCATTCCTTTCGCACTCCCCTAACAGCATTCTCACTGATGGTGACTACAATAGAGACGCTCGCTACTTATCCCTAAACCATGTCCATAGATCGGGAGCCCACTATGAATCGCCGGCCTTTTTTTGCGACCTTTCTGATTTCGTTGCTGACCGTCTCCAATTCTTGCTTTGCTCAAACCTTTCAACTCGCTCGAGGTGTCACACACGCGGAAAACCCACTAAAAGGTCTCGTGCCCTATGCGAATCCAGCTCCAAATCGCTTCCCCCATTCTATGGAGTTTAATTATCTCCCTCTATCAGCTCTCAACACCGGCCCAAAGCAATACGATTGGTCCGCGATGGAAAGTTTGCTTAACGATATCGCATCACGCGGGAATATGGCCGTCGTGCGTATCTATCTCGAATACCCGGGTAAAAAGAACTCAATTCCGCGATATCTTTTGGAGACGGGATTAAAGACGGAAACATATGAGAACACTAACACCGCCCCCTTTCCGGCAACTGAGGTCACCACACCAGACTACGAATCCCCCTTATTACGTACTGCACTTACCGATTTTATCAGCGAGTTTGGCAGAAGATACGATGGTGATCCTCGACTCGGATTCGTAACGGCAGGCTTATTGGGCACTTGGGGCGAATGGCATACGTATCCTCGCAATGATCTCTGGGCAAGCAAAGAAACTCAATCCCTTGTTATGGATGCCTATGAAAAGGCATTTGTAGTAACACCGGTACTCTTAAGATATCCCGTAGGCAGCGATCACTACGACAAAGCGCCGAATCACAACCGTTTATTTGGATATCACGACGATTCACTCTGCTGGGCAACACTGGACACCGGTCGCAAAGACGATGCCTGGTTCTTTCTCCCAGCTTTAAAAACTGCTGGCGCCGAGGCTCTCAACAAATGGAAAACTCATCCGATTGGAGGGGAAATACGTCCCGAGGTATGGGGAAAAATTTTCGACGAAGAGATCGGAATCCCGCAAGCTCAGTCGTTCGACCAGTGCGCGAGCGCGATTCACCTATCTTGGACGATGGATACCGGAATGTTCCGAGAAAAGGCCTCAAACGAGAGACTTAAAAGAGCGTTAGAGTCGGTACGCAAAATCGGCTACGATTTTTACGCGAATGAAGTCAAAACGGAATGGTACAAGAAGGAACGTAAAATGGAAATTCAGGTTTCCATTCTTAATCAAGGCATTGCACCGTTTTACTACGACTGGCCTTTAGAACTCTCATTAAGGAAACAAGACGGTCAAATCGTAAAGAGTTGGATTGCAGAAGGTTGGTCCCTAAAAGGACAGCTACCGTCAATCACCCCCAAAGTTCGCGCGGCGACCTTGGATGCTAGCTCCATTCCAAATGGTCGATACACTGTCCTGCTCCGCGCTGTCAATCCGCTGGAAAATGGCAAACCACTTCGGTTTGCGAATGAATCTCAAGATCTTAATGCGGAAGGGTTTCTAACGTTGTGCCGAGTCAATCTAGATTAATGAGGAATCTTGCGGGACTTAGAATGGTTTGATCGGTCATCTACTTATCAAACAGTTTCTCACCCTTGGTTAGGTCGCCTTTCTTGTCATTGCGTCCAGCCATCACGGACAATGGGTCGAATTGCATCAGCGTCGGGTTCACGGCCATCAACGTCGCCGCTAACTGTGCCCCTTGCATCACCATCAGCACCACACCAGATCCAATCACCGTTCTCACCAACGCCGAATCGGTATTGAACTGTACCTCGGATGCCTCTTGGGAACCACGATCCCTACGCTCCACGGATCGATACTCCAATCCGCTCGTGTCTTCCTTAAATCGCTCGTA
>JBKCTT010000118.1:0-24270 GCA_046318795.1 Pirellula sp.
TCCCGACCCAGGAGGTCCAAGTATGAGGATATTGGGGCCGCCATCCACAGTAATAACGACGTGCTGTGGCTGCCCGGATTGAATAGCTCCCGGATCGCGGTCGTCCAACATTCCAGAAGAACCAAAGGTTTCCGCCATACACGTTTTACGATCACACTCAAACTCACGGACCGGGATATCGTACCGTTGCCTGGACCAAGTGCGACAATGATCGCCACTGTTTCCAGAAATTGCCTTGGCCTCAAACCGTTGGCAATTCGTAACCGGCTCGACGGGGACGATCATTCCAACGGTTCGCGTCATCGGCATCTATAAAACGTTCGGTCAAAGGATCGAACGTGAGCTCGCGGTCCATCCAGCGAGTGATGTTGGTTAGGTGGCAAACCGCAATACTTCGGTGCCCCGTTTCCACGTCCGACACTGGCATTTCGCGAGACTTGATGCAGTCGATCCAATTTTGCATGTGCCATTTGGCTTGCCACAGGGCAGTTTGATCTGACCACTTCACTTCCTCTTCCGCTTCATCTACTTTCTGGATTAACTCGTTTCGAATGTCGATCGGATTGGACATGAATTTGTTGCGATTGATCTCGAGCTTCCCTTTTTCACCGACGAAGATGGCGCCCCCCATCGGACCTTTGTCTAGTTCGAATCGAATCTCGGTACCGTCCTCGTACCACGCGGTGACTTTTCCATTTGGTCCGGAGGTGATCGGTTTAAAGCGAACGGGGAGCGTATGGTCTTTCCCTAAAGCCCATTGAATCTGGTCAACACCGTGAGCTCCCCAGTTGGTCATCTCACCGCCGACATAGTTGCGTCCCTGTGTGGCACCAGCACCGTACGGCCGCCACTGGCTTTGGTTGAGGTGTAAGTCCCAATTGAACCCCGCAGGCATGGGCTGCTCTTCATAACTATCGGCAGATGGTGTCGGACCCACACCGGAATAATTGACCGCCGAGACATAATGTAATTTGCCGAGTCCGCCGTTGCGAATAAACTCGCAAGCGACACGATTCATCTCCATGGATCGTTGCTGAGTTCCTACCTGAAATACTGCTTTATGTTTACGTACATGTTCCGTTAGAACGCGGCCTTCGTGTATGTAAAGTGTGAGCGGCTTCTCAGCGTAAACGTCCTTACCAGCTTGTATGGCATGAATACAGGGAAGCACTCGTTGATACTCTTGACCCGCTATGATCACCGCATCAATATCCTTGCGGTCAAGAAGTGGATAATGGCTGCCGTAAATGTCCCAGTTGGCTTGTTTTTCTTTGCGGAACTTTAGTGCTTGTGCAATATTGCAATCGGCGATCGCGACCAACTCCGCTGACTCAGGCAGTTGCTCCATAAGCAATCGTGCGCGTTGCCCTGCACTGATACATCCTACTCTCACTCGTTCATTGGCACCTGGTCGCCTGATGCTGGCAAGAGCCGAGCTTGGGATGATGGTCGGCAGAGCAAACGCTGAGGTAGCCACACTGGACGTTGTACAAAGAAAGCGACGACGATGAATCGATTTTGGTTGAGAGGACATGTTGATTGATTTTTCTTTCTTAAGGAGGAATTTGCATTCTACCAAGTATTGGTGATGGGCTGGAACGTGCTCTACCTTTGTTGTATCGGCCACTTTGGTTTCCATTCCACCGAGACACTAGCGGAACGCTTTTTCGCGGCTCAAGCCCGCGTGCGTTGGTAGTCCTGCTCAGCTATAATATGCAATGAGTTCAAAACAACGCAGTGAAAGCTTTTATCTATAATGAATATTTCCTTTCGGTTCAGCCCATCGTTTATTTTTATCTTGTTTTTGCTGTCAATTCCAGTGGTTTGGTACTCCCAGTCTACCCCCCTAGAGGCAAACAGCAGTAACGAGACTCAGAAGATCGAAGTGGTATATCCACTCAAAAACCAAGTTTTCCAAAGGCGCTTCGAAGTTCCTCAACTAGCTCATAGCAATCATCCAGGTGGGCCAGCTCGAGGGTTTGCTGAAGTCCCCATGCGGCTTCAATGGACTAAAAATGATCAGCATGTCGTCGAGTATCGCTTGCGAGAGGAAACTAAAACCACAGAGTGGAAAACCCTTAGCGACGGTAGTGTCTCGGAATTGGCCGAATTACCCGGAATTACTCAAATCGTCATCGATGTACCGGCCGGTGGATGGTACAGAGTTGATTTTCAAATGAAGGTAGACGGAAAGCTCAACGCTCAAGCAACCTCAGAGCCGTTTGGTGTTGGTGAAGTTTTCCTTGTCGCAGGACAAAGCTATGCCACCAACTGCAATGATGAGAGACTTCACGTTGCCGATCGAACAGGTCGGGTCGTCGCTTATGATTCGCGAAACGGAACCTGGAACATAGCCCATGATCCTCAGCCCGCCGGCGACTCAAGCGACGGTGGATCGATTTGGCCCCCGTTTGGAGATCTTTTGGTACAAACCTACGGCGTCCCCGTGGGGCTTGCTAATGTCGCTGTCGGTGGCACATCAACGAGCCAATGGAGGACCGATGGGGAACTTTTTCAACGCCTCTCGACCGTTGGCCGACAACTAAAGGACTTTCGGGCAGTGCTATGGCAACAGGGGGAATCGGACGTCATCGAGAAAACCCCATCGGCAACTTACATTGAACGCCTCGTACAACTACGAGCACAAGCCGACCAAGCTTGGGGCGATGTTATCCCTTGGTATCTTGCTAAATCGACACTTCATCCGACTGTCTACCACGAACCGTTTTGGGAAGCGAATATTCGCAATGCGATTGAAACGCTAATCGAGAAGTATGATTTCAAAAGAGGTCCCGATACCGATCGGCTCGATGGCCCGAACCGAGGGCCTATCGAGAGTAGAAGGCACTTTACCGGACTTGGTCAACAAAATGCTGCAGCGATGTGGTTTGCGGCTCTTACAATGCAACTTGATGCCCCCAAGCCTTCTTATCTGCAGCACGTTCAAGATTTAGCGGAGTTGCATCTGCGTCAGCCTGCCTGGAAATCACCTGTGGTCTACAACGAAAGTTCGGTGCTGTTGCAAGATGCGCAGGGGGTAGTCAGTGCGCGGTTGGCTTTTCCTGCCGAGGAGATCCTTAATGTTCGATCGGCGATGGGGTTTATGGAATGGAAACAAGGTGAACATTGGCGGTTGGATGCAAGCAGAACGGCGATTGAATGGATCGGTGAGCCGCCCATTGATGCGATTCCCATGGATCAACTTTACCCACCTGCTGGATCTCCAAACAGTTATAAGCATCGGAAAGAGAACCCCGAGCAAAATCTTCTTTATATGCCAGGTAAATGGTTCCATGAGCGTAACATCGAGATCACGTACCGCCGCCAGAATTTCGATCGAATCACTACATTCAAATTACCTGAACAACTGGAAAAGACCCTCGATAAACTGCGGCGAAAATCGAGATTAGTACTGGCAGTAAGTGGCGATAGCATCTCGACGGGCCTCGACGCATCGGCGACGACACTCACGATCCCGAATCAGTCCGGTTACCCGGAGCTTGTGGCAGCCCAACTGACGAGAGACTTTGGTGCACAGATCGAGTTGGTGAATCGTTCCGTGGCTGGTTGGAGCATCGCAAACGGTATCGACGACCTAGACAAGCTTCTGGAATCAAAACCTGACTTACTCATTGTAGCGTATGGGATGAACGATGTTGGTCGTCGCGATCCGGATTGGTTTGGAAAACAAGCCAGGTTATTCCAAGAGCGGGCCAAGGAGCGATTACCCGAGCTTGAGATCCTTTGGATTGCTCCAATGCTAGGAAACCGCGAGTGGGTTCATACCCCTCGTGAAATGTTTTTCGCATATAGAGATGCATTACAAGGGGTCGCGCAAGACGGTGAATCCCTAGTCGATATGACAGAGATATGGCGGCAACTGCTCGATCACAAGCATGATTTGGATCTCACAGGTAACGGTTTAAACCATCCGAACGATTTTGGGCATCGGCTTTATGCGCAAGCCATATTGGAACATCTATGTAATTCATTCACGGACGACAAAGCGGTTCATTTTGATCGTACTCGTACGAGATGAAATCGTACTACTATCCCAATCTCCAATTTACGAGTACGGTTATCCGACGTGTGATTGAATGCGTTCGCAGAGGCGTTGCAACCAGCGGGCGGCGGGAGCGCCGTCGACGACTCGGTGGTCAAAGGTCAGACTGAGTGTCATGGTCTTGCCTGGGAGCAGTTGTTGGTCTCGCACAACCGCTTCTTCAACGATACGGCCGACCCCGAGAATCGCGGCTTGCGGCAGGTTTAGGATCGGTGTGAACGAGTCGATGCCGAACATGCCCAGACTTGAGATTGTAAAGGTTCCGCCTGAGAGTTGATTCTGAGTGAGTTGGCCCGAGCGAGCGGAGGCGACTAGTTGCCGAGTGCGATACGCTATTTCGTTCAGGGTGAGGCGATCCGCGTCGCGGACGACTGGCGCCAACAATCCGTCAGGTGTATCGACAGCAGTGGCGATGTTGACGGCATCGTAGCTGTGGATTCCCTCGCGATACCAACAGGCATTGAGGTCTGGAAGTTCCCGCAGAGTCTGAGCCGCGTGATGAATCAGGATGTCGTTGTAGCTGGGAGCCAACCCACTAGTCGACTCAACCTTAAGTCGTTCGCGGTATGCAACGAGCGACTCGGCGTCGACTTTCGTGGTAAGAGTGACGGGAACAGCTCGGTGGATTCCAGCCGACATGCGCTGGGCGATGGTCCGGCGAAGTCTCGAAGCACCGACGTGGCGACCAGGTTCTGTGGGGAGCGGGAGTGGAGAGTCGGCAGTTGGCAATGCTGAAGCGGCATCGGAAAGGGAGGCAAAAGGTTCTCCGACGAGCGAATGTCTTAGGCCAATCTCCCTAACGATGTCACGTTCGCAGATGCGCCCGTTTCGTCCTGTGCCAGTAATGAGAGTCCAGTCGAGCCCCAATTCCCGCGCTCGCCGCCGAGCACGCGGTGTCGCTACCTGTCGGGTCAGCTTCTCGGGAGCAGCGACGTTTTGATCACGCGCGCGGGCGGCACGTTGCAAATCTTCGCAAAGAACGCGACCGGTTGGATCGGGAGTGAAGACGGCATTCAGATCGATGCCGAGTTCACGGGCAAAGCGTCGGGCCGCAGGACCGGCGGCACGGGCTTTGGTCCACTTACTTCCCTGTACGGACGATGTATTTACCGGAAGCGTTTCGGCTCGCGCCGTGTCGGGTTGGTGTGTCGGAGGGAGTGCCTTTGGCGAGGGCGTTTTCGAGTTGACTCGTACTGTGTTGGGAGGCGTCTCCCCTTCGGCCAGAAGAAAACCGATCACCTCACCGACCTTGACAGTCGCCCCCGGCTGGGGAGCGTCGGGAGGGACGCACAAGCGACCAGAGTCTAGTGATTCAATTTCGGTTGCGGCTTTCTCACCTTCTAGGAGGAAAAGCATGTCGCCTGCGCTGACAACGTCTCCGGGCGATTTCAGCCACTCGGTGAAAACGCCCTCTTCCATGGACCACCCCAGACGGGGAATTGTGATAGGATGTGGCATCGAATTACTCCCTTACCAGTTCGCGAATCGCCTGCGCGACCTGCTCGACATTGGGAACCATAGCTTGCTCCAAAGTTGGAGCGTAGGGGGTGGGAGCTTGTGCCCCGTGAAGGCGTTTGATCGGCGCATCGAGGTCATTGAATCCAGCGTCGGCCATGTGGGCCGCGATCTCGGAAGCGAAACCACAGGGGCCGAACGCTTCGTCGACAACCAGGATCCGTCCTGTCTTTGATAAGGACCTCAGAATCGAGTCGATGTCCAGCGGCGAAACGGTGCGGGGGTCGATGATCTCGACCGAGATTCCTTCGGACGCGAGTTGTTCGGCCGCTTTGAGCGAATGCTGCACCATTAGGGAGATCGCGACGACGGTGACATCGGTACCGGGCCGAACGATTCTGGCCTGACCAAAGGGAATCTCGTAGTGCTCTTTGGGAACGTGCCCCTTGACTTGCATCAGTTCACGATGTTCCAAGAAGAGGACCGGATCGTTACTACGCAGAGCGTGAGCCATCAATCCTTTGGCATCGTACGGATTCGAGGGGAGAACGACCCGCAGGCCGGGTATGTGGGAGTAAATGGAGTGATACATGCCAGAATGGTGCGTCGCGGCGGAGTGCCCTACGCCACCGCAGCCACGGAGCAATACCGGCATCTTCAGTCGCCCGCTGCTCATGTACTGCATTTTGGCAATCTGGTTGACGATCTCACCGAACGCGTCATTAATGAAGTCGATAAACATGAAGTCGATCACGGGTCTGGTGCCCGTCATGCCCGCGCCGCAGGCCAGACCGACGAAGCCACGTTCGCAAATGGGAGTGTCGCAAAGCCGTTCGGGTCCGTACTTGGCGTACAACCCCTGCGTGGTGGTGAAATTACCGCCACGAACCCCGATCCCTTCACCCATAACAAAGATCGTGGGATCAGCCGCCATCGCATGATCGAGGGCTTCGAGGGTCGCAGCGACGAAGGAGATCGGTCGCTCATCGGTCTCTGATTGTAGCGCCGTCAGACTCGCAGTCGGGGACTCAAACGAAGCTTCCGCGAAGACATGGGATGTGGCGGAACCAGCAATGGGGGGAACGCTGGCTTCGGCAAATTCGCGTCCTTCGCGAACGACAGTCGCGACCTCCTGTTCGATAGATTGAAAACGCTGGGTAAACTCATCGCTACTCGGCGATGTCTCGATTATTGATGACTTCAGCCTCGCAATTGGGCATTTTTCCTTCCAAGCGGCAACGTCTTCTTTTGTCCGATAAGTGAAGTCACCCATCCCCTCAGCGTGAGCGCGTGTACGATAGGTAAGGCATTCGATAAGCGTCGGGCCGCCGCCACCTTTCGCCCGTAAAACAGCTTCACCCGCGACACGATAGATTTCCAGGACATCATTCCCGTCGACGGTCAAACCGGTGATGCCATACGCTGCCCCACGCGATCCAACGCTGGGATTGCCGCTGGAATACGAGAAGGGGACTTCGGTAGCGAACTGATTGTTCTCACAGATGAACAGCACTGGCAGCTTCCATATACTGGCCATGTTGAGCGCTTCGTGGAACGCGCCGTTGTTGACAGCACCGTCTCCGAAGAACGCAGCCGCAACCGTGCCGTTCTGAAGGATCTTTGAGCTGTATCCGCCGCCGCAAGCTTGCAGCATACACGGGCCGACAATACCGCTTGTCCCCATCATGCCAATCTCGGGAGAGAAGATGTGCATGCTACCGCCGCGTCCTCGCGAACAGCCGGTATCGCGACCAAACAGTTCGGCGATCAATTCGCGCGGTGGCATTCCTTTCGCTAACGCGTGGCCATGTCCGCGATGTGTCGAGAAGATCGGGTCGCGTTCGGTGAGGTGTGCGCAGACGCCCGTCGCAATAGCTTCCTGTCCGACATAGGTATGGCAAGCTCCGTGGATGAGCCCACGCTGATGACAGCGCGCGAGTTCTTCTTCGGTCTGTCGGATGATTTGCATGGTCCGATAGAGAGCGAGGATCAGCTCGTCAGAGAGGGAATGGATCTGGTTCATAGACTTACTACCTGCTCGCTGCATGAAACGATTGGACGGCGCGTTGCTCGTGGCCTGGAGTGCCGCCGGCATTCATGGCCATGTTGCCACCGTCCATGGGGATGATGGCTCCGGTAATCCACTCAGAACTGTCTGAGGCCAGAAAAACAGCGAGCCCCATGATGTCATCGGGATGACCTAGGCGTCCGGCAGGAATGCCTTTCAGAAACCGGCCTTCAAGTGTTGGATCGGCAATCATTCGAGATTCAAGGCTCGGGTTTACCACTTGGGCCGGCGTGACACAGTTTACACGCACCCCGCGATAGGACCATTCGGTACTCAGCTCACGCGTCATCTGAATGACCGCGCCCATCGCCATGCTGTAGGCAATGTGTCCGCGACCGAGAGCTGTAGAACTCGCGAGCGACCCGATGTTCATGATCGAGCCTCGCCCCTGAGCCAACATCCGACGCCCCGCCTCCTGACACATTGCGAACCGACCCACCACCAGGTTTTGTAACACACGGTGCAGATCAGCGATGGTCAGGTCTTCCGGTTTGGCCAGGTGGCCGTCGCCTGCGATGTTACCAAGGAAGTCGACACGGCCAAATCGAGCATCGACCTGTTGAAACAGTTCGGCGATCGCGTCTGGGTTCGCGACATCGGTCTGTGCAACCAGCGTATCGCGCCCCAAGGACTTAATCCGCGATGCAGTTGCCTCAGCTCCTGCAAGATTGCGATCCACCAACACAGTGTGAGCGCCATGCTGGGCTAAAGCCAACGCTGTCGCTCGCCCTAAACCTTGCGCTGCGCCGGACACAACCGCAATGCGATCCGTCAAATCAAACATTTCCTTCATCTCCTCGCTCATCTCCTGTTACCCTACTTTTTATCTGTTCTTTTGTACTGATATCTTGAGCTCGGGAATCAGTACAATTCAGATTCCAGTTTCTTAGCACGCTCGCTGCGAGCAAACCGCCTGACATCAAGATCGCCGCCATCGACCAGATTCCGAGTTGGCCTAGGATCGAAGCACCAAAGAATCCCCCGATGTTGGCAACCGAATTGATCAACGCAATGCCTCCCGCAGCCGCGACTCCCGATAGAAAGACACCGGGTAAAGTCCAAAACACCGGTAGCATGCTCATCATCCCGGCTTGGGCTAGACACAGCCCGAGCATGGCGACAATTGGGGACGGCCCCCAGGCCACAAGACTCCATCCCCCAGCGGCGAACAGCGCCGAACCCGCAAGGTGCCAACGCCGCTCACCGGAACGATCAGAACTGATACCCACCAGCGACATGACCACGATCGCACACAAATGCGGTAACGCTGTCAGGAGTCCGATCTGAACATTGGATGCTTGTTGGTACTGTTCCTTGATGAGTGTCGGGAAATAGGCTCCCCCCGCGTTAGTACCGACCGCCACGGTAAAATAGATAGCGATCAGCAACCAAACTCGCGGCTGTAACATAGCCTGCCAACGGTCGGGGCCGTGCTGCGCCTGTCGCTGACGATTCTCCTCGGCTAAATGCTCGATCAGACACTGCCTCTGGCTGTCGCTAAGCCATTTCGCATCCCGCGGTGAATCCTGTAGGTAGAACAGTACCGTGATCCCGACCAGCGACGTTGGCAGCCCCTCCAGCAAGAACAGCCACTGCCAGCCGTGCCAACCGTTGACACCTTCGAAATTGTCCATGATCCAACCCGAAAGTGGATTTCCAAGGACGTTCGAAAGCCCAATAGCGAGCATAAAAAACGCGGTCATCTTGGCACGCTGTCGATCAGGGAACCAATCGCTAAGATAAAGAATAATGCCGGGAAAGAAGCCTGCCTCGGCAATCCCTAGAAGAATGCGTAGTGAGTAAAACGTCCATACATCCTGGGCAAACATCGTGGCGGCCGAAACCAACCCCCAAGTAATCATGATTCGAGCGATCCAGCGCCGCGCACCAAACCGTCGCATTAACAGGTTGCTGGGCACTTCGAATAGGATGTACCCTACGTAAAACATACCGTACCCCAAATCGAACATCGCCTTGGTTAGCACGAGATCGTCCTGCATCGCCAACCTCGCGAACCCAACGTTGGCTCGATCAAGAATATTCAGCACATAAAGCAAGCAGACAAATGGGATGATCCGCCAAGCCACTAGCTTCAGGGCGGTCCGGAGTTCGGGATTCGAAGTGGGGAATACCGTCTCCAGACATCGCACTTCTGACTCGTCGTTTGAGACTTGATCTTTATTCATGGCTGCGTCCTCAACTCCCTACTCAGCACGTTGCACTACCACAACACGATCGCTCTGCCTGGTCCACCATGGCAGTCGCGAACCTTTAAAGCGGCGAACAGAAAATAAGCGTCCTTGGTTGGAATCTTGTCAACGTTGACCAGAAACTCAACGCCGACCATTTCGCGACTACCAAGCGCCCAATAGGTCATCAGCGCGCGACGCGGTTCGACGCCGCCGAGATCGGGCGCATCGCTGGCGATGCAGCGAATCCCTTTTTCTTTGAGATACATAATTAGATCGGGACCAGGAGCCGGCCAACCCTCTGCTTTTCCGGAAAGTGGATCTTGCCACATGCCCTTGCTGTATGGTTCGGGCAAGAGTTTTTGGTCATTGTATGCTGTGTGAAAAATCACTACATCTCCGGGATTCAATGAACCAAAGGACTGCTCGTAGTCCCGGACTAGTTGAACAGTAATCTCGGGGGAGCGAGGCCACGAAGAGGGTGGAGTGGAACCGACCAGCGACCGGACATCGATTATTCGCGATTCTCCACAGGTCCATTCGATGGGAATTTGTTCAGCTGTTAGGGTACTCGAGCCGCGCTTGCCATACTTCTTCTCGTACTCTTCCAGCCATCCTCGCACCTCAGGCTCGTACTCAATAGGCGTATCATCGGCAGGCAGCGCGAATGATGGAGGCACTAGATGCGTGCCAGCCATAGAATCCATCAAATGACCGTGATGCCACATGTCGAGATAATCGGCGTAAAGAAAATCGATCTTCAAATAGACTTGCCGATGATTTCCTGTTTCGATACCAGGGGACGTGAGTGGTAACTTTGACGAAAGCGTAGGTGACAGATCGATAGCCCGTTTATTGCGGCAAGCTTCGATCAGACGCGCAGGTAGATTGCCGCCGACAATGGAGAACGCTCGACCTTCGGCATAAGGGCCATCTGCATGTTTGGGGCTGAGCAGACAATAGAACGCACCGGTCGCTGGAAGCTCACGTAGGTTGGTCGCTCCCTCGGTCCAGATCATGCCGTATTTCAATCCGGCGTAATGAGTTGGTTCAGCCAGATCAGGCAGTGGCCCCATGCTGGCGCTGTCAGTCCCGATGGTGAGTATCCCGCGTTTTCCTAGGTATTCCATACAATCAGGATTCGGGTCGGGATATCCCGGAGCCTTACGATCTAAGATATCCGCGATGTAACGACGGCCCTCGGGAAGCGGTCGATAATAGTTATCAGAGTAGTCGCTCCGAAACAGCACAACGTCGCCGAACCGAACTTGACGATGCTTCTTTTCAAATTTTTCAATATGCTCCGGTGTGACTAGCGGGCTTTCACCTTTCGGTGCTTTATCCAGTAGATCACGCACATCAACGACGCAAGCTTCACCGCCGAACTGCCATGGCTCGATCTTGTCCGTGTAAGCCAATCCCAATGGTCCCGATTTCTCACGTTTTAATTCAGGCCGCGCGACCGAGTGTGGTGGAACATCAAGTTGAGTACCCGTGTTGCCATCGATTAGCAACGTGTCGATATTGTAATTCGATTCAGGTCCAATCATACGGGAGTGAATAATGGCAAAACGCGGAAATGGATGGCTAGGCCAAGTACATGGATACTCAGGAGCTATCAATAGTGAGTGATCCACGAATCGCGGTAGCTCAGCCCTCTTCTCCTGCGCTTGGCTGAAACCACTCCACCATGTGGCCGTTACGAGCACAGCGAACACAGTTCGTTTTATTGACATGGTGAGGTTTTTACGGTGGTTTTTCATGCTCGAAATACCTTAAGAGGAGGGGTTAAAATGTGTCACGTTGTGCCAAGTCGAGCAATCTTGTAAGTGTTTCCTCGCTAACCTATTCCCGCAACGGTACCGCACGGTCCGAGATACTGGTGACGTGATCGTCAACGAGGCAAGGCCCAGGATCGCACCCTGAATTCTCGACGAACCGATGTCGATTCCTAAGGCCTTCATGCAGAGGTCATCTCCTCCGCAATCACTGGATTGGTCAGCGAACCGATACCGTCGATCTCAATCGTGACGCTGTCGCCTGGTTGCAAGTAGACAGGGGGTTTTCGCGCACCGCCGACGCCGTGCGGCGTTCCGGTTAGGATCACCGTTCCCGCGACAAGTCGCGTGCTGCCGCTGAGGAACTCGATTAGCGTCGGTACGTCGAAAATCATGTCATTGGTGTTCCAATCTTGCATCGTTTGCCCATTCAGGATTGTGCGGATCCCGAGTGAGTTCGGATTCGGGATTTCGTCGGGGGTAACGAGGCACGGTCCAAGCGGGCAGAAAGTGGCAAAGGTTTTTCCACGGCACCACTGACTGCCCCCGTACTTCATCTGCCAGTCGCGGGCGCTGACATCATTCGCACAGGTGTAGCCGAGAACATAGCGCAGGGCGTCAGCCTTGGAAACATTTTGACAATCCTTACCGATTACCACGGCTAATTCGCATTCGTAATCGACAGCGTCGCTTTTTAGGCGACGCGGCAGAACGATCGGATCGCCTGGGTGTTGCAGCGTGCCGCTGTTCTTCATGAAGACGACTGGCCACTCGGGGATCGGCTGATTTCCTTCTACAGCGTGCTTTCGATAGTTGAGTCCAATGCAAATGATGTCCGACGGTTCGATCGGTGCCAACAATTTCGCGACCGCGACCGTTTCTTCTGTATCGGTCATCTCGCCGAAAATCTCCCCTGTGAGTCGGGTCGTTCGACCATCGGCGTGCAAACGCCCGTAGGCCTTCTGGCCGGAAGTGGTTTGGTAACGAACGATTTTCATAATGAATGTCCTCGTACTTGCTCGTAATGGTAGCCGGCTGGTCTGTTTAGAGATGCTGTGTAGTAAGGGAGTCTCAGCCTATCGGCAGCTTCGCGCGATACGCTTTCGAACAAAGATATGTTACGAGGCTGAGTCAGGTCCTCGTCAAAAGTTGGGATCATGGTGCGCATTCGTGCCCGGCCCTCGGAACAGGACAGCAACTCGGGCAGGCAAGTTTGAATGACTTCGAAAGCGATGTTGACGGAGACCGATGCGCCAGGTGACGCCCCTAGTAGCGCTGCAAGCGAACGGTCAGCGGGCGAGAAAACCTCTGTGCCAAAGTAGACTGCGCCACGATCAGCTCGTTTGATAGCCTGAACACGGATACCCGCTTGTACGAGCCGCCAATCCTCAAGTTGAGCATTGGGGTAGTACTGACGCAGTGCGGTAAGGCGGCTTTCGAGGCTCTGTAATCCCTGCGTGACCAAGTACTTCACCAACAGCCGGTTGCGAACGGCGGTGTGCAGCATCGCACGGAGATTTTCTAAGCGAATCGAGCGCGGTAGATCGCTCCAACTTCCCGAGTGTTTGAGAAAGCGGGTGGTCCACGAAGCAAAGGGACCGAACAGCAACTGTCTCTGACCGTCGAGCCGCCGCACGTCGAGATGGCCAGCTCCCAGACTTGGGGACGAAGGAGGCGTTGCGCCGTAAACCTTCGCGTCATGACGTTCGCAGATCGCGGGTGTATCGCAGACGAGCCACTGGCCACCGATCGGAAAGCCTCCCAACCCAGCGACCTCAGAAAGCCCTGTGGATTGAAGCAACGGTAGACTACCGCCCCCCGCACCGACGAATACAAATCGAGCACGTAACTCACGGACTTCCCCCGAATCAATACCTCTCAAGACGATCCGCCACTGACCATGACCGCGCTGGAGTCGTGTGACTTTCCAACCGGCCGCCACACCACATTGCTCTTGCTGCGCAAGCCATCCACAGAGCCGACGTGCCAGCAAGCCGTAGTTGACCTCCGTTCCAACGCCCGCCGTCGCAGCGACTGGACCGGGTGCGCGGCCTTCCATTACCAGCGGCGCCCAATCGTGAATGACAGTCGGATCCGCTGTTAGCTGAATGCTGCGGAAAAAATGGTGCTCCTGCATCGCTGCGTGTCGCGCCCTCAAGAAGTCGACATCGTTGGTTCCCTTCACAAAGCAGATGTGGGGAACCGAGTGAATGAAATCCGCCGACTCACCCAATGCGCCAGCAGCAGTCATCGCACCCCAAAACTGCTTCGAGTGTTCGAACTGCTCAAAGATCTTTAGCGCTCGTGTAATCGGTACGCGCCCATCGGGGTCGCGTGTCGGAGTGTAACTCATCTCACACACGCCGGCGTGCCCAGTCCCGGCATTGTTCCAACCGTCCGATGCTTCTCGCGCAAGCTCGGTGGCGGCCTCGATAATTTGAATCCGCAGGCATGGATCAAGTCGCTTGAGCATCACCGCCAGAGTCGACGACATAATCCCGCTCCCGACCAGCACGACATCGGGAGTATCAATAATGCGCGTCACCACACCCCCGGAATCCGCAGCGGCCGGTGGAGTATTGCCCATAGTCCAAGCCTGCGCATTAGCATCGGTCGATTCTCTAAGCTTGGCATCAGGCAGGTTGGAGAATTCGGAATTCATCCCATTCCCTCCTTGTGAACTTCATAGCCTAGGTTGACCAGCATTTTGGCCAGCGTTTCGCGGTGCGATTCCGGTAGCGGCTGGATGGGTGGCTGCGGATCGCCTACCGGAGGGCCGATCATGTTGAGCGCGGCCTTCATCGTACTAAACCAGTGCGATCCTTCTCCCTTGGAATGGTAGGCCTGGAATTGAAGTCGCATCAGCGGCGCTAGTTTTTGCCATAACTTTCTCGCATCCGGTAGATTCCCATCGACTGCGATAAGTTGATATAGCTGCCGAGCCGCTCCTGGGACGGTGCTGGGGATTCCCGAGATCCAGCCGTGAGAGCCATGACACAATCCCTCAAACGCAGCCGTATCGATCCCTGCATAGACCGAGAAAGCTCCCTGCGTGGCTTGCAGTAACTGACACTGCCGATCCGGTTCGGGATGAGACATCTTGACTCCGCCGATCGCTCTCTCCTCAAATAGCTTCAGCAAATGATCCGTTGTTAAGTCAACCGATGTCAGCGGGATGTTGTGGTAAAGAATAATCGGAATCGAGACTGCCTCGGCAATTCTTCGATAGTGGTCCATGACTTGTGCGGGAGTAGGTGCCATGTAGTAGGGAGGAACGATGAGCAACGCGTCTGCCCCTGCAGACTCAGCAAACCTCGACAACTGGACCGTGCGCGACGTGGAATAGTCGTGAGTCCCGGCCACGACAGGCACTCTCCCTGCAATGGCCTCCAACGCAGCGGCCAACATTCGCTCGCGATCTGCACACTCCATCGCCGGAAACTCACCGGAACTACCAAGTGGAGAAATGGCATCAACCCCCTCGGCAATCAGCCAGTCGATGTGTGGTTGCAAACGTTCAAGCCATAAACTTCCATCGGGACGAAAGGGAGTAATCGACGAAGCACAGACGCCGCGAAATAGAGGTTTGGTCATAAGCAATTCCAGGTAGAAAAAAGTTGTATAAAGGCCTACGGCCTCGCGGCAGTGGTAAAGATAGCAAGGCGCGGCCCAGAGAAATCAGATCAAGTGAATTAGTTCACTATGTTTGGCAATGGTTCTCCGCGCAAGGCCATGACGGCGATCTTTGCAGCGGTCTCTCGAAGGGTTTTAACGGACTTGGGGCTTGCCGAGGCTATGTGGGAAGCTGTAATGACGTTCGGCATAGATCGCAGTGGATTTTCGATTGGCAGCGGCTCTTGTTCAAACACATCGAGCGCAGCCGCTGCGATCTTACCCGATTGCAATGCAGCGATGAGCGATCCCGAATCGATTAAATCGCCGCGCCCCAAATTTACAACGATCGAACCGTTCTTCATACGACCGAGTGAGTCGTCATTGAGCAACCTCTTTGTCAGCGGCGTCGATGGGCAATGGAGAGTCACGATGTCCGACTGAATCAACAATTCGTCGAGCGTGACCGGTTCGCATCCAGCAGCACGCAGGACGTCGGCGGAAACGAAGGCGTCATGAACGAGCCGCCGACACTTGAATGGACCGAGACGCGCCGCAACCTCGCGGCCAATGCGCCCGAATCCTACCAGTCCGACCGTCTGGTCTCGCAACGTCCTTAACTGATCGAGCGGAGTCGCCAGACCCCATTTGCCGTCTCGCACGTGCAGCGTATTCGGGACCACCTGGCGTGTGAGGCCAAGAATGAAGGCCAATGTGTGATCAGCGACCTCGTCAATACAGTAGTCGGGAATATTGCAGACGGGAATACCCCGTTCACGTGCTGCCTTCAGGTCGACGTTGTCGTAACCGATACCGTAACGTACGATGACTTTGGCCCGTTGCATCGCCCCGACAACCTCCGCATTGATCGGAGCAAACTGCGTAATGACGGCATCAGCCTGGGCGACCAATGCTTGCAGAGCCGGAACATGCTTGTCGTTTCCGCTCCGCAAATCGAATCCAGCGGCGGACAGGATCGTCTGCTCGACATCGAGACTTGGAAACGTGTAGTCAGTGATCGCGACGGTCTGCATGTTATGGGATCTTTCTGAGTGGTAACTTTAGGTCGTGGCTCTTAGCACATGAGTTGGTGTCACACTTCTTCAAGCCTGGAATCGGCATCGCCGAAATTGTTGAGCCGGATGTCGGCCGTATCCATCAGGGAGAGGGACAGGCAGCAGAGTTGGCGTTCTGGTTTGCGAGCGTAATCAATCGTCGCAACACGACCGGCCCCGGATCTCCGGCATTGGCCAGCGCGATATCATCAAGCGTCGACCGCAGCCAATTTGCCAACTGCAGCTTTTGCTCGACTGAGAGTTGCTTAGCATACTTTGGCGGCGTTTCCCCGAGCGATAGCAGCTCCTGAACATGCTCCCAAACCTCGGGTTGCCGCTTAATCTGTTCTAGCGATGCGAATCGCTGTAGATCGAGTTCACCCTCCTGCCTTTCCGTCGAGTAGCAGGCCACGCCGTAGTCTCGCAACGTTGGCCTAACCACTCGCTCGAAACGCTCGTCTGCAAATCCCTTCGCAGCGAATGTTGTCAAAACCGCGATCGTGGCAAGAATCGTGTTTCTCATCGGTTCCCTTCGAATCCCAGTATCCAACGGACGCCCAGACTTGCTATTGAGCAGATTGTCTGATAATCTATCTAGCGTAATCGTGGTCCGCAATAGCCCCGGAGAAAATTTATGCAGACGCTGCGTCGTTCCAAAGTCCGCGACCAAGCCACCGAACAGATCAAGCAGTACATCGTCGAGCGGAAACTCGTTCCAGGTGATCGACTGCCTACCGAAACACAACTGGCAGAAACGCTCGGGATCAGTCGGCTCAGCTTGCGCGAGGCGACGAAATCACTTGAGTTTCTCGGCATCGTCGAGTCGAAAACCGGCGTCGGGTTGACGGTCGGTCGGATAGACATGGGGCGAGTCACCGAGCATCTTGGATTTCATGCCGGGTTGCTCGATGTCGATCCGCAGCAACTCATCGACAGCCGCGTGATCGTGGAAACGGGTGTACTGCCTCACGTGGTTCGGCGAATGAAGGACGATCCAGCGATTGAAACGTGGCTGCGAGAACTCGTCGAACAGTTCCGTTCGGCACGCGATTTAAAAACGTGGATCGAATTGGATATCCAGTTTCATCGCTCATTGCTGGAAGCTAGCGGCCTGCAACCGCTTGTCGCATTCGGTGATTTGTTGCGAGTTTTTTTTCAGCGATTTCGTGAGAGCGTGAATAAAGCAGGATGGAAGAACGGTGTCGAAAGTCATCAAAGGATTGTCGATTGGCTTTCTGCTGGTGATGTCGCGGCGGCTACTGTCGAGCTGCGCAAACACATTGAAAGCCACAAGGAGCGAAATTGATATCGCTAACATACGCGGCTAATAGGAAAGTAATCCAAAACGAAAATCGATCACGAGAATTGGCAGTGAATCTCGCCTGGAGAAGTACTCCCGCTGGCTGATTTAGGAAAGCGATGTCGGCATGATCCGCGACGAGTGTTTCATATCGGCATGGCAACTCGTAGGGCGACTTGCGGTCCGACAAAGCACACGATTACGGTGGTTCGAATCGTCTTCCACGGAGTGCTTGGCTTCCCGGACGCAGGCCGCCAGTCGCGCGGAACGTGAGGCGGAACTCGCGGGGAACGTGGGCAACCTGTTGACGATGTCGAAGAACTTGAAGCCCGTCGAACGAGGGGGGCACTCACGGCTGTCGTACAGATCTGCCACGAAAAATCTCCAACTGCCCGGTTGACCTCCGCATCGCCACCCGTCAACATGTATGACAAGTTGACTTGTTGGGAATGCATCCACGAGGTAGTTGTCAAATGCAATTAGGGGCCATCGAACGTCGAACCACAGTCGACCTGGTCGTAGATCGTTTGACGAAAGTCATCAAGGACCAGAAGTTGGCAGCCGGTTCGCGATTGCCGGGAGAACATGAATTGGTGGAACAATTGCAAGTCAGTCGACCCGTGTTGCGCGAGGCGCTTTCTCGACTTCAAAGCCTCGGTTTAGTCGATATCCAGCGAGGACGCGGCACGTTCGTCGGCGATACAAATAGCTTGGCCAATTGTGTGCGTTTGTTGCGATCGGCAGTGACCATCTCACCTGAGGAGTTATTGTCCTACGCGGAATTGCGTTCCGCTATTGAAGTCCAATCCGCGCGGCAAGCCGCGGAAAAAGCAACTGCTGATGATATCGAGGCGCTGGAGTTATTGCTCAATCAACTCGATGATGAAGATCTACCTTATGCAGCAGCATTAGAAATCGATTTTCGCTTCCATCGAAAATTGCTCGAGATCTCAGGAAATGTTCTGATGCAGAATCTCATGGAAGTGATTTATGAATTTGTCCTTACCCAGATGGTGCGTACCACCCCGACCCAGCGCGAGAACCAGCTCGGGCGTCGATTGCATAAAAACATCCTGCGAGCCATTCGCGATCACAATCCAGACGCGGCAGAGCATGCCATGCGAAAACACATGCAAGCGGTCATCGATCGAATGGCCACCTAGAGGGATTGCCCATGTTACTTCATCAATATCGATTTTGGCTCATCCTGACACTGCACAGCTCGCTTGTAATTGTGTTCTATGCATCGGTCGCGTCGGCACAGCGAACATCGGATCCTTTTGATTCTAGTATTGCCCCAGTTCTTTCCGCCAAATGTGTCTCTTGCCATCAGCCGGGCAACTCCAAAGGGGGATTGGACATCACGACTCGAGAAGGGATGTTGCGGGGCGGAGACAGCGGTCCAGTGCTTGTTCCTGGCAAGCCTGATGACAGTCCGATCTACACGCGAGCGATTCCACATGATGGCGACCCTCCCGAGATGCCCGAGAAAGGTACGCCGCTTTCCGAAACGGAGTCCGATGCCCTTCGGAAATGGATCGATGCTGGAGCCAACTGGCCAGTAAATTCCGTTTTGCGCGAGCGATCGAAAGCCGATGCGACCTTCTGGTCGCTTCAAGCGATCAGCGACGTTGTTCCGCCAGAGTGTCCCGACGCCCCGCAAGGCTGGTCGCATCATCCGATCGATCGCTTCGTGTGGATGAAGTTGCGGGAACAGGGGCTGCAACCAAACCATTCAGCCGATCCACGGACTTTCATTCGCAGAGCGACCGTGGACTTGTGGGGATTGCCACCGACTCCCGATGCAGTTAGGCAATTCGAAATGGACTGCTTGGCTGCTCGTCGGCATCCCGATGATCTTCTTCCCGACGTCGCAGTGGAACGATTGATTGATCGGCTTCTGCACAGTCCTCACTATGGCGAGCGATGGGGCAGGCATTGGCTGGATATCGCCCATTACGCGGACACCCATGGATTTGAAAGGGACCAACTGCGACCCAACGCCTGGCGCTATCGTGACTGGGTGATCGAGGCGCTCAACAACGACCTGCGTTACGACCACTTTTTACAAAACCAAATCGCTGGAGATGTTATGTTTCCCGACGATCCGAAATCGGTCATCGCAACGGGATTCCTTGCTGCCGGACCATGGGACTTTGTTGGACATGTAGAGACGCGAAGCGATGTGCTCAAACGCGCCGCGCGGGCAGGCGACCTAGACGATATGGTGACGCAAGTCATGACCGCGACGATGGGCCTGACGGTCAACTGTGCTCGGTGTCACGACCACAAACTGGATCCCATCAGCCAAGAAGATTATTACCGTTTGACCTCGATCTTTGCGGGTGTGAAGCGAAGCGAGCGCGATGTGTCGCTCGCTGAAACCCGAAAATTATCTCAGCGTAAACAGGAGCTTACGGAAAAACTGTCGAAACTGAGGCGGGAAATAGCGGCTCTCTCGGGGGATGGCTGGAGCCTTGCGGACATCGTTGGCGGGGGGGATGGTCACGGTTCAGGCAAGCCCAACCAAGGGATCGATCTGCGCGATGGCAAGCCAAACTCGGAGAAACTCGGGTACCTTCGCGATATTCCGGTCAATCAATTGGTTGCCGTAGCCACCAATCACACACATCCGCATCCTTCCCCTGTTGCCAAATACGTCTTCATTCCAGATGGCAAAGAAGCAGTGCTCATCGATGAAAATAGATCGTTGCAAGGATTGCCCCCTACCAGTGGAGCTGCATGGGACTTGATTCGCAATGGTCCTCTCAACTCTCAGGCTTCGACGAAAATCAACGATATCGACTACGCGAGCCCCGGGCACTCGATTCTGGGGTTGCATGCCAACAGCGGAATCACATTTGATCTCTCTGCATTGCAAAATGACGAGACAGCTTTGGGATTCATTCTCACGGGTGTCGTAGGCTTCGGATCGGGTTCCGGGGGAGAAGGGACCCACGCCGACTTCAGTATTTTTGTCGATCAATCGCTCGCATTTCAAAAACTGAAGTTGGAAAAGTCGGAGTCGGAGCGATTTGAGATTCCATTGCCTCGGGGAACGAAAACATTGACGCTCGTCGCGACCGACGGCGGTGATGGTATCGGCCACGACCTGCTGTTCCTGGGAGATGCAACGATACGTTCTATCCACAGCGGTAAGGAACAAACGCAGACGGTGAAAGACCAGTTGGCGAAATGGACTGAGGAGTCGAAGCAGATCGAAAAGGCAATCGCCGAGTTACCAGCACCCGCCAAGGTCTTTGCCGTAAACTCGGAAACTCCTCCGGAGGTTCGGGTCTTGCGGCGAGGCAACCCTGAGGACCCTCAGCAACCTGTATCGCCGGGTCTCCTGCAGTGTGTCAGCCATACGCAGGCACATTCGATGGCCACTTCGCCTTCCGAGGGTGAGCGGCGACGAACGCTCGCGGAATGGATCACCCATCCCGACAATCCCCTGACACGACGAGTCCTGGTCAACCGATTGTGGCATCATCACTTTGGTCAGGGAATCGTGAACACTCCGAGCGACTTTGGTTTTGGAGGTGATCGGCCATCGCATCCGGAGTTGCTCGATTGGCTTGCCAATGAGGTGCTGCGGTCTAATTGGTCTTTGAAGCAACTGCATAAGATGATCATGATGAGCGCGACCTATCGGCAGAGTTCCACGATCGTTCCAGAGCGAGCGAACATCGACGGTGGCAATCGATTTCTTTGGCGTCAAAACACTCGACGGTTGGATGCGGAGTCGCTTCGGGACGCTGTTCTCTTTGTTGCGGGTAACTTGAATCCCGAGATGGGAGGGCCGGGTTACCAGGACTTTAATTATACCGAAGCTTACGCGCCGATTTATGAGTATGTGACTCCCAACAGTCCCGAATTGTGGAAGCGGAGTGTGTATCGTTTCGTGGTGCGAACCACCCCGCATCAGTTCATGGCCACCCTCGATTGTCCCGACCCGGCCAACCTCACTCCGTCTCGAGTCACAACCACGACGGCGATGCAAGCGCTCGCCTTGAGCAATAACGAATTTATGCTGCAACAAGCAGAGCGATTGGCCACTCAAGCGAAAAAAATAAATGCGGCATTCCAGCTTGTGTTCCAGCGGGATCCGACTCAAACCGAATTGCAGGCGGCCCAGTCTCTGGCCGAAAAGCAAGGGTTGTTCGCGGTCTGCAGAGCACTGATCAACGCGAATGAGTTCGTATACATCGATTGAGATTTCCATTCAGAGCAGAGCGAGGATCTAATTCAAAGATGATCACGACCAGTCGGCGGGAATTCTTAAATCGTCTTGGCGGTGGCTTTGGTGGCCTCGCGCTCGCGACGATGCTCAGTGAAGCCAGGG
Source organism: Pirellula sp. (assembly GCA_046318795.1). GTDB lineage: Bacteria > Planctomycetota > Planctomycetia > Pirellulales > Pirellulaceae > JBKCUI01. The sequence continues at coordinate 21,866 of JBKCTT010000118.1, forward strand.
CGGACAGCAATCCGCTTGCCGTTAAGCCGACGCATTACCCTGCGAAGGCAAAGGCAGTCATACAGATCTTTTGCCCAGGTGGCTTGAGCCACATCGATTCGTGGGACTACCGCCCGGAGTTAGCGGCAAGACAGGGCAAGCCATTCGATCCCGATGGCAAACTGCAGTTCTTTGCATCCAAACCGGGCGATTGCCAGGGTAGCTATTTTCCGTTCCGTCAGCATGGGCAATGCGGCCGGTGGATCAGCGATCTGTTTCCGAACTTGGCTACTTGCGTCGATGATATGGCGTTCATTCATTCGATGCAGAGCAAATCTGCATTGCATGGGCCCGCGATGTTTATGGCCAATAGCGGTTTTATCTTGCCTGGCTTTCCGAGCATGGGGGCTTGGGTCACTTACGGATTGGGGAGCGAATGCGAGGATCTTCCGGCGTTCGTTGTTCTCCCCGATGTGCGCGGGCTTCCGCCAGGTGGTGTAATCAATTGGGGGGCTGGTTTCTTACCCGCGGTTCATCAAGGCACAACTTTGAATTCCGTTTCCAAGGCCGACCAACCACCTATTGCGGATCTCTTTCCTCCACAATCTTATGCTCACTTGAAAGGCCAACAGGAACAGGACAGCCGCGATTTCCTCGAACTACTCAATCGCCAACATGCTGCCGAGCGACTTGGAAACACCGATCTCGAAGCGCGTATCTCCGCCTATGAGATGGCGGCTAGGCTCCAATTAAGCGCACCGGAAGTAACCGATATCCGGAACGAGTCCGCGAGCACCATGGCGCTCTACAACGTTGACCACGAAGATATTGGGCCATTCGGGCGACAATGTCTTCTCGCACGTCGCTTGGTAGAACGCGGTGTACGATTCGTACAGATCTACTGCGGGGCAGAAAATACAACCGCAAAAAAGATTCGCCCTAACTGGGACAGTCATGAGGATCTCGTGCGCGACCATGGATATTGGGGTGCGATCCTCGATACTGGGGCTAGCGCACTCCTAAAGGATCTCAAGTCTCATGGCTTACTCGACAGCACGTTAGTCATCTGCACCACGGAATTCGGACGCCAACCAGCCAGCCAAGGCAAAGGACGAGATCACAACCCCGGCGCGTTCACTGCCTGGCTCGCTGGGGGAGGCATCCGAGGAGGTACCGCCTACGGCAGCACGGACGAACTTGGCTTTCAAGCCGCAGAAAATCCCTGTTACTCTTATGATCTCCATGCGACAGCACTTCATCTGCTCGGACTCGATCATGAGAAACTCAGCTTCTACAATAACGGCATCGCCCGTCGACTCACCGATGTGCATGGCCATGTAATCCAAGAGATTTTGGCATAAGTTGGCGAGTACTTACATTGTTCGCTTTTGCGATCCTGTGCATGTCACGCGTCTGACTCCCATATCATCTAGGGTGGATTGTGTCTTGATTCGCGTGCGGGATTACTTAAAGAGGCCGATAGTATCTAACTTCCGTACGTTGATCTGGTTGGAACCCACTGCACAATTAGCTGATAGATGAAAACATTTTAATTTTTGATTAGTCAACGGATTTGGCCTTTGTTACAACCGCTTGTTCTAACGAGCCTATAACCTCCCTGTAGATAACTAACATCCGTAGATAACTTGCAAGCGATACGAGTAGGATGAGGATGATTGCCATCCCACCGAGCGGTACCGAGATCACCCACCCGATGCCCCATGACATTAGTCCAAATAAGAAAGCAGCTATCGCAATAACCACTGACGAAACGCTGGAACCGTAGAGGCTGATCGCGAAGAGGTTTAACCGTCTACTCAGGACGGTGATCCTATCCGTTAGGTCGGGGCGTTCAATGAACTGAGCAAGTTCTGCCAGATAAGAGACGAACCAGCGCGCGGCTGAGAGTTGACAGATGACCGCTAGCGTTAAACCGGCTAGGATCCATCCTGGACCGAACAATCCCGATGCTAGAAGCAAAACTAGCCCAGTAGCCTGCGCGGCGATTGACCAGCGGATTGATCGAGAGTTAGCGATGGGGCCTTTGAGACAAAGCGTCCTTCCCACCAGATCGACAATTATGACGAAAGCGGCCATTGCCATAATGATGTAAGGGCTCATCGAAATCAGTGACAACGGAAGCACGATCAGCAGCAGCATTGAACCGATTCGTTTGAGTCGCAAGCCTGTGCGCACGGCATTCAGTTCGCTAGTGGCGTAAGTCATCATTGGTTTCCTTCCTACCTAAACACCTCGATCATTTCCTTCGTTTTTTCATTCCTTCGTACTGTCTCAAGGATCTATATCTTCCAAAAACTCCACGGTCGCGTAGCCGTTTGCTGCGAGATGTTGGGGCAACATGGTAATGGATTCCCGAACCATCATACGGGAGCTGGCGACAATCGTGCTCCCGTTTCGCATCGCGT
>JBKCTT010000119.1:0-93358 GCA_046318795.1 Pirellula sp.
AGGGTTAACAGCGGGGCGACAGTGAAGATTGCAGCCCAATAGAACGTCCTGGAAACTACCGTTCGCTTGAGCTGGAATCATTTGGCTACGGCCGGCACGCGCTGCTTGTCGTGCCTGCAGAACTTCGCCGGCTGAGCACTATTCTTGCGTTTGATTACGCAGGATTACGATTAGTACTGTACCCTAGGACTCGGTCTAATTCCGCCAACATGAAGTTGGACGTGCAGAGTAAATTTCCATCTGAGATCGTGCGGCGCAACAGTTCACAAGCCAGCAGCACGAACGATTATGTTCGTGTCGAGTACGATCTTTGCGATTACTCGTCAGTGCTTTGAATAGCTTCGGCGATAGCTGCTTCAAACTCGGCAGGAGCCAAGTCTTGCTGCTCGGCATTTTCATTAGCTTTGGTGAGCAGCTCTTCAATAGCTTTTAACCATGATTTTCAATTCCTACGTTGCTCGCGCGAGAGATTGTTGTATTTACGAGATGATCTCACGCACTACGCGTCCGTGGACGTCGGTTAAGCGGAAGTCACGACCTGCGTGACGGAAAGTCAGACGTTCATGATCGATCCCCAGAAGATGCAGCAAGGTCGCGTGCAGATCGTGAGTATGTACAGCGTCCTCAGAAGTCAGAATGCCGTATTCATCTGACTGGCCATAAACAATGCCGCCTTTAACGCCACCTCCGGCCATCCATGAGGAGAAGCACAAGTTGTGATGCTCCCGACCGGCGTGGTCAGCCTGCTGATGGAAAGGTGTGCGACCGAACTCGGTGGTCCAGACAACGAGCGTGCGGTCCAGCATGCCTCTTTGTTTGAGGTCGGTCAGCAGCCCGGCAATGGGCTTGTCGATGGCTTTTGCAAGCCGTTCGTGGTCGCCCATGTCTCCGTGCGAATCCCAGTTTCCACTCGAACCCACATCGATTAACTCCAGAAAACGTACTCCACGTTCGGCCAGTCTGCGGGCAACCAAGCACTGCCAGCCAAAGCCGCTCGTCGCGCCGCGTTCCAGTCCATATAGACGTAGTGTGTCTTCCGTTTCCTGCGATAGATCGAACGCCTCGGGAGCTTCACGCTGCATACCGAACGCGGTTTCAAAAGATCGAATCCGCGCGTCGAGCGATTGATCGGCGGCCCGCTGTGCGAGATGAGCTTGGTTCAGTCGGCTCTGTAGAGCGAGCTCCATTTGCTGGAACTCGGTGTTCGCATTTCGCGGTCGGATATTAGGTAGCGGTTCTGTTCCCGGCATGACATGCGTGCCCTGATGGCAGGCAGGTAGGAAGTCGCTGCTCCAGGTTTGTGCTCCTGCGTAGGGCGCTGCGGGAGCCAGAACTACGAACGATGGCAGATTCTGATTGACGGTGCCAAGCCCGTAGCTGACCCACGATCCTGCGCTCGGTCGCGCGAACTGTGCCGAACCCGTATGTGCCGCCAAGGTCGCTTTGTCATGACCATCACTCTCACAGTGCATCGCGTTGAGCACACATACATCGTCGATGACTGAACCAATGTGCGGAAACAGATCGCTGACCCAGGTTCCGCTTTGACCGTACTGCTTGAAAGCATACCGTGGCTTGATCAGGAACCGGTTGAACTCGCCCGATTTATTCAGCCACCGCGAGGCCGTAATGGACTTGCCATGATCGGCGATTAGCTGCGGTCGATGATTGAAGGTGTCGATGTGCGAAGTACCGCCAGTCGAGTAGAGGAAGATGACTCGGTCGGCTTTCGCGGCGTGGTGGCCGTTTCTCGCAGAGAGTGGATTTTCCGGTGCCGCCTGAAGTTCGCTGCACATCCCGGCTAAGGCAATTGCTCCGAATCCGCCTGAAGCGCGATTCAAAAAATCACGGCGTGTTTGTAATTGATTCATTTTGATTTACTCTAGTCCACATACAAAAACGCATTGCTTGTCAACAAAACTCTCGCCAACGCTGACCAGGCTGCAATGTCACTCTCACCTGTCGCCTCGCTGCCTGCAAGTTTCTTTCGATAGGCCGACACAAACGCGATTGCGTCATCAATAACAGCATCCTCCGGAATCTGCCCATGAGCTGTTTCGAAAGCCCATCGCATTTTAGCGTTGTCGTCGCCAGACACGGATACAATGCGACGTGCAAAGCCCTCGGACGCCTCGTGGACGAAGGGCGAATTCATCAGGAACAGGGCTTGTGTCGGAGTCGTGGTCGGTTGTCGCGTTGCAATGCTTTGGTTGGGATCGGCAGCATCGAACAAGGCAAGGTACGGATGCCGTCGGTTTCGCTGCACCATTAAGTAAACGCTGCGGTGGTTTGAATCGTAAACCGCATGGAATGGATTGTGGATGGTGAACGCCCATGTGTCGACCGCAGGAAATGGATGAGACTCTGGCACGTTTCTATCAAGTCGTCCACTGACCGCAAGCATGGCGTCGCGGATCGATTCGGCATCCATGGAGCGCCGCGAATACCGCCAGTGCCAGCGATTGCCAGGATCGGTGGCGAGATTCGCTTCGTCATCGACGCTGGACAACTGATACGTTCGCGAATTCATGATCAACCGATGCAGCGACTTCACCGACCAACCCGAGGCAATGAACTCGCCGGCTAGCCAGTCGAGTAACTCCGGATGCGTCGGTCGCTCGCCGCGCGAACCGAAGTCGCTGGGAGTTGCGACGAGCCCCTCGCCGAAATGCCACTGCCAAACGCGGTTCACGAAGACGCGAGCTGTCAGAGGGTTCGTGGGACGCGTGATCCAATTCGCCAGCTCAAGCCGTCCGCTGCCAGAACCAGCAGGAACAACTTCGCCACCGAGCACTTCAAGATTCCGGCGCGGAACTTCGTCGCTGAGGCGATGTGGCTCTCCGCGCAGTTGCAGACGACTATTCGTGGGCGAACCTTCAGCCACCCCATATGCGACCGGATAAAGGAGCTCGGTCGAGACAGTTTGCCGGCGTTCCGTTAGTGACTTGATCTCGACATCGAACGCCGCCATCCGTTGCTGAGCATCTGGTTCCATCGTTCGAGGAGCCACCGGCCCTGAATCGGGTGCACCAAATGCCGTTGCATGAAGTCCCAGGTTGTCCAAGTCTCGTGCACATGCCGCTCCCGCAACATGCCCAATTCCGTCACAGATAAAGCAGTCGATGACACCGTCCCAGTTCGGCCCAGTCTGCTTATCTTGAAAGACTGTCAAGTCATCGCGTGTGCCAATGATCCCGGAGTACGTTTTCGCGGCCGGGTCAATCGTCAGTCGCAGCGTATACCAAGTGTTAGGCGTGAGCTGTCGAATGACTTCCCAATGGGAGCCGTTGCGAATCGCAAACTCCGTTGCTGTCGCGCTGCATTCAACAGCCAGTGATTCAACGACGCCGCGACCAACGAAGAACCGAAATGCCCCCTTCTCATTCGCATCGACTGCTCGAAAATCGATCGTGAAGTGCATCTGTTTGTCAGTCGTTGCCCGTAAGCCGTTTTCGAAAACGTATCGCAGACCGTCGTTTGGTTTGCCGCTTCCAACTCGAATTCCCAGCTTCCCCAGTGGGTGTACATGGTTGAACGGACTCTGTGCCTCGGAGGTCACCTCGATTGGCCCCGCGCTGAACCAGGGTTTCCCTGGCGGCTTACCAGATTGCTGACCCTCGAATCCCAGATCCACTCCGCCAACCAGAGAGTCCGGATCAAGCTCCGAGCGCTGGTTTTTGAGTGCGGCGATCGCACTGTCCAGGCGAGCGAGTTCTTCGGCCTTCGCTTTCTCCCGTTTCGCGACTTCATCGGGAGGTACAAGGGGCGGAAAGTGCGAGGGACGCTTCTGTTCTTCACCGCCAGGAAAAGCCCACTGTGTGCTTTCCATGATTCCATACATTGCATAGTAATCAGCGGCTGAGACAGGGTCGTATTTGTGATCGTGGCATCGTGCGCAGCCCAGTGAGAGCCCCAGTAGCGAGCGGCCTACCGAGTCAATTACATCGCCAAAGTCTAGATACTGATAGTCGGGTGACGGCTTGTAGCCGTAGCGTTTACCAATTGCCAGGAATCCCGTCGCGGTAATTCGATCGGCATATTTTTCAGCCGGTCCGTTGAGAGCGAGGATATCGCCAGCGAGCTGATCGCGGACGAATTCGTTGAAGGGTTGGTCGTGGTTTAAAGCGTCGATCACCCAATTTCGATACTTCCCGGCTTCGCGCACCGGGTAGTCGGCTCCATCGCCCGCCGTATCGGCATAGCGAGCTACGTCGAGCCAATGGCGTCCCCAACGTTCTCCGTAGGCAGGCGACCTGAGAAGTCGATCGACCACTGCCTCAAATGCGTTCGCGGACTCATCGCGCAGAAAGGCATCGATCTCGTCGGGTGTTGGCGGCAGTCCAGTCAGATCGAACGTCGCTCGGCGAATCAAGGTGCGGCGATCGGCGTCAGCGACGGGCGACAATTCGTTCTTCTTCAACTCGGCGTGAACAAATGCATCGAGCGGAGTTCGAGACCAATGATCTGTGATGTCCTGCGGCGGGGTAACAGCTTGAAGAGGCTGGAAAGACCAAAACGTTCGAGCCTGTTCAAGACTCATTTTCTCCGAAGGTTGAGTTGCTGCTTCGCGCCGAGGATCGTAGGCACCACGTTGGACCCACGCTTCGAGATCTGCGATCTCAGCGGCAGTAAGCTTTTTGGTATCAGGTGGCATTTGCAAATCGGGATCATCATGTCGTACCGCCTTAATCAGCAAGCTCTTGTCAGCCTCGCCCGCGATAATGGCGTCACCACGATCGCCACCGCGCATCCATGCGTCGCGGGAATCGAGTCTCAGGCCACCTTCTTGCTTCTTCGCTCCATGACAGTCCTGGCAATGCTTGACCAACACAGGTCGTACCCGTGTTTCGAAAAAATCGTCATCGTTTTCTGCACGGCAATTGGGAGCAATGAAAAGGATGCATGCGGTTACCCAAGCAATGACACATTGCCTCGTTGCTTTTTCGTACTTACTGCTCATTGCATGCCTCTTAACTATGGACTTTCCAATGGGGCTTTCAAGCTTACCATATCTTTTCTTTCAACAACTCCACTGCTTTCTTGACATCGCCACCCTGAAAGGAATCGATGATGCCAACGTGTTCCGCATAGATCTCCATCGCGTCCGGGTATTGGTCTTTTTGAGTGTCGTGAAAATGCGATCGCACGCGCCCCACGATGGAACTCCAAATCGATTCCAGATCTTTTTCATGGGCTCGGCGAACGATTGAGCGGTGAAACTCGATGTCACACTCAGCGATCAACGCAAAGTCTCTCGCCAGACAAGCAACACGCATGCGTTCCAGGATCGCGTTCCAAGAAATAAAGTCCGCGTCCGTGAGACTTCCAAAGAAAGACTCGACTGCAAAAGATTCGATCGTCCGACGAATCTCAGTGACCAACTGGCACATCGCGTCGGACGGTTGTCGTGCAACTTTGAGCCCAACATTGGGTCGTCCCTCAAGGATCCCTTCATGGAGCAATTGCTGCAGAGCGGCTCGTACGGGCGTTCGGCTGACTCCAAATTTTTCGCCTAAATAGACTTCGTTTAGTTTCTCGCCCGCTCCAATTCGGCCACAAATAATGTCGTTTCGAATGCGATCTGCAATTTGCTCTCTGAGGCTGTACACGAGCGGCGCAGAGCTAGAGGGCTGAAGTTGTGACATCGAAAAACTCGCTTCTTCAGAAAGATAAGCTTACTGCCACATGGCCAGGATTTGACCGTTCTTGACTAGCTTGACTCCAAATGTACATTGTATACAAAACACAATCAAGCCGCGGGCGTTGGCTTTACACTCTCTCCAATTTCGATTGATGCGTTGCTCTGTGGAACATCGGGAGTTTTCAGAGCATGCTTTTTTTCATCCATCAATCTTGATGCGCCAGGCAAACAGCAGGGTTACTTGCAGTTTCCGTACTCTCACAACCTGGGCGGCTGGGCGAATGTGATGATCCCCATGACAGTCCTACCAAACAGCGCTGGGCCACCGCATGAAAGTGCCGTTGGTGAGCTTGGACGAAATGGCCGCTCAGATGCGGCAACCAAGTCGAGGAACGGTCGCACTGGTCGATGCCGCCGACGCGACGAGTTCGGGAGCTTACGGGGACAACAATGCCGCTCGGATTGTTAGCGAGCTATGACGTGTACTGGTTCGAGGAACCCTTACAACCGGATGCACTCGTGGATTTTGTGCTGTTGCGAGAGCATTCACCGATTGCGATTGCAGGTGGAGAAGTGCTCACGCGAAGGCAATCGTTTCAGCCATGGCTACAGGCCCGCGCCTTCGATATCGTTCAACCCGATGTTACCAAGGTCGGCGGCATTAGCGAGGAGCGGCGAATTGCCTGGATGGCTCAGGACCATGGCGTTCGTTTCATTCCCCATGGTTGGAACTCTGCCGTTGGATTAGCCGCTTACTTGCAACTTGCCTCAGCGTTTCCGGGAACGGATTTGGTGGAGTACTTAACCGGCTCATGATATACTACGCGAATTACCTTCCTCTCCGATGTCATCATGGAATTGCTCACTATGTCAGCTTGGGCCTCTTCCTCGGCGCTCTGGACACGGGTCGCCTCGCGATCGATGTGGAAGTCCCTTGTCTGCGCAATCCTAGTGTGCGTCACTTCGAACAACACGGCTGCTGAGACCGATATTCCCGCAAACCAGTTGTTCACTAATCACTGCATGAAGTGTCATTCGGGCGCGAAAGCAGAGGGTGACTTTACTGTTGCAAGTCTGACAGATGATTTCAATGACAGGCAGAACCGAGAGAAGTGGTTAACGGTTTTGGATCAACTCAGGGAAGGCAAGATGCCGCCCAGGGACGAGCCGCGTCCGCCAGTGATTAACGTTCAAAACGTCATGAACTGGATCAGCGCAAAAGCTGTAGAAGCAGAGATCTTTCGCAGGGAAGCGGAGGGCCGCGTGGTCATGCGGCGTTTGAATCGGGCTGAATACGCGAACACCGTGCGCGATTTGCTGAGTGTCGATGTGGATTTGTCAGACCTGCTGCCGCCGGACACTTCGACGAACGGTTTCGACAACAACGCTGAACTGTTGCACACCTCTTCGTTTCTGATGCGCAATTATCTCGAGGCTGCGGATCGCGTTCTCGACGAGGCCATCGCGAACGAGCCGGAGCCGTGGATTCAGAAGAAACGCTTTGACATCCGAGAAGAGAAAACCGTCAAAGCGACTGGAAGTGTTTATCGTCACACCGATGACGGTGTTGCCATCTTCGCAACATGGGAGTCGGCGAACATTCGCGTGACCATGTGGAACTTTCGCAGTCACGTTCGCGGCAAGTATCGCTTTCGAATATCTGGCTACGGTTTCCAAAGCGAGGGCAAACCGATCGCTTTTCGCGTTACTGCCGGCACACTCAAAGAAGTAACCGAGGAGCGCCTCATCGACTACTTCGCCGTTCCCGCCGATAAACCGACCGTCGTCGAGTTCACCGAGCAACTCGAACCGGAGAACCGAATCCGCATCCTTGCCGAAGGTTTGCCAGCGCTTCCTCCTACGGTTGAAAAAATCGGTGCTGACAAGTACACCGGCCCCGGGCTTGTGATCCAGTGGGTCGATGTCGAAGGCCCCATTCTTGAGTCCTGGCCGCCGCCGAGTCACAAAGCGATTTTTGGCGATCTAAAACAGGCTCGCATCTCGCCAGAACGCTTCGAAGTCGTATCGTTGCAACCGATGGTTGACGCCGAGCGGATCCTTCGTGACTTCGCGCGTCGCGCTTTTCGCCGCAACATAAACGACTTGGACATACAGCCCTTCCTCGCTCGTGTGAAGTCGAAGCTGGACCAAAACTATAGTTTTGAGCAAGCGATGCGGGTGGGTCTCAAAGGCATACTGGTTTCTCCTGACTTCCTTTTCCTTCGCGAGCAAGGTCCCAAGCTCGACGACTTCGCACTTGCTAGTCGCGTTTCGTATTTCCTATGGAGTTCGATGCCCGATGAAGAACTATTCCAACTCGCTGTGGCGAATCGACTCCATGAACCTGACGTGCTTCGCGAGCAGGTCGAGCGGTTGCTAGGTGACCCGAAAGCCAAGGCTTTCAACACCAACTTTACCGGTCAATGGCTCAGTCTCCGCGCCATCGATGCAACATTGCCAGATGGCACACTCTACCCCGAGTATGACGACATCCTCAAGACCTCGATGCTCAAGGAGACTTCGATGTTCTTCGACGAAGTACTCAAGAACGATCTACCACTGACCCATTTCGTCAGTTCTGATTTTTCTTTTCTAAATGCGCGCCTGGCGAAACACTATGGTATTCCCGGCATCGATGGGATGGAGATGCGCAAGGTGACGTTGCCGCTCGACAGTCATCGCGGCGGACTACTGACTATGGGAAGCGTGTTAAAGGTCACGGCCAATGGCACCACAACCTCGCCCATCATTCGCGGTTCCTGGGTGCTGGAACGCATCCTCGGCACTCCGCCACCTAAGCCGCCTTTGGATGTGGAAGCCATTGAACCCGACATTCGTGGTGCCACAACGATCCGGGAGCAACTCGCCAAACATCGCAATGTAGAAAGTTGTGCAAGCTGCCATCGAACGATCGATCCACCCGGCTTCGCACTTGAGAGCTTTGACGTTATCGGTGGATGGCGCGAGTACTACCGCGCCACCGGCGAACCGAAAGAAGTCAACGGCCGCAAAGTGCGCTTTTGGAATGGCCCAGCCGTGGACCCCGCCGATACATTGCCCGATGGACGTAGCTTTCGTAACATCGACGAATACAAGAAGCTTATTCTCGAAGATAAAGATCAACTCGCTCGCAACCTCACTGAAAAACTACTCGCGTATGGCACTGGGGCTGAGCCAAGTTACGCCGACAAGCCGCAGATTGAAGCAATCGTCGATCGCCTCCGCGACAAGAATTATGGATTCAAAGCGTTGATCCATGAGATCGTGCAAAGCCCCCTATTTCAAAGCAAGTAGTCGTTAGAGAAACTGAGCTCAACCATGAACATACGCCGCCGTACCTTCATTCGTGCCACGGGCGTCTCGCTTGCATTGCCGTGGCTCAATGCCTTCGCTGATGACACGACGGGGGCTTCTCGTGTTTCCCGTGATAGTCAACCACCGCGTCGGATGATTTGCATCTGCGCACCGCTCGGATTACATCCCGACAATTTTTTTCCGACACAATCTGGTAAGGATTATGAACTCTCTTCTTACCTGGACATCCTTAAGGATTATCGCGACGAGTTCACTGTGATCTCAGGGTTATCGCACGCAGGTATGGGGTCAAGCTTTGCGCATCAAGCCTCTGCCAGCTTTCTCACAGGTGCCCCAGGTGCAGGGCGACCCGGCTTCCGCAATACGATTTCGCTCGACCAATTTGCCGCAGATCACATCGGCACCCAGACGCGTTTCCCCAGTCTCGCATTGTCCGGTGAAGGTTCAGGCGGCCTGTCGTGGACTCGCAGCGGAGCATTGATCGCCGCCGACAATTCACCCTCCAGAGTCTTCGCCCGCTTGTTCCTCGAAGGCAAGACCGAAGACGTTCAGGAGCAGATTCGACGGCTCGAAGATGGACGCAGTATTCTAGATGATGTCAGTGATCAGGCCAACTCGCTACGTTCGGACCTCGGTAGCGAGGACCGCGATAAACTCGATGAATATCTTTCAAGCGTTCGCGCACTTGAGCAGCGGATGGTTATCGACGAAAGTTGGTCGAAGAAGCCAAAGCCCAAAGTGAATGTCGAGCCTCCCAAAGACATACCCAACGCTGCTGACCTCATCGGCCGGACGCGTCTGCTTTTCGATCTCAGTCATCTGGCGATTCAAACCGACTCGACGCGACTGATCACGATAATGCTTGCCGGATCCAGCTTCGCTCCACCGATCGAAGGCGTGTCGCTCGGCCATCACGATCTTTCACACCATGGCAAAGACCCGAGTAAACTCGAACAGCTCAAGATCGTCGAACTGGAAACCATGAAGACCGTCCGCGACCTGCTCGCCAAGCTCAAACAATCACAGGAAGACGGCAACAGCCTGCTCGATCGCACTACAGTCTTTCTCGGAAGCAATCTTGGCGACGGCAGCAGCCACTCCACCAAGAACCTACCGGTCCTGGTCGCTGGTGGCGGCTTCCAGCATGGACAGCACTTAGCGTTCGACACCAACAACCCGCCGCCATTGTGCAATCTTTACGTCAATATGCTCCAACGACTTGGAATCGAAGTTGACAAGTTTGGCACAAGCACAGGGACGTTGACGGGACTGGAATTGCGACGGGGATGAACCTGGAGAAGCGAAGATGTTCTATATCCGATTGACCGAGCGAGTATTGACCGAGCAAATGCTTCGTAAAACACTCTTACGCAGTGTTTCATTGCTTGCGCTATCATTGTTGGCAAACATTGCATACGCAGATGACATTGTCGTGCGCGATGCGGGTTCCCTCCGCGAAAGCCTACGCGGTTTGAAATCGGGCGTTACTTTGAAAATTGCATCTGGCGATTACCCGGGGGGATACCATGTAGCAGGGGTGGACAAGCTAACGATTGAGGCACTTGATCCAAAAAACCCACCGCACTTCAAGGGAGGATCCAACGCCTGGCATTTCTCTCGTTGCAACGATTTAATACTTCGCCATTTACAAATCAGTGGCCAAAGTGGCAACGGTCTCAACTTGGATGATGGCGGACGGTTCGATCAACCGGTCAAAGGAATAACGCTGGAACATCTGATAATCAGCGACATCGGTCCGAAGGGGAATCACGATGGGATCAAATGCTCCGGCCTTGATAATCTGACCATCCGCAATTGCACGATCTCTAGATGGGGCGGCCAAGGGATTGATATGGTGGGTTGTCATGATTCGCTCATCTCAGGCTGTAGCTTCGTTGGAAAGCCAAACTTTACGGCAACGGCTGGCGTTCAGACTAAAGGCGGTTGCTCCGATATCACGATCGAGAAATGTCATTTCATCCACGGTGGCGAGCGTCCGATTAACGTCGGAGGCTCGACCGATTTGCGGCTCTTCCGTCCTGCCGGAGCAAAATACGAAGCCAGACGCATCGTGGTGCGTGACAATACGATCGAGGGTAGTTCCTGCGCTGCAGCCTTTGTAGGCGTCGATGGCGCGGAGTTCATTGGGAACACGATTTTGTATCCGGAAAAGTGGATTTTCCGAGTCCTTCAAGAGACCACTGCGGAGGGGTTTAATCCTTGTCGTAATGTGTTGGTAAGGGATAACCGAATTGTTTTCCGCCGCGCTCAGGTACAAATCGAGATCAACATTGGCAGCGGGACGGATCCGAAAAGTTTTATGTTCGATGGCAATCAGTGGTTTGCAGAAGACCGTCCCGAATTCTCCAAGCCCCGACTGCCAAACGAGGAAAAGGAGGGACTTTACGGCATCGATCCACGCAGAAAATGATTGCAATCGCATGCGAATGTAAACAGATGCATTCACACAACAAAGTAGATTACATCTATGCCGCATTGCGAGGCAACACGAAGAACGTCGCTTGGAAGATTGATGTTCCTGGTCGCGGTTGGTCGCAGCCAGTCGTCTAATCGATGATTGGTTGCTTGTTACAACGCCGTTTGCTTCCGACCCACCGAACCGGACCTCAAACTAGCCGACCGCCGGATTGCGATGAGCGTTGTATCTGAGACAACCTCCACCCCGACTGCGCTGCAATGGTCGACGACCTCCTTTGCACCGATGTCTTTGTCGATGCTGCATAGGTAATTTGCTTTGGCGCGGACCGCTGTGTCAATCACCCGATCGTCGTTTCTATCTCGCGTAACCGGCACCAATTTCGCAGCGTCAACTTCGACGACTAAAGCGACCTGCTGAATAGATCGAACGAAGTCTTCGATTTCGGTGTCGGAAAGGCCATGAATTTTACAGACCCGTGGCTATCGGAGCACCCGATCTAATTCCGCCAACATGAAGTTAGACGTACAGAGCAAATTTCCATCTGAGATCGTGCGGCGCAACAGTTCAGATGCTAGCCCAGAAGGTGAAGCGACAGCACGAACGATGATATGCGTGTCGAGTACGATCTTTGCCATTACTCGTCAGTGCTCTGAATAGCTTCGGCGATAGCTGCTTCAATCTCGGCAGGAGCCAAGTCTTGCTGCTCGGCATTTTCATTAGCTTTGGTGAGTAGCTCTTCAATCCGACTTCGAGCTACAGATTTAACAGCTTCGTTCGGTTCTATTCCCGGGCGATAAGCGAGTACAAAGATCCGTTGGTGAGGAGCCAGATCTCCTCCGACCAGCTCCTCAATCGCGTGACGTTGATTGGGAGTGATGTCGCTAACGGTTCGGTCAACAGATGTTTGAATGGATTGGGTCATGAGTTGCGCTCCTACGTCCCACTGTAGCATCTGTCGGCATGACAGTCACGTTCAAAGACTAGAGGTAGCGGCGGAGGCTACACTTGCCAGCACCGCGGCATGCAATTGAATGCCAAGTGTTGCCGAAAACTACGATGAGATCGTTTTTCTCTGCAAGCCATTTGTGCCTTGACGTAGCCTTTTCCACATTTGCCTCTGCTTGATCCAGTCGAGCGTTTTGGCGATGGGGCGGATGTCGGCTTCTTTGATCGGATCGCGGCCTTTGGTGGTCCTGGGCAAGAATAGGATCTCTTCTTGGATGTCGGGAGCGAGGTTGTCGAGCTACATGATTTACGTCATGCGTATCGATAAGATCTGTCCGAAGTGGGCGAGTTCGGATTGGTTGATGATGGCTCCCGTTTGAACCAATCGATAGCAGTGGTGAGCCAGGGCAAGCAGTCGGCTGATTCGGGGCATACTATCAGCTTTCCGTGGTAATTTGGTGGATCGATTACACGCCCAGTTAGTAGCGAAAGCGACAGTAGAGTTTAGGTTGGCTGAAACGTGGCTAGTGTTGGCACTAACCAGCCTGGAGTTGATTTTCTACGTAACTTCGCGGAGACACTTTTCAACGTATTGGCGAGATTGATTGATCGCCGCTGTGATTTCTGCAGCCGTTGGTAGGATAGGAACACCCCGTGGGGTAGGGTGCATGAAGATTTCTACGTAGCCTGTAAAGCCAATGTCACTAAGTGCCTTCACGATGAGCCGATAGTCGAGACTGCCACGGCCGGGAAGTTGTTGCATTTCGATTTCCTTGCTCGTCTTCTTCATCATGCCCTCGGAGTGTTCCTGGAAGTAGATAAACGGAATCTGCTGCGCACCCAGATCGCGAATGAGCTTTGGAATTTCGTCGGGCCATCGGAAAAGGTGATGTGGCGCGAAGGCGATACCAAGATTGGATGACCGGTTCAAATCCGCGAAATAGCGTAATGAGTCAGGGTGATAGATCGCTTGCCCAACGTGATTCTCGATCGCGATGGTCACCCCTAGCTCCTCCGCCTTTGCTATGTGCGGTTTCATATCCTCTAGGAATCTTTTCACTGCTTCTTTTGCTGCTGCCCCTTCGGGATCCTTCGGCCCGGTGCTGCCGCAGAGCACCATTCTACCTGCGTGTTTCTTAACCCATGCCATTTCCTCCTGTAGTTTCAGGGGTCCGAGTGGATAGCGAGTGCTCACACCGAGCTTTACACCAAATTTCTTCATTAGCGCCGCGAACGCGTCATCGCCCATTTCAGCAATCTGCTCGCGCTGATTGCCATGCACCTTACACCAAATATCGATCGCGTCGCAGCCACTCTTAGTAACCTCAGGTAAAATCTCTTCGAGAGGCATCTCGCCATACAACGCAGAGGAAAGGACGTAGCGGAGCTTGAAGGGCTCAGAGGAGGCGAGCGTGTTAGCAGGCGAGGCTAACGCGGGAGATACACTTGCTGCCGCGAGTGACTGGATAAATGTTCTGCGTTTCATATTGGTTAATGAGTTTGAATTATTAGTTCGTCGCTTTATTGTTCGCACACGCCGCATTGAGCATCTCGATCCACGGTCCAACAAAATGGCCATTGTCGTGATAGGTGCGACCACTGACCATGTGCCGATCAATCACACACGGCTCGTTGACGTAAATACCGCCGCACACTTCGAGATCGAACTTGCACTTTGCCACTGTCGCCATACGCAGACCTTTTACGATTCCGGCTCGCGCTGGGATTTCAACGCCGTGGCACACGCTGGCCATGGGGCGTTTATTGTCCCAGAACCAGCGCGTGATCCGTAGCAAATCTTCGTCCTCGCGAATGTATTCGGGAGCCCGTCCACCACTGAAGAAGATGCCGATGTACTCTTCAGGCTGGATGTCTTTAAAGGCAATATCGGCGTTGATCGAATAGCCTTCCCATTCTTTGGTAATCGTCCAACCTGGCTTCACTTCGTGAAGAACCATTTGATAAAGTCGCTTCTCGGGAGCCGTAACAACCGGTTGGAATCCCGCTTCGATCAATCGATAGTAGGGGTAAAGTGTATCGACAGTCTCAGTCGCATCACCAACTACAATAAGAACTTTTGATTTCGGCACTCTAATTACTTCTTTCATTTCTGGGGTACCATCTGCCAGCAAGGGATTGCGATTCGCAGCTACTAATGCGATCGATCCTGTTGCTGTACTATTGATAAAATGTCGGCGGTCCATAAGTGATCTTTTAAGGTGATAGAATCATCGGAGGTGAGTGAGGGATCATCTATACAGTTTCAAACCCCTTTCGTTGTTCGCGTTTTAGCCAAGTGTTTGCTTCTTTGTCGTCGACGAACTCTTCGTGGATTGGATCCCACTTCAGCGGACGACCTAAACGCATCGAGATGTTTCCAAGGTGACACGTGCTGACGCTGCGATGTTGACTTTCGGCATCAGAGACAGGCGTGCGGCGCGTCTCGACACAGTCAAAGAAGTTACCCATGTGATTGATAATCGCATCCAGTTTTCCTGCCCGCGGAGGACGTTCGAGGTTATCGTAGTCGTAGACCTTCCAGTCTTCACGGTTCAGAGGATTTGTTTTCAAAGCCTCGATGGGCGCGCCGGTGATCTTGCCTCGATTCACGAACATTCGACCGGCATCGCCAGTAAACAGAATGCCGTTATCTCCTGTGTCACTGACCGTCATCATCACGCCATTGGCATATTTGTAGGTGACGTGGAAATCGATCGCGACATTGTATCCATTGGCGACAGTTGGCATTTTTGCTGTTCCCATGATTTCGACCGGCGCGGAATCGATCGCCCACTGTGCGATATCAATATGGTGAGCTCCCCAATCGGTCATTTGGCCGCCGGAGTATTCATACCACCAGCGAAATGTGTAGTGTGACCGTTCCTCGATATACGGAACATCGGGCGTCTGGCCCTGCCATAGATTCCAATTCAAATGGGCAGGAGGAGTTCGCGGCACAAACGAACCACTAGTCACATTTTTACCAAGCACTACCTCGACCTGTTGTAATCGGCCGATTCGACCACCTCGGACCATCTCAACAGCCTGCCGAAATCGATCATCGCTGCGCTGCCATGAGCCGACTTGAACCACACGTCCGGTTTCTTTAACCACTCTTGTCAGCAGCCTGCCCTCATCAACGGTCAACGTCAGTGGTTTTTCGCAGTAGACATCTTTGCCAGCACGGCATGCGTCGATCACCATTTTGGTGTGCCAATGATCGGGACTGCCAATCGTGACGACATCGACATCTTTGCGAGCGATCAACTCACGGTAGTCTTCGCTGCTGTATGGGGTGCTTCCAAAGGCCGCCTTGGCCTGATCGCGGACATTCCGATCCACATCGCAGACGGCAACGATATCACCGTACAACTGCGCCTTGTTCGCAATCACACTCCCCTGATAACGCAATCCGATCGCACCAATACCGATGCGTTCGACTTTGTGACGAGGCTTCTCCTGCCCGAGAGCCGTTTGTGGCGATGAGAAAACACCTGAAAGCGAGCTCCCCAGCAGCGAGCCGCCTGCCAGCGTCGAAGCAATGAAGCCCCTTCGAGAAAGCGATGAATTCAACATGTTGAGCTCCTAATTTAAGACCAGATTGATCGTTAGATACTTTACCACCAAATAGATTTATTAAAATTACGTATTTGCGTAATTTGTTTACACTGTCTTGTCCGCCTTTGATTTACTTAGGATTCGTCAATGCGTCGCGTTGCTCTCATGTCGAATCGGGGGCTCGCTCATGCGTTAACGAAGCTCCGACGTTTTGCTGAAAGTGTGCGGCTTGTAAACAGCGTACAGCCAACGGACTTAAAGACGCCCTTCGAGTTAGCGGCGTTTTCAAAAGAGCTTCAATTGCTGAACCAAGAGTTGAGTCAGTGCGGATTCGAACCGCTCGCAGATGATTTAGAAATCGTGGTAGGAACTGGCTTGCATCGCCGAAATAGAGCCAGGCCCGATGACGATGGAAGAGATTTGCCGTTGGGCGATAGTATGGGAAAACGCATTTATCGTTGGGAACGATACTCAAGTCAGTCGCCTCTTTTGGTTATTGGCTCAACCGTTTTCGAGGACCCACTGGACGGCGTAGCGGTTGAGTTCGCCGCTGTTCTGCAGATTGAGTTTGATCTTCAACTTCTCACGATACGTATCGATTGTATGCACGCTCAGGTGGAGATGTTTGGCAATTGCACCGGTCGTCGTACCTTGACCAATGAGCGTCAATACTTCTAACTCGCGGTTTGAAAGGCTTTCGACTGGAGACTTCCCCGGCTGAATCATACCGCCGACCCGAGTCTTCAGGATATGATCGGTCATTTCAGGGCTCAGATAGGTCCTGCCCTGGAGCACCGTTCTTATGGCGGTGACCAACTTTTCCCGGGCGGTTTGCTTGCTGATATAGCCGAGAGCGCCTGCTTGTAATGCTCGATCGGCGTAGACAGTTTCTTCATACATCGAATTGACCAACATTTTCGTTTTGGGGTGACGCTCGCGGATTCGCTTAATCAGATCGATGCCATGGCCTGTCTTAAGCGAGATATCGATGATAACCAGATCAGGATTCAGTTCACCCACTTTTTGCAACGCCTCATTCACATCGTCTGCTTCGCCGCATACCGAAAGATCGGCTTCATTGGAAATTTGTGCGGTCAGACCGTCGCGCATCATGGGATGGTCATCAACAATTAGGATTTTGACGCAGGTTTGTTGGTTATGAGTCAGCATAAGATCGGTCTCCCAGTATTGTACAGGTCACTATTGTTCCGCCAGTCTCAATCGGGGCAACGGTTAATTGGCCTCCGATAAGGCTAGCACGATATGTCATCGTTTTCATGCCTAATCCCTCTTGTTGCTTCGTCGGATCGAAGCCAATTCCATCATCCGCAATCTGCAGGACAGGATGACTATTCTCGCAACTTAAAGCGATGAGGATGTGCTCTGCGTGGGAATGTTTCAGAGCGTTCGCCACTGCTTCTTGGGCGATGCGGTAAAGGTGCAATTGTGTGTCGGCGCAAGATATGTTAACCGGCTGTTCGTTCTTGAAAGCGCATATAACGTGGCCTAATTCGTCCGTTTTTTTAGCGAGCATGCGGAGGGCACTCACCAACCCTTGTTTGCCGAGGCTAAATGGGACGAGACCTTTCGCGGTTGCTTGCACGTCCAGCAGTGCTCGGTCGATACCTTTCACGATTTTATTCGTCAGCTCGCAACACTTTTCTCGGTAAACCCCAGGATGACCGTCCGAACCATTATAAATATTGTCTAGAAGCGTTTGCGACACCATCCCAAGTCCGGCAAGTTCCTGTTGGCAGCCATCATGAAGTTCTTGACCGATGCGCCGTTTTTCGTCTTCCACGGCAGCCAGAATATCGCGTTGAAGTTTCTTTCGTTCGCTAATGTCGCGGATCACACCAGTAAATAATCCGAGGTGTTCGACCTTGCTGACAGCTAAGTCCACAGGGAATATCGAACCATCCTTACGCTTCGCCGTCGCTTCACGACCGGTGCCAATGATGTGAGGTACGCCAGTCTGCATGTAGCGGGCGATGTATTGGTCATGCTCGTTGAAGTACGGTTGCGGCATCAGGATTTTGACGTTTTGGCCAATCAATTCCGACCGCGTGTAGCCGAACATCTTCTCGGTGGCTGGGTTGATATCGGTGATCTTGCCACGAGTGTCGATAGTAATGATCGCATCGGATGCCGTATTGAGAACGGCTAGCAACCGTTCTTCTCGTTCGCGAATTTCCTTTTCAGCTCGCTTCCGATCAGTGACGTCTTGGCCGGTACAGAGCATGCCGATGAGTTCACCCTCCGCATTCGTCAGCGGTGCATCGTACCATTCGATTTCGCGTTCTCGGCCATCTTTGGTGACAATCGGGTTGACGTAACCACGTGTCGGTTCACCTTGTAACGCGCGTGTGAACAATGTCCGGATTCGCTCACGATCACGCTGGGGAAGAAACGTGTCGAACCAATCACGGCCTTTGACATCGGCAAGTTGCCAACCCGTCAATTTTTCCAAGTGGGGATTGAATCGCCTAATTTGGCCCTTTGCGCCCAATACTAGTATGACGTGATGTGCCGAGTTGATGATGCCTTCACTTAATTCGTATTCGCGCCGTAAAGCTTCCTGGGCCTGCTTTCGTTCAGTGATATCGCGTTGGATCGAAACAAAGTGTGTTCGACGGTTTTCGAAATTGAATAGTGGCATGATGTCCATTTCGACGTGATGGGGTGTGCCATCTTTGCGGTAATTGACCAGTTCCGCGACGACGGAGCGGCCCGCAGACAATTCGGCTTTTATCCGGACGAGCGTATCGCGGTCGGTGTTGTCGCCATGAAAGATACGCGGTGATTGACCAATCAATTCGTCGGCGGTGTAACCAGTGATAAGGCACATGGCTTCGTTAACGAAAACGATTTGTGGTCCAGGCCAATCTAGTCCATTGCTGGTAATCAGCACGCCTTCACCCAGGTGCGCAACGGCCTCGGCTAACAGTCGAATTTCGGTAGTCTGCTCCGCGACGCGTTGTTTCAATTCCATGTTGAGCTGTTGCAAAGCGTTTTCTGCTATTTTCTGTTGGCTGATATTAATCAATGACGTGTGGCAGCGGCGGTCATTTCCGACTCCGAAAGAGACACTCTCTAGGCGGACAAACAAAACGCCACCATCCGACTTTTTCATTGGCAACTCGATAATTTGCTTCGTCTCGCCGCCAAACACGGATTGTCGATGAAGGTAAAAATCGTCTTGAGATCCTCGGACGACGAAATTCGAGAGGTTCGCGTGTAGCAGCGTCTGTCGATCGACACCTAGCAGGTTTGCGGCGGTCAAGTTGGCGCTGTGGATCTTGCCATGTCGGTCGAGTATGACGTAACCGGTCGGGGCGAACTCATATAACTCCGAGTACTGGTCTCGCGAATGGGCGAGTTCGACCTGCGATTGACGCAGCTCTTCGTTCTGAAGCTCCAACTCGACTTGGTGAACTTCGAGCTCATGAACGAGGTCACGCACATCCTCAGCCTTCATCTTCGAAATGTCATTGCAGCGGGTGCGTACAAGTTCCTCGGCCTGCTCGCGAAGGGATAGCGGTGGCTGCAAAGCGTCATTAGATTCCTTGTTCGACATCGGATTACCGTTCTGCGCTAAGGTGTTGTCATATCTTCCAGGGCTAGCAGAATAAGATCGCCTGAGCCTTCCAGTTGTTTCATTCGACGTGCGTTTAGCACAAAACTACGGCGGCCAAGTTTGGGAAGCTCAACCTCCACTTCATAGTCCTCGAAAACTGAGTCTTGTGGTAATATTTTTTCTAGCAGCTTTCTCAATTCGGGGATGTCCCATTGGCCACTGCCTAGCTCATACACCAGCTCACCTTCGGTTTGCTTCGGGGTGGTGCGGAAGATGCGGTAAAAAGTGCGGTTGGCGGATACCACGGACAACTGCCCATCCAGTACCAGCAGCGGCTCACGGACTGTATTGATGATACTTTCGAAATAGTCACGTGCCCTCTCGCCAGCCCGTTCAGCGTCTCTAATCTGATGAATGTCGACGAAAGTGAGCACCAAGCCGTCGATGATGTTGTCGGCAGTTCGATAAGGTATGATTCGCCGGATAAATTCCTGACCCTCATTAGTGCGGACTTCGACTTCATGGAAGGAAAGTGTTCTCAGCACATCACGACAGTTGGCGGCAAGATTGTCATGCTGAAATGCCGACATCAGCTCCGAGATCGGTCTGCCAATGTCCGATGGACGCAATGAAAATAGTGGCTTTGCCTGTTCGGTGAACCGTTTGACACATAGCTCATTATCCAGAAACACCGTGGCGATATTGGTGCTATTGAGCAGATTTTGCATGTCATCGTTGGCCTGAGACAAGTCTTCGACCTTCGATTGCAACTCGGCATTGACGGTTGTCAGCTCCTCGTTGAGCGACTGCATTTCCTCTTTCGAGGTTTCTAATTCTTCGTTTGTGCTTTGCAATTCCTCGTTCGTTGATTGCAACTCTTCGTTCGTGCTCTTGAGTTCTTCGTTCGACGTTTCCAGTTCTTCAAGCGTCGCCTGATACGATTGTTTTATGAATTGCAGTTCGCGTTGTAGTAGTTCAATATTTTCTTCGTCGCCGATTGACTGCGATGGGTGTTTCGTTTTGGGGGGCGAGGGTGCGGGCGGCGTGGGCCGAAGCGTCACCAGAAACAAACCACGAATCGATTCTGGTTCGTTGATTTTCGTGACAATCAGGTCGGTATGGAAGAAACGTTCATCGGCCTTAACACGAATGTTGTTGCGAATGATGTCTCCACCCTTGCGAACGCATTCTCGAAATGCCACTGGCAATTCAATCTGCAGTCCCTCGCGGGCCATCTCGAAGATATTGCTCCGCGGTTCGCCTTGTGATGGTTCGAGGTACATTCCCGTTTGCCCATGAATGTAGAGGATGTCGCCGCGTTCATTGACTATCATGCTCTGCGGCGCGAAGCGTTGCAGTAGCAAACGCTCGATCTGTTTGGCGAAATGCACCTCAGTAAGCGAAGTCGCAACAGGGGCTTCTGCAATTGAGTTCTCATCACCGGTTAGCGGCTGGGCGGGAAAGTCCGGCAGATTGCGAGAGGATACTGCATGTCTTTTGCGGCGAAAGATTTTCCAGCGTTTGTCGAGCGGCTCGAATAGATCGCTCAAGCTGCCGATCGTCTCTGAGGGGCCCAAAAACAACAGACCGTCGGGCTTCAGTGCATAATGAAAAATCGGTAGCAATTTCTTCTGTAAGTCCGCGTTCAGATAGATCAACAGATTACGGCAGGAAAGGATGTCCAGTTTGGTGAACGGCGGATCCTTAATGGCGTTTTGTAACGCAAAAATCGTCATCTCGCGGATTTCCTTGCGGATGCGATATTGGCTGTCATCGCAAGTGAAGAAACGTTCCAGGCGTCTCGGTGAAACGTCCACCGCGATGCCGGCTGGGTACAGGCCAGCGCGGGCCGTCTCGATCGCGCCGGCGTCCAAGTCGGTGCCAAATATTTGTACATCATGTCGCCGCTTCACTTTGTCCATGCACTCCCGCAGCAAGATGGCCAAACTGAACGCTTCTTCTCCGGTGGCACAACCTGGCACCCATGCCCGGACCGTGTCGCTTTCTGGGCGCGTCTGAGCGAGTTGCTCCAGATGTGGTGTGAGCGATTCCCAGGCTTCAGCGTCACGAAAGAAACTCGTGACGCTGATCAACAGCTCCTTGAATAGTAAGTCAATCTCATGCGGGTTCTCCTGCAGGTAACGAACATATTCATTGGACTTTCTGATTTGATGGACATTCATCCGCCGTTCAATACGGCGGCAAAGTGTTTTGCTTTTGTAAGCCGAAAAGTCATGACCAGTACGGCTGCGCAGCAAGACAAAGATCTTTTGCAACGGCTCATCCGACACAACTGGTGATTTGGAAGTTAACGCCTTGGCGGTGAGGTAGGGCCCTGTAGCATAAGCAATCAATTGTTTCGGCATCGCCGCCGGTGGAAGTATGTAGTCAACCAACCCTGTTGCGATCGCGCTGGACGGCATACCTGCGTACTTGGCTGACTGCGGTTTTTGCGCCATCGCCATCCCCGATTCGCCCTTGATCGCCTGCAACCCGATCGTGCCGTCAGTGCCCGTTCCCGAAAGTACGATGCAGATTGCCCGTTCCTTTAGATGTTCGGACAGGGAACGAAAGAAGTAATCAATCGGAAACCGTGGCGATTCTTTTTTATCGCTATCCATTCGATGCAGCGTTCCACCCAGAACTGCAAGATTCCCACTTGGCGCTCCGATGTATACGTGATTCGGTTCCAGTTTCGTACCGTCCACTACCTCGACCACTGACATCTCGGTTTCTTTACCCAACAACTCAGGTAGCAGGCTGGTATGTCCCGGATGCTGATGCGTCACCACGACGAAGGCCATGCCAGTATTGGCTGGCATGTTATCGAGCAACTCTTTGAGTGCCTCCAGACCACCAGCCGATGCACCGATACCGACGACAGGAAAGCCTAATTTTGGCGGCTCAGCCGACGTATTGTTGTGGACCTCAACGGTAGCCCTCTTGATTAATTGTTGGCTTGAATTTTGTTTAGTGGCTTTTCTACCCGACATCCCGCCCTCGCTAACGCCCCACGGACACTTGGCATCGGCAACTCAACCCGTTTGCGTGGCATCGCAAACGTCCGACACCGTGGGGCAACGTCCACGACGACGGCCCAACTCATGCAAGTTTCTTCTCGAACTCTCATTCTATCATTTATGTGGTACGTACGGGGGCGAGTACTATCCCGGGTGTTTGGTAATCCGCATGGCGGAATCCACCACTCGAAAAGATAGGAATTCCACGATGGCATGGTGAATATTCAGTAACGTAAACCGCACGACCGCTTTGCCAGTCCCAGAAGACAAGGATAAGCCGCATGGAACGGGTATATTGTGAGTCACGACATTCATGTCCTCGTCATGGAACGATGTTCACGTCCCGTTGGGCCCACAGGGAGCTGATTGCTATGGCAGTCTGTCTCTGCTGCGGCTACAGAGCAGTCGATTGTAGAGCTTGCACGCCGGGCCCGATTCAGGGCGGCTTCAATACGTCGATCAAGTTCCTCGGATTCGGCCCTTGAGGCGTCCCCATCCTTCACGATAAAGTGCCGACCACATTGTGGACATTGAGCACGTTGGCCCAGCATAAAAGTGGGAATCATCAAATGCATACCGCAAACTGTGCATGATTGAAGGCCCTCATACTTGTCCTGTTGCATACTGTCCTCCTGCGAGAAAATTCCGTTAATTTTAGGCGTTGAGAGTTTCGCATTAAAATTCTCAGCTTCTATCGGTGCGAGTCCTACTATGGAATGGCGGGTTCCACTAACGAACTGACAGTGACTCATTGGGCTGGTGCCGTAATCGCTTTGGTTGCGAGATCGTGGTTTCGCGTTGGAGCTTTGCGGCATTGGTGGAATCCACGAATCTAATTGGACGAAACACTGGATCGATTGCGTGATCATCAAGTGCCAAAATAGGAGAATGCCGCGCAAGATCTGTGTCGGAGATCGCGAGTTCCGACAGCACAAACAATGTGATCGACTTCCTGAGGTTCTTGCACATTTAGTCTCGGAGTCTTCGGAGGCCGTTAGAAGCCACCTTCTAAGCATTCCAAGCAGAATTGTGTGCCGACCGGGGGTCTACAGTTAACCATGAGCCTGTGGGCAATCTGAGGGGGATATCTGTCAATTGTATTCCGCGCAGGGGTGATTCAGCAGGACCATACGATCGATTTTTACTCACCACAACCGATCATTTCACGAATGCGAGGCTCACTGGTCCCGTACTATCTAAAGCATTGATTAATGGTGAATTTCACCAGATGGTTTTACTTGTCTTCCTGATTGGCCTTTCCAAATTATAGGCGAAAATTCATCCATTCAGCAGTTGACTGAGTGTCTCTCAGTGTGAGGCCTTTTTGATGTTCTAAATTCTACGTCAAACACTACGCAGGAGTAATTCGATGCAATTGAAAGATGTTATGACTACTCATGTGCGCGGACTCGCGGCTCATCAGAGTGTACGAGAGGCGGCCGATGTTATGAGCCGAATGGGAATTGGAGCGGTGCCTATCTTTCAAGACGGTAAGCCGGTTGGCATTGTTACCGATCGTGATATCGCCGTTCGCGCCGTTGCGTGTGGCTCTGATTGTTCACGAAAGCCGGTGCGCGAAATCATGAGCGAGAATCCTTGTATGCTGCCCGAAACCACTCCAATCAAGGATGCTGCTCGAAAAATGGAGCAGCGGCAAATTCGGCGAGTACTCGTGACCGGCAGAGACAGTGATATCGTTGGAATTGTTTCACTTGGAGATATCGCTGCCAAAACTAACGAGCACAGATTGTGCGCAGAGTTGATCGAGAAGGTTTCCACCCCATGCGAGCCCACTCGTGAGTTCGCGTAGTACGGTGGTAGTGATTTACGTTTACTTAGTAAATCGAAGCGTAAGCGAGGGATACCTGGTTTGTCAGGCCAAATCGAATCGTACTAGAAATTTTCACCATTACATGAGGTTACTCGATGACCAAGAAAATTGAATATCGAAATGTTCTCGGGAATGAAGAGTTTTGCATTTACGTGTCGGAGGATTGTTACGACGAGGTTCGTCGCAGTAAGAGGGACGACCAAAGCAACATCCCGGCGCTCGCATCAACAGTTCAAAAGACCAAGCAATGGATTGGTGAGATCATGGTAGAGTTGGAATGCGACAACGCGCAACATGCGTATCACGGAATGCGAGCCGTGTTGCATACCTTGCGAGATCGATTGACGATTAGTGAGGCATCCGATTTCGCGGCACAGTTGCCGATGCTCATTCGAGGCATGTACTACGAGGGCTGGCAACCTGAACGTGTGCCTATCAAAGACCGCACGAAAGATCGCTTTCTAGCGCACATCCGGCAGGCCTTTCCCGACGATCCAAACGTCGACGTGGAAGAGCTGACCAATGCGGTCCTTGCCGTTGTCAATCGACATGTTAGTCAAGGTGAAATGGCGGATATCGAAGCATGCATTCCCAAGTCTCTTCGCGATTTGTTGGCCGCGAAAACAGCGAACTCGTAACCACTGCAAATTTCTCTCGGAATACTCAGGATGGATGATTGAAATGAAACGTAGTCATGACGCGAAATGTCGCATCGACCGCCGGCTTCGTATTGGAATTTTTGCTTTCTTGCCTTGCTCAACAGGAACACTCTGTCAGCACCAGATGACTCAAAGCTTTTTTGGGTTATCACAAGTACGCGCGGTTACCGGTTCCGCAGCCGTTCCCAATTCTAGTATCGAAGAGGCGTAGGTCCGTATATTCCGTACTCGGGATTCCATCGTGGCTATTCATACCATCTCTACCATGGTCCCTACTACCGACCGGGCGTTCAAGTTTAGATCGGACCGCATGGTTTTCATTGGTACTAACGTTAAGCATTCGGTGCTTGTTTCCAACTAAGTTTGAAACGTTCGCTACGGAGCAGTATCATGGTTGTCAAAGTCATTGAACTAGTGGGTTCTTCCATAAAGAGTTGGGTGGATGTTGTCAGATCGACAGTGCAGGAAACATCCGAATCTTTGCGTCATAGTTCAGGCCTCGATGATAGTGGCGCAATCCGCGAGTATCGTGTCACGCTATACATCGCATTTCTTGTTGAGTACCACACTCATTTGATCGGATCTCACACCGAGTCGTCCGAAGCGCGCCATTGGATCTGATCCGGTGTGGCTCACTGGTTAGCATGAACTGTGCATCGCAAAAACCACCATCTTCAATTCGATTTTTCACTGATTTCATCTAATTAGTCGAATCCTAAAATAAAAACGAGGTACGTTCGAATTTTGAACGCAAAAACACATTCACTTTGGAGGGTTATTCCCATGGATCGACGAAAAATGATCGGAGCCTTAGGTGCTGCTGGTGCTGCAAGTTTTGCATTGGCTAGAAACGTATCAGGCCAAGAACGTAATCGAAGAACGTTGCGGCATGCGACGATGCGAAATCCCGTTGATCAGGAATGTCTCGACGCGTGTGTACGTTGCGAGATTGCATGCAACGAAATGGTGCACCATTGTCTGATGCAGGCCGGTAACGGAGTGAAAGAGCACGTCCGCGTCGCCGAGATCGCTTTGACTTGCCAGGAATTCTGCGGTTTGGCGGCAAAGCTGATTGCGCGGTCCTGTGAAATGCGAAACGAAACGTGCCAGCTCTGTGCAAAGGTATGCGACGCCTGCGCCGATGAGTGTGAAAAGAATGAAGCTGATAAGGAAATGATGGCGTGCGACGAGGTCTGCCGGCAGTGCGCGGCGGCTTGCCGAAAAATGGCGTGAAGAAACGAAGCGAATTCGTTGTGCGCTGGACTGGCCTATGACGGTACTTTATTGACCGCAAGAA
Source organism: Pirellula sp. (assembly GCA_046318795.1). Lineage (GTDB taxonomy): Bacteria > Planctomycetota > Planctomycetia > Pirellulales > Pirellulaceae > JBKCUI01. Next base: position 26,284 of record JBKCTT010000119.1, read on the forward strand.
TTACGGTCGAACATAATAAAAAGCACCACTCTGCACGCGAATTAGCTTCCGTTTCTAATGTATTGTAATACGATGAATTTCCGCACAAGTGTCTACGAGTATATCCCGCCCGTCAATGCCGCCTGAGCGTAGCTGGCGGGATCTGCTTTCCAGGGGGCCAGGCATCCGTAACGAGGTCGTGCTAAGGACGCCGCCGCTGGATCAACATGTTCGAGATATTTAATTACACAATGAATCGAAGTGAACAAGCTATATATATCGAAACCATAGAAGCCGATACGTCGTCTCGGCGACCGCTGGTCCAGGTTATAGTCTCGTAGCAAGTGAATAAAGTCACGCATCTCATGATTTCTCCACACCCAAGTTGGAAACCGTGCGAACGACTCCCACTGATGAGGCTCCTCGCGCTGTCGATGTGTAACAAAATTGTGGGTGCGGTACGCATCGGGAAAGTCCGCTTCGATAGCGACAAAATCCAAATCCTTCTGTTGCACTAGGGCTTTGGTGATGCTGGCCCGAATAAGATAAAACTCCGACGTTCCGTGCGTCGCCTCGCCGATCAACACCAGACGTGCGTCAACGATGCGCTCCAGCAGAGATTGCGAGTCGGAATTGTCTAGGGAAGCGATCGGTTCGGCCACCTGACAAATCATCTCAGCTTAATCAGGTCTTGCATCGGAAACAGTGGTCGGGGGTTGGTGTCGCTTGAGATCTACGTCTTCTCGCCAACCAGCCTCACCGATCAATGGAACAAACCGTACGGCCCCCAGTTCCTTATACTCGAACTCATCCTCTCCGCGCCGAACGACGCGGATCAGTCTTTGCGAATCTAGTTCTTCTCCGACGGGCATCACCAAACGCCCGCCGGTCTTAAGCTGTTGCATCAACGGAGCTGGCACTCCGGGGCCTGCTGCCGCTACGACTATCGCGTCAAAGGGAGCTTGCTCGGGCCAGCCACGCGAGCCATCGCCGTGCCTGACGTGAATATTGTTATACCCCAATCGCTTGAGTCTCCTGCGGGCCGAGTCCGCCAATCCGCGGTGTCGTTCCACGGTAAAAACTTCCTTGGCAATTCGCGACAAGATCGCCGCCGCATAACCTGATCCAGCGCCGACTTCCAATACTCGCTCGTTCGGGGCCAACTCCAGCGCCTCGGTCATGCTTGCCACGATCAACGGCTGCGATATCGTTTGTCCCGAACCGATCGGCAGCGGTGTATTTCGATAGGCAAACTCGCGCATCTCTGCGGAGACAAATTTTTCGCGCGGTACCGATCGCATGGCTCGCAGGACGACTTCGTCCCGAATTCCAAGCATTCGCAGCTCATTCTCGATGAGCTGCACTCGTTGCTGTTCAAAGTTCTTGATTTGCATGAAAATGTTCCTTGATCGGCACGTTGATGTCCCCTGCTGTCCAGAATCTGAAATCCGTCAGAGCTCACAAAGCAAATCAAGTCCTGAGGCAACTGCGCGTCGGGAACTGCGAAGACCTCCACATGCCCGTCGAACGATTCACCGATGTACTCGATACGGCAAAACTCCGATTGTGAATGTGCAAACGTGCCCTTGTGATTCTCCGTCATTGGTCAACTCCTTAATTGAATCTGGCCAATCGTCTATCTGATAAGTTGAGATGGTCGTGTGAAATCCAACACCGAACCAATTTGCTGTGGTGGAAATCATTATCTGCCGATTCGGTCTCTAAGGTGTGAAGTTGGCGAGCGTGTACTGATTCAGCGGGGACGCGTGCCAAGCTTTTGCATGAAGCAAATATCTCAAGCTGTCCTGCGTAATCTGCTGGCGAGAGGCTTGAGAATTGACAACCAGTTAGAAATGGTGAGGACGTCGCTTGGCTAAACGCCAATCAAGAGCACCTTCGCACCTTGGATTTGACCACGTTTGAGTTCCACAATCGCCCGGTTGGCGTCCTCGAAGCAATACGTCTCTACTTTGGGCTGAATGGGGATATTCGCGGCCAGTGGTAGAAACTCGCGGATGTCGTGATGAGTAATGTTGGCGACGGACTTAACCTCTCGCTCCATCCACAGGTCGTCGTGGTAGTTGAGCTCCTGAAGAGAGGCTTTGTCTGTATCTTCTTTGCGAATTGCATTGATGACCAGACGCCCACCAGGTGCCAGATTCTTCATGGCCTCCACGACTGGTTTCCAAGCAGGTGTTGTATCGATAATGGCATGTAGTTTCGCAGGAGCACGGTCGGACGTATCGCCAGCCCACACGGCACCTAAGTGGCGGGCAAACGCTCGCGTTTCATCGTCTCGGGCAAAAACATAGAACTCGCTATTCGGGAACATGTGTCGGGCCAGTTGAATCACCAGATGGGCCGAGCCGCCAAAGCCTGTAAACCCCAACCTCTGGCCGTCGACGAGGTTGGTGAGTTTGAGCGCTCGATAACCAATCGCACCGGCGCACAACAGTGGAGCAGCTTGTTCGTTGGAAAATATTTCCGGGACTGGGTAAGCGTAGTCCTCACGAACGGTCATGAATTCAGCGTAACCTCCATCGACGTCGCAGCCGGTTGCGCGAAACTGGGAGCTCAGGTTCTCATCCACACTGCCGCTGGAGCAATGTACCCAACCAACGCCTAGGCGATCTCCTTCCTTGTACTGAGTTACTCCAGATCCAATCTCCGCCACGCGACCGACCACTTCATGACCAAGAATGATTGGCCACTTGGATGGTGAGACGCGTCCTTCTATCTCATCTAACTCGGTGTGACAAACACCGCAGGTCAGAACCTGCAGAAGTACTTCGCCATGGCCTGCTTTTGGCGTTGGAACTTCGGCCAATTCAAGGGGCTTGTCCGTCTCCTCAAGCGAAACAGTATGCCGCAGTATCATCGCTTTCATGAATAAACGCCTCGCGAAGACCAATGACCATTCGATGTATCAAACCATTCCCTAACCTTATTTTGCGATAAGCCAAAGCGGTCGTTAGGTCATGTATTTGGATCGGAACTTCTTGCTAACTGGCAAAGGAACTGCTTCGCAACACGGGCGCGCTCCAGCGTCTCATGCATATTGGGAGTGCCTGCGATTTCGAGGATAACCGTACCGCGAAAATGGAGTTGCGCAAGCTGAGTGACCAGTGTTTCCCATGCGATATCGCCTTCGCCCGGTGGTAAGTGATCATCGCGATTTCCGCAGTTATCGCTGGCATGGATCATCCGAAGGTGGCCCGACAATTTATGAACGACGGTATATAAATCGCCAGACAGGTAAGCGTGGCCCGTATCGAGACAAATGCCCACTTCGGTTGTTTCGAGTGCACCGAGGATCCAGAGCACGTCTCTTGCACGTCCAAAAAACAGGTGCGGGAGCATGTTCTCCAGCATCAGGCCAATACCCAATTGGTGACAGTGTTTCACCAGTTGATTGAGAGTGTCTGCGGCATTATCCATTCGTTGCAGTCGCTGCTCATTCGGAATGTCACTATTTTCCGGTCCAGGGTGAATGACAAAATAGCGCGCGCCAATTTCAGCAGCCGCAGCTGCAGCCGTCTTTATTTCGCTGAGAGACTTGTTCCGTACCTCATCATCGATAGATGTAATATCGATGTATTCGGCGAACGGCGCGTGAAACGAATAAGGCTCAAGATCTAGTTCGCGAATCAGCTCGCCAGCTCGCCTCACGGCCTCGTAGTCGTGGTAGTCCAGATGAGCCGGAAAGGAGCAGATCTCGAGAATGCTGAAACCCGTTTCGCGGATTTGCTTTAAGCAGTCGAAGATGCTTGTCTGATAAAAGCAGCCGGTGGAAAGACCAATGGGCCAATCGTTCATAGGAACTCAGTCCTCATGCTGTGAAGGTGAATCTGCAATGGCCTTCTTGCTATCAAGAAATCTGGCCTCTCCTTTATCACGTCGCGCTAGCAGCCTGTCTCTGAAACCCAATAGATTGTCGCTGCACCATCCACCCGGACAATATCGCTTTTCCTGGCAAGAGCGGCAATTCAAATCGACCAAGTCATCGTGCCCCGTTGCCGACAGCCCGGCAAACAGCCTGACATAAAAATCGGCCCGCGTTGCGGCGTCGTAATAATACCATTTGCCGCCCCAGCCGAAATCGCGTTCATACTTAGAGCGAATCAGCCCAGCGATATGCCGCGGGTGCCAGCCAACGGCCAACAGTATGCGCACGACATGTTGGATGCCTGCCGGCTTGAGCAATCGCTCATTGGGATGTTCGAGAATGCACCGAGCGCACGGCGGCAATGATTTTAGCGGCGTCCGGTCATAGGTGCGTGGCCACGTATCGCACGGATCGTGTTGGGCAGAATAGAAGTAGTCATGCCAATGGGCCAATTTGGATTGGTTGTATTCTGCGATGAGACTTTCTGTGGCAAGCGATTGATCCGGAATTTGTACTGAGCCGCCCTGGGCAAGCTCTATGACTTGGCCCACGTCGCGCATGGCGAAGAGGCCCTGACGATCGTCGTTTTCGTGAAGAGGAATCATGAACATTAGCGGCAAAGCGTCCACGACGTCTCCGAGCAACCACCGTTGCTGGTACGGTTTCAGATAGGTAGAGAACGGGACCCGGATACCGCGAGTGTGCAGCGGGTCACCGTATTCCGACAAATCGATCGAAACGACTTCTCGGCCGCGAACACCCGGTCCGGCTTCGACGGCGGTTACCATCACAGGCACAGCGCATTGGCTAACCGAAGCTTCCAATACTCTGTGCGTAACGAATTCCATCACTAAGCCCAGTCCCGCAAACGCCGCACCTAGCCGACTATCAACACGTTCGCTCGTTGCCGTCGATAGTTGAGCGTACTTCGCGACCAAGGAGTCAGGAAACCGCCCGATCTTGGCCAACGACTCGAAGGCGGGCGACCGGCGATCGATCTGCCAGGCGAAATGGTGACCACGTCCACTCAGTAGGTGGAGCGGCGTGATGCCATACCCAAACAGCACTTCCTGAATCGCGTGAACGACTGGACGTTGAAGGTCAAAACAACGTAAAGGCTCGAGATAGGGGTAGGCAGGCGAATCGAAGTTGACGTATTCGATATCCAAGTGCGCGATCAACGACCTGTGGTCCCACAGGGAACGTCCCAAATCCAAACCTTTATCGAGGTACTGCCAGAGGCTTCGCGGTGAACGTGGTGCAAATCTTACATCTGCGGAACAGTCGTCCGCCGTGATATAGACGCTTGTAACATTGTCCGGCGAATTACCACCGAGAAATTCCAACATCCGCGCTCGAACGTTAACGTTGGCATAGTAATCTTTAATCATCCCCTGATTTTCTTGATTTCAGAACTCGAAGAGTATCGCGTGCTTGATGGTTCACCATTAGCGGAAACCTCCATGAACGCAGGCACTTCCCCGCATTGGTGATTTCCGCTATCGGAAATTCGTATTCCTGGCGATACACAGCTCTTAAACGCGAATACGATAATCAGAGGCATGATACATCGACGCGAGCAATTGCCGTCGCATCAAGTCACATTCATGGTCATTCAATGCAAGACGAACGAAGGCTGAACAAACCATGGCTAGTTGCTGTATGGCCGGGCATGGGGCATGTCGCAATTAGTGTTGGATACTACCTTATGGCCAAACTCGAAATGCATCTAATGGCCGAATTCTCGGCACGCGAGTTGTTCGACGTCGACTACGTCGAAGTGAAGAATGGTTTGATCCGTACCGGACGTCTTCCGCGCAGTCGGTTGTTCGTCTGGACCGACCCCCAAGGGAAGCACGATATCATCGTCTTCATCGGCGAGGCCCAACCGCCGAGCGGGAAGTATACGTTTTGCCGACGCCTCATCGACTTCGCCCGTGAGCTCGGCGTCGAGCGTGTCTTCACGTTCGCCGCGATGGCGACCCAGATGCACCCCGAACACGAATCTCGCGTGTTCGGGGCGGCCACTGATGAAGTCGGCCTGGCCGAGTTAAAACGCCTGGAGCTGGATCTGCTCGAAAAAGGGCATATTGGTGGACTCAACGGCATCCTGCTAGGCAGCGCTGCTGAAATGGGGATGCGGGGTACCTGCCTGCTTGGCGAAATGCCGCACATCTTCGCTCAGCTTCCCTTTCCTAAGGCATCGCTGGCGGTGCTGAAGGTTTTCACGATGATCGCTGACATCGACATCGACACGGGCGAGTTAGCAGAACAGGCTCAAGCCTTAGATAAACAATTGGGTGACATTTTCTCACAAATGAAGAATACTCTGCGACAGCAGTCAACGGTCGATGAGGGGCAACCATTAGGTGGCTTCGAACCGCCAGAGAAGCAAGGGCTCAGTCCCAATGATGAACGCCGGATCGAACGACTATTTTTGCTAGCTGGCGATGACCGCTCGAAAGCGTACGAGCTCAAACGCGAACTAGACCGTCTTGGCGCATTCCAAGAATACGAAGATCGTTTTCTCGATCTGTTCAAGAAACTGGAATAGGCAGACCGGACCAACTGTTATGTCAGCAGGCCGATCGCTTTCAGCATTCTCGCCCTATGTGCACCTCTCCGTTTATCCAGACTTGAAGGATCGGAATGGACGATTTTCCCGTCGGCTTGACGAAGAAGTTCGCCTAATTCACATGACTATTAATCTTCGGCGACCGACTTTGACTCGCTAGGATTTGTCCGACTTTTGCTACTCCGGCTGTTTGGCACCTGGTTGGGAGACTTCAGATTCCGCCGGTTGCGCCGCCGCTTTCGTTCCGGACTGGGGGGGTGTTTTTGTCTTCGTCTCGCAGCCTACGAACACTATGCATGCCAACAATACAATCAAACTTCCGACTTTCATGGCGGGATCCTTTCAATATTGGGTAACCAATTCCATTGAAACAAGCGCGTTTAGGAATCTCAGATGGTAGAAACCACCACGTCATAATCGCTTGCTGGGCGATAGATGGTGAGTCGTTATGTCGAAACAATGAGGCGTAGTGCTGAAAGGTTGTCAATCACACACTGCGAATCTTGCTCCACGTTAATTCAATTTGGGTTTGAGTACCGACGTACCCCTCGCTGTGTCCTGAAAAAATTAAATGAAATCAACATTCAAGAGTTGTCAGATGTGTATCTGTCAACGAACCGATTGATACGAGGTGAATTACCCCTTGTTGCCCCCACTTAACCGAATGAAAGGAAAATGCGATGGACAACTTTGGATTTCCGGATCTCCGGCGGTTGATCGAAACACGTGAAGGCCCTTGCGTTACGATCTGCATGCCTACGCATGTGTTTGGTCCCGAGGAACAACAGGATGTGATCCGGCTAAAGAATCTCGCCGATCAAGCGGAACTTCAGTTGGCCGACGGCTGGCTACGTGGTCCAGAGGCTCGCGATTTGATCGTCGCCGTGCGCAATTTGCCAAACGAATATGATTTTTGGGAAAATCGAAGCCACGGGTTGGCGATCTTTTTGAATCGCGAGTCATTGTTACGATTCCGTGTACCCATCTGTTTGAACGAGTTGGTGGTCGTCAACCATCGCTTCCATGTCAGGCCGCTGCTTCCGCTGCTGTCCAGCAGAGATCGCTTCTACATTCTCGCTTTGAGCCAGCACCATACACGCCTATTTGAAGCGAACCAATTTCAAGTCGAACAAGTGGACGTCAAAGGGCTCCCGCAGCGGATTGAAGAAGCATTGGCTTTGGACGGAGCTGACCGAGGCATGCAATCTCACTCTGTGATGCGAGCAGGAAAGGGCAAACAGTCGTCTTCTTTCCACGGTCAGGGAGGCGTGAAAGATACCCACAAAGACGATCTGATGTCCTTCTTTCGTTTGGTCGACGAAGCAATCATGCCGGTATTAAACAATGAAACGCATCCACTGATTCTGGCAGGAGTTGACTATCTACTTCCGATTTTTAGAAAAACCTGCCACTACAAGCATCTGGTGAAGCCGCAATTAGAAGGCAACTGCGATCACCTGAGAGCTCGTGAAGTGCATACAAGAGTTTGGCCGTTGATTGAGCCGCTATTGAGTCATGGGGTCAAGCAGGCCGCCGCCAAGTATTCCGGGTTGGCCGGAACAGAAAAGGTGACCAACGACCCTCGCAAAGTATTGTCAGCGGCTTGCAATGGTCGCATTGAAACCCTCTTCATAGCATTGGATCGGCATATCTGGGGAGAATGTGATCCAATGGGGCACGTCCTCGAATTGCATGACGAACAACAGTCGGGTGATCAGGATTTAATCGATCTGGCCTTGGTTCAAACGCTACAATACGGTGGGAGGATATACGCTGTATCCGCTGATGAGATGCCAACTGCAGAACCACTAGCGGCGGTGATGCGATTCTGATGCGTAACCGGACTAGCCAAATGATCTTAGATCGACATCGACAGATGTCAGAATAACTTGCCATTTGGCTTGTATTGGGACCGCTGTGGCTTGCAACGTCAGCGTCCGAACCGTTGATTGCTGGAGTGCGCACGTTGCCACTATTCACAGCATTAGGCATCGTCGCTAAATAGCTGCCATGCATGAAAGAATCTGAATGAGCAAAATGGATGGATACAGATCGGAAGGGCGATAGAGAAGACTATCCGAGTAGGCTGCAATCCAATTGACAAAACACATAGGAAAACAGCTTTGGAACCTCCAACTGCCACTGAATGATGCCAACTCGCCAACCGCGGGCGAACGCACCAGCGCAGCCGGCATGACTTACACGTTAGAAAAATCTTTACCACAGTTCTGAGTGGTATGTTTAGTCCAATTTCGAAGCGATGCGCTATATCATATATTGAGATTGATGGACAACAGAGTGCGCACCCAATTCTCTTGCAATACGAAACCAAAGCTTACATCGAGCCCGAGGCCCCTGGACGCGAATCGTTGAAGTCCCAAATCCAGCGACCGTTTGGCCCGATGTAGAACTCAGGGAAAGCGTAGTCGAATTCTTCGTAGGGATTGTCGAGCATTTGAAGAAGATGTTCTCGCTCTCTGGCAGGGATACCTTTTTGTTCCTGGATGCTTTTGCGTATTTCTTCGAGCGTTCCCTCAAACTTGTGACTTGCGACTTTCCCGTCCTTATCTTTGTGTCCTAGTTCGACGCGGAATCGATCGTTATCCAAACTCTTGAGAGAGAAGGATTCAAAAATCGACCAGTCCGGTCGCTCTACCTTGTCCTTGCCGAACATGGGAACTCGGATTGGTTTGGGCGATCTACCGCCAAGAAATTCTGGCCATCTCATTTGATGCTCTGGTGTTTGCTGAGAATGCTTAGCCAGTACTGCCACGAGCTCTTGTGACTTTCCTTTTCGAACGATGCCGAGCTTGACCTGTTCGCCAGGATTGGCGGTGTGGACCAATGCGACCAACTGCTCCGGCGCGAATAGCTTTTGATCGCCAAATTTCATGAGAATGTCGTGCTCCTTAATACCCGATTTTTCTGCAGGTGAGTCTCCAGCAACATGTGAGACTAACAATCCCTGCCTATGTTCGCAAACTTCATGAAGGTGAGCCCAGAACGCCGGATGGAGAGGTTCCACCGTAACTCCTAGGTAGGTTACTTCGTTTGCCCGTCCTTCGCCCGATGGCGTACTGTCCGCTGCCTGTACGGAAGTACTCTGTTCTGTTATGTATTCAATACACACCCATGTTTCCGTGAGAACAGTTAATGCACACCCCATCTTCAGCAAATCCCAAATCGTCTTCATTTCCAATTCCCTTGTCGATTTCGAACAAAACGGTCATTTTGATATGTAGGTTCATATCAAATCAAACTTCGTTAGACATCTTCTCCGAACCTCATGGGAATTGCATCGCTTAGGTTACCAAATAGGCGTGGTGAATTCCTCTAAAGGTTATGTTTCCAGCCAGTCGACCATCTTGAAAACGGTTTGGATCAAGCTCTCGACCGAGGGCATGATTCGTTTTGTTTCGCATTCTGGAATAGCGGTATTGGTCTCGGGCGATTCGATCGATAAAAGATTGTCCCTTGCCATGGCATCGGTCTTTCTGCCCAATGCATCCTGGAGGTTCTTTAAGTCTTCCAATGACTTTGTCGCATCGATACTACAGCCACAAGCAACAAGAAATTCGATCGCATAACGTAACTGCTTGGTCGCGATTCGCCATCGATGCAAGTCCTTACCGCTTCGATTCCCCCTGGACCAAGCTACAACGAATACACCACATAGCTGAAGGCAGCGTGACTGAACACCCTTCACCATCTTTGCTGGATCAGAAGATGCTTTGCAACAAAAGACCCGTCCTTGAGCGGCGCGTTTGCGCCATTTTTTTGCATTAAGTCGGAGCTTTTTCAAAAATCGACGTCTTGTCTTGGCAGTCATTCGTTTCGAACACGGGGTTAGGTTGACTTTAGCCATGGCTAGGACATCCTGGTCTCGGAGCACGCTGCTATAACTTCGCAATCGCTGGCACATTTTCTGGAATGGCCGATAGTCTGATCGCCGTAGCCCATCTTGGCATACGAAGATCGCGGACTCCATTCTTCGGCATGCGACTCGAACACTGTGCACAGCTTCAGCCGACGAATGGATTTGGAGGAGAGTCATGGAGCGTTCCAGTTCCATTCGTTGACGTTCGAGCAATCGTTGAAAATCGGAGAAACACAACAATCTATTTCCAACTCTCCATGAATTCGAAAGTCGAATCGGCACAGACCTTTTATCAGGCCACATACTCCTATTGTTGCCATTGCGTGCATGGTTGGTATCGAGCCATCGGGGATTTCACTATAGCCACTTCCGCCATCGAACAATGCTGAATTGCCTGATGGTCGCAACGTTCGTTGCTCGCCAAAATCTCACGTATAGTTGGAGCGGCTATTGAAGTGTTCGAATAGGCATGGGACGTATTTTGTAAACGGAGAAAAACATGAAGACGGATAGCGAAATCAAACGAGATGTAGAAGACGAATTGCAATGGGAACCCAGTGTGATGGAGGCACACATTGGCGTGGGGGTCACCCATGGTGTAGTCACCCTTTCCGGGCATGTTGCCACGTATGGAGAAAAGCAAGCCGCCCTCGGCGTCGCCAAGCGAGTCTATGGCGTGAAAGCTGTGGCCGACGAACTCGACGTCAGGATAAATGGCAAGCTGAAACGAACCGACGAAGAGATCGCAGAGGCCTGTATCGATGCATTGAAGAACACAACTCTCGTGCCAGAGGGCAAGACGAAGGTGGTCGTCTCGAAAGGGTGCGTTACTTTGGAGGGCGAATTCGATTGGCAGTACCAAAGGAATGCTGCCGAGAATGCTGTCAGATTCTTGTTCGGTGTGACAAGCGTTAGGAACCAGATCAAGTTGAGGGCACACGCGTCACCAAAAGATGTCCAGGACAAGATTGTCGCTGCTATGCATCGCCGAGCGGATGTGGATGCTCGGCGAATCCATGTCGATGCGAAGAACGGTACGGTGACTCTGAGCGGCAGCGTGCGTTCATGGGGTGAGCATGAGGAAGCGTTACAAGCAGCGTGGTCAGCACCCGGTGTTATGGCGGTTGAAGACCAAATTGCCATAACTCCTTGAGCGAGTGCGCCGTTTGCCGCATGGCGACGTCGAATGGAGAATCTGCGAAAGCTGCAGTCTACAAGGTGAGCTAAGGCCGCTAGCCGATCGAATGGGCCCACAGAAGTCGGCTAGTATCCGAGCTTAATTGGACCGGAAGGGTCTTCTGTTGGCTATACCTCCGGCATCTCTGTATTGGTACGACATTGTCCCGACGTGTCAGGCAATTCGGTGAGCGTAGCCTCGGTTAGCAACAGTACGCCAGCAACGGAAACGACATTTTCCAGAGCAGTTCTTACCACTTTGGTTGGATCAATGATACCGACGGTCAAGAGATCCACGGGATCATCCAAAACGGCCTGCATCTTCTCCGTATCCGTAACGAAGAAGGGAGAAAGAAAACCTCGGTCGAATTGCATGCCTTCGACACATTCCAAGGCGGTTTCCGTGCTCTGAGCCTCCACCACGGAAACGACTCCTTCGTCACCGACTTTCTCTATTGCGTTCGCGACCAGTTCCCCGAGCTTTGGGTCATTGTGTGCAGAAATCGTCGCTATCTGCGCCTTCTCTTTGCGGCTAGCAACCGGTCGAGAGCTTGCTTTGATTGCATCGACTGCCATTTTCAGTCCCCGATCCAGCCCACGCTTGATGTCGATAGCGCTCGCGCCTGCCGCGACGTTCCGGACTCCTTCAGCGTAGATTGCATGAGCTAGAATTGTAGCAGTGCTGGTGCCGTCACCAACCAAGTCTCCCGTCTTTTCAGCTGCTTCACGTAGTACCTGGGCACCGAGGTTTTCATCTGGATTGTCGAGTTAAATCTCTTTAGCAATGGTTAATGCATGAGTAATTATCGAAAGTGCGTAGTGTGATCTGGTAACAAACAGTTTCAATTCTAGGTGTTGCAAACCCGTCAAACATTGAGAAAAGCACGACTCGACCGTAGCAGAAATCACTACGCGATCGAGCAGCGCAGGAAACTCTACTTAATGATTTTCACTATACAACAATCATCGACCACTCGATAACACAGAACCGTCCGTCGGACAACAATAGCCTCGAAGTTTGTGATGCTCATGGGAACGTCACATCGACATTGAATATCCATTCGATTCAAGTTTCACGAAGGAGACAAACACGATGCTAGGTTTATCAACAACGCGACGAGCAGGCGCGCCTGCGACAAGACAACAACGCCGTTGGCTCGCCCCTTTTCAGGAAATGGAAGACATCGTTGAGCGGCTTTGGAGCGACCAAGGGGATGGACTCAGTATCCAACTGCTGGCTCCTCCACTTGACATGACCGAGACGGACAAGGAGATCAAGCTCCGAATGGATTTGCCTGGTATTAGCCCCAAGGAAGTCGACATCCAAGTCAACGGCAATCAGCTGACCGTCAGTGGCGAACGCAAGGAAGAAAATGAAGAAAACGGTTATACTTATCATCGGCTCGAACGTCGTATTGGTAAGTTTTCTCGCACAGTGCTACTGCCGTGCCAAGTCGAAGACGAAAAAGTGGATGCACGGTATCAAGACGGTGTGTTGAACATCACCATGCCCAAGACCGTCGCAGCCACGACGCGTCATATCGAAATCAAGACCTAGCGTCAGGTCAGAAACAAATATTGAGGTTCGCTCCGCGAACCGAAGTAAGGTCGCGGAGTAGTCCGCGACCATGAACACAGTCATTTCTGAGTCGGTGCTTGGCTCGTTCGTGATAGCTCATGGGCTTACGGAATCTTCGGAACTTGAGACGAAGGAAGCTTATTCTGCAACGGGCTTAGATCGAGTGCGAATTGAAACATGGTTGGAGTAGGGGCAAGTTGACAGAACGAAAGCCTACAGATTGAAGTTTGAAGTGGATCGGCTTGGTCTTTTCCTGGAGTATAAGGTTTGTTTTCTCGATCTATTCAATAACGGGGAATAAGAAAGCCAATGTCGATCGATATAAGGGTCCAATATCTAGGGATGACGCTAGACTCTCCGATTGTGGTGGGAGCGTGCCCACTCACGCTGGATCTCGAAATGGCCCAAGGATTTGTCAATGCAGGAGTCGACGCGATCGTTCTCCCATCGATACTCTAAGAGCAGCTAGACTTTGAGAGCATGAAAACGATTTCCTCGGTGGAGGCTAGGTTCCTCGAATTGCCGACCTGAGTCGTCGAAACGTTGAAAGAAATATCCTTTGCGATGGAGAAGTGTCACGCCCACCATCGGGACGCGCAAATCCGATGCGGCTCGTATGGTATCGCCGGCCAGCACACCCAATCCTCCCGAATAGGTCGGGATATCGGGGTCGATGCCTATTTCCATGGAGAAGTAGGCAGTTTTGCGTTCGCCGTTACCCATTTAGTTTCGACTGTTTCTTGAAGGCCGTAAGAGCAAGAACCTGATTCCTTGGATGCGATTGCTTCTTCGTTTTGTGGCGGCCTCAGCGGGACAATCGCGCAGGTTGCAATTGCCGCAGGATTTTTTCTACATGGAGATAGAAGATAATGTTCGGGAGTAGCTCCCTCGTTTTGATAGGCAAGAAAAAGGCGATACGGAAACGGCCTTCGCCGAATCTTTCCTTAGATTGGCAAGTATATACAGCAAAGGTTGAGCCATCCTTTCTTAGACCGATTTCCGAACGGAAAATGCTTTTTCGCGATATCTCAAACGACTCCAATCGTCGGCGATAGCAGTTTTCGCGACCGTCACTCTTTCGATTCTCGACCAAAGTTCGAACATCCCGACCATAGAGCTCGTTCGCAGAATAGCCGAACAAGATTTCTGCTGAGTAATTGAAAAGCTCGATCATTCCCCAGTCATCGAAAGCGATCATCGCGATCTTTTCCGCTCGTATGACGGACGACAACCGACCATCGCGATTGACACCTTTTGCAGTCTCTTTTGTAACGGCATTCAATTCAATCATCAATTCCTCCAAGTGCTGTGGCCGACACCACCACCGAAAAGCAAAATTATCCATTGCGTCCGCACGCTCGCAAATCAAGCCAAGTCGAAAGTTGACATGGTGGAATCACTGATCCTTTGCGATTCCCATCCACAGTAGGCAAGTTGGGTATATTCATTCTGTGAGCTGCGTTAAGTCAATCTCATGCGATCCGATAAGGATTTCCGTCGCCCGAATACGGTCAACGGTTGGATATCTCTTGCAACAGCCCTCTGACGCAATGTTTCTCGTCGTCAGGTTGATTACCGAACGATTTCGATCCCATCTCGTTGCATCTCGTCAGAATTGAGGCCGATAACCAGAGCCATTTGTAGCGAGAAGGTGGGGAGTTCCTATCGTGCGCCCAAGACACAAGGAGAAGGAATTCGGAAGCGGGTTGATTCGCGAGGTACCTTTATATGGGTTCCAACATACAGTCATCGATCTCGATCGAGACTCCCTGCTGTAGATAGTTCACTGCAACTAGCAATCGAGTGCGGCCTTTTCTTTTGAGAACAGTTCCTTCCAGACCGCTCATGCAGCCGGATCTGACCCGTACCTGATTTCCTGGCATAAGGCTGGCTTCGATCGTCAATTGGATACCTGACGAAAGGAGTGTCTGAATTCCACGAAGCTCATTGACGAGCTGAATTTCGTTGGTAACGGGCATCACGCTCGAGACGCATGCAGGTGCAAGCTTGTAAACATCCGAAGGAGCATCTCCGAAGTAGAAGAGATAGCCGCTGAAGACCGGTAAATACGAATGAGTACGGCGTCCGCGAGTGAAATGCTCCTTCGAGACAAGGGGAAGATAAAAACTCATCGATTTGGAGAGCAGATGTCGCGCCAGGAATTTTTCGTGTCGCGATCGTGTGTAGACCAAGTACCAACACCAATTGGAATTGTTTTCTTGAGCGTCAAGAAGGTCTTGGGGATAGATACTAGTTTCTTCGCAAAGTATTGGCATGGAACTAATCTCGGTTAATGGCCTAGGAAATACACCGTCGGAAGAATCATGACTTGTAACTCAGATACAATCTTGCGATGAACCAATAGTCAGTGGCATCGATCACAAGCGGGCTAAACCGGAGACCAATGAGTCCCGGCTGATTAACCGCAGGACGATTGCCCACTGTTTTCTACCCATATGGTGATCGATGCCTGGACATCCAGTCCGACGTCTACTATTGGAATCGATCACCTAAAATAAGTATGCCGATTCGAAAGTGAATATTGAGCCAATCGTAAAGTGATAGTTATGTAGTACCATTAGTGACAGCAGGTCATGCTATGCTGCATGATGCTTGATTTGCAGCATCGTTTCGTCGCAGCGATAAAGTAATGTCGGATCGTACGAATTTACTTAGAAATGCCGTGTTTTCGCGATCGTTATTGATTATCAACGCTTACACGTCTTACATGTTTTGTTGCAATTATCTGACTTGATCCGTCCTCATTTTTTCGCGTCAATGATGATTGCTATGCAACACGTTTAGATGATATCGAAAAATTGATTGCTTGACATCAACTATAGGTTCGTTACTATCCCACTATCGGTTCTGACCAATTACGATGAGATCGTGAATCGATGAGGCGACGGCTTGCCGTAACTTCTTTAACTCCTGGGACATTACTTTTGTCCTAAAGGTTGTGCGTTATGACAACCCAGAAGGAGAGGTTGTATCGTGATGGAACGATGCTTTCATTTCTCTCAGTCTGATTCGCTATTCCAATTCGGAATTTTGTACGAAGGATTGTTCTCATGCGACCATTGGAAGATTCTAGAAAACATCGCAAGACTTTTAGGTATCTCGTTATTAAAGAAGAGCTAGATCGCGTTATGGCGTTCTTCATGTTGATTCTTCTCTTGCCTTTGATTGTTGTACTACTTTTTTTGGTGCGGGCCACTTCGAGAGGGCCGGCTTTGTACCGACAAGCGCGAGTGGGTAGAAACGGAACTGTATTTCAACTGTACAAGATTCGAAGCATGCGCATCGACGCGGAGTCCAGTGGAAGTGGGCCAGTATGGTCGCAAGCTTGCGATCCAAGAGTCACGAAACTTGGTCGTTGGATGCGAGATCTTCATCTGGATGAGTTGCCGCAGCTTTGGAATGTCTTGCGAGGTGAGATGTCGCTCGTGGGGCCACGCCCGGAACGGCCAGAGTTTGTAAGCATCCTTAAGCAAAAGATTCCTGATTACGAAAAACGACTGGCAGTGCTACCTGGAATCACGGGACTAGCCCAGATGAACTTGCCTCCGGATTCAGATTTGAACAGTGTTCGCAAGAAACTGCACTTGGATCTAGCCTACATTCGCGAAGTCAGCTTGAGCCTGGATATCCGATTGATGGTTTGTACGTTTGTGTGCCTCATCGGCTGGCAAAAAGAAGCGGTTGTGCGCCGAATGATGCTCGATCGGAGCGATGAAATTCTTCGATTTCAATTGAGCGGTTCGGCGGACGAGGTTCGCCGCGAGCGAACGGCTGTACCGATTGGAGAGCTTATCCCCGAAAGCGAACTCCCCATATTTGATTTGCCACTTCAAAAAGCGGGAACTAGATAATGTCTCGTTCTGGGATTGAATCTCAATCCTCGCCAGGCGAAGTGGAATGCTCGCCCTGGGATCGATGTGTCAGTGGGGTAGACTGGCCGGAGGCATTAATCGCGCTCTCGTATTGGTGCGAGGCGTCGATTCGATCCAAATGCATCTCAATGTCGCTCAATGGCATTCCATGATCCATAGCAAATTGAATCGCGGCTTCCCGTTCAACAAGTGTACGAGCCTTTGAGAGCATAGATAGTGCGATGGATTGAGACATACCCGAATTTTAGACCATTCGGACGATCAAGTCGATCACAAAAAAAACAGAATCGGAGCCGTCTCAGGGCGAGAGTGCGTCAAGGTAGCTCGGGATCTTGCCCCGAACAACGAAACGGCCTGGAAAATGGCCCCAGACTGCTTCCGACAAAGGCCATTTCCACAAGCTATCGATGGACTCCTATTTACCAACAATTCCAATCGAGGCCGATGCGAGCGCGGCAATGCGAGCATCTGCCCCGCCCTGCGAGTTTGTACTCCGTGTTCAACAGGCTTGTTTTGAGGATTCGGACGTTTGGGCGAGGATCACCAGTTTTATGAGTTCCGCGCAACACCCAGCACGGAATGTAGGGTGGCTCAAGGTGCTAACGCATGGTCTGCGGCATCAAACGTTCGTTGTGGAAGCGACCCAGTATGGTAAGACAGTCGGCATGTTGCCGCTTGCAGAAGTGAAGAGCCTCCTGTTCGGCAAGTTTCTGGTGAGCCTCCCGTACCTGAATCAAGGAGGAGTTCACGCGGAAAGTGGACATATCGCTCAGTTACTGGTCGACGAAGCTGTCGCGTTGGCTGATACGTTGAACGTTAGATATTTAGAGCTTCGTCACGAAACCAAACTTGAACATCCAAAGCTCACTAAACAAATCAGCAACAAGGTTCACATGCGGCTTGGGCTGCCATCGTCCTCGGAATTGCTCTGGAGCCAGTTCAAATCGAAACTTCGCAGTCAGATTCGCAGTGGCGAGAAACATGGTTTCACCGTGCACTGGGGAGGAGCAGAGATGATCCCTGATTTCTATAAAGTCTTTAGTCGAAACATGCGTGACCTGGGTACACCCGTAATTGGGGTGCGGTTCTTTGAATCCATCGCAGCTCAGTTCCCCCACGATGCGGAGTTCTGCTGCGTGCGAACAGGAACGACTCCCATTGCATCCGCGCTGGTCGTACATAGCGGCAATACGACCGAGGTACCTAGTGCGAGTTCCCTGCGTGAGTTCCGTTCCTCGAATCCAAATATGGTGATGTACTGGAATCTGCTTCAACGGGCGATCGAGCGAGGCAGCCAAGTCTTTGACTTTGGACGGAGCACGATGAACGAAGGAACGTTCGCGTTCAAGAAGCAATGGGGTGCCGAACCATCACCTGCGGTGTGGCAATATTACGTTCGCAAAGGCGAATGCGATGCCATGCGTCCAGACAACACCAAGTTTTCGATGGCCATCCGTGTATGGCAGCGATTGCCTTTGGCGCTAACCAACTACCTGGGACCTAGGATCGTTCGAGGTATACCGTGATAGCAAGTTCCGTGTTACATCGCCAGGGATCGCAGCCATGATGCGCCGTTACATCCGAGATCAATGGTTTCGTTTATTCCGCGATTCGGTTTGCCACTCCGAGGGCAAAGCTGCAATAGCGGAAAGTCTACGAGGGCTGCTTCACCATCACGCAGATGCCGCCTCGGCTTTGAGTAACACCGAGTCTCCTTACGAGAACATTGGCACTCCGATTTCACGCACATCAGCTTGGGGACGGCCATTTGTGGTGGTGACCGGGCGATTTCGATCTGGATCCACGCTGCTGTGGAACTTGTTTCGCCAGGCTGATGATGTCACAGCATACTATGAGCCGTTGAATGAACGCAGATGGTTTGATCGCTCGCGTCGGAGCGATTTCGTGGACGCAACGCATCGAGGCGTCACCAACTACTGGCAGGAGTACGACGGCTTGGAAGAGCTAGCGAAGTATTACCGCGAGGAATGGACTCACAGTCGACTCTTCATGGACGAGCATGCGTGGGAGCCAGATTTGCAACGGTACATCGAATGTCTCGTTGCATCAACGCATCGCACCGCTGTTTTGCAATTCAATCGAATCGACTTTCGTTTGCCTTGGATTACTCGTCGATTTCCTGACGCCAAGATTGTGCACATCATGCGTCATCCTCGCGATCAATGGATCTCAACCCTTGGATTTATGCGATCGAGCGGTTCACCATCGTTCGGTCCAACCGATGGAAACCTGAGCGATTTTGCACCGCATGACAAATACTACCTGAATACTTGGGTTGCGGACTTGCGATATTGGTTCCCGTTTCTCGACCAAGCGACCGAGCACCATCCTTATCGCAGTTACTATTTGCTTTGGAAATTATCGTACATGTTCGCTCGAATGTATGCCGATGTGTCGATTCGATTCGAAGATCTAGTATCGAATCCGCGATCCGTCCTGGAATCAATGTTCGATCGATTGGAATTGTCCATGCCAGCGTGGGAGAGGCTTCAGGGGCTAATTGAAACACCTTCGATGGAGCGGTGGAAAGCCTATGCGTCCAATGACTGGTTCTGTGAACATGAGTCGCAATGCGAATACCAACTCAATGAGTATCTGCATACCGTGCGCGGTGAAAAGTTTGTTGGTGCGCGACGTTCCGGCGACGTTGAACGCGTCCACGCGGGGATTCTGGATTGACCCAATTCAATCGAGCTTGAATCCGCTACCTACCTTCTGCATTATCGATTGAATTAAGAATTGCTTAAATCAAATGAATGAACTAACTCAACAAACTAGTCTTTCACCAGTGTTGGAACGCACGGTAATTCCACAATCGATTCCGGCTGAGAAAAAGGATGCTCGCGCAATACTTGCTCTCTTCGGGAATTCGTTGCGGTGTTGGTGGTTGATCGCATTGATCATTGGGTTAACAGCAGCCACGGGGGCTGCGGCTGTGGTTTTCTACACTTTTCAGCCTCAATACCAAGCCTCCATGTGGTTGCAGATCTATGCGCATGCACCCTACATCGTCTTTCCTGGCCGCGACGACTCTAACCAATTCATCGAAAATCAGACGCAGTTGATCCGAAGCAGACTAGTGCTTGGGGCATTGGCAAAAGATCCAAAGATTGCAGCGATAGAGGAGCTAGAAACGAACGGAAGCATTGTTGACGAGCTGGCTGCAAGATTATCAGTTCGACCATTAGGGAAATCGGAGTTTTTTGCGGTGGACTACCGGGGCGGTTCCGTCGAGTCGTCACGGTATGTGGTCGAGCAGGTTATTAAAGCGTACATCGGGCTGGTTAATTCAGCGGATTCCATGCATCGCGAGGAGGTCCTTGAGCTACTAACCGACGAAAAACTGCTTCGAGAAAAGAAAGTGGAGGAGCTACGCAGTACTCTGGCCAAGCTGGTCGAAGAATCGATCGTCCATGACGGACCAACGTCCGCATATTCGGAAGAGCAGATGTCGAATCTGGCGGAGCTGAGAAAGCGACTCGTGACCATAGATGTCGAATCAGCCATTCTGAAGATCGAGGTCGAAGCGATGGAGAGATTCGCTGGGCCACCGTTAGTATCGAACTCGACTACGTCGACGATAAACGTGGATGATCATCCGAGGGTAGTGGAACTGGAACGATTGATCAGGGAGAGCGAGGAAAAGCTGCGAGTCCTCGATAGCGCGGGGATGGGGGACAATCATCCGCTTAAAAAGCGAGAGCAAGATGGACTGGTGTTTCGAAAGAAGAATCTTGCGGAAACCCGCGAAAAAACTCTGGAAAACCTAAATGAAAGCGCTCTGAACGCAATGGTAAGCGAGCGAGAAGCCGTGTTGTCAGCGATGAAATCCAAGCTGGAAAGCTATCGAATAACAAGACAAGTACTGGAATCGCATCTCGCGAATGAAACCAAGTCGGTCAAGAAAAATTCGGGTGACTCGCTGCAAGTTGAGTTTCTTCGCGCCGAGTTGAATCAAGCGACTGCGGTGCAAAGTCTAATCGCTCGTCGTATGCAGGAGATGAAAACAGAACAACGGGCTCCAGCGAGAGTTCGTCCTTTCGAAGCCGAGGGAGTAACAATCATTCCGGTTGAGGAGATGCCCTACAATCGCATGGCTGTTGTGTCCATTGTGGCATTGGCGGCCCCGTTCTTGCTGTTCTTTGGACTCGAACTAGTCGTTCATCGAGTCTTCAATGCCCGCCAATTGGAATCGACTGGTCACTTGCAAGTCATCGGCGAGATTGCGAGCCTGAGAAAAGCTGGGTTGTCACGATATTTGCAACCGCGTCGCTGGTCGACTGAGAAGCAACTCTATCGCGAGAGTGTCGATCATCTCCGAACCTTTCTTGTGTGCCAAGAGAACGATATGCATTGTCAGGTCATTGCAATCAATAGCGCTATTGGCGGTGAAGGTAAAACGAGTCTCGCGATGCAACTGTCAACTAGTCTCGCAGCAGCTTCGGACAAGCAAGTGCTGTTGATTGACGGAGATTTGCGCCGTCCCGATACGCACAATAGGCTGAGTACCAATCTAAGTCCTGGCTTGAGCGACGTACTAGAGAGCCGCCTTACGTGGCAGGACGCGATTAGAAAACCCGTGACGGTTGGCCCCTGTCTGCTGCCAGCAGGGGAACTGACATCCAGCCCGATTCGCATGCTGGGAAACGGCAACTTTGAGAAGCTAATCGATCAGCTGCGACCACATTTTCGTTACATCATAATCGATACTCCTCCTGTTCTTTCGGCATGCGAATCTTTAGTGATGTCAAAGGTGGCTGACATGTTCCTGCTATGTACACGGAGAGACCGAAGCCGAATGGATCTCGTGCGGGCAGCTCATGAACGATTGCTCCTCGCCGGGGCGCACTGTGTTGGGACTGTTCTGACGGGCGTTCCGTTCCGTAATTATTCCTCACGCTATGGAATGTACCCTTTCGCGGATACTGGTTCCAAGCCGGTTCGGGCTGACTGGGTCAATGCCGGCGAAGTCGCCTGCGCCAATACTTGCCAAGATTAAACCGAACGATCCAACGGAAACAAGTAACGGGAAGCCTGCATGATCAATGCTTTTACTGTAGATGTCGAGGACTACTTTCAAGTCTCTGGCTTTGAAGGCTCCATCGACCGGAACTCGTGGAGCATATACGAGAATCGAGTCGTCGCCAGTACTCGTAGAATGCTTGAGTTGTTGCACAAGTCCAACGTTCGGGGCACTTTTTTTGTTCTCGGATGGATAGCGGATCACTATCCCACGCTGGTTCAGGAAATCGACAAATGTGGACATGAAATCGGTTCGCATAGTTACTGGCATAGTCTGGTTTATGAACAAACTCCCGCTGAATTCCGAGAGGACCTGAGGCGGTCACGCAACGCTATCGAGGACATTATCGGCAAGCCTGTGGTTGCCTATCGTGCTCCCAGTTTCTCGATCACGCCGCGATCTAAATGGGCTCTTGAGATTTTAGTGGAGCAAGGCTTCACGATGGATTCGAGTATTTTCCCGATCCATCATGATCGTTACGGTATTCCGAACGCCCAGCGAGGGCCACACATACTGTCAACTCCATCCGGAGAGATATGGGAATTTCCACCAACGGTTACTCGTCTATCCGGCATGAACATCCCCGTGGGCGGCGGAGGATACTTTAGGCTCTTTCCGGTCGCATGGACCAGTTATTGGTTGCAACATGTACAAGTCGTCGATCAGGTCCCTGTGATGTTTTACATCCATCCATGGGAAATCGATGCCGATCAACCTCGTCTGCGTGCTGGTGGGTTGATGGCGAGGTTTCGACACTACGTGAATTTGGCTCGCACGGAAATGAAACTGAATCGATTGCTGAGCGAGATTTCGTTTGGATCGATGTCTGAGGCACTCACCGAACGTTTTGGAAACCAGTTGTTCAATCCACCTGTTCAAATCACGCACCTAGAAACTGTGTCTCATGCTTCGTGAAGTCGAGTCGATCGCGGCAAAGACTGCGTTCGATTCGGTAGACAAACGACACAAATGAATCGTGGAATTGAAAAAAATGAGTCTTCTAACTAGTACACGCTCTTGAATCAAACTTTAAATAATCCGTTGTCGCCAACTCGTAATGAAACGGACGCCAGCGCGATTCGAACCTCTGAGTTTATGAACCCGTTTTTCAATACTGTGCGCAAGCCGAATCTCCTATTTTTGGTGCATCGATTTCCTTTTCCTCCCAATCGTGGCGATCGAATTCGGTCGTTTCATATGCTCAAGTTTTTGAGCCAGCATTTTTCCATTTACCTCGCAACCTTGTGCGATGAGAAGCCGCAAGCGAACGAATTGGAAGTTGTGAATAGACTCTGTGAGGGAGTGATCATGTCTCCCATTGGGCGTTATAGCCGTTGGATTCGAGCCGCTACTAGAGTAGCAAGCGGATATTCGGCTACCGAGGGATTGTTCGAGTCTCCATCGCTTCGCAGGCAGATCCGTAGATGGACATCAACGATTCGGTTCGATGCAGGGCTCGTCTTTTGTTCGAGCATGATGCAGTACATCGATCGATCGCTTCGAATTCCAATTGTTGTGGATCTCGTGGATGTTGATAGCCAAAAGTGGTTGGACTATGCAGAGCAAACGTCTGGTTGGAAACGACTTTTGTTCCAAATGGAATCTAGGAGACTACGCCAAATCGAGTTGTCGCTACCGGAGCGTTGCGATGCCATTACGCTCGTCAGTCAGGCTGAAGCGGACGTGTATAAGAGCTTCTGCCCTAATAGGAAAACCAGTAGCATCAGCAATGGCGTCGATCTGGATTACTTCCGACCAAGCGAATCGCCAATGAAAACAGCACCAACCTCGGAGTGCGTTTTTGTTGGGGCTCTCGACTACCGAGCCAACGTTCAAGCCCTAGAGTGGTTCTGCCGTACGTGTTGGCCAACCATAAAGCGTGAAAATCAAAATGCGATTCTGAGTCTTGTAGGTCGAAATCCTGTTTCGTCCGTAACAAGCCTCGCTAACATTCCTGGAGTGAAACTGGTCGGGCAAGTTCTTGATGTTCGTCCTTATTTACATCGCTCGGCGATCGCGATTGCTCCGTTGCTTGTCGCTCGCGGGATTCAAAACAAAATACTCGAAGCCATGGCGACGGGAATGGCCGTGGTCGCATCGTCCCAAGCGATCCAAGGGCTTGGTTGTGAGATCGATACGCACCTGTTGCAGGCCGATACTCCGCAAGATTGGATCGCAAAAATCTCGACTTTGCTCGGCAATACGGAAAAGCGAAGGGCCTTGGGAGTCGCCGCGCGAGAGTTCGTCGAATCTCATCATTGTTGGTCAGCACACTTAAAAGGGTTGTTGCCTTTGTTTGGCAGGCAATTCGTATGCAACTCCCCAGTTTACTCCAGGACGGAAGCATCCGAAGATGCTACCGCGTCTCGCATGGAGAAGGCATCGTGAAAGGCCTACTCTTTGTTTATTTACTAACTTATGGAGGAGCGATCCTTGCCTTGTTTCGTCCGTTCTACGGGCTACACGCGTACATGGTTCTGGCTGTGCTTCGACCAGATCATCTATGGGCTTGGGCTTTGCCATCCGAAGGTAGCTTTAGCAAGATTGTTGGGATCGCACTCTTGATCGGATGGACAATACATGGCATGGGAGACTGGGATTTTCGACATGGTAAGCCGATTCTATGGATCATGATCGCGTACTTGTGTTGTATCGTGGCCAGCGCCTCCATGGCGTCCAATCAAGACGTGGCTTGGAAGTATGTCGAACTGCATTCCAAGATATTGATTCCGATCATCGTCGGGATGACCATTATCGAATCGATTGAAGAGGTTCGCGCTCTGGCTTGGACGCTCGTGCTGTGCGTCGGGTATTTGGCATACGAAGCTCACGGCATGTATTTTGGAGGGCGGCTTCCCGAGTTTCGTGACGAGGGCATGCTAGGAATGGATAACAACAGCGTTTGCATCTCGATGGCTGCAGGAGCCGGGCTAGCCATATTTCTGGGTTTCTCGGCGCAAAGCTGGTCTGCCAAACTGCTTGCATTTGGTCTCGCAGGCTTGATGGTGCATGTCCCCATGTTTGGACAATCTCGAGGGGGAATGCTCGGTATTGCTGTTGTTGGCGGTGTTGCATTTCTACTTCTTCCTAAGCGAATTGAGATGCTCGCTACCTACGCGGCGGGCTCACTCGTGGCGCTGCGTATGGCTGGACCTGCGGTCATGGAGCGATTCTCTACCGTATTTGCGGACTCCGAAAATCGAGATGAATCGGCGCAAAGTCGATTTGATTTGTGGTCAGATTGCTGGGATGTCATGATCCAACATCCATTGCTTGGAATCGGTCCCGATCATTGGCCATTGATCGCGAAAGACTATGGCTGGCCGCCAGGAAAAGAAGCTCACTCGCTTTGGTTTAATTGCGGGGCAGAGCTGGGTTTTATTGGGCTAGGACTACTGATCGCGTTGTACGTGGGCACCATCGTTCTCGTTTGGGTGAATCTTTGTCGGCCCACTGATGATGTTTCTCCCGAGCTGCAATCCTTGGGACGAATGACGATTACAGCTCTAGCTGGTTTTATGGTTTCGGCATCGTTCGTATCGCTCGATGCATTGGAGTTACCGTTCTACACCATATTGATCGGAGTCAGCTCGCTTAAGTTAGCTGGGTTGGAACAAACGCTTCAGCATCGAACGGCATCAACTCAAAAACGATATTGGCCGCAAGCATCGCATAGCGCAGCGGATCTTCAAAAACAGATTGCGTTTCCTCGGCCCAATTTGCCAAGTGCTAAGCCGATTACTTCGTCAGCGCCAGATACTGCGGAATGGAGACTATGAGAACTGTGACCGTAACCGAAATGAATACCTTGGAAGACATTCAAGTCATAGCCCATTCCAAAGATCCTATGCTCAAATCAAGCTCCTCCGTGGAGTTAGAAAGGGAGTGTTCGGTCATCGAGCCTGAAGCGGCGTGGCGCGCATCGGAACTGTTGGAGCATTGGCGATACCGTGAGCTCCTCTACTTTCTGGTATGGCGAGACATCGCGGTCCGCTACAAGCAATCGCTACTCGGGGCCGCTTGGGCCGTTCTGCAGCCCTTGGCCATGATGTGCGTCTTCAGTCTGTTCTTCGTTGGGGTTGCCGAGATGCCCGATGGCGGGCTGCCCTATCCACTTTTCGTACTGGCAGGAATATTACCATGGTTCTTTTTTGCGAATGGGCTGACTTCGGCGAGCCAAAGCGTTGTGGGCAACCAGAACTTAGTTACCAAGATCTACTTTCCGAGATTGCTCATTCCGATGGGGGCGGTGCTTGCAGGTTTCGTCGATCTGGTCATTTCCATGGCTCTTTTGGTATTGGCCATGGTGATCTATTGCGTTCACCCGGGTTGGAATGCGATGCTGGTGCCGTTGATGCTCATCGGACTTGTAACCATGACGATGGGTACAGGCTTTCTGCTTTCTGCGTTGACCGTCCAATATCGAGATTTTCGACATGTCGTGCCGTTCATGCTTCAACTGTGCATGTTCGCGACTCCCTCTATTTACATGGCAGGTACTGGCTCTCTAGCCCCGCAACTCCAAGCACTATTACCCTTCAACCCGATGTATGGATTGATCTTGAACTTTAGGGTTGCGATCGTAGGCGGGGAGTTCGACGTGTACTCACTATCGATGTCGATGCTCATGAGCCTACTGCTGCTCGTGATGGGCTATTGGTACTTTCGCCGCGTAGAACGTAGCTTTGCCGACATTATCTGAACATGGCAGTTGATTTCGAATTATCACTTTAAACGAGAAAGCAAACATAGTATGAGCCAGATTTCTGTCGGAGTTATTGGTTGTGGATATTGGGGGCCGAATTTGATCCGTAACTTTTCCACTTGTCCTAACACGGATTTGGTGGCAGTTTGCGACTCAGATCGATCGCGGCTCGAAAAGGTCTGCAGCAACTATCGAAACATTCAGATGGTCGAATCGGTGTACGAGCTGTTGCAATTGGGGTTGGATGCCGTGGCCATCGCAACTCCAGTGAACACGCACTATCCGATTGCTGCAAAATGCTTGGCCGCTGGACTGCACGTTTTGGTAGAAAAGCCGCTCGCAGAATCGGTTGAGCAAGCTGAGGAGTTGGTCTCGCTCGCAGCCATCCACGATCGTGTGTTGATGGTTGATCACACGTATTTGTTTGGAAGCCCAATTCGCATAATCAAGCAACTGATTGAGAACGATGAGTTGGGGGAGCTCTATTACGTGGATGGTGTGCGAATCAATCTGGGGCTGTTTCAACGCGACGTCAACGTTATATGGGATCTAGCTCCACATGATCTCGCGATCATGGATTTTATCTTGGGAATCGAGGCTCGAAGCATTTCGGCCTGGGGATGCTCACACGCCAATCCATCGATCGAGGATATCGCCTATCTCAACGTCGACTTTGGTGACCGCTTGATGGCCAATTTTCACGTGAATTGGCTCTCGCCGGTCAAGATGCGACAGATGATCTTCGCTGGCAAACGCAAGAGTTTGGTCTTCAACGAACTGAATCCGACCGAGCCGCTGAAAGTCTACGATCGTGGAATTGAGATTGGCTCGGAGCGCGACACGCAACGTCAGCTCCAGATTGGATACCGTTCCGGTGACGTATGGAGCCCACACGTCGAATCTAATGAAGCCTTGCAGACGATGGTGACTCACTTTGCCGATTGCATTCTGAACGGGACTCCGTGCGAGAGCGGCGGAGAGTTTGGGTTACGAATTGTGCGGTATCTCGAATCCGCGACGCGCAGCATTCGTGCTCAAGGTGGTCGAATCGTTTTAAGACGCGAAGCGGGACGAAACATTCCAAGTGAGCCTGCAACGCACGCGAGAAGATTCGCCCCGTCAGTCGCAAGTCTTCCGCAGACTTCGATTTGAGCCTGAGACGATAGCCGATTTTAAAGTTCATTCGCTTAACGCCACGGGCTCAAGGTGAGCTCGGTTGGCAGATTCGCTCGCGTAAGAAGAAATCAGAGCATCGAGAGTAACAGATGAAAAATGAGGCCGAAAATTCATTTATCCGAATCTCAGATAGCGTCCGTTTGGGTCAAAACGTGGTGGTGCACGCATTTGTTAATTTTTATGGATGTACGATTGGCGATGAGTCGCGGATTGGCGCATTTGTCGAGATTCAGAAAGGGGCTCGGATCGGGCAGCGATGCAAGATATCCAGCCACTCATTCATTTGCGAGGGCGTCACCATTGAAGACGAAGTATTCGTGGGACATGGCGTGATCTTTATCAACGACCGCGATCCACGAGCGACTTCAGACGGTCGGCCTCAGACCGATGCAGACTGGCATGTGGAGCCGACGGTTGTTCGCCATGGTGCATCCATAGGGAGCGGGGCCGTGATTATGAGCGGGATCACGATTGGCTGCGGTGCACTGGTGGGTGCCGGGGCTGTCGTCACTCGCGATGTTCCAGCGGGTTCAGTGGTAGTTGGCAATCCTGCAAAATTCCTTCGATATCGAGATTTGGGAGAAATCAATGAGTAGTTCTACGACCAGAAAAATTGACAAGCTTGTGCCTTTTGCCGACATCAAGTCGCAGGATCATCTATTACATGATGAGATCATTTTGGCGTTTCAGGATATCCTGGAGCATTCCTGTTTTGTACTGGGCCCGTATGTAGAGCAATTCGAGACAGCGTTCGCCAGAGCCACAGGTACCAAGCATTGTGTCGGCGTGAATTCAGGCACCTCTGCTTTGCATTTGGCCTTGATTTGTGCCGGTGTCGAGCGAGGTCATGAAGTCATCACCGTCCCGATGACATTCATAGCAACTGCATGGGCGATTCGCTATGTCAACGCGACTCCTGTATTCGTCGACGTTGATCCAAAAACGTTCACGATGGATGTGAACCAAGTCGAGGCGAAGATCACCAATCGAACCAAGGCGATTCTACCTGTTCATCTCTACGGTCAGCCTGCGGACTTGGCACCCTTGCAAGCGATTGCCGAGCGTCATGGACTGGCTCTCATCGAGGATGCTGCTCAAGCTGCCGGCGCGACCTATTTCGATCGATCCGTAGGTTCATTTGGACAGTGCGGATGTTTCAGTTTTTACCCTGGAAAGAATCTGGGTGCATACGGTGAAGCTGGCGCGGTCGTCACGAACGACGACGCGATCGCCAAGAGAGTACGCGCACTCCGTGATCATGCGCAAAGCGAGCGCTATCATCATCAGGAACTCGGTTTCAATTATCGCATGGATGCCATCCAGGGAGCGGTGCTGGGAGCCAAACTCAACCTACTCGAGTATTGGACGGATCGGCGTCGTCAAATTGCAGAGCGATATAACGAACAGTTGTCCGGGTTGCCACTGAGGCTCCCCAAGGAAAGTCCAGAACGACAGCACGCGTGGCATTTGTATGTCGCGCTCCACCCCGAACGCGATCGAATCCGGTCTGCGTTGGCGAGGCGGGACATCCTGACGGGCATGCATTATCCCGTCCCTTTGCACTTGCAGAATGCCTTCAATGATCTTGGATACAAGCGCGGAGACTTTCCGGTTGCCGAGCGTGTTGCTAACGAAGGCTTCTCTTTGCCGATGTTCCCTGATCTGAGTCTCAGTCAACAGGATCTGGTGGTAGATGCCCTGTACGAGACATGTCGTGAACCAATCGAATTCCAAATATGAGGTAAGCAAACGTATGTATCAGCAATCCAAAACAATACTCGTGACCGGCGGGGCTGGTTTTATCGGATCGCATCTCGTGGATGTGCTTCGAGGAGTGAAGATCCGAGTTCTCGACGATTTTTCGACGGGCTCGCGGGCTAATCTCGACGGCCATACAGGCTCCGATCTGGAGTGTATCCAGGGGGATATTCGCGACTCAGTACTCGTCGATAGGGCAATGCGCGATGTCGATATTGTCTTTCATCTGGCATGTCGTGGTGTACGACACTCGATTGGCAATCCGAAAGAGAGTCACGATGTCAACGCCGGCGGCACCCTTGAATTGCTTCGAGCGGCCCGAGCGCATGGGGTAAAGCGATTCATTCACGTGTCGTCATCAGAAGTCTATGGCACGGCGCGCCAAGCACCCATGGATGAAAACCACACCTGCTTTCCGGAAACCGTTTACGGGGCAGCAAAACTAGCTGGAGAAGCGTATGCGAGAGCCTACTTTCGAACATATGGTCTCCCGGTCGTGATTGTCCGACCATTCAACAACTTCGGACCACGCAGTCATTTCGAAGGAGAGTCGGGTGAGGTCATCCCTAGATTTTGTGTGTGGGCGCTCAATGGCAAAGCCCCCGTGATTTTTGGCGACGGCTCGCAAACCCGAGACTTCTTGTATGTCGAGGATACGGCCCACTGGCTTCGGAAAATCTCTGAATCGGATCAGGCCATTGGCCAGACGATCAACCTAGGTTCGGGTGTCGAGGTATCGGTTCGCCAACTAGCCGAAGTTATCTACGAATTGGCAGGGCGCACAGACATCTTACCAAGATACACGGATAAACGACCCGGAGACGTTGAGCGGCTCATTGCGAACACTGGTTTAGCTCAATCGCTATTCGGATTTTACCCTCGCATTAGTCTTCGAGATGGGATCGGCCGGCTTTTAACGTCCTTGAAACAGAAATCCGATGTGCCGGCTTCGTTTCTCGCGGATATGCAAGAACGCAATTGGGTTTTGGTGTAGCAATTCATGACTCAAACAACCAAAGGAAAAAAATGATCCCGATTTCTAAGCCGTCGTTGGGTCAGGAAGAAGCGGATGCGGCCCGTGAGGCAATCTTGTCCGGATGGATCACTCAAGGTCCGCAGGTCGCAGCCTTTGAGGAGGAATTCGCCGACAGCGTTGGAGCGAGGTACGCATGCGCCGTTTCCAATTGCACTACGGCCTTGCACTTGGCATTGCACGCACTAGGTATAGGGCCTGGTGACGAGGTCATTACGGTTAGCCACTCCT
The DNA here is from genome assembly GCA_046318795.1 of Pirellula sp. Taxonomy (GTDB): domain Bacteria; phylum Planctomycetota; class Planctomycetia; order Pirellulales; family Pirellulaceae; genus JBKCUI01. Next base: position 57,196 of record JBKCTT010000119.1, read on the forward strand.
TTATTGCGACCGCAAACGCGATTCGACATTGTGGAGCAACGCCCGTTTTTGTGGATATTCATCCTCGTACCTACAACATGGATCCGACGTTGCTGGAGGCCGCCATCACCGCGAGAACCAAAGCCATCCTACCAGTGCACCAAATCGGAATGCCAGTCGCACTAGATTCGGTTCTAGAGATCGCAGGCAATCGCGGAATACCGGTGATCGAAGATGCCGCGTGTGCGATCGGTAGCGAGCTGTTTCGCAACGGACGCTGGGAACCCATTGGCAGTCCGCATGGACTCATCGCGTGCTTTTCTTTTCATCCCAGAAAAGTGATCACGACGGGCGAAGGTGGCATGTTGACCACCAACGATTCCTATTTGGACCGTCAATTTCGATTGCTCCGCCAGCACGGAATGAGTCTTTCGGACACACAGCGACACCATGCAAAGACGGTCGTATTCGAAGAGTATGTGCGGCTTGGCTTCAACTACCGTATGTCGGATATCCAAGCATCTGTGGGGCGAGTCCAACTTCGTCGACTGCCTCAAATGATTGAGCGGCGACGTCGTCTAGCCCTGCGCTACGACCTTGCGTTGACAGACATCCCCGGATTGGAGACACCCTGGATTCCGCCGGGCATTCGTTATAACTACCAATCGTATGCCGTTCGTGTCACCGAAGCGTTTCCAATGACCCGGAATGAGTTGATGCAACGCCTGCTTGATACTGGGATCTGCACGCGACGCGGCATCATGAATGCACATCAAGAACCAGCCTACTCAGAGTTTGCGACGCGTGGGCTCACTGAATCCGAAGCGGCGAGAGACTGCGTTGTCTTGCTGCCGATGTACGACTCGCTGACGAACGAGCAACAAGATCAAGTGATCCTGGTAGTAACTGCAGCGAGTCAATCGAAGTGCTTGATGGGGATGAGCGTATGATGCAATCGCTAATCATTCTCGGCGCGAGCTGCAACGCTCATGACGTATTGGATATTGTCGAGGCAATCAATCTAGTGCAACCGAAGTGGCACGTGGCTGGTTTCCTGGATGACAATTTCGCTCGGTGCGATCGATTCTTAGGATTCGACGTGTTGGGCCCCATTGCTGCAGTTCACGATTTCCAGAACCACATGTTCATCAACTGCATCGGCAGTCAATCCAGCCACCGAGATCGCTCGCGATTAATGTTAGAAACGGGAATACCAATTTCTAAGTATGCAACCTTAGTGCATCCGCAAGCGAACGTCTCCTCAAGAGCCCGATTGGGATTGGGCGTTTACGTCAGTTTCGGTTGCTGCGTTGGTGGTGGAGCCGCGTTGAGTGACGGCGTGTCGCTTGCTCCAAGAGTTGTTATTGGTCATGACACTAAGATCGGGTGCGGCACAATCATCGCGCCGGGTGTGATTGTCAGCGGTTTCGCGCACATTGGAGCCAACTGCTACCTGGGAGCTGCCTGTTCCGTGAAGCAGTACATTCGAGTTGGAGATAACGCATTGGTCGGCATGGGGGCTGTGGTGACGCGGCATGTGCAGGATGGGGAAATTGTTGTGGGGAATCCTGCGAGAACGTTCCAACGCAACGTAGTCGGAGAGCCTGAGATCGTCAGTTCCACTACAACGCTCAATTCAAACGTGTCCATCCCAATTCCTACCATGACTGAGGGCGTCCGACAATAATGACGGCTTTACAACAGGGCAAAAACGAGCAGTGCTGCGTGGATGTCATCGTACCATGCTACAACTACGGTCGCTATTTGACCGAGTGCGTCGAAAGCGTCTTACATCAAGCCGGTGTTCGCGTACGAGTTCTGATCATCGATGACGCTTCGAGCGACAACACCCACGAGGTCGGAACCTATTTGGCGCTTCAAGATGCCAGGGTTTTGTATCGTCGACATGCGACCAACCAAGGACACATCGACACTTTCAATGAGGGAATCCATTGGGCTTCCAGTGAGTATCTGTTGCTGCTGAGTGCCGATGATGCTCTGATGCCGCATGCACTGAGTACGGCAGTGTCTATTCTGAGTACCGATCGCGAGGCTGGATTCGTCTACGGTCAGGCCATCATTGGACCCAGTTTCGCTCCGTCCATTCGCGATGCTTCGTATCGCTCATTGGACTACTGTACGGTTTCCAGCCGTCAGTTCTTGGACTATTGCTGCACCAACGTCTTGAACCCAGTTCCAACACCTGCCGCAATAGTCAGAACGGAGTTGCAAAAGTTGGTGGGTGGATATCGGCGCGACTTACCTCATACCGGCGATCTCGAGATGTGGATGCGGCTAGCGGCACGAGGGCGTGTTGCAATCAGCAAATCGGTGTTTGCGTTCTACCGCCGACATGAATCGAACATGACTTACCTACGACAGTATCCAGGGGTTGGAGATCTCAGCGAATATTCTAAAGCGTTCGCTTCCGTACTCGATACCCAAGCGAATCGGATTGAAAATCTCGAAGAGCTTCGCACGATTGCCGAGAGTTCCGTAGCCTGGAAGGCATTTTGGTCGGGATCCATAGAATTTGAGCGAGGTAACTTAGCGGTTTCCGAAAAATGCTTGGCCCTCGCTCAGAACCTCTATCCATCGATAACGAATACTCGATCCTGGCATCGCATGCAGTGGAAACGGTTTCTCGGGGCTTGGTTCTTTGCCGCCATGAAACGCCTGCGGGGCGAAAGCGAACACGCAGCAAGCCAGCTAAAGTTTATAAAGCCGAAGCAGATTGGTTGGTGGCCTGACATTGCGGGCCAAGCGTGCAGTGTTGATGTAGATGCGGATGGAGTCGTCGTTGCTGAGTAGCGACAGGCAATCGATGATTCAAAATCTTGTGAGCGTGGTCATTCCGTGTTTTAACGCGTCCCAGTACGTTGTTGAGGCGGTGGAAAGCGTTTTGGCACAAACGTATCGCAACACCGAAGTCATCGTTGTCGACGATGGATCAACCGATAATAGCGGGATGCGGCTCAAGCAGTTCGGAACCAAGATCCGTTACTTGTATCAAAGCAATCGCGGTCTTTCGGCAGCCAGGAACCTGGGTGTTTCGGTAGCTAACGGGGAAACAATTGCTTTTCTCGACGCGGACGATCTATGGCTGCCGGGCAAGATCGAATCTCAAATGAAGCTATTGCGATCAAACGAGCAGGTTGGATTAGTTCATTGCGATTTTTACTTCCAAGATGGTAAGACTGGGCATCGGACGCAGCGAGCCAGGGGTTGGGGGACCGATTTCGCTGGACGGTGTTTTGACAGACTGTTTCGCGGGAATCAAGTGTGCGTATCCAGTGTTATGGTGCGTACTAGTTGCTTGCCTCGATCCCATGCGTTCGATGAACAAATCACACGGCCGACAGCCCAGGACTACGATCTCTGGCTCAGCCTCGCTCGCTCCACCGCCTTTGGCTTTATCGATACACCGTTAGTAGCGTATCGCAAGCATGAGGGAAACGCGAGTAACAACCTAAGAGAGATGTTGGAAGCGGAGTTGTATGTCGTGAGTAAACATACGCAACAGATCCCACTGCCGTCGCCTGAAATCGATCAACGCATGCTAAGCGACAGATTCTTTGGGATGTACTTGGGGCTGGGTTATCTCGAGTGGCAAGAAGGGCGTTTTGCGAATGCGAAGTCGCAGTTCAAGAAGGCCCTGATGTATCAGCCTTTCGATTATTACATCTGGTTGCTCCGATTCGCGTGCGAGCTTCCTATCGGTGTGGTGTCCGCCCTGCGGGCCGCAAAAAAGAAAATCACCCTCTCAAACTAAAGGTAACATGAACAAGTGTCACATGCAGTTTCCATAGATTCGGTCGCTAAACGATATCGGCTCGGCAATTCCTTGGCGGGTGATTACAACACCTTGCGCGAATCGATTAACCGTACGGCCCGTCGATTCGGCAGTGCGATGGCAAAATCCTTCATGCAAAGGGAAGAGAAACTCGGCAACGATAACCCTCAACGCTCTGACACTCTTTGGGCACTGCGCGACGTTTCGTTTGACATCGAGCCCGGGGAAGTGATTGGCATCATCGGTCGCAACGGATCGGGCAAGTCGACGCTGTTAAAGATCCTCAGCCGAATCACAGTACCGACCCGAGGACGAATTCGATTGCAAGGCCGAGTCAGCAGTCTGCTCGAAGTCGGCACTGGATTTCATCACGAGTTGACTGGGAGAGAAAACATCTATCTGAACGGGGCAATTCTGGGGATGTCGCGATGCGAGATCCAACGCAAATTTGATGCGATCGTGGATTTCTCAGAGACGGAACGATTTCTGGATACACCCGTCAAACGTTATTCGAGCGGAATGTTCGTACGGCTGGCGTTCGCCATTGCAGCCCACATGGAGCCTGAGATCCTGATTGTCGACGAGGTATTAGCCGTCGGAGATGCGGCGTTTCAACGCAAATGCCTCGGGAAAATGAGTGAGATCAATCGCTCTGGGCGAACCGTGATTTTCGTTAGCCACAACATGGCGACGGTATTGAATCTGTGCGAGAAAGTCGCCTGGTTGGATCGAGGGGTTCTGCAATTCTTCGGCGACACCAAGGAAGGTGCGAAGAAATACGTGAGAGACAACAATACTACTTCTGGCTCGAGCGTTGATCTTGAAACACATGAGAATCGACGGCATGGGTGTGAAACGATACTGGGATCGCTTCGATTACTCTCCGACGACGGACAACCCTGCGATCAGTTTCCATGCGGAGAGTCGATGATCGTCGAACTGGAAGTGGCTGCCAACTGCCCCGATAATGCCTACCAGTTTGCGATCGGATTCGACGATGAAGTAGGCCGACGACTCTTCACCGTCGCTACGTACCTCGCTTCTTCAACAACGGAACCCGATCGCAATAGACGTCGCGTTCGATGTCGATTGCCATCGATTCCTCTCGCCCCGGGACGTTACGCGATTTCACTCAATGCAGGTCCGCCGGAATCGGTTTGGCGAGACTTCGTCGATCGCGCGATATGGATCGACGTTCAGCCGTCTAATTTTTATGGCAACGGTCGAATTCCAAAGGCCGAGTGGGGCGACTTTGTCGTCCGCTCGGATTGGACCAATGCAACCACTTAAAGGCAAGCGAACATCCATGGGAACTCAACCGATTACAAGATTGCGATCTTCCGCTCCGAAACGAGCAGCCTCGACGTCGATTCATCAAATACTCGTATCGAGGGAGTTCGGCGGTGCGGCGGATATTGCGATCAAGCTCGCGTGTCAGGCCCAACAGGATTTGGGCGAGCGTCAACATGTCTGGCTGCCGGGAACTGGGCGTGCCTGGAACCGTGCTGCGGCGTTCGGTTTCCAACTTCATCGGTATGAAAGCAAGTCAGCGCAATCCAACTCGATGGTGAAAGCGGCTTGGGGCAACACCCGCTTCGCCTTACAACTATTGGCGGCTAAACCCGGCATGGTCCATGTCCATGATCCCGTCACCTACGCAGCCTTGCGCCATGGCTTACGAATGGCACGGGTGCCGGCAATCGTTCATGTGCAGATTGACTACCCTATTGAAGATCTACAGTGGGCTTTTCGACTGCCTCCTCAAGCCGTTGTTGTGTGCGCCGATTTTCTGCACCAGAAGGTTTTGGATTCTCTACCTAAGACGGGCCGACGTGAGACCCAAGTATTCACGGTTAGGAATGCGGTAGAGGTTCAACGATTCGTTCCGACGGACAAACGTAAGGCCAAACGTCAGCTCGGCTGGAACCCCAACCAGCCCGTGGTACTGATGCTCGCCAACCTAGCCAAGCACAAAGGGCAAGCGACCACGATTCGGGCTATCGCCGCGTTGCATCGCCAAGGAGTCGATGTGCGATGTTCTTTGGCAGGGGTAGATCGCTCCGTGGATGGCACCTACGAAAAGTTCTTGCGAGCTTTATGCGAAGTGCTTCGAGTGAGTCACTTGGTCGACTTTCTTGGTTTTCGATCGGACACGGTGGAGCTACTGCAGGGTGCCGACTTGCTTTTGTTACCTTCTACGCACGAAGGGTTGCCGTTAACGGTCCTTGAAGCACAGGCATGCGGAGTTCCTGTCCTGGCCGCACCGACCGCCGGCATCCCAGAGATCATTCGCAATCACGTGAGTGGACGTTTGATCGACGCGTCGGACTACCAAGCGTATGCGATGGGAATCAGACAACTACTCGAGAATCGAGCCACCTACGATGAGATCGCGAAAGCTGCTCGCGAGCACTGTCTCTGCGAGCATAGCTGGTCGAAGTTATGGAATCAGATGCGTCAAGTGTATGCAAGCGTTCATCCGCAGACGAGTCAATCTAGTTTGGATGTTTGAATTCTTGCCTAATCGCCTAGCGCGATAGCGCTGCTCACTTTCTCTTTGATAAGAAACCAAAAGGTAACTATGATGAATAGTCTAACAACCAAGAAACGTATCGACAGCAACAGTTTCAGACCTAGCGTTTTGAGGCGACGACGACTCGTTATCGAAAGTCTAGAGCAACGCGTTGTTCTCAGTGCCAACGCCATTGTCAACGAGAATCTGCTGCCTGGAGCACCCGCATCGCAGTGGGACATTGTCGGTGTCGGGGATACAACGCTTCAGGGCTATGCCACCAACATCAGCGTAGATGCTGGCGAGTCGATCGAGTTCAAAATCAACAACCAGAGTCTGAGCCCGTATCGACTCGATATTTATCGTATCGGCTACTACGGCGGCAACGGCGCGCGATTGGTAGCAACGATTCCATCTTCGCAAACTGTGAAGCAAGTGCAGCCTGCGCCATTGACCAATGCTGCTACTGGTTTAGTGGACGCGGGCAACTGGTCGGTGTCGGCATCTTGGCAAGTACCCTCGACAGCCGTTTCTGGGGTTTATATCGCTCGGCCGGTCCGCGAAGACACGGGTGGTGCGAGCCATATCATTTTTGTCGTCCGTGATGACGATGGTGGTTCTGATGTGCTGTTTCAGACGTCAGATACAACTTGGCAGGCCTACAATCGCTGGGGCGGTAACAGCCTGTACGTCGGTACTCCAAGCTACGCTCACGCCGTTAGCTACAATCGTCCCTTTGACACCCGCGCGGTCACAGCCAAAGATTGGTTCTTCAGCAGCGAATATGCCACGGTTCGCTGGTTGGAAAAGAATGGCTACGACGTCAGCTACACGACAGGTGTGGATACAGATCGTCGAGGGAACGAGCTACTCGAACACAAGATTTTTGTTTCGGCTGGACACGACGAATACTGGTCCGGTGACCAGCGAGCCAATGTTGAGGCAGCCCGCGATGCAGGAGTCAATCTGGCTTTCTTCAGCGGAAATGAAGTCTATTGGAAGACACGTTGGGAGAATAGCATCGATGCGAGCGGGACCCCGTACCGTACCCTTGTGACGTACAAGGAGACGTGGGCCAATGCTAAGATCGATCCACTGGCGAATGTCTGGACGGGCACCTGGCGAGACGATCGATTCAGTCCACCTGCCGATGGCGGTCGTCCGGAGAATGCGCTGACCGGTCAACTATTTACGGTCAACCGCGGACCCGGAGGAGATACGGGAACACCCTTTACGGTTGGTGCCGAGTTCGCTGGATTTTCGTTTTGGCGAGATACAAGGATCGCGAGCTTGCAACCGGGCCAATCGACCAATGTTGGCGATTATGTGCTGGGCTACGAATGGAACGAGGACATCGACAACGGCTTCCGTCCAGCTGGACTCCTGCGGATGTCGTCAACAACACAAAACGTTCCACAGAAGATTGATCAGTACGGCGGACCTGTGACCACCAGCGGACAAGCGACGCACAGTCTGACGCTGTACCGCGCCAAAAGCGGAGCATTGGTTTTCGGTGCCGGCACCATAAACTGGGGCTGGGGGCTCGATGGCACACATGATGTCATCCCATCCGTACCAGACCCAGCCATTCAACAGGCGATTGTCAACTTGTTTGCGGATATGGGAGTTCAGCCAACAACACTTCAAACGGGAATCGTTCGAGCAACGATGACCACCGATCTCCTGCCACCCGTGTCCAGCGTTACTTCGATCTCCAGCGGCACTGTAGTTTCAACGGGTGTACCTGTCCTATTGAGCGGCACAAGCAGTGACAACGGCGGAGGTGTCGTAGGGGGTGTTGAAGTTTCCGTCGACGCAGGGCGAACGTGGCGTCGCGCTAACGGAGGATCAAGTTGGACGTATCAGTGGATTCCATCGGATGTCGGACCAACAACGATCTGTAGTCGATCCGTCGATGATAAAGGCAACATCGAAACCGTCAGCGCGGGGGTGAACGTAGTTGTTGCTTTGTCGCCAACAAGCTCCTTAGGTCTGGTCGCCGCATATAGCTTTGACGAAGGGACTGGTAGCGTCCTGTATGACAGCTCATCGGGCGGCAACAATGGAACCATCTCCGGGGCAGTGTTTGCCCCAGGATTCACTGGCCAAGCGCTTTCGTTTGACGGTGTGAACGATCTAGTAACGATCGCGGACTCAAACTCGCTAGACGTTGTAAACGGATTGACGTTGGAGGCATGGGTCAAACCGTTCTCTCGCGCCGGATACTCCAGCATCCTCTTGAAGGAAAAGGGCAGCAACGGCTTGGCCTATGCCCTCTATGCAAACGATGGTAGCAATTCCCTGCCAGCAGGATATATTAACGCCAAAGGAAGGAACAACAACTATAGTGACTTCCGTGTGACGAGTAATTCGTCGCTGACGCTCAACGCTTGGACACATCTGGCCGTCACGTACGACAAACAGTTTCTCAAGATCTATGCGAATGGGGTCTTCATTGGCCAAACAGTCGTTGAGGGAGACGTCTTTGAGTCAAGTGGGGCATTGCAAATTGGTGGAAACCAGGTCTTCAGCGCAGAGTACTTCCATGGGCTGATCGACGAGGTCCGGATCTACAACCGTCCCCTCTCCAATGCCGAAATCCTGTACAACATGAGTCAATCAGTGGGAGGCGTAGTGGATACCATTCCGCCGGTCGCTTCGATTGGTCCAGCCAGTTCGATCGTCTCGGGACCTTTGGTACTCAACGTGACGGCGACGGATAATGTGGTGGTGAGTCGGATCAATCTCTTTGTCGATGGCCAGTTGATCAGCTCAATGGCCACGGCTCCCTATGAGACCACCATCGATACGACCCAATGGCCCAATGGCCAGTATACGATCACCGGGTGGGCGGTGGATGCAGTCGGCAACATCGGTCTGATTTCACCATGGGGATTCGAGGTTGCCAATCCTACAGATGTCGAGCCACCAACCGTCCGGTTGCTTCATCCTGATCCGCAGCAATGGGTTTCTGGCGCGACCGTATTGGCAGCAGTATCGTTCGACAATGTTCGAGTGGAAGGCGTCCAGTTCCAAGTCAATGGAGTGAGCGTTGGCGTTAAAGATACAACGGCCCCTTATCGTGTTCTATGGGATTCCTCTGAGCTGCCCGATGGTGACTATACAGTGAGTGCGATCAGCACCGATCTAGCCGGAAACTCCTCCACCGTGACGATCATCGTAAAGGTGGATAACTCGACTCCTTTCATTGTTTCACGCACTCCCGCTGCAGGAGCGACAGACGTTGACTTCGCATTCAGTTCGACTATCGACTTTAGCGAGGAAATCGACTTGTCAGCCGGTCTGTTCGAACTGCGCAATTCGTTTGGCAACCTGATTCCGACGATCACTGTTTACAACAGCAGCCTGAAGCGATTGGTTGCTACATCAAATCTTGATCTGTCGCCAGGTGGAACCTATACGATTAAGATTAGTGGTGTGCGCGATCAAGCGTTAAACCAAATGCCTACCGAGTCGTGGGCCTTTACGACACGCAACGCCGTAGTCAACTCGAGCCTCTGGGACTCCAGCTTCGTGCCGGTCGTGGGTTCAGTAGCCGATACATCACCAGTCGAGGTCGGAGTGCGATTTCAGACATCGCTCAACGGCTACTTTACTGGAATCCGCTACTATCGCGGCGCAACCAACCCCGGGCCGCATACCGGACGGTTGTGGAGCAGTACAGGAACACTGTTGGCTTCAGTAACCTTTACTTCGGAGTCTACAACCGGTTGGCAGCAAGCCAATTTTAGCGTGCCGGTGTCTGCCATAGCCGGCGCAAACTACGTTGTATCGTACTATGCTCCGAATGGTGGATACGCTGCCACGAGCGGATACTTTGCAAACAGCCGCACCAATGGACCGCTGATCGCCCCTGCCAGTGTAGCAGGTAGCACGAATGGGCTTTACTTCTACGGGCTTGGAGGTGGATTCCCCGTCAACTCATTCAACGCTACTAACTATTGGGTCGACGTCATGTTCTCCAACTCCCTGGCGGATATGACACCGCCGTCGATCGTCAGCCGTACCCCATCGGCAAACGCAGTCGGAGTCACGGTCACGTCCAAGATCAAAGCTGTCTTGAGCGAAGCGGTCCGACCTAGCACGATCGCGATGGTACTGAGAGACTCTCAGCAAAATTTGGTTCCCGCGTCCATCAGCTACGACAGTCAAACAGCAACTGTGACCCTATCGCCTAGCGCATCGCTTCAAAACAACGCATCGTATTCGGTATCGATGAGCGACGCGACCGATTTTGCCGGAAACATAATGACGGCCTCGACCTGGACCTTTACAACCGGCGGGCAGCACGTTGATGTTTCGTTGTGGAACAACGCGACCCTGCCGGCCGTTTCAGCCGCCAACGATTCGTCTCCGGTAGAACTGGGAGTGAAATTCCAATCGGCTCAGAATGGTTTCATCACAGGACTCAAGTTCTACAAAGGGGTCGGTAACAACGGCCTACACATCGGCAATCTATGGACGGCGACTGGTAGTCTGATCGCTAGTCAAGCGTTCAGCGAAGAATCCGCAACTGGTTGGCAGTCAGTTACTTTTGTGTCGCCGGTTGCCATCACTGCTAACACAACGTACGTCGCATCCTATTTTGCTCCGCAAGGCCGCTACGCTGTAGACACCGCCTATTTCGCCTCGAGCTTCGTCAACGGTCCATTGCGAGCACTGGCCAATAGCGAAGAAGGCGGTAATGGTGTGTATCGTTACTCCGCAGCGAGTTCGTTCCCCAATCAGACCTTTAACTCGAGCAACTACTGGGTCGACGTAGCGTTCAGCGAGTTGGGCGCCGACGTGACACCGCCGACTGTGACCACGAATACACCAGCAGCAGGTGCTATCAATATCGACAAGTCGACCAATGTGTCGGCAACGTTTAGTGAATCCGTACTTTCAGCCTCCATAGTGATTCAACTGCGAGACTCCCAAAACAACATTGTGGCAAGTCAATCGAGCTACAGTGTGGCCTCTCGCACGGTGCAGCTTGATCCTGTCACTGACTTGATCGCAGGCGAGACTTATACCGTATCGGTATCGGGTGCTACGGATGGTGCGGGCAACATGATGACACCGGTCCAGTGGTCGTTCCGAGTGAAAGCCGCTTATACGCAAACAACCTTAGCAGACTTCGCCCAGGGAACGCATACTGGAACCATTGCGACGGGCAATGGCGGAGGAGCTATCCAGATTGCGACTGCGTTCCAGGACGATTTCTCAGAAGAGGTTATCTCCGACATCGACTGGCAGGTTTCTGCATGGTCGACCGGCAATGCTGTTGGCAACTCTCAGGGGTTGCTCTCCGTTCAGGGCAGTCTCGTCGTCTCGCAAGCAACTTATGTCGACCAAACCGTCGAGGGTTTGGTGCAGTTTGGTGCTGTCGCCTACCAGCACTTTGGACTGGCAACCAGACTCGATACCCTCATCGGAAACTACTGGGCAATCTTCAGTACGGGAGCGACGACCAATCGGCTGTTTGCTCGAGTCAACATCTCCGGAGTCACCAGTGATATCGATGTGGGGGCATTGCCAACAGGCTTTCACACATACCAAGTTCGCTCAACGGCTACGGGATTCAGTTTCTACCTCGATGGCAATCTATTGACTTCCATCACGGCGGCTGTTCCCGTTTCGACCCCCATGCGCATCGCGATGTCTTCCTACTTTGGCACACCAACGGCGGCCCTTCAAGTGGACTCGGTGCGGATCGTGAACGCAGCGCCACAAAGTTTCAACGGAAGTTTGTGGATCGGGGTCTTCACGTCAGCAACCTTTGATGCAGGCAGTGTCGTTCAATGGGCGTCTGCTAACTGGAATGCCGATACGCCCGTTGGTACAGGGTTGACGATCGAAATCATGACGAGCAACGATTCGAGCTTCGCCGGGGCAACATGGCTGCCCCTTTCGAATGGGCAAAGCCTCGCGTCGTTGGGGTTGCAGGGTCGCTACCTGAGGTACCGTGTGACGTTGACGACCTTGAATGCATTGGTGTCGCCGCGACTCAACGACATCAGCATCGATTGGCTGTAACCAAACAACGATGCACGAGCTCCGAGAGTTGGGTTTCGGAATTGTGGTCGGGCCTGTAGAAACGCGTGCGGGTATAGAACGAACTAATCATGAAAACGTTGCTACTGAGTGAAATTTTTCCACCAAGAAACGGTGGTAGCGGGCGTTGGTTCTGGGAAATCTATAGCCGCTTGGAGTCTGCCAAGTACTTGCTTGTCGTTGGAGAATCCATTGGGCAACAGACCTTTGACAACGACCATGAGAAACAAATCATTCGATTGCCATTGGCGATGACAGAATGGGGAATAGCCTCTTGGCGTGGAGCAATCGGGTACTGGAAACGGGTTCTACAATTGCGTCGATTGGTTCGGCGGAATCGAATCACACAGATCCATTGTGGTCGCTGTCTGCCCGAGGGGGTTATGTGTTTGGCATTGAAGCAATGGTTGGGTGTTCCCTATCTTTGTTACATTCACGGAGAAGACATCAACACAGCCTCGAATAGTCGCGAGCATGCATTCCTGGTCCGACGAGTGCTGGCCAATGCTGAATACTGCATTGCCAATAGCCATAACACCGCTCGGCTGCTTCGCGAGGAGTGGAACGTAGGCCAAGCGCGAGTGAGGGTTCTTCATCCAGGTGTTGACTGCAAAGCGTTTAGCCCGAGACCGCGCGCGAGAGAGGTACGTCGACAACTCGAATGGGGTGATAGACCGGTAGTGCTGACCGTCGGTCGGCTTCAACGTCGCAAAGGGCATGACATGCTGATTCGAGCCCTGCCTAGCATCCTCAACACGTTGCCCAATGCGCTGTACTCGATCGTTGGTGCTGGCGAGGAACGCCACTCGTTGCAAGCCCTCGCGTCGGAACTGGGCGTGTTGGGGCATGTTCAGTTTCGTGGTGAGCCCTCCGACTCCGAGCTCGTCCGTTGCTACCAACAATGCGACGTGTTTGCGTTACCCAATCGAGAGATAGATCGAGATATCGAGGGTTTTGGAATGGTTCTGCTCGAGGCCCAAGCCTGTGGTCGCCCAGTCATCGCGGGGCAGTCCGGTGGGACATCCGAAGCGATGAAACCTGATCAAACTGGTTTCGTAGTTGACTGTCGCCAACCAGAAGAGCTAGCGAGAGTCCTCACGCAACTGCTCGCCGCTCCCACCGAGTGCGATCGAATGGGTGCTGAGGGTCGACGTTGGGTCGAGCAACGATTTGATTGGAACGTACTGGCTGAGCAGGCCGAGTTCTTGTTCCGCGGACATCATCAACGAAATGCGATGGAAAATGAAGACCGCTCCTAGCGTGAATTGTATAACAGACTCACCGCGTCCCGTGGTGGAGGTCCCGTTCTCGATTCCATCGGGCTTACACAGCCACGCACAACCGCTCCGATTGGCTGTTCCGCTGCCGATAGGGTGTGTAAGTGACTCGATACGATGGGAAGCGACCGGGCTCGATGGAGCGTTACACGAAGTCCAACATCGCGTTCTCGCCAAGTGGCCTGATGGCTCAGCGAAATGGACCCTGATCGATCTGCGATACAGTCGCACGACGGCCTCAAGTCTCCAGGAACAACTCGCCATGTTTGACGCTGAGGAGTTGGGGCATGCCGAGGGAACGAAGCTATCCGCGGTTAGGGGACTATTGCACGCTTGGGAGCCGGCGCGAGATGTCCGCTACAACGAACGTAGTTCGTCCGCCACAGCTCCATTGATTCGACAACAGGGTGATGCGTTCGTGGTCGATACTGGCAAGAGAATCTTTCGAATTGGACGTGGATCGCACGTACTGGAGAGTGTTACGGGAGACGGCCAGCCATGGCTGGATGAAAGCGGATGTCGACTCGTCTGTTTGGACGAGAAAGGGCGACTTCATCTGTTCCAAGTAGACACAATAGAGGTCGAAGACAACGGTCCCGTTCGAGCCTCCGTAGCACTGAAAGGAAAGCTTGGCAAGACCGGACTCCGAATCTCCGCGAGGCTATCGTTCTTTGCTGACTCTGCACTATGTCGAGTCGAATTCACGGTAGAGAACCCGCGTTGCGCACGTCATCAAGGTGGTTATTGGGATTTGGGAGATCCAGGTTCCGTGTTAGTCCAAGAGCTCGCATTGGAAATGGTAGCGAGTTGGAGCCTCAACGAGCAGATCACTTGGTGTGAGCAGCCGAACTCGGAGCTACAAACAACCAACGCGGACTACTTCAGTCTCTATCAGGATTCGAGTGGAGGTGAGAACTGGCACTGTCGAAACCATGTGAATCGAGAAGGACATGTAAAGCAACGATTCCGAGGATACATCGTAAAGAACGGTTCGCTTGAAACTGCGGGACTGCGCGCCAACCCCACCGTTGCGATGCTTGGTCACAATCGATACATCGCGTGTGCCATCGAGGAGTTTTGGCAGAAAGGCCCTAGTGCCATCGATCTGCGTGGAACGCAGCTTCGCGCTGCAACCTGGCCAGTCCATTTTGACGACTTGTATGAGTTGCAGGGAGGAGAGCACAACTCTCGTGTCGTATGGCTTGACTTCGGAGACGGTCAGCTCAACACGTTGGATCATCTGTCTTGGGTCTACAATCCTGCAGTTCCAACGGTGGATGCAAACTGGATCGCAGACAGTGGAGCGATCCCGTTCATGCCCAACTCGCTGGTGAAAGATGGGCCGCAGTTGGCATCGATACTCGACTCAGCAATCGTAGGGCCCGAGAGTTTCTTTGCCAAACGCGAAGCGATCGATGAGTATGGCTGGAGAAATTATGGCGATGTCTGGGCCGATCATGAGGCCGCATTCTCGGTTGACTCAGGTACCGTCATCTCTCATTACAACAACCAATACGATTTACTCTACGGAATGCTCATCCAGTTCTTGAAAACAGAGGACGCCCGATGGTGGCAACTGGCCGATCCGTTAGCTCGCCATCTCATGAACATCGACATCTATCACACGAAAGAAGACAAGTCTGCGTACAACGGCGGAATGTTCTGGCATACGGCTCACTATCACAATGCAGCCACGTGTAGTCATCGCAGTTACTCAAAGAACATGCAGGGCAAAGCCGTCAGCGCGCCCGGTGGCGGCCCTGGAAACGAGCATAACTACTCAGCCGGATTGCTACTGTATCATTACCTAACCGGTTCCGTTCCAGCGCGAGATGCTGTGGTTGAGATGGCCGAATGGGTTCTCGCCATGGACGATGGTGATCAGCATATCCTCGGCTGGGTCTCACACGATCCAACGGGACTGGCAACCTGCACACGCGAACTCAGTTTTCAAGGCCCAGGCCGCGGCGCGAGCAACTCGATCATGACGCTTCTGAACGCATGGATCGCGTCGAGCAATTCCCTCTATCTGGACAAGGCCTGCGAGTTTATTCGTCGAACGATCCATCCTCAAGACGATGTTCAACAATATGAGCTACTGGATGCAGAGAATCGATGGTCTTACACCGTCTATTTGCAAGCGATCGTATTCTTCATCGAGTTGACTCGGCATGCGACTCAATACGGCGCGATCCGAGCCTATGCACTGGAGAGCCTTCTGCACTATGCCCGCTGGATGACCGAAAACGAACGAATGTATCTCGACCACGCCGAGACGCTCGAGTATCCGACGGAGACCTGGGCAGCCCAGGATCTACGCAAGGGTGTCGTGCTGCTCATGGCCGCATCTCTCTGTCCCTCGGACGAACGCCAAGCCATTGCGGAGAAAGGGACTTGGATTCTGGACCGAGCATGGTCTTCGCTTGCGACGTTTCCAAGTCGCAGTTGTACTCGGCCTGTGGCCATCGTACTTCAGCAATGCTATTTGCAGCAATTCTTCGAGAACTCCGCCAATGTGTATTCGTTCCAAGCATCGAGACCCGCCCCGCAATTCGCATGGACCACACGCTCAAGTTTCGTGCCACAAAAATTGTTGGTACGGCGACAACTCGGGTCGCGCAGCCAGATCGTCACGTTTACTACGAGACTTTTTCAGCCCATCTTTTGGCGGTCCAAAATTCGCAAAAGTTGGCTCGCTTCCCGTTTTCGAAACAGGTGATCCAACTCGTGATATCCACTATACCGATGAATAGTTCAGTCTCGGACTCCACCAAGCAGCCTACGATCTGCCATATGTTGCACGTGTTCAACGTTGGTGGCGCGGAGTTGTTGGCCAAACAGTTGGCACTCGCGTGCCAAGATCATTTCCGTCCCGTGTTTGTATGCTTGGATGCCATTGGATCGCTCGGTGCCGAGCTGATTGACAGAGGATTCATCGTCGAGGACGTGTATCGGCAGCCAGGGTTCGACTATAAATGCGCTCGACGAATCGCGCGCTTTTTAGACACCCATAATGTTAAGCTGGTGCATGCGCATCAGTACTCGCCATTCTTCTATACGTCGATGGCGCGCATGTTCAAATGGAGTTGCCCTATTCTTTTCACGGAGCACGGTCGTGACTATCCCGACTACCGTCGACCCAAGCGAGTCTTGGCCAACCGACTTTTGCTTCGTCGCCGCGATCGAGTGATAGCCGTAGGAGAACATGTCCGCGACGCTCTAGTCGACAACGAAGGAATCCCTATTTCACGCGTGGAGGTCATCTACAACGGAGTCGACGTTCAGCGATTCGATCCATCTCGACCGAATAGGCTATCCGTTCGAGCGAGTCTAGGGCTACGTGAAACAGAAATCGGAGTCATCCAGGTTGCGAGGTTGAATCGTCTCAAAGACTATGAAACGGCAATACGTACGATGCAAATCGTTTGCCGCAGCGCGCCGAATGTTAGGTACTTTATCGTGGGCGAAGGTGAGGAGCGCACGAAGATCGAAGCCATGGTTCGCGACGTAAACATGAAGCATAAAATCCGAATGCTGGGGCTGCGAAAGGATGTTGCCGAGTTACTCGAAGGGATGGATATATTTCTGCTGACCAGCGTTTCTGAAGGGATTCCATTGACGCTGATCGAAGCCATGAGTGCGCAATTGCCGTGCGTCGCTACGCGGGTAGGTGGGATACCCGAGGTGGTCCATGACGGCACAACGGGAGTTCTATCTGATTCGGGCGATTGCAACAAGATTTCGGAAGCGCTTTTGAAACTCATTCAATCGCCATCAGTACGACATCGAATGGGCGAGTGCGGTCGAAAGCGGGCCATGACGTTGTTTCAATCGGATCGGATGCATGCGCAATACAGAGCTTTGTACGCTCAGTTAACCGGACCGACAGATGCCACGCACGGACATTGATCGAGCACTGATGAAGCATTCCATGTGCGTCTCCTAGAGATATCACAAATTTGAGTGTTTTCGAACGATTTAATTTGATGCGAATTCTCTTTATCTCCGACCAGTTTCCTTATCCGCTACGGGATGGGGGAAATCTGCGCACGTTTCACATACTGGCTGGACTGGCGCGACATCATCAACTGACATTGGTCGCCCATTCCAGTAGAACGGCACCAGAAATCTCGACGCTTCCCCTGGACTGCGAGACCGTAGTCGTTCGTAAGCAAGGAACAGCGTGCCGAGTTGCCAATGCTCTTGCACAAACGAATCGACTACATGGTTCGCTTTTTCTGACCAAGAATTGGTCGTCACCACTTCTTCGTTGCGCTAGCGACGAACTGAAACGACGACGATACGACGCCATTCATTTCAATCATCTCGATACTGCCGTTTTCGCATTGGCGCGTGATTGGAGGCAATTGAAAGTGTTTGATACTCATAACTGTTTGTCCAGCATGGCTTACCAAACCGCACAATCCACGCTCGATTGGCTCCGCCGCCGAATTCTGTCGTATGAAGCAAAACGCTTGAAATCTATCGAGACTGAAATATGCCGCCAGATGGATCTCAGTCTAGTTTGCTCGGAAGTAGACGCCGGTATGTTTCGAGAGAATTGCCCGAGTGCACAGTATGGCGTTGTGCCGAATGGCGTCGACACCGAGTTCTTTCGTCCCGAGCCATTGACGATCCAAGGGGAGAACTCATTAGTATTCACGGGTGCGATGAATTACTTCCCGAACATCAAAGCAGTCGAGTTCTTTTGTGGCCAGGTACTGCCAAAGATTGCGACCAAGGGAACAAAGATTCACGTGGTCGGCCGCTGTCCTACGTCGCAGATTCAGGCGCTCCATGATGGGCAGAGAGTGATTGTGACCGGCGAAGTGGAGGATGTGCGACCTTTCGTTCACCGCAGTCAGATCTTCGTCGTACCGCTTCAGCATGGCAGTGGCACTCGGCTGAAGATTCTAGAGGCTTTCGCGATGGGCAAGGCAGTTGTTTCAACGTCTATCGGTGCTGAAGGAATACCGGCCACCGATGGCAAAGAGTTGGTAATCGCGGATTCACCTTCGCAGATGGCAAACGCAATCGACACATTGTTGCAAGATCCGAATCGCCGAAGCGCGTTGGGAATGGCGGCCCGCGCGTTCGTCGTAAAGAACTTTGATTGGCATGCGATTCAAGCCTCTGTGTGTGACCGATATGAGCAAATCCACCAATCGAGAACAACCAACGCAAACGGGTATACAAATGGACACCACTAAGGACAATGACCCATTGGTGCTCCATGTCCGCAGCGTAACAGGGTTTGGCGGCGGTCCCGAAAAGACAATCCTCAATTCGCCAAGATTTCTGCGAGGATTAGGCTATCGGTGTGCCTGCGCCTACATGCATCCGCCGGTGGACAAAGGATTTAAATTGCTCCAACAGCGCGCGGCGGACGCGAACGCCGAGTTGATCTCCGTTTCTGATCGTGGAGCATGGGATTGGCGAGTGTTGACTCGATTGATTCAAACGTGTCGCCGGCGGCGCGTCGCGATATGGCATGGACACGATTACAAGAGCAATGCGTTTGGACTGATCGTGAGACGGTTCTGGCCGATGAAGCTAGTGACCACTCTGCATGGTTGGGTCGAGCACACACGCCGTACTCCGCTGTACTATCGGATCGACCGCAGCTGCATAACTCGCTACGACGAAGTCCTCTGCGTTTCTGAGGATTTGCATGAGTCCGCTTTGCAATGCGGGGTCATGCCGGAGCGATGTCGAGTGATCCATAACGCCATCGATACAGAAATCTATACTCGATCAACCCGACCTGCAACGTCGGCTTGGGTTGCGTCCACTCCCGATTCGTTGCGCCCAATATCTCTCGGGGCTATGGGGCGTCTGTCGAATGAAAAGGGATTTGACCTTCTAATCCGTGCTGTTGCCGAATTGAAAGCTCAAGGACTAAAGTGCCATTTGAAGATCGCGGGCGATGGACCGCTGTTGAGCGAGTTAACCGATCTCGTCCGCGAAATGCAGTGCGAAATGGAAATTGAGTTGATCGGTCAAGTTGCTGACAACAAAGCGTTCTTCGATTCCCTGGACATTTTTGTTTTGAGCAGCCGACGTGAGGGGCTTCCCAATGTGCTTCTAGAAGCGATGGCCATGGAGGTACCCGTTGTGGCCACAGGAATCGCCGGGATCCCTCGGTTGATCCAGTCAGGAGCCAACGGCATCTTGGTTCCCCCAGATTCTGTGGAGGAACTCGCCGGCGCGATGCAAAAGCTCATGAAAGAGCCGGAGCTTCGTAAAAAGCTTGCGGATGCCGGCCGTGCGACCATCGAGCATGACTACAGTTTTCAGAGGCGAATGGAACGCGTGGCAGCCATCTACGACCAAGTGCTGGATCGCAGCCCGATCCGTAGCCTAATTGTTCCTTCTGGTGACCGTATCCAACTCGTCCCTGCTAGCGACCGAGTCCAAACCGTCTTCTCCAGCGAACATACCGGCAAATGAGTCCAAGGACGCATCGTGTTGTGGATCTCGCGTTAACCATTGACCGCCCGGCATCGATCCGAATCTCGAAATCGGTTCGATCGGGCGTTCAGATGTATGCCAAGCGTTTGGTTCAAGCACTGTTTGGAATCTGGGTCCTCCCACGTTTATCGACGTTGGTACTGTTACGGATGGTCACCCGAGATGATGCGTTTCGCTACTCCAGCGAATCGATCGCTCGGATCCCTGGCCTGCGTGGAGTCTATCAGCGTCAAGCGTTCTATCGACGCACGTTGAACCGGTGTGGACACGACGTCTACTTCGGTTGGGAGAGTGTTTTCTCTATGACCGAGGCGGCGGTTGGCGATCGAGCGTATATCGGACGCTTCTGTAGCATTGGTTACGCAGAGATCGGCGACGAGGTGATGCTGGCAGATCATGTCCAAATATTGAGTGGCGGACAGGAACATGGTCGATCCGACACGAACATCTCGATGCATGACCAAGATCAGACCTACCGCTGCGTGTGCATCGGCCAAGGTGCGTGGATCGGCGCTGGTGCGATCATCATGGCCGATGTTGGAGAGAAGGCAATCATAGGTGCAGGCGCAGTGGTCACTCGCGCGATACCTGCCAACTGCATCGCCGTGGGTGTGCCGGCTCGAGTCATTAAGCCGAACAATAGCGGCAACGAGCCAACTGCGTGTATGCAACCGGATGGACAGCACGCTCCGAGAACAACGACTCTGACCCCTGAAAGAACGTCTTGATGTGCGGTATTACTGGAGGTACTTGGAACTCGAATGGATCGCCGCTGGATCGATCCGTTATCGATCGCATGACAGATGTCTTGAGTCATCGAGGGCCTGATGGTCGTGGCATCTACTTCAAACAGTATGACAACGGTTGTGGTGTCGCACTTGGACACCGGCGGTTGGCGATCATCGATCTCGAAGGTGGTCGGCAACCTCTGTGCAACGAAGACGGTACCGTGTGGATCTCGTTCAACGGCGAGATCTACAACTATCGTGAATTGCGTCAGAGTCTCATGACACGGGGGCATCGTTTTCGAACCGACTCGGACACTGAGACGATTGTGCATCTCTATGAGGATCACGGAGTCGAATGCTTGCAGCATTTGCGAGGCATGTTTGCATTTGCAATTTGGGACGAACGAAAGCGGAGTTTGTTCATTGCACGCGATCGAATGGGCGAAAAGCCATTGGTCTATCAGCATACAGAGGGGCGGTTTCTGTTCGCCAGCGAGATCAAATCGCTACTGCAGGCTCCTAACGTCCATCGGACGATGGATCCGGAAGCATTGCAACAGTACTTGACCTTTGGCTACGTGCCTCATCCACGAACTATGTTTCGAGACGTACGCAAACTTCCGCCAGCACATTTTGCTACGTTTCGCCAGGGGGTACTGGACATCCAGCGCTATTGGCACCCCGACTGGGAGTATGTGGATGAACGACCCGTATCGGTGCTACAAGAAGATCTACGTGAGGAGTTGACCGCATCGGTTCGGCTGCAATTGCGAAGTGACGTACCTTTGGGCGCGTTTCTCTCGGGTGGGATCGATTCCACGACCATCGTGGGACTCATGCAGAGTCTCGTGACGCACCAAGCAAAGACTTTCACCATGGGATTTACCGAAAGTGCCTACGACGAGACGCCGTATGCACGGCAAGCGGCAGAGCATTTGGGCAGCCAACACCACGAGCTTGCCATCGATCCATCGTCTGCGAGTCTGCTACACACGTTGACCCGGCACTTTGATGAACCGTTTGCCGATAGTTCGGCAATTCCCACGTATCGCTTGGCTCAAGCGACGAGTCAACACGTGAAAGTGGCGTTGACGGGAGATGGCGGGGACGAGCTCTTTGCGGGGTATCCTCGCTACCAAACCGTCGATCGGCTTCAGTGCTACGACAGGCTCCCTGGCTTTGTCCAGAGTATGACCACGAATCGTGCGTGGCAATGGCTCCCCAATCGCGAAGGTCAACGCAGCATGCTGGAGCGACTTCGGTTTCGGATGGAGGCTCTCCATACGCATTCGGATAGTCGATACATTTATTGGATAAGCTGCTTTCAAAAACAAGGACGCGACCGGCTGCTGTCCCCAGACTTCTCCCAACATACATTTGACCCATGCGAGGACACGATTCGCAGCGCATGGAATGTGTCCACTAGAACGGCTGGGACACGAGCCATGCACTGCGATCTTCAGTTGTATCTGCCTGGCGATTTGCTAGCCAAAGTAGACATACTAAGCATGGCTCATGGATTGGAGTGTCGATGTCCGTTTCTCGATCATCGTGTGGTCGAGAAAGCGATTGCTATTCCTTTCGCACATCATGTGGATCGGAATGTGACCAAACCGATGCTCTCCCATTCGTTCTCCAAGTTCATACCGAGACGATTGCAACAACGCGCGAAGCAGGGATTTTGCGTACCACTAGACGCTTGGTTTCGAGGTCCATTGCGAGACATGGCGTACGATTCGTTACTGTCACCGCGCGCGGATCGAGGCTATTTCCAGACCGAGACCCTCCGCTCCTTGCTATGGGAGCATGATAGCGGCAAATGGAACCACGGGGATAAACTTTGGGCTTTGCTCTGCTTTGAGACATGGCACCAGGAATACATAGAATCGCAGGTTACACCACTTTCTGTTCGTGAGCCTTCTGCCTTAGTTGGACAAGCCAGTTAACGCAAAACAGGATTTGAGGAACTATGAGAATCGTTACTTCGATGTGCTGCAGCGCGGTATTGAGCTGCACCGTTTTGAACCAAAACGTTTTCAGTCAGGCGCTCGTGGCAGTGGAGAAACTGCGTTATGCCGGAAGCTTCGATATTCCCGAGTCCAGCAGTTGGCAGCAACCTCCTAAAGAGCGGCTTGACTACTCTATGGGAACCATTGGTTACCGTGAAGATTGCGATGCCTTGTATGTCGTCGCGCATGCGCAAGATCCAACGGCTGTTGCCTTGATCGCAGTTCCAGAAAGAATAACACTCGACGCCATACCGATTGCGCAACAATTGGAACCCATGGTCGCGCTACCCGCAATCGCGGACAAACAAGTGTCTTTGCGGGGGCTGCATTGGGATAATCCAACACAAACACTCTACTATAACTATACCGTTTGGTACAACGTGTCTGGCGAGGATGCGGCTGGTTTGGGTGCAGTTCGCAACGGAAAAGCCTATGGTTTATGGTTCGCATCGCACAACAATTCGAGCGCCGGATACGTCACGCGAGACACCCTGTCGGGCAAACTGATAGTCGGTAGTGCCGTTGCTCAAGGCATAGCTACATCGTCTTTGGGGCCATCGGCGTTTCGTCTAGATTTGAATGAAGACAAACTTCCCGAACCCAATGAGCGGATTGCCACCCAAACCATGCTCTTCTATCCGGGACGCGAGTCCGATACGCGTCGCAAGGCGGTCTTGTCGACGGGCGATCCATGGTGGAACGGGATGGAGGTGTCCGGCGGAGCGTGCGTAGATGGAACGCTGATCGTCGCAGTTGATGAAGGCGAGCGTTCCTACTATGGCACTCCAGATGAGTTCCGAAGCGAGTTCAGATTTCCACCGCGAAGCGGTGGTAAGGGTTACCACAACGATCCGCACCGAGCGATGCTATGGTTCTATTCGCTTGAGGAGCTGCACCGTAAAGAGGTTGGGACGTTGACCTTGGTCGACGTGGCCCCCTATGCCTATCTTCGAATCGACGCATTGCCCGCCAGAGGGTGGTTAGGCGGGTTGGCGTACGATTCCAAGTTAAGGCGACTCTTCGTCAGTCAATCGCGAGCCAATGCGGCCATGACGCCTCGCATTCACGTCTATAAGATTCTTGACTAGTCCTTTGCCCGTCGTGCTAACGATACGTTTCCTGTAGGCGACTACCTAAGCTTGAACTCGGAAATTGAATGAACCAACGTGCCAGCGCCAAATCATCAGGTGGTCGGACTCAGGAGACTGTATTCATCGTTGATCCCGACCCGGTCCAACGTGACTCCGTGCGCGAGCTGGTTGAATCCATTCAACTCGCAGCGGTTGAGTTCTCGTCAGGGGTCGAGTTGCTTGAAGCATACGACTGGACTCAACCCGGCTGCGTGGTTTTGGAACTGCTTTTGCCTGACATGAGCGGTCTTGATCTATTGCGAAAGCTGGTGACGCCTCCGTCTGATGAATGTTGGGGAACGAGTATCTCGTTGACGGATCGTGTTCCTGTAATTGTAGTTTCAGCGAATGTTGACGTTCGGTCTGCGGTCGAGGCAATGAAGATAGGCGCATTTCACGTTCTGGAAAGGCCGTTTCAACCACATGAATTGATGGAACAAATAGCACGAGGTACGGAGCAAGAACGAGAGCGTTTTGAGCGAATTCGTGTCGAGGAGGCGACCGTTCGACGTTTGAAGGAATTGACACCGCGTGAACGGGAAGTCTTGAACTTATTACTGCTTGGCAATACGTCCAAGCAGATCTCGAATAGTTTGGATATCTGCATTCGCACCGTCGATTTTCATCGCCGTAATCTGCTGATGAAAATGAGCGTGGACAACGTTTTGCAGTTGAATCAAATCGTCTACAACCAACGTGCTAAGAGTAACGTTTAGGATTCATAGCACTTAGCTTATGCGACCTGCTTGGGTATCGTTGACGACCAATCGTTTTCTTCTTCAAACACAGCTTTGCCCCCAGTTGGGTTGTCCAACTGGGGGCAGAGGTTAACCGATCTTGGGAATCGGTGCATCGGAAAGTCGGCTAGCGCCTCAGGTGCCTCAGGCTCATGAGTTATCAGAATTTGTACGGCGCTCCGCGATGGTTAAGGAATCGCTATTCCTAGGCTGGAAGCCAAAGGATCGGTGTCGAACCAATTCACTTCGCCCGAATCTCGATTCGAATACAATTCCGAAAGAGCCACGTCGGTCTTCCATGATTCTGCTGCATTTCGGATGCGAATTCGACGCTTCTGTGCCAATTCGTCGTTGCGGAATGGAGAGGTGACTTTCGCGGTGACTGGTTCGGTCACGGATGCTAGTTCGGCCTTGTTCGCACTTGATCCGCCATCGGTCACGCTGGACAGCACATCCATCGATTGAGATTTAAAGCCGGTAGTAGAACTCGAAAACGTTCCGGTAATAGCGGCGCCCGACCCGCTAGCTAGCTGAGAGATTTCTGCGGCTGCCAAAGCGTTGCGGTAAAGTCGAACTTCATCAATGCGACCGTTGAAATACTCTCCCCATATAGTGTTGCCTCCGATTCGAAGCGGAGATTGTGAGGTGACAACTGAGCCCCTAGCGGTCGCTTGGCCTACTTGCTGGCCGTTGACATACAATACGAGCTGAGAACCAGTGAATGTTGCCGCTAAGTGTGACCAGGTATTGAGTGGCAACGGGGTAGAGCCTGTGGCACCGATGTCCGCTCCACCAAGGTTGACATAGATAGCTGGACGTGACCGGTCGTCGGACGCATAGAGTCCATACGCGAGACCTCCTGAACGTTCCTTGAGGACTGCCGTGCTCCAACGGCCAACTGATATTGGACGTACCCAGGTAGAAATGGTAAAGCTGGACGTGAAATCGAGTCCGTTGTCGTCCGGTACGGAAACCATCGCGCTGGTTCCGTTGAATTGCAAGGCACTTCCAAAGTTGCCCGCAGCCCAAGTGGCCCCAGAAATCGATCCAGTACGTCGTCCCGTTTGATCTAGAGTAGTCGAACCGCTTCCTTCGTTGAATGGAAATAGTGCAACGAGTGATTGTGTAGTGACCACAATGGTCATTGTTGCCGTGGCGCTCAATCCTCCCGGGTCGCGGACCTGGACCGACAACGATGTAGGTCCGGTTCCAGGCGGAATAGCGGCATTGACCGTTATGACTCCGGTTGCTGCGTTGAGGGAAAACTGGTTCGCGTTATTTCCTGAGACAATCGTAAACGACAGGGCTGCACGTTCTGGATCAGTCGCCACAACCGTTCCCACAACACTGCCGATAGGCGAATTCCCGAGGATGGTGAATGACTGAGGTAATACCGTCGGCGCTTCGTTGACATTTACGATCCGGACGGTGACAGCAGCACTTCGCGTTAGCCCAAGAACATCCGCAGCTTGGACGGACAGAGTCACGCTGGTTCTCGTCTCGAAGTCCAAGACGCTGGAGTTGTTGACTCGCAGGACTCCAGTCTGAGAATCGATCACAAAGGCGTTGTTCGTATTTCCTGAGAGGATCGAATAGGTAAGGGCCTGCCTTTCTGGGTCAGACGCCACAACCGTTCCCACAACACTGCCTACAGGCGAGTTCTCTAGGATGGAGAACGACTGAGCCGCCACGGTTGGCGCTTCGTTGACATTTACGATCATGACGGTGATAGTGGCATTTCGCGCCAGCCCAAGTGCATCTGCAACTTGGACGGACAGAATCACGCTGGTTCTCGTCTCGAAGTCCAAGACGCTGGAGTTGTTGACTCGCAGGACTCCAGTCTGAGAATCGATCACAAAGGCGTTGTTCGTGTTGCCCGAGAGGATCGAGTAGGTGAGGGCCTGCCCTTCTGGGTCGGACGCCACAACCGTTCCCACGATAGTTCCATTCGTAGAGTTTTCGTTGATGTTGAACGATTGAGGGTTGATCACAGGGGCTAAATTCGACGGAGGGGTTGTTGAGAAAAACTCATCTGCGCCGATATCGGGAACGGTTGCACCACGCACTTGCCCGTCCAGATCGGTTGTTAGTCCACTGAGGACGACTCCCCGGTCGATGGCCGTCGTTGCCGTAGCGAGCAAGTGTAAGTCGCCGGCCGAAGCGTTCACGAACATCGACGCAGTCGCGTTCGTCAGGTTGTTGGCCAAGCTCCCAACCGCGTTATCTCGAGCGACGATCGCTTTGTTCACGAGGTTATTTCGAATATCAATCCCGGTGGTAGAAGCAAAACGGTATTCGACCGAATTGGGGTAGTTGCTAGAGTCGAGAACGGTGTTGTTGTAAATCTTAGTGTTGGGAGAATCAGCGACCGAGATAGCAACATCGACAGCGTTCGCGAGTCCAGCGGCCCGAGAAAACATGTTATTCGAGATCACGCCGCCCGAGTGGTCAAAAACTCCAGGTTTGTCCTCCAATCCGAGAGCGATACCGCGAGCATTGTTAATGAATGTGTTGCCATCCACTTTGGTGCCGGTACTACCGTTCCAGAATAGCACGGCTGGTCCCGCAATACCTTGCCCAACTGGGTTGAGGAAATTTTTGAATAGATTGTATTGGACTACCCAATTATCTCCGCCATGCACATCAACGCCGTTGCTGTAGTTGTTGTTATCGGTTGTCCGATACTCAAACACGGAATACTCAACAATACCTCGATCGTTCCCTTGACCGAACGTTGCTGAAGGATTGGACTTAATGAATTGATCGCCCGAGTCGACGATTCTCAATCCGTGGTACAGCATATCGTTCGCGCCGGGGTTAGCGATGATGCCATGTTGTTGTACACCGTCGATGGTCAAATCAGCGATGGTTCCGAACGAGCTGTTGCCCACCCAGAATCCGAAACGCACGCTGCCCGTCATGCCTCCACCGCGAATGATTACATCGTCCCGTTTGCCAGTGGCGCCACGTATGGACCAATTGGTGATTCCCTGCGGTACATAGATGGCGTCGGTCAGTCCACTCAAGTTGTAGGTGCCAGGTGCGATGGCAATGGTTTGTCCCGATTGGAGATTACTGACCGCGCTAAGCAGTTGGCTCACATTGCTGACAGAAATGGTCGTAGATGGATTCGAAGGAGCAAGTGGTTTCGGATTCGAGTAGGAATAGATCACGCTGGAACTGGTGGTCGTCCTAAAGTTAAAAATACTGGAGACCGTTTCGAGTCCGTCTGCACTGCGCGAGATGACACGATAGGAGTAGTTCGTGTCGGCTTGCAAGCCAGTTAACGTCACCGCATGATTGAGAACTTGAGCCGAATTGAGAGGCGAGAAACTTCCTAAGTTGCTGGTTGTGCCAAACTCCACCCGGCTGGTTGCGGGAACGTTTGAGTCCCATTGAATTGTCGCTGAGTTAGTCGTCAATCCGGTCGCTCGAATATTGGAGAGAGTTGGAGCCAGGGGAGGCGTGGAACTCGTAGGCAATTGAAACACGTTAATGATCGGGTAATAGTCATTGCCTTGAGCGTCCGCGACTTGTTGGGAAACATAGAGGCGACTTGTCGACGCGTCAAAGGTCACGCCCCCGATATGTTTGGAAGCTTCAGGAAACGGGAAATCGAATTTCCAGACACCATAGGGTTGGATTTCCCACGACTGCTTCAGACCATTCTTGACGTCGACAAAGTCATTGGCGTTGTAGGCCCAGGCTTGGTAGGTGTACTCTCCGCCAAAGGAATGAGTTCCTTTGCCTCCTCGAGCCGAGTCGTTGCACTCAGCTGCCTCTCCGTAGCAATAGGCACCCGTTCCATGGGATCCGAAGAAGATGACGGAGTCCGAATTGGGTGGAAACACAACACCATTGATTTCCGTGGTCAAGTTGAACAGGGGGTTGGTAGAAGTCTCCGGCCGCAACGGGTTGGAGAGCGGATAACTCACGTAGTTAATAGCGGGCGCTGTCGTGCTACCCAATGCATTGGGATTAAAGCCGAAAGCGGCTGGCCCGGCAGAAGTACGACCGATGATCGATAAGGCTGCCTGTCCTGTCAGGTACGGCGCACCCAAGGCGGCTTGCCATTCAGGAGGTACCTTTGTCATATAGCCGCCCACGAATCCACCACCTAAGTTGCCGACCTGATCGAGTCCGCGGTAGGACGCTGTCGCCAAGTTAAGCGACGAAGATTTAAAGTGCGAGTCGATGGCATTGGTGTTGCCATCATAGTACTCGTAAAAGGTCCCCACGAGTTGGCTATTCACGACCTCGAGCCCCCCAATGTTGGCACGACTATCCAATGTCCATTCGGGCAACCGGGACTGAACGGTGCTAAAGGGCTGGACAATCGAGGCCGTATTCAGGTCGCTGATCCTGGAGCTCTTCACGATGGGCGGGATAGAGATCTCAGCGATCGCTTGGTCGTTCACATGTCCAACAAGGAACAGAGAGTTATTGGTCGGGTTGAACGCGGGCGCTGTCCCACCATATGCAAAGGTCGAAGCCCCAATGGTACCCTGCGGAACACGGAACGCGCCGAGATAATTCAGATCGGATTGAACTAGAAGCCCAGCGAACAGCAATCGTGACTCCAGTGCTTCTACAACCAATTGACGGCGAGCACGTTTAGTTCGCTTTGCCTCATTTGGTTGTGGTGTCTTTAAGTTTCGTAACCAATTAAAATCGAGACGATACATTGGAAATCTCCGCAAGATAAGGAAAAGTATAAGTCGCCCCTGTTTAGGCAAAGATTGTTGCCGACAGGCGTCATGGATCAGATTGCTGCGACACCACAAGTTTGTGGTCTGTTATGTTGTGGCGTGTGGTGAAATGAGTGACACGATGAGTCTACGAGTCTGTTCGCGGGCAGGAAAGTGCGTATTTTGGTAGTACTCCAAAGCCGGTGATCGACGTCTTACCGTATCGATCGAGTGTCATCGGCGCGTCATAGCAATTCGGGTGTGTTGGTCTGTCTGGAGAGCAGTGTCGACTTGGTCCGTCGCGCTGTGTTGTAGTTATATGAAAGCGCCTGAGGTAGCGAAATCCACCACGCGGTGTACTGAAAATCCTCTATTCGGTTTTCAACGGGGTCACTATTCCGCCGCGTTTTTACATCAAGTAATTTACTCTTGAGTTTATCCTCCCCAAACCCCGCCACTTGTTTCTGACCGTGGGCACGGGGGCCTTTCAGACATTTTCAACAACCAACTGAAATGACAAGGTTTAAGCAAATGACCAATACTCTCAAAGTCCCTTCCCCAAAACGCAAGCAAACGACCACAGACTTAAACAAGATTGCAAAAGTACTGATCGTAGATGATCACGAGCTAGTCCGAGACGGTTTGCGACAGTTGATTGGGAAACAGCGGGGCCTCGAAGTTTGTGGCGAATGTTCAACTTTCGACGAAGCGAAACAGCAGATTCTAGCCAAGTCGCCCGACATCGTAGTTGCCGACCTGAGGCTGAAAGATTCCAGTGGGCTCGACCTTCTGAAATGGATTACCGAGCGTCGACCAGATGTCAAAGTGCTCGTGTGCTCCATGCATAGCGAAAATGCGTATGGCGAGCGAGTTCTTCGGCTTGGGGCCAAAGGATTCGTCAGCAAGGTGAATGCAAAGGATTTGGTTGTAACTGCGATTCGCGATATTCTCGGCGGCCGACTTTTCTTTAGCGAGGAGTTGACTCAACAGATTATGCAAAGGTCCGGTCCATGCTTTAACGGTTCGACCGATTCTCCGATGTTGAAACTCTCCGATCGAGAGCTTGAAGTTCTCAATTTGCTGGGAGAAGGCCTCACGTCCGAGCAAATTGCCGAACGTCTTTTCCTGAGCCGCAACACGATCGGCACCTATCGAGAGCGATTGAAGATCAAACTGCAGCTAAAAAACTGGTCGGAGCTTTCATTCTTTGCAATTCATTGGGTCGACGGCCTGGGAACGAAGAATGGTACCAGCTCGTCATCGATCGATGCTCGCACGGATGATTAATTTTTAGTCATATCCATTTTCATCGCCTCCACCGTGGATGTTACGCATGCCCTTCAGCGCGGATATTCTAAATCATGATTTATGGATTCGCGGTGTGTACCGATCGAGTGTGTAGTTAGGGTGAGTTCCTCCGCGATTGTGCCAAGGACGCCAAAATGGTGCAATCGCAGACCTTCTCTAACCATTGGATGATCGTCAATGATAAGAATCTTTGTGGGTGAAATTGTTTTAGCCGTCACAAGCTACCCACCCAGAATTTCGCATTTTACGCATGTCCCGCCCTCAGGAACTGGTTGTATTTGAAGTCGTCCGCCAATCAGGCTTGCGCGGTATTCCATCGTTTTTACACCCATTCCTTTCATTGAACGTCTGTCGTGAAGTGTAGTTTCGTTGTTGAAGCCTAAACCGTTATCGATTACTTCCATGCAGATTCGGTCGTCTTGCTGTGATAAATGAATCTTAATTCGGTTGGCATGACCGTGACGTAACGCATTGTTGACAGCCTCTTGGGCAATGCGATAGAGGTGCGTAGCCGTAGTGTTATTAGGGACCTTGATTTCTCCTTCGCATTCGAAAACACAACTGGTTCCATTGTTTGCGGCGATGGATTTGGCAAGTTCGATCAATGAAGATGGGAGGGAATTTGCCTCGATCTGTACGGGCATGATTCCATGCGATAAATCACGAACATGTTGATTGGTTTCGACAAGTCTTTTTGAAAGTAGGGCCGCCGTGTCCCTGAGTTGATCATATATTTCAACCTCGAATTGCCAAACCGTGGCTTTATCTCGGTTGATCTGAGTTGCGCTCTGGAGCGTTTCCTGAAGCGCGACTGCGTAGAGTGAAAGCCCCGTCAACTCTTGTTGCGTTCCGTCATGTAACTCCAAGCCGATACGTCGCTGCTCATCCGCTGCGATTTCGAGGATGTGCATCTGCATCTCTATGCGGGTCGTAATATCTCGCAGGATTAAGGTGAAAAGACCAAGATCATCAACTCGACTAACCGCCAAGTCGCCATGAAACGTACCCCCATCCTTACGTCGACAGATAACTTCCCTACTGTGGCCGATGACTGGATCTTTTCCAGTCGGCAGAAATCTTTGCAAAAAGCTCTCGCCCTCTTTTCGAAAAGGCGAAGGTAATAATATTTTCACGTCCTTTCCCACGAGATCAAAACTTGTATAACCAAATAAAGACGCCGTCGCTTGATTGACACTGTTAATGGTTCCGTGCACGTCAATCGTGATGATCGCGTCGGAGGCAGTGTCTAGAATGGCACGTAAACGTTCGCCACTTTCGTAAACCTTAGACTCGGCCAATTTACGGTCTGTAATATTTTGGTGCGAAATAACGGCGCCGCCCACGCCATACTTTAGTGGTGTCGCTTGCAGCGAGAACCAACGCTTCTCAGTGGGCGAGTGGCAAGGGTATTCAATGTTAAAAACTTCGCTCGTCCCAGCGAGTACTCTCCGTAATCCGTCGACCACTTGCGTCGAGATTTCGGAATCTTTTTCGTTATCCGTGGCCGGTTGGCATACCTTAAAATAGTTTGATCCAACGCGTGTGCATTCCGGGGAACCTCCGTTCTGCAACCCAAATCCGTCCCAGGCTGGGTTCGTTGCGATAATCATTCCCTCGTCGTCAATCACGGCGATATGGGAGGGAAGTGATTCCAGGATCGCACGTGTCATCGCTTCGCTGCGTTGTAGTTCTGCGGCCGCTTTCCTTTGCTGTGTTGTGTTCGTGATCAACTTGACAAGATAAGCGGGCTTCCCCGTCTGATCGGGCAGCACGGATAAAAATTTACGTACCCAAACTAGTTCACCATCTTTACGAACGTATCGGTTTTCTATTTCAAACGATGAGACTTTACCCGATTTAAGTTCTTCTATTTTTTCCGTGTACCATTTTTTGTCTTCCGGGTGAACCAAAGACATGAAATCCGTGCAATGCAATTCCTCTTGGGAATATCCCAGCAACTCGCAATACGCGGGATTGCAATGCTCAAAACGTCTGTCCCATGTGGTAATGGCGACTCCAGTGGCTACATTGTCGAAAACCTTGCGAAACTTTGAATCCAATTCTCGCTGTTGAGATTCGAGGCGTCTGCGTTCGCTTAAGTCGATGAACGTAACAACGACGCCTTGCGATTGGTTGTGCGATGCTTGAAAGGGCAAAGTGCGACGAAGATAGCTCTTTCCGTCAACAGCCGTGACCTCGGTTTCAACATGTTGATATTCATTAAGAACCTGCTGGCATTCTGCGAACAGTTCTTCGTCCAGCAACGGTGCGTTCAATTCGCGTAAGTGCTTTCCTTCATCCGAGGGGGATAGTCGTAAGAGCTTTAAGGCCGGCGCTGTGAATCGCTTAATGCGCAGTTCTTTGTCGAGGTACAGCGTGGCAATCTCGGTGCTGGTCATCAGATCGCTGATCTCACTGTTAGACAGATCGAGTTCCGCAACTTTTTCTACCAGCTGACAATTGACGGTGTTCAACTCTTCGTTTAGTGACTGCAATTCCTCTTTAGACGATTCCAGTTCTTCGTTGGAAGACTGAAGTTCTTCGATACCGCCTCGCAATTGTTCCGAGGTGCCTTGCAGTTCCTCGCGAGTCTTCTTGAGTTCGAATTCCAACAAGTCAACCAGGGGTGCGTTGGATGCTGCATCTAAAGTCTCTGGTTCGACAATCGTTTTCCAGTCGTTTTCAATCGAGAGTTGGTCGGGGCGTCTATCTTGAAATATTACCAGCAGTAAGTCTTCGGAATAATTTGGGTCGAGTACTGGTCGCAGGGTTATCGAACACGCGAAATACGAACCGTCTCGTTTTACGCGAGCGCGTATATCCCTCACCACACTGCGTTCCGTAAAAGCCTTGTGGCATGCGAACCGCAACCGCGTTCGCAATCCTGGTCTGGCCAGCGCGAGTAAGTTTTTGGTTATTTCCCCGGTCGGGAACTCCAAAAAATTGACCAGCGGGCCAGTGACGTTAAGGATTTCGTGTTGCCGATTGATTAGAGCTGATGCGGGAGCGTATTCACTTAAAAGTAAATCAGCCAATTCTTTGTAGGACTTTTTCGGAGGAAGCGTCGTCGCATGCGGAAACGTACGTTGGGCGTGTATTCCCATCTCCGGTAGGTTGGTAGTCGGTGTTTTTGCCGGTCCCATGCGACGGTAGATTCGCCATTTCTTCGACACGGTTTCAAACAGGTTGCATTCCCGACCAACGGTTTCGGCCGACCCGAGTATCAGATAGCCATGTTGATTGAGCGCAAAGTGAAATAACGACACTAGTTTTTGTTGCACTTCTGGCTCAAGGTAAATCAATACGTTTCGACAGGAAACTAAATCCATCTTTGAGAACGGTGCGTCACTGATCAGGTTTTGGTTTGAGAAGACAAGGAAATCGCGAAGTTTCTTAGTAACGCGGTAATGAAGTTCGTTCTCAGGCTCAAAGAATTGCTTCAGCCTTTCACCGGAAATATCGATGGCGATGCTGGCGGGATAGATGCCGCGGCGTGCAAAGTCGATGGATTCATCGTTGATATCGCTGGCGAACACTTGAAAGTTAAGCGGTTTCTTGGCGGCGATCAGCGCTTCGAATATCAAGATTGCGATCGAGTAAGCCTCTTCACCAGTTGCGCAGCTAGGTACCCAAACGCGGATGGGCGCGTCTGCTGTCTGCTTTGAGACGAGTGCAGGAATCACTTCCTTCTCTAGCACAGCATAAGCGTCAGACTCGCGGAAGAACTGCGTTACACCGATAAGAAAATCTCTGAACAGCGATTGCAATTCCTGAGGTTGCTCTCGCAAAACTTGTAGATACTCTCGACGATCAGCCAACTGCAACAACCCCATGCGACGCTCTACACGGCGCATCAGCATGTTCTTTCTATAGCTGCTAAAATCGTATTTAGTTCGTTCGCGAACCAGATTGAGGATGGCGATTAGTTCTTCGATTGGGTCGCCAGTGGACGTGTTTAAGCCGTGAGGTAATTTGACGTAAGGTTGCTGAAAATATTTCAGCAGCGTCTCTGGCATCTGTTCGGGTGGTAAGACGAAATCGACCAGTCCCGTTTCTATCGCGCTAAGCGGCATCTGATCAAACTCGGCGGATTCCGGTGATTGCGCCACTGCGATACCGCCACAACGTTTGATCTCGCGAATACCGAGGGTTCCATGACTGCCGGTGCCGGAGAGAACAATTCCAATCGCCCTTTCACCTTGATCCGCCGCCAAGGAACGCAAGAAAATGTCCATGGCGGTCTGCGTTTCAACCGGGGCTCGTAAATCGCTCAATCGCAAGCTTCCATCTTCGATGGTCAGAAGATGATTGGGAGGGATGATATAAACGTGATCAGCTTCGACTAAGACGGAATCTGTGGCCTCGATAACCGGCATCGACGTTTGTCGGCTCAGTAACTCAACCATCTGACTCTTGTGGGTCGCATCGAGATGCGGCACGAGGACAAAGGCTGCACCGCAGTTGGCTGGCATCGCTTCAAAAAAGTGATTGAAAGCGCTCAAGCCGCCGGCAGAGGCGACAATTCCCACGACTGGGCATCTAGTTTTGATCTGCAGATCAATTGAATCAACACTCATAACAGTCTTTGCCCCTGCGATTTTCCGATTTACGCGAATTCCCATGTTTCTTAGGAAGATGCGCCATCCTAGTTATCCATGGTTTAGGGCAGCGTGACTCCAGTTCAGATCCTAACAGATTCCGGGCGGACGTGTTGCCGCAGCACGGATTGTCTAGCGCGGAATAGTGCAACTCGTAAAAGGGTTCTTGAAGACTATGGTAGCACTACGAAATGAACTCGAAGGGGTTCTTAGCAATCTATTGGAGGACAGTCAGGGTGTTTGCATAAACAGATGGGCCTTATCAATTCACCACTGAACGTCTCCGAACCGGATTCCATTTTGCAGGTGCGGATGGACTCGCGAGGCCTTGATATAAACGAGAATTATTTGCTGTTTGTCTGGTTGAATCCGCTATGACGTTTTTGGGCAAATCCGCTATAGCCGATTTTTATGAGAGGGGAAGAATGATAAAAGAGGTTGGCGTTGCAGTCGCGAACATCGTTATTTGGATTCCGAAGGCAATAATTCATAAAGATGAATCATGCAAAACGAAATAATTGGTGATTACCATTGCATTGCGTTTGGCAGTATTGTGCACGACATTTGACGTTTCAATCCCTTTGCTTTCGGGCGTACTGCTTTTATTAGCCGTAACGCACTAGCGTCCGGTTGTCGGCGTTTAACCGTAGGCTAGCGCCCTGCGGATGATGCTTGTTTTCCGAAACGCCATTAAATCAAAAAGCCCTTTAGCTCAAAAGATCTTTTACAATAATCCCATGAACATCCGTCAATCGAAAATCGCGTCCGGCATGTCGATATGTTAGTCTCTCGTGATCGATGCCTAAGCAATGTAGGATGGTCGCTTGCAAGTCATGCGTATGAACGGGATTCTCGACGACGTGGAACCCGAGATCG
>JBKCTT010000120.1:0-19301 GCA_046318795.1 Pirellula sp.
GTGTTCATCGGCTACATCTCCGACGGGCCAGAAGTTTCCGCCGCTGGCGATATTGACCAAGCGAGAAGGGTCTCGTTTGACCATCCATTCACCAACCTCAACAGTACGATGTTGTCCCCATGCTTCATTGAAAGGAACCCAGACAACAATCGACGGATGGTTTTCCAGATTCTTGACCATACGATCGAGCTCGAGCATGTATTGTGCATGAGCTTCATCGGTCCATTTTGCATCGGTCGGATTGGGAGCTAGACGGGTCCATGGTGGATTCACGGCGCCGCTCACTTGGTCTTGCCAGAGCATCATACCCAGGCGATCGCAGTGGTAGTAATAGCGGCGAGGTTCAACCTTGATATGTTTGCGAATCATGTTGAAACCGGCATCCTTCAAGAACTCGATGTCAAATAGCATCGCTTCATCAGACGGAGGGGTCAGTAATCCGTCTGGCCACCATCCTTGATCGAGTGGTCCCCAATGGAAAACAAACTCTCCGTTCAAAGTGAATCGCCAGTGACCATCTTTATCCTTAGCCTTACCAACTGTTCGGATGCCCGCATAAGACGAGACTTGGTCTAAAATCTTATCGTTTGCATCAAGCAATGTGACTTCTAATTGATAGAGAAAAGGAGTTACAGGAGTCCAAAGCTTTGCATTCGATATAGCAACTTCAACCGAGTCAGCAGCCCCGACCTTTTCAGCCACAACTTTATCACCATCTTTTGCGACAAGGCGAACTTTCTGGCCAGCATTTTTGCCACTTAAGATTGGTTGAACGCGGATGGTTCCCTTGGTTGCATCAGTCGCGATTTTGAAGTCGCGAAGATAGCTTTGTGGAACTCGTTCCATCCAAACGGTTTGCCAAATGCCTGACACCTGCGTGTACCAGATACCTTCTGGGTTGGGGCGTTGTTTTCCTTGCAGTTGGAATCCCATCGTCTTGTCTTCGACGCGAACCACGAGATCATTCGACCCTGTTTTGACGGCATCGGTCACATCCAAGCTAAACGGAGTGCTGCCACCTTGATGGGTACCAACCGATTTTCCATTCACGAGGACTTCGCAAAGGTAATCCACCGCTTCGAAGTTGAGAAGTAATCGGTCGCCATTAAGGGTGTCGACATGAAAGGTTCGGTGGTACCAGAGCGCTTCGGTTGGTTGAAGGAGTCGTTGAACACCTCCTAGTTTCGATTCTAAGCTGAAAGGGACAAGTATTTTACCGGCCCAATCTTTTGGGGGAGACTTTTCGGTTGCTGGGGAAATGGCATAGTCCCAATGACCGTTTAGGTTGGTCCATTGGTTTCGCACCAATTGTGGGCGAGGGTATTCCGTCCAAGTATTCTCGGCGGTGAGTTCTTCGCCCCAAACTGTCGTAAGTTTGGTCGCAATTGGTTTCAACGAACCCTTGGCTGCGGGCAAGACAGGAACATTTTCAGCGTCCACAATGTGAACGTCGATGTATTGCCCGCCTCCAGTTTGTTTGCAATGGACTGCGAGAAGGTTTGTGCCTTTAGTGAGCAATACCTTCTTTTGCTCGCTTTTGAGGGGTAGAACTTTGTAGTCGGTCGTGAATCCTTTTTCCTCAGCGATTTTTTGACCGTTGAGATAGACCTCGACGTCTTCATCATGATGCATCAGCAATGCCAGATTGCTTGGAATCGTTTTCACCTCGAAGAACTTGCGAAGCCAGATGGTTTTGGTTTGCCAACGAGTGCCGAGTCGGACTCCTGGCGTACCGGCGGTTCCGAAACCGCCGTTGCCGTCTTTCCACGACTTGTCATCGAAAGTGGTTTGAGTCCAATCACTTGCAGGAGCATCAAGGGTGAATTTCCAGGTGTCTTGAACTTCGATTTGCGCTCGAAGCGATTGGTTCAGCATCACAAGTATGCCGATTGCCAGGGAGAGGATTCTCATTCGGTTGCCTACGCTGTCGTAAGAGGGAGGATGTTGTAAAAGTGGATTGACTAAAAGTACTGATGCCTCTCAGCCCTGAAGGGATCTAGTGCGGAACTCACCGGGAGTCATGCCAACGTGACGTTTGAAAACGACATACATGTATTCGGAGTGTTCAAAGCCACACAAGCTGGCAATTTTCTCAGCAGAAAGGTCGGTGGTTGTTAAGAGTTCTTTAGCTCGTTTGACTTGGACGTGTCGTATCTCTTCTTGAGGAGTGCGACCTAGGTGTTTTCTTACTTTGCGTTCGAGCGAGCTGCGTGACAGCGAAGCATTCTTGAGAACATCGTCAACGCTGATTCCACGGCAAGCATTTTGGCGAATATACTGCAAGGCTGTTGCGATGGTAGGATCTTCGATTGCGACAACATCCGTAGACTGGCGGACGGAGACCCCTAACGGCGCAATAATTTGTTCGTACTCTTTCGGAGTATTTCCATCCATCAACGTTGCGAGTAACTCAGCAGCTCGATAACCAACTCCCTCCGCATTAACCATGACGCTGGAAAGTGCGGGATCGCATGCTCGGCAGAGAAGCTCGTCGTTATCAACTCCCACGACGGCAGTTTCTTCGGGTACAGCTAGGCGTTCTTGATTGCAAACGGCGAGCACATTGTGGCCGCAGACATCGTTACATGCCATGATTCCACACGGCATCTCCAAGGTGCGCATCCAATCAGTCAAGCGGTCTCGTTCGGTATCCCATGTCGATTGATGTTGATCAAGCCAAACCGAGTTGTGAATTCTGCAAGTATGGCCATGCTCAGCGAGATGGCTTTGAAAGCCGTTGAGTCTTCGGGCCGACCAAGCCTCGTTCGGGAACCCAACGAAGCCGAATCTTTTGAAACCTCGTTCCATTAAGTGTTCAGCAGCCATTCTGCCCACGAGTTCGTCGTCGGTACGAACCAGCGGGAGGCCACTGCGGCAGTGCCGATCTGTAAGGTCGACAGCCGGCACTCCCGTTTTGGCAACGGTCTCAATTAACCCTGGCGTCGTCACACGAGAAATGATTCCGTCCCCACGCCAGTCGCTGAGCCAGGACGGTGGCCTAGCGGTTAAGTCCCGTTGCTCGAGGTAAAGAGACCAGTCG
Organism: Pirellula sp.; assembly: GCA_046318795.1. Lineage (GTDB taxonomy): Bacteria > Planctomycetota > Planctomycetia > Pirellulales > Pirellulaceae > JBKCUI01. Next base: position 3,041 of record JBKCTT010000120.1, read on the forward strand.
TCGTGCATACGCACAAATCGAACGATCCCAGAGAGCAAGCTTCTACCGTACGACGTTGAGGTTTCAACGAGCAAGACTACTCGTCGTCTTGGTTTTCGTACGGTTTCAATCACAACGGGGCACCGTTCGCATAAGAGGTCCCAAACGGAAAGCTGAGGCAAGACACCAAACAATGATAAACGGTGGGGGCTCGATTCGCCATGAGGTATCAAACCATACATCTAATTTATTTTGTCAGGCAATTCACCAAAAAGCCAAAGCCGAATCAGTGGTTAACATTACAAAACGCAGGCTACAACGGAAAAACCGGGACTCCACCCGCTTTCAATCCTATATCTCTTTGCCAGCTTTCGATCCAAGGACCGTTGTGCGGCATTTTGGCAAAGGGTAAGGATGGCGCAAACACTGCCGAATTCAAGGGAACGTGATAAGACAAAATGAGTTTTCCAGACTTTATCGATTCCCGAGGGGTTGCGAAAAAACCTAGGGGCATTGACAATTCCGGCAGTAGTTTTCGGAAAGAACTAAAGTTCGCCAGAGTGAATATGAACCAAACAATGCCGCTAGGTTTCGAAGAATTGCAATTGGGCGACAGCTGGTTAAGTGCTTCGCGAATCATAACGGAAGACGACATCCAGCAATTCGCCGACCTCACCGGTGATCGCGATCCATTGCACACCGACCCAGTCTTCGCAGCAGACGGTCCATTTGGAAAACCCATCGCCCACGGGTTGTTGGGAATCTCCTTTTTAGCCGGGCTAAGTTCCGTTGCTCCGCGTGTTCTCACTAGCGCATTTGTGAGCATTCGATCATGGGCTTTTACCAAGCCGGTCTACATAGGCGACCGTGTTCACGTAGCGACCGAAGTATTGGACTTAAAGCCGCACGGACGGCGTCATGGCGAAGTTCATTGGCATCGCAAACTAATCAATCAAGACGGTCAAACCGTTCAAGAGGGAATCTTTGTAACGCTGGTATCGCGCAAAGTTCCGTTGAGTCTACAGCGTAGCAGGCTTGGTGAGATGAGTCGTGGCATTGAGTCGCAACCCGCTGAGACATCACCGCGAGAGCCGGTGGGAACGTAAGGTGTTTGATTGGCTCTTTGGCAAGCGACGTCGACTTTTTGAGCAGGCAGCTTCCCAGGAGGAGATCCAGTTTCTTAATCAAGGGCTCTGGCAAACTTCGTTTCTTTCGCCCGAACAACAAGATAATCTACTGCGTTGGTGCCGCGTTTTTATTGCGGAAAAGAACTGGGAGGGGTGCAATGGATTGCAACTGACCGATGCGATACAGTGGACCGTTGCCGCGAGCGCTGGATTGTTAGTACTGGCTTATCCAGATTGGTATTATGACAAGACTCAAACGATTCTTGTCTATCCAACTCCGTATGTGGCTGAGGTGAACGATCGAGGAAGCTTGCTAACTCTCAACAGTACTTACTTGGGAGGAGAATACGTTCGCGCAGGAGAGACAATCTATCGTGGCCCGGTTATCTTGAACTGGGAAGGAATGTCGGCAGGAGCATCGAGCAGCAATGGCGGCCAGCACCTCGGATTTCATGAGTTTGCACACCAGTTAGACATGATCAATGGTCCGATTGCCGACGGATTGCCGCCTTTGCCTGCGGGGGTAGGCGAAGAGAACTGGCGAACAGCATTTCACCGTGAGTTCCAATATGCCAAGCAGGTTGTCGCATCGGGCCGGCAGATCTGGTTGGACCACTACGGTCTAACGAGTGAAAGCGAATTCTTTGCCGTGTCCACAGAGGCCTTTTTCCAAGAGCCACATGAATTCGCGCACTATCACCCCAAGGCTTACGAGTTGCTACTGCTTTTCTACCAGATCGACATGCAATCCATCCTTTGATTGCATGATTGCTGGAGTTTCATCTAACGCTCGTTAACGGACTCGAAATCCTCGCCTGCTCGCATTAGACAAAGTATTTTGTGCGAGCGAATCAATGTCTTCCATTGGTACTGAGAATTGTGTCGTACCGCGAATCTGCTGCATCGCAGCATCGACAGATTGTGCATTCAAAGTTGCGTTGCTGGGGCCTTCGCCCTCGGCCGCAACTCTGGCATTAGAGGTTGTCGCGGTGGAGAACAAGTTTGCAGGTTCCTCATTAATGCGGACCAGCATGTTGTCCCCTTGTCGAGCGCGGACCTGAACTCGATTGTCTGTCATTGCGAGCGACGTCGACACTTGCTGATTTGACGGTGATCTAGCGGAGACGGTGAGTTGGCTTCCTGCCTGGTTCATCCGTACGTTGACTTGCGAATACTGTGACCAGCCACCTGCTCCCTCGTGCCACGCAGCGGATTGATTAGGTGCGACAGCCACGAAAAGCCCCGGTCGGACGTTTTGCCCCATAAAGTCTCGAAGATCGATAAACCTAGCATCTCGTACACCTGCCGAAACCGGTGTTGAAACAGAGTCGGAATCATCAAACGCCGACGTCACTGAAACTTGCTGCGTTCCTGGGGTACGGAACGGAAGAGCCGGTATCGAGAACTGCACCGTACCAGGTCCGACGTTCTGGACCTGGAGAGTATTATTCACAATCGTCACGGGTCTAGTGACTGGAGTTGTATCTCCAACGGATGGTACGTAAAGAGCCGACGCATTGACTCCACCAACTCCGGTGCTATCGAATGTCACACCTACATTTCGCAAACGGAAATTCACAACATTCAACGTTACCGTAGCCGTATCGGTGAGAGAAGAGCCATCACTGAGGGTGTAGGTAAATTGCACGCTTCCCGTGAAATCGACGTTTGGTGCTGTGTAAATCAATGACTTGCCATCGGCAGCGATCGACACAGTACCTTGGCCGGTGGGTGGTTGCGTCACCGCGGTGATGGTGAGGGTTTCTCCCGAATCAGGATTAACGTCGTTAGCCAGAACGTTGACAGATTGGTTCGGTTGTGAGGTAACTTGCAACGAGTCGTCAACCGCATTCGGGGCATCGTTGACAGCGGCGATGGTAAAGGTTGCTGTTCCTGTAGCAACGCCTCCATTACTGCTTCTCGCCGTGTAGGTTACGAGCACGACACCATTATCGTTGGCAGCAGGTTGATAGCTTAGACGAGTCCCATTGCTGGTGATGGTAGCGGTCCCGCGCGGTGCGTTGACAGTGATAATAGATAATGTGTTGCCGGTTTCTGCAGGAGTGTCATTGGCCAGAACGTTGAACTCTGCTACCGCCGCATCTTCCGAGATGCTAAAAGAGTCGTTGACGACGGTTGGCGGTGTCACTGCTGGCCCCACAGTTACCGTTACAGACGCTGTGTCCGTCCCGCCATTTCCATCACTTAAAGTGTACGTGAAAGTCTCTGTGCCCGTAAATCCTAGGCGTGGGGTATAGAGCACTCCGTTTCCACTGCTCGCTATAGCAATCGTGCCTCCGGCGGAACCTGCGCTCACATTCGTAACACGGAGTGTCTCTCCAGTATCGGGTCCCATGGTATCGTTCCCCAGTACATTCAAGAACAATGCGTTGTCGCCCGCTCTTGCTGTAAATTGATCATCATTGGCAACAGGAGGATCGTTGACCGAGGTCACTTGTACAGTAATTGTTCCCACCGACGTCGCGCCTGATTGATCCCGAACCGTATAGGTAAAGGTGTCTGTACCAACAAAGTTTGCCGCCGGTGTATAGGTAAGGCCAGCGCCGTTATTGACAACCGCGATGGTTGCGCCTTGCGAAGATGCCCCAACGGTCTGAATGGATAGCACGGCACCAGAACCGGCGACCACCGTATCATTCGTTAGTGGATTCAATGCGAAGTTAGTGGAATCCTCTGGAACGCTAAACACGTCATTGACAACCGTGAAATTGGTTCCGATGGCGAGGGATCTACTTTCGAACGTAACCAAATTCGAGGGTACTGGACCGTTGATTTTAAATACCGAAATGCCTTGTCCAGAAGTCTCGGCTGGGTTAGTTGTGAAGAGGGCCTGCCCTGAAGCCTTGGCACGCATTCGAATCGTGGCCAGTAGCTGAGGGTCACGGCCCGGACCGAAATTGAAGTTAGAAAAGGCGCCGAACTCGTCAAGAAGTCCTGGCACAGACGCGTCAGGTTGTCGCTGTCCATTTCGGAAATCGTTAGACAAGGTGACGGGAGTTGTCCCCACCAACTCGATTAAACTCGGGTCATACTCCAAATCGAGATAGGCAGAGAAGACACCATCTCCTTCCGGATCTCCCGTATTGCGAAGGTCAGTTACAACAACCCTAAGGTTGAATTCCTGCCCAATCGACAAGCTAGTTAATGCGTTACCCTGCAGGTCAAACGGTAGCATCTGAACACGAACTCGAGCCGCTTCTGCCACCACGATGCCGAACTGTTGCACGACAAAGTTGCCAGCTGGATCAGTGAGACGAAGATCAACCGTTGTGGGACCCACTTGGGTTGAAAGTGGAGTCCACGAGATTACGCCGGTGGTTGGATTAACAGACATTCCTGGCGGAGACGAATCAAAGCTGTATCGAAGCCCATTTCCTTCTTCAGGATGAGCCAAATCATACTGTAAAGCAGTACCAACATTTGCATTGGTCGGGAGCTTATTAGCCGCTATCGAAACAGGCGCTAACGAATCCACAGTAACACTGATCGGTGCAGTCGGATTGGTTGTAACGCCATTGAGGGTTTGCGTTGCGACTACCTGATGAGTTCCTTGTCCTAACTGAGCAATAAGATTCGCGGTGACTGTAGTAGAACTACCAGATGCCAGCGCAGTCCCAACGATGGTTCCGCCCACGCGTAGATTTACCGTTGCCCCAGCTGTCGTTCCTGCAACCGTAAAGGCTGTTGATGTAGAACTAGTGATACGGTCCGAGTTGCTAACACCTGTATCGGTTTCTGCGGTTAGCGTTACAGATGTCGGCGGTTGCAGCGTGGGAGCGGCTACGACATTAAAGGTCAAAACCTGTGTATCGAACTTATCCTGTGTAGTAGTGGTACCACTCGCGTTGGTCACGCTTACCAAAATCTCGATAGGACCAGAGTAGTTCGCGGGTGGAGTGACCGAAAGCTGACCTGTGTTTTCATTGATATTAAACTGGTAGTCAACAGACCCTCGACGAGTCGCCGAATATCTGACAGCATCTCCCTCTTTGTCTGTAGCAGACAGTTGCACCGTAGTCGCTTGGCCTGCCGGTATCGTTGCTGGTATTGTTGCTGCGTTTAAGAAAGGCGAGCCGTTTGTATTGTCTGCCGCAGCAGTCACCGTAAATGTTCGTGTGAACGTTTGGTTGGCAGCATTTCTAACCTGAACCGTGATCACCGATGTCCCCGATTCGCCATTGGCAATCAACCGAATGAGACCATTTTCGGTATCATTGAAGATATCGGCGTTGTTGATGCTAATCTCGTTCACAGGTCGACTGTTCGAAACAGATGTCCTGGAGATTCCTTCCCGAACCGCATCCCCCTCGATCAACTGGCCGAATACGGAGTGATTGAAATCGAGGTGCTGTTGCAACCCCTCGGTGATAAAGAACTGCGAATCATTCGTGTCATCGGACGACTTAGCGTAAGATAAGATGCCTGTTCTATTGTGAAGAAGGTTCGTGTTAAATTGGTCGTTAAAGTTACCTAACGTCGAACCACCAGAACCAGTTCCCGTTGGGTCTCCCGCTTGCAATACGAAGTTGTCGATCACACGATGGAATATAATTTTGTTGCTTGCGGTCTGATCGTAAAAGCCGTTGTTGACAAGCGTTTCAATACGCTGCACTGGTAAAGGAGCTTCGGTCGCAAAGAGACGGAATACCATATCACCGTAATTGTTCACTGACAGCTTGAGCGATTTGGTATCCGTAATCATCTGCGCAGAAACAACCGACGGATTGCTACTCGAAACCGTGATGGTTAGCGGACCTCCAGAGGGATCGTAGGCATCTACGGGAATGTGTAACGGCTGTCGGAATCGAACTGTTTGATTTGCGATTTCATTGAATGTTGGACCTGCCGTAGTTGGAATGGCAACTCCCGATTGCGTTGACAACTGAGCCAGGGTTTGCAGTCCCGTTACGCGCGTTCCGTTGGGGAACTCCCATGTTGGGTACTGAGTAATGTTTTCGGAAACACCAACCGTATTCCGTGTCCTGTCCGGGTTGGTCACCTCAATAAACGGCAAGAACGAAGCGCCGTCTTCGAAAAGCTGCTTTTGCTGCGTGCAAATCGGGCACCAATCGGCACCGAAGAAACGAACCCCGGCTTGGGTTAACGCCTTGGCAAACTCGACCAAATTCTGGCCGCCTTCTCCCTCACCGGCTTGCTCCCCTTCTCCAACCAAACCAAACGTCATCATCGCCTGACCAAACGCCGCCGGCACCTCTGGGTTCGCCTTAACATTTGTGTCTGCGTAGACCGACGAATCTTGGAAAAAGTCTGCCGCCATCAGTTGGCGAGTTTCCAATGGCTCAAAATGGATCGGCCTGCTCGCGCGGGGATCTCCCTCGGCGAACAATCGCCTCAAAAGTGATGCAATCAATTGCCTCTTCTCCTGGCGAGGCTTCTCGCCTTGAGAATTAGAAACTCGCTTAGGAACGTTGGAATTGCGTTTCATAACTTGTTGCATTCCCTCGTTGGAGGGGTCATGTAGGAAAATGGTGTCGTCAAGCCGACCACAGGAATCGCTAGGAACCTGGAACCTCAATATTACCTGACCAATACATCAGAGTCCCTTGCTCAATTCTCCGTAGTCCTCATTCTCGGAAAACCTAGGTTCAGAATATGAGGGTTACGTTGGATATTTCGGTCGATTCGTCGCGGCAGCTAGCACACTCGTCCCATCCTAACTCATTGGACAATTAGTATACCTAATTGACAAAAACTGAATTTTGGATTCGTAGCCGGTCGATACGTGGAAACTTCGCAACGTATAGATGGACGCAGGTGCAGTAAGGTTCCAACCTAAGAGTTCTAGAATTTGACCTAGCCAAGCGACGGGTCTCACGCCATACTTTGCGATTCGTCCTAAATTTTGATCGAAATACCCCGAACCTCGGGGTGTGCTAGCAAGAGTTTTAGTAATGGCAAAGAGCAAGAAGAAGAAGGAAACGACGTTCCTAGTTTGTCAAGAAACTGGTGATATCAATTACACATTGCTTCGTCGGCCTGGAGGCGAGAAGCTTCAGTTGAACAAATATTGCCCTCGCCTTCGCAAGGTCACTGTACACCTAGAGAAGCGCAAGTAGCCTTTTCGGGCGATCGGGATTCAACGCTCGGTTGGAATCCAGCACAAACGCAACACGTTGGGTAAGGCCGAACAGCGTAGAGTCGCAGGGAGTTTGTACGCGAGCGGCATTTATGTGGCCTATTGTTCTTCTTGACAACAGGGCTGGGTTTTGTTGTCTGAACTTGGCTTAGCGGAGTCACTGCTCTTTGGAGTCGCTGGAAAAGGTCGAGAGAAACTACCGCACGATCCGATTCCAGACTGCATATCGACCTTTGTTCTCACTAAATTCGCCGCGGTGATTTTTCCCGACTGCTTTCTTTGAACGGACTTCACTTGCCTAAGGTCCCATACTGGTGGCATCGGGCGTCGGAGCATGTAGGGCAATCAAAAAGCGTGCCCCGGGTGACCCTGGTCGTTCGTGATGTTCCACGATAGGCTGTCGCGATGACGGATTGCATGCGTTGCTGTATATTTCTGTTCCCAAGCAAGCCGATCGGTCGGCCACTCATGGATTCCGACGTTTTCTCACACGCAACTCTGCAAGGAAGAGCGACATGGCTAAAAAATGGATGTTTCGCGGAGTTGACATCGCAGCCAGTCAGGCTCTTGCGGAGAAAGCTGCTACTGATCTAGTCGTGGCCCAACTCCTTTACCAGCGAGGGATTACCGACCCTGACTATATCGCGGGCTTTCTTGATCCTAAGTTTTCGGATCTTAGAGAGCCAGCGCTCCTCCCCAATCTATCCACAGCTGCGGAGCGAATCTATCGAGCGATAATCGACAAGACCCCCATAACGATTTATGGAGATTACGATGCTGACGGAATGTGCGGCACGGCCATTCTGCTCAATGGGCTAAAGCTTTTAGGGGCTGACGTCCAGTATTACATTCCCAATCGGCTTGAGGATGCATATGGCCTGTCCTGTCAATCGCTTGAAAAACTCGCCGAGAGGGGACGCAAGCTCGTTATATCGGTCGATTGCGGAATCGCATCCGTTAAAGAGGCCGAGCGATGCAGAGAATTGGGCATCGAATTGATCGTCACAGACCACCACACGATAGGAAGTCAACTCCCCTCGGCAATCCATATCGTGCATCCTGCGTTACCTGGGCACGGCTATCCATTTCACGGACTGTGCGGAGCAGCGGTTGCGTTTAAACTGGCCTGGGGAATTTGCCAGTTGGCTAGCCACAGCAACAAAGTAAACGAAGTACAGCGCACCTACTTGTTAGAAGCAACTTGCTTGGCTGCGGTTGCAACCATAGCTGACGTTGTCCCCCTGCTGGACGAAAACAGGATCTTAGTTAAGAGCGCATTAAAGATAATGCTCCAGCAGCCACCGCTGGGACTCTCCGAGCTAATCAAGCAATCAGGGCTGAGCCAATCCTCGATGCTAACGGCGGAGAATATCGCGTTTAAAATTGCCCCGAGAATCAACGCAGCCGGCCGGCTTGGGCAGGCTCAGTTGGGGGTCGAGCTTTTGACGACTCGCGATCCGGAACGAGCCAAGACTTTGGCCGAGTATCTGGGACGCCTCAATGAAGATCGAGACTCTTTGGAGAGGAGTGTCACGCTAGCTGCAACCAAACAATTGAAAGAGCAATTCGACTCAGATCAAGATTCCGCATTTGTACTATCCGGAGCTGGATGGCACTTGGGAGTTATCGGGGTCGTAGCAGGACGAATTGCAGACAAGTACCATAGACCGACCGTAATGATTGGACTCGATCCGATGGGGCAGAAACCGGGTACAGGCTCGGCTAGGTCGCAGGGTATTGTCGACTTGCACGCAGTTTTGTGTGAATGTCGAGATCATTTGATTTCTTGCGGAGGGCATGCTGCTGCAGCGGGGCTAAAGGTCGAGGAGAAAAAAATCCCTGCATTTCGTGAAGCTTTCTTGGATGCCATCTCTACGAAACTAAATGGCCAGAAACCCGTTGAGACCTTGAATGTGGATGCAGAGGTGACCCTAAAGCAGATCAGCAGTTTGGATCTTATTTACCGCCTTGAGAAAATGGCACCCTTTGGAGCAGCCAACCCCAGACCTGTACTGGTTGCCAGCAACGTTACCTTGGCTGAGCCTGCCAGATCCATGGGCAATAGCAATCGACATCTTGATGTAAAGTTATTGCAAAATGGAACCAGGATGCGAGGTGTCGCCTTTGGACAAGCAGAATGGATCGAACCTATGAATTCGCATCAGGGTCAGTTTGACATAGCCTTCCGACCACAGCTCAATGAATTTAATGGAATGAAGAGAGTGGAACTGCAATTGATCGATTGGAGGGTTGCTAAGTTATCGCCCGAATCGCCGCATGTGGCTACCAATCGGACAGCCCCCCTAAGCCAACCTCAGTAGTCAATTATTAGAAATATCCACCGTGACCGACACGACTCCTCCGAACAACTCCTCTAAACGTGACTCCAATCGAGTACAAAAAGTATCGAGCGGAGATCGCCTAGACCGCGACATCGCGGAGACGATAGGCTCGGTTGACAATGCCCCCACACTTGGGATTAGTCACAACGGCCTGACAGTCGACGGTTATTCTCGCGCGGCCGTTCAGACCTACTGGCGAATTGCGGAGCTGAAGATTGGATTTGATCTTGGGGCACAGCCATGGGACTTTATGGCGTTGCCACGTTACTTCATCTCGCATGCTCACCTAGATCACATTGCCGCTTTGCCTTCGTACGTGGCGCGGCGCAGAATGATGAAAATGGAACAACCAACGGTCTACCTTCCGGAATCGGCAGCGTCAGCCGTGGATTCCATGCTGAAGTGTTTTTCGCGGCTCGATCGAGGCAGATTGCCGTGCGAGCTCATCCCGCTCGGCCCCAACGAGGAAATCGAGCTGTCACGAGAGATCGTTGTTACGACCTATGCCATGAAGCACTCGATACCAGCGCTCGGTTTTATCGCTTGGGATCGACGAAGAAAACTCAAGCCGGAGTACTCAACCTTGACGGGTGATCAAATACGGGATCTCAAGCTTTCGGGCACCGATGTCACTTATGAACTGCGTGTTCCGCTGATCGCTTATACCGGAGACACAGCGCCTGAGGGGCTCGACAACTGTCCAGATATGTATCGCGCAAAAATACTTATCACCGAAATGACATTTGTTGCCCCCGACCACCGGAGGGAGAAGATCCACAAACACGGCCACACGCACCTTGATGATTTTGTCGCACGACGCAATGACTTCAAAAACGAGATCGTCATTTGTGGGCATTTCAGCACTCGCTACAACGACTCGCAAATTCGGCGATGGGTCGATAAGGCGCTGCCAGACAGGCTTGACGGTAGACTGCAGCTCTGGATCTGAATCGAGAACCTAGCTCGTGAGATGATTATGGCCCGAGAACATTTTGCTCGCGAAGCCACTCGATGGCGTCGCTCAAGGAATCTTCATAGTTCCTGGGGGCATATTGCAACTCTCGACGGGCGAGGCCCGAGTCATAGTAATGAAATTGCTGAGCCATTTCGATCGCGGCCGAGTTAAACTCCGACTCGCTCTTTCGAGGAACATTAAGCAGATCTGCCAGCAGTTTGCCAATCACCCTCGCTGGTTTGCGCATGGCAATAACAGGCGGGCGAGTACCAAGGTGTGCAGCGATTTTGGACCAAAGATGAAAATAGGTAATGTTCTCGCCTGCCAGGATATAGTGCCTAGAAGGGGCACCTTCGAATGCGATTTTTAGGATCGCGGAAGCAACATCCCGAGGATCACAGACCGAGCAGCCGCCGGCGGGCGCCCATGGTCGGAATTTCTTGAGAGCAACAATCATCTTGCCACTACTAAGCTGCCAATCATGTGGGCCAAGCATAAAGCCGGGATAAACCGCAATGCAATCAACCCCCCGCTCGATTGCTGCGTCGCAAACTCTTTGTGCAGCCTGCTTTGAGACCACATAGCTCGATGGAGTCTGAAGCCCTCCAGTCCCGAATTCGGTCAGCGGGCCTCCCGATGTTGCCAGCGGGAGGCAGTTCACCGTGGACACATGGATGATTCGAGTGCGATTTTTTTCGGCCCAATCAACCATTCTCTTCGTGCCGATTTGGTTGACCGCCATCGACTCATCTAGCTGCGTCCAGCCAATGTGAATTTTTGCGGCGGAATGGACGACGGCATCGACATGAACGTCCTGAAGTAGTTTTTCTAAAGATTCGTCCATCACGTCCGCTTGGATATGATGTGAGTCCAGGTCGCGAAGAGAGGGGTGGTTTTTTTGGCTTCTCGAGAGGGTGACCAGATCGTTTCCGAGCTCCAGAGTCATTCGAGCGATATTGTTCCCGAGGAGACCAGTGGCTCCTGTTACGAGAATTCTTTTTCGAGAATTAATCATAAAATCTGGGAAAACGAGGGAAAATAGGAAGCTCAAGTCGCCTTGAGCTAGTCTAGTGCCAGTGGAAACTTTTCTCACAAAAAAACACAAAAATCCCTCTGTTGGTCTACCTTAACATTAAGGGATAGATAAACTATCGGCGTGGACGTCGGCTCGGTCGAAAATTTGGTGGATCAAGGACGCGTTTTTTCGCGTCGTTGGCTACCCTTCTGCACTCTGAGGGGAAAAAGAATGTACGGATATGCAGCTTCGGCTCTTCGCTTTTCCCTCGCTCGCGCTGTTTCCTGCGTTACATTTGGTTCAAAGGTTGTAGGTTGTCTGTCGAAATCTGGATTGTCGAGTGTTTCCTCCGGTCAAAGCGGGCGAGCATTGGGCGGGTCTGTGTGGTTAATGTCGTCACCGAAATGGTACGAGATTGAATCAGCGGAATCAAATCCCGAAAAGAGACGGGTGCCTCGTTGGCTCTGCAACCTGCGGTCGATGAAGGAAGCGGCGGGTTTCTTGCACCCGATCGATGCAACCGCGGTGATGAGGGGTAGTTCCGGCTTACCCTGTTCCACCAAATCTGTCTGCTGAGTTTTAGCACTACTAACAGCGATTCCCAGACTTTTTTCCCTAGCTCGGTTTGAGTTTTACCCTAATGGCAACATCCTCGAAGAGACGATTGCAACCTACTACCGTTCGTTTGTTTGGGTCTGGTCGTAGCCAGTTTCCCATTCCGAACTTAACGACGCTGCAGACGGTTTCGTACGAAGCGTTTTTACAAGAGGACATTCCCTCGGACAAACGCAAGAATCAAGGTTTAGAGTCCGTTTTCAAAGAGATCTTCCCTATCGAGAGCTACGATAAGACGGTAGCCCTCGAGTATCTTCGGTATGAACTCGGAAAGCCTCGCTACACTCCGGAAGAGTGCCGACAACTCCGTTTGACCTATGGAAAACCTCTTAAGGCTTGGTTCCGCCTCAAGCGTGATCAGCCTCTAGAAGAAGAAGTGTACTTAGGCGACATTCCAATCATGCTGGGTGGTGGTGAGTTCATCATTAACGGAGCCGAGCGGGTTGTTGTCAGCCAATTGCACCGATCCCCTGGCGTGGACTTTGTCGAAGAAGCAGAAGGAACCTCTGACCGCAAGCTTCCGTCGGCGCGGGTTATTCCAGAGCGTGGTAGCTGGATCGAGATCAACGTCACGAAGAAAGACTCTCTTTCGGTACGAATTGACCAAAGCGGCAAGTTCTCCGTAATGACATTGCTTCGAGCGATGTCGCCAAAACTCAGTACCGATCAAGATTTGATCAAGGCGTTCTACTCCGTTGAGGAAGTAAAACTGGCCGGAGCTAAGAGTGTTGCCAAAATCGAGAATATGATTGCCGCTGACGACGTTGTTTTCCCAACTGGTCATGAGCGAGCTGGAGAAATCATCATTGAGTCAGGTCACAAGATTGGCAAAACGGTAGCGGAAGCCATCTGCGCGGCAGGGGTCAAAGAGATGATGATCATGGAAACGCCTCGCGTTCCTTACATTCTTAACTCGCTTGCCGAAGACAATACCAACTCGCACGAAGAGGCACTTCTGCGAATCTATCAGCGTCTTCGTCCGGGCAATCCTCCCGCCTTGGAAAAGGCGAGGTTGTTGTTCCACGAGAAGTTCTTCGATATCAACCGCTATCGTTTGGGTCGTGTTGGTCGTTTCCGCGTGAACCGCAAGCTCGGTTTGAGTGTGCCAGAAGATGAAATGGCATTGCGTCCAGAAGACTTGGTCGCATCGATTCGCTATTTGATCGACCTTTTCGATCCAGATTCGACAGCGAGGTTCGACGATATCGATCACTTGGGTAACCGGCGTCTGCGAACGATCGACGAGTTGGCTTGTGAAGAACTCCGCAAGGGATTCCTAAAGCTCCGCCGAACCGTTCAAGAGCGAATGAGCCTCAAAGAAGTCGAAGACATGACGCCACGTTCTTTGGTCAATCCGAAGAGCATCAGTGCGGCGATCGAATACTTCTTTGGTCGAGGCGAACTTTCTCAAGTCGTCGACCAAACGAACCCGTTGTCGCAACTCACGCACGAGCGTCGTCTTTCTGCGTTGGGACCGGGAGGTTTGAATCGTAAACGAGCGGGCTTCGAAGTTCGAGACGTTCACATTTCTCACTACGGACGGATTTGTCCAATCGAAACGCCTGAAGGAACGAACATCGGTCTGATCAGTTCGCTCTCGATTTATGCAGGTGTGGACGAATATGGTTTCTTGGTTACCCCTTATCGCAAAGTTCAAGACGGCAAGGTAACCGACGAGGTTGTCTGGTTGCGAGCAGACGAAGAGTCGGATGCCTACATCGGCCCCGCTGACTTGGAGATCAAGGACGGTGCTTTGGTATCGGGACCTGGTTTGATCGCTCGTCACCGTAGCGACTTCGAGATCGTGACGCCGGACGTTGTCCACTATATGGACATAGCCCCGAGCCAAATGATCGGCGTTTCGGCTGGTTTGATCCCGTTCTTGGAGCATGACGACGCGAACCGTGCTTTGATGGGTTCCAACATGCAACGTCAAGCGGTTCCATTGCTGGTTGCCGAACCACCAATCGTCGGAACAGGTCTCGAAAAAGAAGTCGCAGCGAACAGCGCGATGGTTGTTCGAGCCAAACGAGCTGGCAAAGTGACCTACGTGGATTCGTTGAAGATCGAAATCGGTCCCGACGTTTACCCACTCAAAAAGTACCAAGGCCTAAACGAACGCACCTGTCTGAACCAGCACCCGATCGTCAATTTGGGCGACAAGGTGGAAAAAGGACAGATCATCGCCGACGGTGCTTCGACCCACCTCGGTGAACTAGCGCTCGGTCGAAACGTGTTGGTCGGCTTCATGTCGTTCGATGGTTACAACTACGAAGACGCGATCATCATCAGTGAAGAGTTGGTCAAGCAGGACGTTTACACGTCGATTCACATCGAAGAGTTTGATGTAGAAATCCGTGAAACCAAGCTCGGTCGCGAAGAGTTTACACGAGACATTCCAAACGTCAGTGAAAAGGCACTTCGTAGCCTGGACGAAAGTGGTATCGTTCAAGTCGGTACTTATGTGCGTCCTGGCGATATTTTGGTTGGTAAGGTTTCACCGAAAAGCAAGACTGAGCTAACTCCTGAAGAAAAATTGCTTCATGCGATCTTCGGTCGTGCTGGTGAAGACGTTAAGAACGATTCACTAGAGGTTAGCTCGGGCGTAGAAGGTATCGTTATCGACACACAAAAGTTCTCGCGCCGAATGAGCTTGTCCGAAGAAGAGCGAAAGGAGTTCGAGAAGGAACTGAAACGCGTCGAGACAGAAGGAAACAAAGAAGTCTCGACAACTTTCGCGGCATTTGCAGAAGAACTGGAAAAAGCCATCGGTGGAAAACTAACAGATGAGGATGGCACTCCGCTAACCGGCGGTCAGGATCCGAAGTTCATCGCTGAGAAAGCACAGACCTTCAACTTGTCTCGCTTGCTCAACCGACTAGATGCCGGACTTCACGCAGAAGTCAAAAAGGTTCACAAGAACCTGTGGCCCGCTGTTGAGGAGGCACTTGATGTACGAGATCGCCAGCTAAATAGCATGAAGCGAGGGGACGAACTCCGCAGCGGCGTGCTCCAAATGGTAAAGGTCTATATCGCTACCAAGCGAGTCATCAGCGTTGGTGACAAGATGGCAGGTCGACACGGTAACAAGGGGGTTATCTCCAAAGTGTTGCCGGTTGAGGATATGCCATTCTTGCCAGACGGCACACCTCTTCAAATCATGCTGAATCCACTTGGGGTTCCAAGCCGTATGAACGTCGGTCAGATTTTGGAGACTCACTTGGGTTGGGCTGGTGCAAAACTTGGGTTCCAGGCCATCACTCCAACGTTTGATGGGGCTAGCGAACAAGACATCAACAAAGCCTTGGCCGAAGCAGATTTACCGAGCCACGGTAAGATCCGTTTGTTCGACGGTAGAACTGGCGAACGAATGGAACAAGAAACCACGGTTGGGTACATCTATATGCTCAAGCTGCACCACTTGGTCGATGACAAAGTGCACGCACGTAGCACCGGACCTTACTCCCTTATTACACAACAACCTCTGGGCGGTAAGGCTCGGTTTGGTGGTCAGCGATTCGGGGAAATGGAAGTCTGGGCGTTGGAAGCATATGGTGCCGCTTACATCCTCCAGGAATTGCTCACTGTTAAGAGCGACGACGTCGAGGGGCGAACCAAGATCTACGAATCAATGGTCAAGGGTGAAAATACCTTGGAAGCGGGCACGCCTGCCAGCTTCGACGTTTTGACCAACGAAATCCGAGGTCTGGCTCTGAACATGCGGCTCGAGAAGAGAAGACTCTAGTCGAATGATTCGGGCAACTTGCGATCGCGGACAAAAGACAACTCGCGATCGAGTAGGTTGAGTCGATTTTGACGAACTAGCGAGTAGTTCCTAACCGAACAACAAGCAAAACAAAAAAGCGTTTCGACGAGAAATTCCTTGAGACGCAACCATTTAAACCAATCCAAATATCACATATCAGGCAACCTTCGTCCTTTTCCTCACGGGTGTGTTGAAAAGAGCGAAGGCCGACCCAAGGAGTAATTCGTAATGGCCAATGCTGAAGCCACATACGATCGCGTTAATGACTACACCTCGGTCAAGATTTCGTTGGCTCGTCCTCAAGACATCCGATCGTGGTCGTTCGGTGAAGTGAAGAAGCCAGA
>JBKCTT010000121.1:0-2947 GCA_046318795.1 Pirellula sp.
TTGCGGGATGGTACTGCATGATGTCCATGATGAGCCTACTAACGAACGATACCTCACTCGCTGAACTTCGCAATCTCGCAAAAACCTATGCTCCTCCAGGCTTTTTTGTGTAGAGACCAATGCCGAAGCGGGGCGAAGGGGAGCAGGAGAGTCGTGCAGCCACTGGGGAGATATTGCAATGAGTGTTGGAAAGCCGAACGAGCAACTCAGGACAGAGTAATTACACTGTTCCGCGATGAACTCGAGTATCGATACCTTGGCGACTGGACTGACCGAGTCGGCAACTCAAACGTCGAGGAGCCTATACAGTCAGAATGTTTGTGCAATGCTGGTTACGATGACCTACAAATCAGCCGAGCGATCTACTTGCTGCGTATCGAAGCCGACAACCGCCATCCGTAATGGTGCGTGTGAACAAAATGACTCTGAGCGTTCGACCAGGAACTGATCGTAGCCAAAAACAAGACATATTGGAACGCTGGTATCGCGAGCAGCTTCGATCTAAGGTCCCAAGATTGATTGAGCAATGGGAGAAGCACTTGGGGGTAAAGGTCGAACGTTTTTTCGTACAACGGATGAAAACGCGATGGGGAAGCTGTAATCCGGCCACGTCGAGCATCCGTTTGAATACGGACTTAGCCAAAAAGCCCATTCAGTGCCTGGAGTACATCGTCGTACACGAAATGATGCACTTGCTCGCGCCAACCCACAATGCTCGCTTTATCGCCTTGATGGATCGCCACATGCCACAATGGCAAGAGCGACGACAACTGCTCAATCGCTTGCCCGTAAGGCACGAGGACTGGGAATACTAGTTACAACACAAGGGCTTAATTTTCCATTCCAAATGGTTCACCTCGTTTCGATCTGATCGACAAAGAACAGTAGAACGCCAAAGCGAGCCCGTTGGCCCTCAAATTGACAACTTCCAATGGTAGCAGTGACAAGATGTCAGCTTTGGATGCTGTTTCCGCTAGCTTAGGTCCGCAACGTACTCTCGATGGATTGTCACTGTCACGAAATCAGTGGTTTTCGTCGTGAGTCGGCTACGATAAGCAGAAGTGACAAGCGGCTAGGTCTACAAAGCTGTGCGCGGTTCAGGTATCGTGGATGTAAGGCATTTGTGAATGGACAACCGGGAAATTCCGACAGTATGGCCTTCTCTTAAAGCAAAATTGAAAGACAGTTGAGATGGTCCCAGAATCGACGTTAGAGGAATTGGAAATGGCCTACATAGCTGCGCAGCATTGCCTGACGCGGTTGGTGGTCGTCAAAGCGAAAGTCGAGACTCAGCCGGGTGACATGGCATCTGCGCTATTGGCTGAGTCCATAAAGGATCCGACGCGGGAACTGCTGGAGAGTTGGCGTGCACTATACGTGACTTTATCACCTAATGTGGAACGGGATTTCTTGGCGGCCTGTGATGAACCCGTGGCAATTGGGGAAGTCGTTTTGGCGGAATCCGCCCATTCCGCTGCCTTATGGGTTTCGCACCTAGCGCTCGCAAGCCTTTCCATCGTGTTGATGCCTTCAGGGTGCTGGCCCATCAGCGAGGATCCTAAGACGGACTGTTTCTTAGTGGATCTTCGGTCCGAAACGCATGTCGAAGAATCCGAGAAAGCCGTTAGGGGGCTGCGGACTGTGTTTGACCAGTTGTCTTTGAAGGATCTTAGGAAGTGCGTTGTGTTACCGCCACCCGCGAAGTTTATTCCTCGGCTGAGACTCTGGTCGATGTGATTTAGCTCACGGCAAGAACTTGCCATCGATGTCTCGTGCTGGACTATTCGCTGAATCACATCTTTTCTTTTGGCATGTAGACCAATGATCTCATCGTCTGTCGCAACCCGCGTGGGTCAATTTCAGCTACGGTCGCAAGATTGCTCAATATCGTTTTCGTGACATTCATGCTGTAAATTCCGTTACAAGAAACGTGCTGGGGTGGGTGAGAAAGTATCATCCTCGCCACCATCCCGGCTTGTGTATCTGTGATGTTTTGATGTCGAACTAAAGTTTTGGTGCTGCCTTTGCTGCCTCAATCGCTTTGGATTCATGGACTTTTGCATAATGCAACGTCATCGATAGATTCGCATGACCTAGCAACGCCTGTGGGGT
The DNA here is from genome assembly GCA_046318795.1 of Pirellula sp. Taxonomy (GTDB): domain Bacteria; phylum Planctomycetota; class Planctomycetia; order Pirellulales; family Pirellulaceae; genus JBKCUI01. The sequence continues at coordinate 2,113 of JBKCTT010000121.1, forward strand.
CGCTGCCAGACTTCTGGCTCCAAGAGTTCCCGGGCGACACCCCACTTAAACATTCGCACAACCGCATTAGTGAGTCGGTTTACATACGGTCTGGACTTGTTCTTCGCATCGACCCACAATTTGCGCTGTGCCTGTAGTGCTCGCGGCCCGTATTCCTCAATCAGTCGCTCTCCGTCGCTGGCGAGAACATCGTCACACTATTGGCCTAGCCGATGGATCTCAATTGGCTGTCCTGCATACCTTTCCTTCACGAACGCTCTGTAGGCTTCGGTAAGATGCTTGACGCGTATCGGCTCTTTTGACTGGTCCACCTTTTCCGGTGCAACCGAGAATGCACCCACCATCCCTGCCAGAGTCTGACTCGTGATGTGGGCAGGGACCCGCAATCCGTTTGCTTGATACTCTCGAATGAGAACCGCGTACCTTGCTAATGATTAGGGGCTGTCGGCTGGATTGAGATAGTAGGTCGTGCCAGAGATCTCGCAAATAGACTGACCGCTGATATGGTATCTCAACGCTGGAACAAGTGCTTTTGGTCGAGGCATAGATAGCAACTCCTGTGCTGTCGCTAATGCCGGTGTACTGCTCTGCTAGAACAGTTTTCCGGTATGAACTTTAATTTTACAGGGTCGCTCAGTCAATGTGACTGGTACGCTAAAACGCGTCCGACTAAGAAAAACATTGGTATTTCTTCAATACACCCGATAGGATTCGAACCTATAACCCTCGGTTCCGAAGACCGATGCGCTATCCAGTTGCGCCACGGGTGCAGTTAACACTTCAAATTATAACGTGTCCGTGCTTTTCTTCAACTGCCATTGGTTTCCCAGTTTTT
>JBKCTT010000122.1:0-4239 GCA_046318795.1 Pirellula sp.
AAGGACGCAGGCGCCGAAGGTCAACTTGATGATTGGGACTAAGTCGTAACAAGGTAGCCGTAGGGGAACCTGCGGCTGGATCACCTCCTTTCTAAGGATTTTGATCGGTAACCTGTTGCCGATCGCAATAGTGAGCACAAAACCTTGAGAAGATCAAACTCGTCTAACACTGGCCTCACGCCAGTATGAAAAACACCGGATTTCAATATAGAAGACCCTGGTTGATGAAAGTCAACCGGGGTTTTTTTATGCACGGATCGGACGGATCAGACGGATCAGACGGATCAGACGGATCAGACGGATCAGACGGATCAGACGGATCAGACGGATCAGACGGATCAGACGGATCAGACGGATTTTCTGTAGAATGTTTTTTGGGCTCGCGCTAGATTTCGCCGCTCGGTGAGTTCTCTCTTTACTCGCCTGCTCATTCCGATCTGCTTGTCATGATTCACCAATTCCCCGAAACACGTGCTAGCTTGCTGCTGCGTTTACCCAACGCAGCTGATCTCGTCGCGTGGGATGAATTTGTGAATCTTTATGCACCCTGCGTCGTTCGAGTGGTGACTCGAGCCGGCTTGCAACAAGCCGATGCGGAAAATGTTCTTCAGGAAGTTCTTCTACGAGTTGCTAAATCTATAGAACTATGGCTAAACCGTTCCGATCGGAGCAGCTTTCGTCCTTGGTTGCTTCGCATCGCAAAGAACGAAACCGTCAATTTGCTTACGCGCAAAGGAACTCGACCCTTCGAAAATGCCAGCCACGCGGTTGGTCCCAATCTCGAAATGCTGGCCGATGACCGGTCTGATCTAGCAACCTCAATCGACACAGAATACGAAAGAGAGGTTTTTCTCTGGGCTGCCGAACAAGTCCGGGAGTCGGTTTCTCCTCATACCTGGCAAGCTTTCTGGCTGTCGCACGTCGAGGGTCTATCGATTGAGGAGGTTTCGAATCGCCTAAATCTTAAACCTGCGAATATTTATTTCGCACGAAGCCGAGTCATGAATCGGCTCAAGCAAATCGTTCAACAATTCGAGGCTACCTAATGGAACACTCTTCTGAATGTGGCAACGAGGAACTGCTACTGCGACTTTTTGCTGACCACGATAATTGCGACGAGCAAACCCCATGGGCTAAGTTGCTTTTGACTCATCTGGGTGTTTGTGATCAGTGTCGGTCGCGATTCGAAAAATTTGCTTCGACAGATCAGCATTGGACCAAGGCGAAAAAATGGCTCCATGGTTGTGATAGCAACGGAACGTTGCGTGCGCTGACGGATTCCCACGTAGATAATCTGCCCGATAAATTGAATCACGATTGGACGCGGTCCATGGCTGAACAATTGCTCGCTCCCGCATCCCACCCTGAAATGCTAGGTCGCATCGGGCGATACGATGTGGAGAAACTTGTTGGTTCAGGTGGAATGGGTATTGTATTCAAGGCTTATGACTCCGACCTAAATAGACCAGTTGCCATAAAAGTGTTGGCCCCCTATCTATCCGGGAGCGGCGCCGCTCGTCAACGTTTCGCTCGCGAAGCCAAAGCCGCAGCCGCTGTCGTTCATGACCATGTCGTTCCTATACATAACGTGGAAACCAATGCCGCGTGTCCCTATTTGGTGATGCGATACGTCGCGGGTGAGTCGCTTCAATCACGCATTGATCGAGTTGGTGCACTGGAAGTATGCGAAATCCTTCGCATTTCTATTCAGATTGCCTCGGGATTGGCGGCTGCTCATTCCCACGGACTGGTTCATCGCGATATTAAGCCGCCCAACATTCTGCTCGAACAGGGGGTCGAACGGTCGTGGATCACCGATTTCGGTCTGGCTCGCACGGCCGACGATGCGAGTCTCACCAACTCCGGACTGCATGTGGGCACGCCGCAGTACATGTCCCCTGAACAAGCGAAAGGGGAGGTGCTCGATTCGCTAAGCGATCTGTTTAGTCTCGGTTCTACCATGTACGCGATGTGTACGGGGAGAGCCCCATTTCGTTCGGAAACAGCATACGGAAGTCTTCGAAAGATTATCGAATGTGAGCCGCGTTCGATTCGCGATTTGAATCCAGCGATACCCGATTGGTTATGCAAGATCATTGCAAGGCTCATGGCAAAAGATCCCAATGCGAGATTCGCATCTGCTGGTGAGCTAGCAACGCTATTGGCAGAATGCCTGGCTCATATTCAGAAGCCTCTTCAGAATCCGCTCCCTGTTTCGTTGCGAGAAACAACTGGTTTTGCTCAAGCCGCAAAGATTCGCGGGGGCAGATTAACTCGAATCGCTTTGTTGTTCGTACTGCTAATGGGTGTAGGACTGGTTGCTTGGCGATTTTGGGATAACTCATTCCAACGAAGTGCTGTCGTCAACGATCCAATCACTGACGATGACAGTCCATCGAAGGCGCCGGATATCACAGGAGATGAATCGGCAACAGGACAGTTTTTGATTCGTCCCTCGAAAGAAGATGCGATGCTCACCAAGCTAGCGTCGACCATGGTTGGGCCGATCCAGGCTAGTCACGTTCAAGATACCATACGCATATTGTCGGAACATATTGATGCGCCCGTGATTTGGAATCGACAAAATTTAGCAGGCAGCGAAGAGCGATTGTCTGATGCCATGGAAATCAACACGCCAATCTCCGCTCGCGAGTTTTTGCGCATCGTTTGTGATTCCATGGATGTAGGCTACGTCGTGCGCGAAAAGTCGATCGAAATCTGTTCCCAAGAATACGCACTTCGGAATCCGGTGACTCGGTATTACGACTTGAAGCAGGTGCTCGGTTCGAGTCGATCAGTTAAGCAAGTTTTAAACGTTGTGCAGAGCATTGTGAATTCGGGCGGCGACTCCCAAGCCATCGATGCCATGCCTGTCAGCATGCTTGGTTCTGTGTTAATGGTGCGAACGACCGAGAGAAATCATGTTGAGATTGAGCAGTTGTTATCGATCTTGGCCGAGTCGTTTGGTCAAAGTAATTAAAGGTACATCACGAAAGGGTAATCCATGAAACGAACATCTTTAGCATTGTTTGTCGGAGCGATCTGTTTAGCAATTAGCGGGCAATGGTTGCTGCATGCACAATTATCAAGCAACAATCCACTTGTCCAGAATCCCAACATGGTCGATAGGCCGCGGACAGTTCAGCGAAATCAGATGCTCGAAGAAATGGCCAATCAATCGATCACGTGGACCAAACCAACCGGTCCGGAACCAAAATGGCTAGCGCGAGGCCGCAAGCGATTTCAGTCGATCGAACGCATTAGAGATCTCCTCGCACGCGAAATTGAGCCGCAAGATTTGCAAGGAATTCCGCTCGCGACCGTGTTAGGGAGGCTCAGTAGCCTTTTGGAAATCCCGATTCATTTTAATGCGGCAAAGATTGCTTCCGAGACGAGTATCTCTGAGGAGACCCCCATAACCTTGCAGTTTACGGGAAACCTACGCACGTGTTTGGATGTGTTACTGGGACCTTATGAACTTACCTATGTGATCAACGAAGCAGGGCTAGAGGTTACAACACTGGCTGACGCATCGACTAAACCATCGATCGGAGTCTACGATCTCTCCTTTGTAGCGGCAGATTCCGAAAATGCTAAATCAATCCTCCAGGCTATAGGATTGACCATCAATACTCAAGGTGTATTGGATATGTTTATGGTTGGCCAAATGCTAGTCGTTTCTGCAACGGAACGGGCCCATGTAGAAATCGAATCCGTTTTGGCGAGGCTTGCGCCATCACCATCAATACCGGCACCTTCAACACCGGCAGAATCAGCACCAGAATCCGGAAACAAGATGGCGCCCAACGACAAAAAGTCTGAAATCGATGATCCGTTCGGTCGCAGCAACCCCGTTGGAGAAGATCCCTTTGGAAGCTGATGTGGCGTCAGAATGTGTAAGTGCGATCACGTTTGGATTCGTGGTGCTTGTGCTTCGGCATGTGTTTCATTCGTTACTGATTCATGCCGAGATCCAGCGTGGGTAGGATGAACACCTTGCCATCACCAATTGCTCCTTCGCTACCTGTCTTCGCCACCGTTTGAATCGTCTCCAGGGTCCGTTCGATGTAGTCTTCGTGGACTTCGATTTCTAGCATAACTTTGCGAAGCATGTTAATCTTGTATTCTACACCACCGTACATGGCGGAGTGTCCCTTTTGACGACCGTACCCCTGGGCGTCGAGTACGTTGATATTGGTAACCCCGATGTCGTAAAGAGCCTCGCGCACGGGGTTTAAC
>JBKCTT010000123.1:0-9381 GCA_046318795.1 Pirellula sp.
CGAATTGATGGCTGCTTCCATCGCATCGTAATCACCCGTCTTCACTTGTCGGGTAATGACGCCGAAACGAGAAAGGTGTTTGGCGCAGAATTCGCGACTTCGGTGATAGCACTGGTCAAAGAAAACGATTTCGTCGCCAGCGTTAAGTTTAGTCATCAACAATCCGACGATCGCAGCCATGCCGCTGGAGTAGATGATCGCATCTTCGGCATGATCGAGGGCGGCGAGTTTACGTTCAACCACTTTTTCGTTCGGGTTGCCGTAGCGGCCGTATTCCTCGCGGTCTTGTTTTTCGCGGATGTATTTGAGAATGCTCTCGGTGGATTCAAACGTGTAGGTGCTGCTGCAACAGATCGAATCGGTAATCGCATCATTCGGTTTTTGTCGAGCTTCACCAGCGTGAACACTGGCGGTGCTCGTACCTGCGAGAGTGTAATCAAAGGTCGAACGATTGGTTTTTTCGTGAGTAGGAAGGTCAGGGGTTGCCACGGTTTTAGGCTCGATGGTTGCAGTGGAGTTTGATGTAGTAGTTGCGGGAGGGTTCATCGGTGCTCAAGTCCTCAACGGAATAATGTTTGCACGAACGCGGCGGAAATCACAAAGAAACTGACAATTGGTTTATAGAGAAACGCGAACCGGTTGGAGCATCTCATCGTTGAGACCATCCGTAAACCCGCCATCCGGCAGCCTGACTGTCCGTTCAGAGTAGGCCCGCATTGTGTCAGGCTGAGTGAATCGGATCACCAGGGGTAACTTATCAGTGGCATTTTAGCAGTGAGGCTGCAAGCGGCCGCAAATCCCTAGAACGCTTCTAGACTATCCCAGACGAACCTGTTGAGCAAGCAGTTTTCTTGACAACCGCGATATTCTCGAACGGTAATCCGCAGTAAGATAGGAAGTCTGTACCACTTTATCCAAGAATTTCGAGCATTCCCCCATGCATCAACCGCAGCGACTCAAGAGCACGGAGCACCGCGACTCAGGTGATCCAATCCGGGTGATGCATTGGTGTAATCCACTGTGGTGCAATCCACTGTGGTGCAATGTTCGCGCCATGGTCTATTCTGTTTGTCTAATTTGGATCTGCCCGATCGCGAACGCCCAAATCGATCCCGAGTTGGCCAATTCGTCGGGGGCGGTCAATTCGTCGAGGGCAATAGTCTCAGACCAAGAGCTGGATCGGCTGGTTTCGGATTTGAGTAGCAGCAATTTCCTCACTCGGGAAAAAGCGACCGCGGCGCTGGATAAGTTCGATGACAGTATGGTCGCAGAATTGGAACGCAGATTAGCATTGCTCAATGATTTAGAGGCCAAAACGAGGCTTCATGGAATTGTCGTTCGAAAGAAACATGAGCAGCAGCAGCGGAACGTTCGGGCATTTCTCCTTGAGCCCGATCCGAGCAAAACCTACGAGTTTCTCGGTTGGAATAGCTTTAAGAAAGCGTGCGAAACCTCTGACCGAAGAACGAAATTCACCTTTTTGGAACTTCTCAATGGCTATCCCGAGTTAGTCATGAAGGAAATCTCGTCTAAACAAGAAGCTTTTGAGGTCGCCTCGGCAATCGCGAAGACGTTGGCCGAGACTATTGCGTTACCGAGCCGAAACTTGACCGAAGCAGATGGGATCGCATTGATTTATTGCTCGGTTCTTAGCGAAGATCTAGTAGACCAGAACATCGAAAGCACTGGCAACAAGGTTTTCTCGCGTTATCCATTCACCAACATCGCGGCGGCGACCAAGCTACGGTCTACCTTGAGTCAGTTTATTGTCGACGACAGAAACAAAATGAGTACGCATGGGCGCATGTCCGCGACGGTGAATAACCTCTTTTCCAAGTGGGCGTTGCGGGCCAAGGATCGAACCCGAATGATGCTGACCTGTTTTGACACCCAAAACGCGACGGCGTTAGTCATTGCAAGGAGTGTGCTCGAAGATCCCAAGAACACTGCGGATACAACCCTTTTCGAACTCGCCATGCAAGCGGTTGCAAAATTCGGTTCTCCTAACGATCTTCCGTTGCTTGAAAAATACTACGAGGACAAGTCAGTAATCATCGAGTTGCAGAGATTTGCCATACCCGATGGTACGAATCAACGACTGGAGATCTACGAGGTTCAGGCGCGAGATCTGGCGTTAGTCGCTTCTGCAATGGTTTACCAATACTATCCGTTTGAGATAGTCGAGGGATTGCGGCTACACGGTCTTAGGGGATTTGTAACCGAATCGATCGCGGTTCCCCAAACAGATGGAGATCGTTTTAGAGAGGTGCGGATGAAGAGTTTCCGTGTTTTGCAGTCGCAAGTTTTCCCAGAGCTTTTAAAAACTCGAGTTCTCAATCCAAATTAATTCGAGGAAACGTCTTGAGAGAAGCGCCGCTTCTTTAGCAAGAGTCTGTAAGACAGGCTAAAATAGGGACAGTGAACGGCTTTTGCGGTTTCGTCGTTCGTTTCCCGCCTGACTTTCCCACCTAATACATACCCCTCCCCTATTTTCTACCGAGGATAGTTTGACCGAGGATAGCGTGCCTAACATGTCCTTTTGGAAGACTCTTTCCGTCCGGCTTGCGCAGTTGCTACGGAAGCCAGTGCAACTCTGCCTTTTTGTTGTGATCGGCTCGATGCTGACGCACTCGGGAAGTGCGATTGAGCCACCTGGGGCGGATGTGGGACAGAATAGGAAAGCCCAAAAGCATGAGCAGGCAGACCTCGATTTCTTCGAAGCTAAGATACGCCCCGTGTTGATCGAACATTGTTATTCTTGCCATGCCGCGGATGCGAAAATCATTCGGGGTGGGTTATTGCTCGACAGTCGCGATGGATTGCTCGAGGGGGGAGATAGCGGGCCTGCATTGGTCCCCGGAGAAGCCGAAAAGAGTTTGCTGCTATCAGCGTTAAAGCATGACGCATTTGAAATGCCCCCCGATCGAAAGTTGCCCGATGCCGTCATTGCGGACTTCGAGCACTGGATTACTCGAGGGGCTGTTGACCCCCGCGACCAAGGAAATGCTGAAGCACCACGCGGGGTGGATTATGAGGCTGCAAAGTCTCATTGGGCCTTTCAGCCCGTCCGCCAAACGGAGCCCCCTGCGGTTTCCGACGAATCCTGGATCAAGAGTCCAATCGATCGCTTCGTGCTCGCACGTTTAGAAGCGGCCGGCATGAAACCACGGCCCAAAGCAGACAAGGAAACGTTGATACGGCGGGCCAGCTTTGATCTAACCGGTTTACCACCTACGGCCGAGGAGATTGATGCGTTTCTAGCGGATGAAACCCCCGAGGCATTCGAAAAGTTGGTCGATTCATTATTGCAATCACCTCATTATGGCGAACGTTGGGGGCGGCACTGGCTCGATTTGGTGCGATATGCCGATTCCAATGGGGCTGATGAAAATCACGATTTACCCAACGCTTGGCATTACCGCGATTGGGTCGTGCGAATGATGAATCGCGATCAGCCTCTGGATCAATTTATCATCGACCAGTTGGCGGGTGATCTCTTGCCCAAGACGGGGGATGAGCAAATTGATGGCGATCGATTGACTGCGACAGGCCTGCTCGTTATCGGGCCAAAAATGTTGGCCGAACAAGACAAAGATAAAATGGTGATCGACATCGTCGACGAACAGATCGATACGGTTTCCCGGACCATGTTGGGGCTGACCATAGGTTGCGCTCGATGCCATGATCACAAGTTCGACCCCGTAAAAGCAAAGGATTATTACGCTTTAGCAGGTATCCTCTACAGTACTAAGACGATGGCTGATCGAGCATTCGTCTCCAATTGGTTGGAGCGACCTCTACCATCTGTGGAAATCGAAACATTGCGAGGCGAACATCAGAAAAAGATCGATGCTGCCAAAGCTGAGTTGGCTGCATCCGAAGCTGCGCTCAAGTCCCAGGCAGAGAAGAACGGTCAAAACCAAGCCGAATTGGCAACTGCTCAAGCGGAAGCGGACGCACTAAAGCAGAAGGTCGAGGAGCAAAAGAAAACCGTTGAAGCAGCGGAAAAAGCTATGCCCGCGTTTACGATGGTGATGGCGGCAGATGAGTCGACTCCGACCGAGCTGCCCATCCATATTCGCGGAAATCATCTCACATTGGCCAAGGAAAAAGTGGCGCGTGGCGTGCCCGAGATTTTGGCGAACGTAGCGCCTTTGAAAGCGATTCCTGAGACACAGAGCGGTCGATTGCAGCTGGCACAATGGATCGTCGCCCCCGAGAATCCGCTCGCCTCGCGCGTTATGGCCAATCGCATTTGGATGTGGCATTTTGGTCAGGCCTTAATGCGTTCGCCATCGAATTTCGGGCTTCGTGCAGAAGAACCAACCCACCCCGAGTTGCTGGATTACTTGGCACATCGTTTGATGAATGGAGGTTGGTCACTTAAGCAGATGCATCGCACGATCATGAATTCTTCGACCTACCAGATGGCAAGCGATGTCGAGTTTCCTGAATCTCAGCACTATCAACAGCTAGACCCGGAAAATCGACTGTTGTGGCGTCGCCCACGTCGCAGGCTCGAAGCCGAACCGGTTCGGGACTCGATTTTGTTCGTCGGAGGAGGTTTGGATGCGAAAATGGGAGGCAAAGCGCCGAATGTAGACGCCAATAGGCGAGCGATTTACTTGCCCATCAATCGTGCTTCACTGTACGAAATGTTTTCAACCTTCGACTACGTCGAGACCGCCAATCACATCGAGCAGCGCCCGACGACTACGGTACCTCACCAAGCCTTATTTTTGCTAAACAGCCCGATGGTTCACAGTCAAGCGATTGCCGTTGCGAAAAAATTGATTGCCGAGTTTGAAACGCAGGAAGCGCGAATACGAGCTCTGTTCCGTATGTTTTATGCAAGGCAGCCAACTGAAGCGGAGCTCTTGAGGTCCTTGCACTTTTTAGAGACTGCGACCAGTCAACTTGAGGCGGTTTCCGATGCCTCGGAGCGATCCGTACAAACATGGGCGGCCCTTTGCCGTTCCTTGATTGCCGCCAACGAATTCGTTTACATCGATTGATACATGTAGGTGCCAGAATGTGGACTCGCCGCCAGCTTTTAAGCAGATCATCCGCCGGATTCGGCTCATTGGCCTTGATCGATCTCCTCGCGCGGTGCCAGGCATCGCAGCAGGGGGGAGCAGACGGAAACCCGCTCGCTGCGAAACCTCCACACTTCCAGCCGCGAGCCAAACGAATCATTTTTTTGTTTATGCATGGTGGTCCATCGCATATCGATACCTTTGATTTCAAGCCCGAATTGGCGAAACAGGATGGAAAGCCGTTGCCCTTTGAGAAGCCACGTATTCAGTTTGCACAAACCGGTAACTTGCTCAAAAGTCCTTGGCAATTCAAACAATATGGCCAATCGGGAGCTTGGGTTAGTGATCTTTTTCCGCATGTAGCGGGGTGCGTCGATCACCTAACGTTTATTAAATCGATCCACGGGTCCAATGAGGCGCATGGTGGTGCATTGTTAAAGGTCCATACCGGGTCGGACACGTTTGTCAGGCCCAGCATGGGAGCTTGGATCAGCTACGGTTTGGGGACCGAAAACGAAAGTTTGCCCAGTTTCGTGACCATTAACCCCACACTTGGCCACGGTGGCGTACGAAACTTCGGTTCAGCCTTTCTGCCACCGATCCACCAAGCGACTCGGATTGGTTCGAGTGGAGCGGACATGAAAAGTGCGAAGATAGAAAACCTGATCAACAACAGCGTTTCCTCGGATTTACAGAAGAAACAAATCGAATTGCTCGGGGATCTGGACCGGTTAAAACGAGCAGGGACTTCGGCCAGAATCGAATCGGAGCTTGACGCCCGAATCGAATCGTTTGAATTGGCGTTTCGGATGCAATCGGCAGCTCCCAGTCTTTTGGACCTTTCGGGGGAGACCGAGGCGACGCTGGCCATGTATGGAATCGATGGCAGTCCGACCGACAATTATGGGCGGCAATGTCTGGTAGCGCGTCGCATGTCCGAGGCAGGTGTTCGATTTGTTCAAGTTTCCCATGCTTACTGGGATCAGCATGCTGAGCTGAAAGAAAAGCATCAGGAACTGGCCATGGAGGTGGACAAGCCCATTGCGGGTCTGCTTAAGGACCTGAAGCAGCGAGGCATGTTGGACGACACTTTGGTCATCTGGGGGGGAGAATTTGGGCGAACGCCAACCGCGCAGGGGGATAATGGTCGTGACCACAATCCGCACGCCTTTACATGGTGGATGGCAGGAGGGGGAGTTAAAGCAGGTTTTAGTTTTGGGGAATCCGATGATTTCGGGTTTTATGCTGCCAAAGACAAAGTTCACATCCACGATTTGCACGCCACCATTCTGCATTTGTTGGGTATAGATCACGAGCGATTGACATACCCCTACGGCGGTCGAGATTTTCGGTTAACCGACGTCGAAGGGAATGTCGTACACCAAATCATGGCCTAAAAGGCAACGTGGTTTTGTTAAGGTTAACTAATCTAGGCGTCTACTAAAGCAGTCCGGGGAATTCGGGCTCCTTGACCAAACCAACGATTCCGCCGAGACTCTACCCTTTAACCGTGATTCCAAGGATTCTCGAAGGGGAAAATAGTGTCTGCAACTTGTGTGATTGGTCTGCAGTGGGGAGATGAAGCAAAAGGGAAGTTAGTGGATTTGCTGGCCCCGCGACATGATATCGTGGTTCGTTATCAGGGAGGGGCGAACGCTGGGCACACGGTGGTGAGTGGTAAAGAGGTTTACAAGTTGCATCATATTCCTTCGGGAATTTTGTCTCCCGCCATACAAAATGTCATTGCTCCGGGGGTAGTCATCGAGCCCAACATGTTGATTCGCGAGTTGGAGGGGCTTGAGAGCCGAGGGGTGAATCCCCGCTCGAATTTGATGATCAGCGAGCGAGCGCACGTCGTGATGCCGTGGCATTTCGTTGAAGACAAAGCGACAAACCGGGCGGTGGTTTCCGGAGAGAGCATTGGGACCACGAATCGGGGGATTGGGCCCTGTTATCGAGATAAAGTGGGACGAACCCATGCGTTTCGATTGACGGATTTGCTCAGTGATCAGATGGAAAACAAGGTGCGGGAGACGGTGGCCGCCAAGCGAGAGGTTCTCAAAGGGATTGCAGATCCAAGCGATTTGGAAGGACTAAATGCGGAGTTGATCATTGAGCAATGCCGCGCCTGGAATCGGGTTTTGGGGCCTCTTACTGCTGACACGACCAATTATTTGCTGGATGCGGTCGATGATGGCAAGAAGTTGCTGATGGAGGGGGCTCAGGGGTCATTGTTGGATATCGACCATGGCACATATCCCTTCGTAACGAGCAGCAATGCGTCTGGGGTCGGGGTATCTTCGGGTTCAGGAGTGCCTGCACGTTGGATAACGAACGTCATTGGGGTGGCCAAGGCGTATTCGACGAGAGTAGGTGGTGGGCCGTTTCCAACGGAGTTGAATGATGAGACAGGTCAAAAGATAAGGGAAATTGGTCGAGAGTACGGTACTACGACCGGTCGACCGCGGCGATGCGGTTGGTTTGACGCCGTGGCTGTGCGTTACACGACACGATTGAGCGGTTGCCACTTTTTGTCGTTGATGATGATGGATGTTTTGAGTCATTTCGACGAGGTCAAGGTATGCGTTGCCTACGAAATCGATGGGCAAAGGACAGCTAAGTTCCCGTGTTCGGCGGAGGATTTACGGCGTTGCAAGCCTGTTTACGAGACGCTACCGGGTTGGCAGCAGGATGTTTCAGGGGTGCGGCGTTTGGAGGATTTTCCGCAAAATGCTCGGCGGTATATCGATCGAATCAGTGAGTTAGTGGGAGTGCCGATTGGGGTTTTATCGGTCGGGCCCGATCGAGAGCAGACTATTTTCTTGATCTAGAGAGTATGGGGCTTCGGAAGAATTCCCATGGTTACTCGATCTTGGAGTCTCTGTTTATCGCACTGTGCTCGTTATCTCACTGTGCTCGCTCCAGAGTAAATCGAGTTCTGTTACGTTTCAGCGTAAAGTCTCAATTTCTCGCGTGCCCGGGTGAGAAATGGGCCTAGGCTATGCGACGGGATGCCTGTTTCCGAGCTGATTTCTTGGTACGAGCGTCCTTCCAAGTGGAACATCCGAATAGCTCTGGCTTCATCTTTGGAGAGTTTCTCGAGTGATTTTTCCAGGGTTTCGCGATCTTCAAGTGAAAGTGATGAGGCGGATGGCGTTTCGATTTGGGCGGCTGCTTCGCTGGAGAGTGAGGCAGGGATTCTGAGTTGGGCCAGCCTCCGAACGACGATTCTTCGAGCGACGACCGTGAGATAAGTCGCCAAGGAACTTTGTCCTCGAAATTTACGGAGAATGGCAAAGTCTTTATCGAGAACGGCCAGAAACACATCGGCTACCAAATCATCGCGGGATTCGGGAGTAATTTGTAGATTCCGAGCAACAGCCGTTTGGTTGACGACGTGGAGGACCAACCCTAAGAATCGGTCCGTAAAGTCTTTCCATGCGTCGGGAGTGCGATTTAGGCATTGCTCCAGAAGTTCGCGATCGAGATTGGAAAGTGACACTTCGGTACCTTGGCGAGATAGGGTTGCAGACGGTCGAAAAGGTGCGATCGGCTGGGAATTCTTCAATATTAGGTGGATGACGGGCCGACAGCAAGCAGAATCGGTTTCTTGACACTTGGTTTCCGCCCGCCTACTATGCGGGTCGGAGTGATCGGCAAGCTCAAATTAGGGGTTTGACCAACTCTGGTGTCGTCGCAATTGCGACCAATCCGTAGGCAGGTATTTTTCAGCGACTTAGCTAAACAATAAGGAAAAAAACATGGCGCACATTGTAACCCAGCCGTGCGTGGGATGCAGATACACCGACTGCGTGGTGGTATGCCCCGTCGAGTGCTTTTACGAGGGAGAAAAGATGCTCTACATCCATCCGGATGAGTGCATCGACTGCGAAGCGTGCGTAGCAGAGTGCCCGGTCGAAGCTATTTATCATGAAGACAACGTTCCGGACGAGTGGAAGGACTACATCCAAATGAATGCGGAAATGGCTCCGCAGTGCAAAGTCATCACAGAGAAGAAGAAGCCGTTGGTTGATTAACTTCTCAGAAAGCCTGTTGTTATCGAAAGGCTTGGAGAAAACCGAGCATTTGGTGAGAGTTAGCCAAAAAGCCGAGAATGGCTCGGAGTATGGCTCAAGTCTTAAAAAAGAATGGTCGATAACTAGGGCTCGGAAACGGGGGTGTTGAAAAACACTTCCGAGATCGAGAGAAAATGCGTTGACAGGTGCGAACAGATCGATACCATTCTCGATCCTGGTTTCGCACCAGGAACCAAAGTTTTGGTACCGCGCGCGTAGCTCAGTTGGTTAGAGCGCGTCGCTGATAACGACGAGGTCCCCGGTTCGAA
>JBKCTT010000124.1:0-6033 GCA_046318795.1 Pirellula sp.
GTTTACGATTGTGGGAAATCAGATTATTGGATCAGATGCGGTCGAATCCGTAGAACGAGCTCTTGGAGTGTACGAGGGTGGTGAGGATCTTTTAGCTGATTCAATCGAGTACAAATTAATTCGGGACAAGATCAAGGAGCAACTCAAGGGAGCTGAGTTTTCGACTATGGCTTACCAACGCCCAGATGAGCAGCTTCGATTGTTCTACGACATGGCGTCCGATCCCAAGAATATCGAGCGGATGGAAGAGATGTCAGCCAACAATCCGATTTTTACGGCTCTTGTGGCCGCCCTTAAGGGCCGCAAGCTACCGCCCTTTGAAAAGATCTCGAAGTACATGGTACCATCGGGAGCTTTCTTGACCGAAGAAGAAAACGGGCTGCATTACACCGCATTTTCGCTCAAGCGGGAGTAGTTCTAAGGAGGGGCAGCTTGCTTGTCGCGGGTTGAGACCATGCTTTACTGGTTCGATATCAACTGCTGTATTCGTTTGGCGTGGCTGATGATATCGATTTCATCGCGGACCTTTTGGCTGAAACATTGCTTGGCTTGGGGTTTTTTGACTACCAATTCCAGTTTCTCAAGAAAGTCTGCATTCGAATTGGGATCGAACAGTTCGCCGATGGGTTCAACCGTAAGTGGTAACAGGCGTTGATGGATCTCGGGGAACGCACCGTGAGTCGGTTGCAGGTAGGGCACACCGCACGCTATCGCTTCGAGTAAAAAGAGCCCTTTGGGTTCTTCATAGATCGTGGGAACGCAAAATAGGTCAAGACTTTGCAAGAACCCGACCTTCTCTTTACGGTCGATACTCCCCAAATATTGCCACCTATCAGCAAGCCCTGCTTGATTCAATTTGTTGGACAATCGCTGGAAGTCCTCTTCATGCTGAGGGCCTTTCCAGCCGGCAATTTTCAGTTTTGCATGCTGGCAGTCAGGTTTTCGAGTAAGTTCGATAAATGCATCCACCAATTTATGGAAGCCTTTTTCGGGGCCGAGTCTTGCTAAGTAACCGATTGTGAAATCGGGTTTCGCAATCCCAGCGTCTGCATTTTTTGACGGATTGCTAACCTTTTGTGGTTTCGTGAAATCTTGAAGTGGAATTCCGAGTGGGATGACATGCAGTTTTTCGGATGGGATATTCAAAATAGCAGCCATCTTGTTGGCGTACGCCTGCGAATGAATGATGAAACCATCGATTTCAGGCACGAGAGCTCGCAACAAACCGATCGTTTCGGTTTTATACGGCTCCGGGAGCGAATCGATAAAAATATCGTCACCTTGGAGAGTGACGTATATGCGCGTGCCGCATCGTTGTTTTATTTCGCGACATCCGCCTCCGATAAGAAGATTGGTGAGAATAAGGACATCAGGTCGAATCTCTTTATCGAGCCAGTCCAACAAACGCAAAAACTCTTTACGTTGGTTACCCTTTAGTCCCTTGAGCATCGAAACGGTAAGCGCTCCCAGAAAAGTAGGAAGCGTCTTACCGATGTTTTTTGTGACGCTTTTAATTAGCCAAGGCGAATTGAGAATGCGATCGAACCAGCTTGGTAAGTAAGCCAGCCAAGGCATTTTCTGTTGAAGATAGACATTGATCCCCCCCATGAAGACTTGGTCAACGCTCACGTCCTCGTCGTCCGTGCGAATCGGTGTGTAGACCGGAACGAGAATGCAATCATTACCGAGACGGATCAATTCTTTTGCGAGAGCATTGTCGTGGATGCATGATCCGCAGAACATACCACCCGCTCCTGCGGTGAGATAAACGATCTTCATGAGCAATGCTTATTGGTAAATTGGGATGACGTTAACGATGGCGTTGGCTCTAACGTCACGAATGTAAAGTGGGGTAATTTGTGCCGCCGCAGAAACTGCCTGAGCATTACAAGCGTCGCGGACGTTAAAGTCAACGTAAGTTGTTGTATGTAGGCATTTTTCGAAAAATGAAGTGCCGCTCTCAAGCGTGTTTCCACTTCCGGACGATACCTTATCCGGACAACGCATCTTAACCTAGTGTCTAGGGAACGATGCATTGTTGGAAGTGCCGGTGACCCATAGATAACGGAGTTTAGGAAAGACTCGGCCGGCAGCCGTTAAGAACGTTTCCAGCAGCGGAGGGGCTGACGAGAAACAGACAGAGTGTGAGTGTTTTAAGAGTCCAACAGGTAACTCTTCGAATGCGATACGGGGCTAACGAAGTCACTTTGGCGAAAGCCGAGTGGAGCCACGCCGGTAGAGGGCGATTTCGGCGGCGACTTCGTGCGCCGAAAACGGTCTCTACTCAACCGCACTAATGTCGACCTGGTTGTTAACGGTCAGTGACCATATTCGTAGGGAGATTTGGCTCAGATGAAATGGAATATCGTTGTAGGTTCAATGGTTCTCGGAGCGGCTCTTAGCAGCCAAAGCTTCGGTGGTGACCTTTTGGGCCGATTGTTGGGAGGTAAGGGTTGCGGAGCTGCTAGCTCTTGCTGCGATACCTCGGTTAGTGACCCATCCTGCGGTGCAGAAATCGCTTCGTGCGATCCTTCTTGCGGCGCTGAATTGGCTAGCTGTGGCAAAGGCTGCGGTCTACTAGGAAAGGGTTTGCTCGGCCCATCCTGTGGATGCGAAGTAGCTGACCCATGTGCAGCACCAACCTGTGGCGCCGAGATCGCAGACCCATGCGGTCCTAGCTGCGGAGTTGAAGCAAGCTGCTGCACACCACGACGCACTCCAATTTTGGATGCGATTCGCAAAGATTTGGCTTGGAGAAAGGCAATGCTTCGCGGCATGCTTGCATCCAAGAACAACTGCTGCGATACAGCATGTGATCCTTGTGCAGCTGCTAACGGACCAACTTGCGGCGCTGAAATCGCTGCTTGTGGCCCATCATGCGGCGCTGAGATCGCTGCTTGCGATCCATGTGCAGCTCCAAGCTGCGACAGTGGATGTGGCAAGCGATGTGGTGGTGGATTGCTCGGCAAGATCTTCGCAAAGAAGATCAGCTGTGATTCCGGCTGCCCAACCGCTTGTGACGCAATCCCTGCTGATAGCTCTTGCAGCTCGTGCGGATCGGCTCCAGCAGCTGCTCCAGCACCAGCTCCTGCTGCTGCTCCAGCTGCACCAGCTCCAGTGGTTGACCCACACGCTTACTTGAACACCAAGCGTCATGTCATTCAAGCAAGCAGCACCCGTATCCGATAATTAAATTATCGAATACGGACTACTTGTCCTAAGACATGATCTATCAAAATCAGCTCGTCGTGTTCCCTCGACGAGCTGATTTTTTTTTCTTCGTAGGATTTGCGATGGGAGCGGCAACCGGAATGCCCTCGTTTTGATTTTGCGTTCTTCGGAAAGCCGTTGACAACAATAGCTCCCGGCCATGAGTAGTAAAAATTGGGGGCTCTTCTCTAGACACGAGCGAACCATCTAGCGATTATGGAAGTCATCAAGGATGAATCTTCCGTCGTTAACTTCTAGGCCACTACCGTGTCTAACTCTCGCCCCCAGTTATTGGGCACACCTACAACAGTCTTTTTTAGTGTTGCTTGCTATTTTGTTTTCTTTCTGTCGCTCGGTTTCAGTTCGTTTCCGTTGCAGACGCATCTTCGGCACACATTGCCGACCCAGACCGCTAGTTTGTTGGCAGGCTTGATACCTATCGCAGCGTGTGGAACGTATTTTTTGGCCCGATTCGCGGAATCGAGGGGCTATTTGAGGTACCCGCAGAGGGCGTTGTTAGCTGCAGCCATTGGTGTTGCTGTGATGCAGGGATCGCTTGGGATAGTTCTTAGTTTTGTAGCCAACGGAAAGGTTTTCGTAAGCCCTGCGATTGACATTGGAGTTTGTTTGCTGGTGTTGGGGAGCGCCCAGTCGTGCATGATTACGCTGCTTAACCATAACGCGGTTGCATCGCTTGGATCGCTAGCCTACGCCGCGCGAGCGGCAGGATCAGCAGGCTACATGTTCGCCGTCGTGTTTATGGGGGCGACCGGGAACCGATTTCTTGATATTGAAACACAGCATTTGTTTGCAGGCTCCGCGATTTCCTCGGCAACCTGTCTTCTCGCGCTGGTCGGTTGTTTCGTGATTCGACCTGCCTCAAGCGAAGTCTCACCCGAAGCCAAAGCGAATGGGCAAGGGCAAGTCTCCCAAGACAAAGATCTCAGAAGTGGTTGGCAGTGGTATGGCTTGGTCGCGACGGTATTTATGGTTGCAGTTTGCGAGATGTCGTTCGGAATTTACTCGCATGAGTTTCTCACTACGAGGCTTGGATCGCTAGGCTACTATCAATTCGCGTTGGGAATTGCTTTGGAAATCGCAATACTCGTCACCATACCGGTATTTCCATGGGTTAGGAGGTCGTTGCTCATTGTTGGGCCGGTGGGATGGCTGATCTTGTTCAGCGGCTGCCTATTGAGCATGAGCATAAGTCCGGCGTTGGGTTGGGCCAGTTTGGCTCTGTGCTTGAACTGCCCTTTTCAAATCTCGGCAAATGAAAATGCGTTAAGATTTAAGCCTTCGTTGGTTGGTGTCGCTACATTGACATTAGCTCAATCACTCGGGTATGTCACCGCAGCGTGCGGCTCATCTGTGTTGGCAAGTAATCTCACAACGCTCGAGAACTTATTGGGCATCGAGCGATTTTCGATGCCGACACCCCTTTGGATTGCGGTCATGCCCTTGGCAATCGCGGCGCTACTGATTTCGTTGAAGATTGTTTTCGCTCGAGAAAAGACCGGCCGAAACCCGGCGTTCGATGTCAGCGACTTTGGCCATTCGAGCAGCGTGTCGGGGGGCGGGGCTGTAGCGAGCTCCCAGGAAAGCCCGGACTACTTCAAAGGCAACTTCGGGCCCAATAACTCGTGCCCCGATACAGAGGATGTTCATGTCGTCGTGCTCCACCCCCTGGCGAGCAGAGTAGGTGTCGTGGCAGAGACTGGCTCGGATTCCAGGAAATTTGTTGGCAGCGACACTAACTCCCACTCCGGATCCGCAAACCAAAATGCCGCGATCGATCTCTCCCTTGAGAAGCTTGGTAGCGATCAGTTCCGCAAAATCAGGGAAATCGCATGATTCCGCAGTGTGAGTGCCGCAATCGACGACCTCAACCGCCATCGATTTAAGCATCTGAAAGACTTCGTTTTTCATCAGAAAGCCGGCGTGATCTCCGCCAATCGCATATTTCAAAGGTACGGGACGGGAGTTCGCTTCTTGACTCATGTTACTAGTTATATGGGGGCTCGAAAAATGGGTATGGCATAAAAATGGGCCAAACGATCATGCTCTTTTCCACTAATCGACTAAAAGGATCCGTCGGAACACCACCGCTTAGCTAGCTAAGCCTAATCGCACTACGTCGATCCTGCCAACAGCGGTAAAGCCAGTGTTGCTTTGCAAAAGAAAGGCTGATACACTACTTCACGTTCGTCGGCTGATTTTTAGGCCTAGCTCTTGCTGGTCGTCGGTAGACGGTTCCACTAACCCTGCTCGTCGAATCCTGCTTCAGAACTGTATCGCCTAAAAGGAGTTCAGTAAATCGATCTTTTTCGATTGTCAGTGCTTTCTTACGCGTCTCGTTCGGATTCGAAATTGAGTTGAAATAGGTTCTTTTCGCATGGTCAATCGCAATCTGATTCGTTCTCTCGAAGATGATCTCATGGAGAAGGAGCTTGACTCCTTGTTTGGAGATGCCGACGAAGAATACATTCTTGGCGAATTAGAAAACGTCAACAAGCAGTTTGACGTCAATCAAATTATCGAAGGCAAAATTGTCGAAATCAACGATGAGTTCGTGATTGTAGACGTCGGCTTCAAGAGCGAAGGCGCGATTCATAAAAATGAATGGGAAGAGGGTGAGCCACCGCCACAAATCGGCGATCTTGTTAAAGTTCTGATCGAAGAAGTCGAAGATCAGCACACCCCACCCGAAGACTCCCGATCGATGATCAGCCTCAGCAAAGAGAAGGCTAAGAAGATCATCCAGTGGGAAATGATGATGTCGACCGTCCAAGAAGGACAGGTTGTCACCGGTACTGTTGTTCG
>JBKCTT010000125.1:0-7633 GCA_046318795.1 Pirellula sp.
ATCAGGTTTTTCTCTTTGACAATATTCCGGACGCGTTCCAAACATTCGTATTGATATCTGAGGTCCAAGCCTGCCGTAGGCTCGTCCAGCAACAATACACTTGCATCCTGAGCAATCGACCGTGCCAGAATCATGCGTCTCCATTCGCCTCCCGACAGCTCCTTCACATTTCGATCTCGCAGCTCCCACGTGCCTGTCATTCGCATTGCCTGTTCAACAATCGCCCAATCGCTCCGCCCTAAGGGGGTAAGCCAACCTAAATGAGGGCTTCTCCCTAAGGCCACTATATCCTGGACCAACATGGGTGCATCTCGTTGCTCAAACTGAGGCATTAATGCCACATGCTGGGCGAGGCTTAATCGATCCAAAGCATGTAGGTCATTCGAGTCCAAAAAGACTTTGCCATGCGATGGTTTTAATTGTTTGGCGATACACTTTAGCAAGCTCGTTTTTCCTGACCCGTTGGCCCCGAGCAATACAATCAACTCACCTGGCTTGAACTCCAGGCTCACATCCTTAAAAACCTCGCGGTCAGGATAGGAAAAGGTCAAACTCTCGATTTTGAGGTGAGTCACGATAGGGCTCTGCTCCCATTGCGAGTCATCAACAATACGAAGAAAAATGGTCCTCCCAAAAGTGCCGTAAGCACGCCAACGGGAAGTTCCAAACTTTCGTGGAGTGATCTTGCTAAAACATCCGCCAGTAACATCACGATTCCGCCACAACAAACACTCATCGGTATTAAGTAGGAATGTTTGGCCCCCACTAACATTCTGGCAATCTGTGGTGCTACCAATCCCACAAAACCAACCACACCTGCCGAGGACACTGCTGCTGCGGTAGCCAAGCTCCCTCCGATGATCATCCACATGCGAAATCGAACTAGATCGAGCCCTAATGACGTCGAAGCCGTATCGCCCAGTAAATAAGCATCCAAGGCACGCGAACGGAACCAGATTATCGCGACTCCTAAGCCACCGATAACGCTCGATATGGCGGTTGAAGACCAGGTTGCACTAGAAATCGAGCCCATCAACCATGACATGATCACCATCGCTTTTTGATTATTTAAAAACAATAGCAGTGAAACAGCTGCGTTTGCTAACGAACTGATCGCGACACCAGAGAGCAATAAGCTGAGTTGTGAACTCCCCCGTCCTGCGGCTCCGACCAAAAACACGAGCGAGACTACGCTAACGGAGCCTAACAGAGCGGCTAACGCAGGAGTGCTTACCCCCATAAAGATGGCATTGATATTTAATACGATCACAACCGCAACTCCCAAAGCCGCACCACTGGAAGCGCCAATGATGTACGGCTCGGCTAGAACGTTGCGAAATAGACCTTGAAAGCCAACGCCGGCCGCCGCAAGCGAGCTGCCAACAATGATCGCAGTCAGAACACGTGGCAATCGCAACTCGTAGAGAATGGCTCGCTGTGAATCAGTGAGCCCATTATCCCATCCGAACATCCAACCTATAGTTGAACTAAAGGGAATGGGAACAGCTCCCATGGAAAGCCCGACGACCAGTGAGAGTAGAAGCACCCCGAATCCAAACAACACTAAGCCAAACGGATGCTTGAGGCGCGAGGCGATCATTGGGTTTTTAGCTCCGGATAAATCGCATCAATCAGACTTGGTAGTACTTGCAAAAGCCTCGGGCCACATCGCGAAATCTGATCGCCGTCGATCGTGCGGACTTGTTTATCTCTAATAGCGGAAATTCCTTCCCAACCTTTACGACCTAAGATTCTGTCAAGGCTGTTCGTATCATCGCCGGAGCTGGGGCGTATGATGACTTGAGGATCGCGATCAACGACCAGTTCCGAGCTTATCTGTGGATATCCCTGTTTTACGTCATCGAAGATGTTCTTACCTTTCGCAATGCCGATTAGCTCTCCGATAAATGATTGAGGCCCAGCGGTCATCAAGGGATCATCCCAGACTACATAGAAAACGCGTTTTCTCGCATCATCGGATATGGATGATACTCGACGTCTTTGCATCTCTAACTCCGATCGCATTTGGGCAACTAGTTGTTCTGCGACCGTCTCCGTTTTTAAGAATCGTCCCAGATCCAATGCCTCCTGAAACATCTCTTGAATACTCTCTGCCCCAACTCCTACCATAGGAATGCCAAACTTATCAAAAGTATCGATCAGTGATTGATGATGATCAGCTTTAAAAAAAATCACATCAGGTTTCAAGTCGAGAATAGCCTCGCGATTTACCCCTTCGATGGTGCCGGAGCTAACGCGAGAAATCGTTAGGGCATCGGAGGGATAGTTGCAGTACTGAGTTAACCCCACCAGTCGATCTCCTGCCCCCACCGCAAAGATCATCTCTGTAGCGGATGGTGAGAGCGAAATGATTCGTGCAGGTGGACGCGAGAGCGTTACCGAACGTCCCAATCGGTCTGTTATGCGGACCTCACGAGATTCCCCAGCAGCGGGTAATCCCGGAGCGGTGGGATTACTACTGGGTTTTGTGGGGCTGCAGCCAAGTGCCGCGAGCGATAGCAAGCATCCAGCCAAGATTATAGATTTGCTTGCCATAGATAACATAAAACTGCTGAAGATTTTTCCGACGTATGCGAATAACGGAGTGGTAATTGGCTGAATAGATTAACAGAGATCGCGAATACCCCAATAGCGGATTTGTTGCGAGGGAGTGGTGTTTTTTCTGGTAAGGGCCTGTGGTAAGATTCCTATTCAGGGAAATGGATTCTTCGACTACCTGATCGAATCGCGCCATGCTTCCTACCCCCATTTCGATTATGTTTGGCGGCCTCTCCCGGAACTTATCATGAATCTTGCCAGAATTTGCGTCGTTTGGTCATTTACCCTCCATCTACTTGTTCTTTCGGCATCTGCCATTTGCGTTACCGGGCATGGTGCTGATCCTCGCCTCGCGATTCCCGATACTGAACCCGATGTCCTCCTGGCAGAGCAAATCAAGCCGTGGTTGGACTGTTTGGTCCTAAAAAAGCCCTCATTTTCCATTCGCGGAGAAATGACGGTCACGATTAGTGGCAAGCCGCAAGCGATCGAGGTCAGCTTGGCAAGACAAGATGATCAGCGTTTCTATTTGCATATGAAGCATCCGGAATACGAGTTCGGTATCGTTCGGAACCGCGTTTCTACCGCACTTATCCTTCCAAAACACAATCGTGTTTGGCAGGGGACTGGAAGCGTTGACGATGTCGATCATATTGCTCCTTACGATTCGCTGAATCGATTGGTCAGCGACGGATCCATAGTATTCGGAATAAAGCCTTTGCTTAAACAGGCCGATGCACCGCAAGATTTCGCCGGTGCGTTACTCTTTCTGAGTGGGCTCAAGTATCAGTCGGCGGAATCTAATGTCTCCAAGGGGGCTTGGGTGCTGCCAGACGGAAGCCGATTCACTTGCCAGGACTCCAGGATCGATTTTGAATCGGAGAGTGGATCTGGTTGGCTAATCGTCGGAGAACTAGGCAAAGACCAAGAGATTCCTGATTCCATCGACCAAACTTGGTGGGATGCAAAATTCGGAGCTTTGCAAGCGAACGAGATCGATCGTAGCGAGCTAGAGAAGACACTCGCTCGCGGATTGCGACGTGCCTTTGAAGTTTTAGCGCCGTCACCCAAATTGACCAACCCCAGAATCAAAGAACAGACCGTTGAAAATGGTAAGCTACTTTCTATTGACGGTCAGAGAGTTGCATTGCTTTGGGGGAGCCCAGAGCAAATCGGATCGGCTCATGGCAAACTGCTCAAAGATGAAACGGTACGCTGCATCGATTCGGTCATCTACGGTTTTGGAGCTGTCCAAACCATCGCGACCGGAAAATGGTTTCGAAGTGAGCTCGAAAGTGCCTATCAGCGATTGTCTCCTTTTATTCCGGAACGGCACAAACGAGAAACCAGAGCCTTGGCGGCATCTTTGGGGATCGACGGCAAGTTGCTCGAGGTTGTAAATGTTTTTCCAGAGCTGTTTCATTGCTCAGGCTTCGCAGTATTTGGCTCGGCAACGGAGGGAGGAAAACTTTATCACGGTCGAGTTCTTGACTACATGACCACCATTGGGCTTCAAGACGCAGCCACGACCTTTATCGTCGCACCGGATGATCATCTCCCCTTTGCTAATGTTGGCTATGGAGGATTTATTGGTAGCGTCAGTGGTATGAATGGTGCGAAAATTTCGCTCGGAGAAATGGGCGGACGGGGCGAGGGACAATGGGACGGTGTACCTATGGCCACTCTCATGCGCAGGGCCTTAGAAGAGTGTTCCACACTTAGCGAGGTTAAATCACTATGGGCGAATAATCCGCGTACGTGCGAATACTATTATGTGTTCGCCGATGGCAAAGATCGTACCGCCGTGGGTGTAGCCGCGACCCCAGACAAGATCGAATTCGTGAATCCTGGTCAAACCCATCCTTTACTAGGTGATGGAATTCCAGATGCGGTCGTCCTTTCTGCCGGTAATCGCCTCGAGGAGTTGAGAAATAGGGTAAAGAACTCCTACGGTAAGATCGATGACAAAATCGGCCAACAGCTCATGTGTCGTCCTGTCGCCATGTCGTCTAACCTGCATAACGTATTGTTTGTTCCTGAAGATCTGATTCTTCACGTCGCAAATGCAGATCACAAGAACCCGGCTGCGGACAGGCCGTACACTAAACTGGATTTGGCTGGCCTTTTAAAGCAGATTCCCGAAGCTCAAAACAAATCCAAATCTCTTGCCGTCCTAACGGAGCCTTTCTCAGCCAACGACGACACGTCAGCCAAGTTGGTGGCTCTCGATTCCATTCCCTCTGTCGTGAATGAGAACGATGAGCGGGCGAAGAAGAGTCTAGGCGAACTGTTATGGAGTCCTAAACCTTTTGATGTAACAATTGAAAGCGTTGATGACGAGACCTTTATCCGTTTCCCATCAGCAGTCCAGACCGGAAATGAGAAGAACGATCAAGTTGCGTTGCAGTGGTATAGAGCAACAGGCTCCAAGGCAAAAGAATCGGCTTCGCTGCCCGCAGTGATTGTTGTCCATGAATCAGGTCGTGGGATGACGGTCGGAAAATTGATCGCCAAGGGAATTGCGAATCAAGGCATCCATGCATTTATGATTCATTTGCCTCACTATGGCGTTCGACGTTCGTCGAAACCGGATAGCGAAGATGTCGCCAGTGCCCTAAAACAATCGATTGCCGATGTCAGACGAGCTTATGATGCGGTCGCTATTCTCCCGGAAGTTGACCGAACGAGGATCTCTTTACAGGGTACCAGTCTCGGAGGTTTCGTCGCTGCGACCACGGCTGGCATCGATGATCGTTTTCATTCCGTGGTTGTATTATTAGCGGGTGGCGACCTATACAGCGTAGTGACCCAAGGAAAAAAAGACGCACAAAAATTCCGGGAACAGATGGCCGCACAAGGTCTCGATGACGAAGGGATCAAAGCCTGCTTGGATTGCGTTGAGCCATTGCACCTAGCGCATCGCGTCAACGCGAATCGCACTTGGTTGTATTCAGGTAAATTCGATGATGTAGTCCCACCAAGAAATTCCAAACTGTTTGCCGAAGCAGCCAAACTTCCTGACTCCCATCACATTGAAATGGAAGCCGATCATTACTCTGGTATTTTTCAACTACCATCCGTTTTAAAACATATCGCCCAATTAGCGTCAGACGTTTCCAAATAGCGTACCGATCGATTACTCTAATGTCACGACGTTGGTTTACCCTTGATTGGAAATCCACTCCACGTCGCTGCACACGAAAACTTGCTTCCTCCCCCATTAACGCGAAGTTTCAGCTATGAAGATTCTTTCAAAAAGTTCTCACACAATGCATGCACCAACAGGAAACCGACCTAAACCGCTGCCAAACGCCTTGTGTGGCAAGTTGTTTATTGGCTTGCTGTCACTCATGGCATGGCTAGGAGGAGCAGCGAATTGTGCATCGGCGATCGATGGGGAGGAGCCTAAATTGTTGCCAGGATTTAGCTGGCTGTTCGATGGAAAAACACTCAATGGCTGGGAGGGTAACCTCGAGTATTTCCGAATTGAGGATGGAGCGATTGTGGCTGGCAATCTTAAGGGCGACATCCCACACAATGAGTTTCTTTGTACGAAAAAGTCGTATGCTGATTTTGAACTCAGGCTTGAGGCCAAATTGCGAGGGGTCGGCGACAATGCGGGGGTGCAGTTTCGAACCAAGCGATTGCCTAACACCTCCGAGGTGAGTGGTTACCAATGCGACGTCGGAACGGCTTGGAATCGGAGTGTTTGGGGTTGTCTCTATGATGAGTCTCGACGAAACAAATTGCTCGCGGATGCCCCGGCAGAAAAATCGATGGAATGGACAAAGAAAGGGGATTGGAACGAGCTGCGCATCGTAGCGATTGGGGACAAGATTCAGCTTTACCTCAACGGAAACCTCTCAGTTGATTTCGTCGAGAAAGACCCCAAAATTGAACGCTCTGGAATCATTGGACTCCAAATCCATTCAGGCCCGCCGACTGAAGCACTTTATCGCAACATTCAAATCAAAGAGCTCACTTCAGAAAAGTAACTCTACATAAGCTTTGCTTTCCTTTCTCAATCACCTTTGTCATCAACATTGAATTCCTCTCCCTGGAGATCTCTTATGGATCGTCGAAACTTCTTAGCGAGCTCTGCTCTAGCCGGATCATTTACGCTCGCGAATCATCGCGAGACCATCGCTGCTCTTTTAGATCAACCAACGAAGCGAGTTGGGTTAATCGGCACGGGGTGGTATGGCAAATGCGATTTGTTTCGGCTTTTGCAAGTGGCTCCTGTCGAGGTGGTTTCTCTATGCGATGTCGACAAAAACATGCTTTCCGATGCCGCCAAAATGGTCTCTGAACGACAAAAATCGGGCAAGAGGCCCCGTGAGTACGGAGACTATCGCCAGATGTTGCAAGAAAAGGATCTCGATATCGTTCTCGTAGCAACGCCCGATCACTGGCATGCCCTGCCCACCATCGAAGCCTTGAAACTCGGTATGGATGTTTGGGTTCAGAAGCCTATTAGTGTCGATATCATCGAGGGGCAATCGATGTTGGCGGCGGCCCGCAAGTACGGTCGTGTCGTTCAAGTGGGCACGCAGCGGCGAAGTACTCCGCATCTCATCGACGCCAAGAAAAAGGTGATCGACGAAGGTTTGCTTGGAAAGATCTCCCATGCTGAGGTATATTGCTACTACCATATGAGAGCGCGTGAGAATCCACCAGACGCCACTCCGCCAGCAAACCTCGATTATGACATGTGGACAGGCCCCGCTCCCATGCGTCCGTACAACAAACTTTGTCATCCTCGTAGTTGGCGAGCATTCATGGAGTATGGTAACGGCATCATGGGTGACATGTGTATTCACATGTTGGATACCGTTCGTTGGTTGCTGGGACTGGGATGGCCCACCAGTGTTTCCTCGCATGGGGGGATTTTGGTAGATAAAGCGTCCAAAGCGAATATCACCGATACACAAACCGCTACGTTTGAATTTCCTGAGTTAAACGTTGTATGGACTCATCGAACATGGGGGGATGCTCCAGACCCCGAATACCCATGGGGAGCAACTTTGTACGGCGAAAAAGGGACATTGAAACTGAGTGTACAAAAATATGATTT
>JBKCTT010000126.1:0-43585 GCA_046318795.1 Pirellula sp.
GGATCTCTGTCGGTCTCAACTGAGCATTCGGTATTACGTCCCGCTATCTTCGCATGCCAAACGGCAATTGATTAGGAGTGTAGCTTCTCCTTATCTGCGAGAAATCAGTTCGGTTAATCCGCACGCGGCAGCTTTAGCTCATAAAAGATGGATGGCACCATTTGGGTACGCGCAAGTATGGTGTGGTGTTTGAGGTTCTGCTTGAACCTAGGTGCAATGGTTGTACACTGCGGAAGTATTTTCGGGACTATCCATTCGCGGATTGTCATCACCTTTTTCGAGGCAATTACGTGTTTAAGAAACGTCTCAGACTTTTGTCGTTTTTAATGCTTCTTTTGCTATGCTACATCCAAATTGGTTGCTCAGTTCGATATGAGAAACAAGTAGTCGTTCATTGCGATTCTAAACAGACATACGCGGGTCCGATCCTGGCGAGTTTTGCTAGGCAGTTTCCCGAAGACGAATTTCAAACAGTAATGCGTAGCTTGCCTCCGGGAGATCGGCTGGAGTTCTTGCAACCTGATCAAAACAGTTTGTCGGATAAGTTTGATGTTGATGTTGTTTGGGATTCCGATTTGCTTCGAACCATCAAGCGGCAACGCGATGGGTTGCTATTGTCGCGGACTTGGGCCATTCCGCGAAATTGGCCAATTTCTTTTCGTGACACCGACGGCAATTGGGTGGCGTTCGCCGCTCGAGCGAGGGTGCTAATTATCAATGATCGAGCTATTGATTCGACTGACATTCCTAAAAGTGTTTTGGATCTTGGGATGCCACAGTGGAAGGACAGGTGCGGAATTTCCTCGCTATCATCTCCCTCTGTTCGAGTCCATCTGGCGATTATTGCCTCGAGCAGTGATACTATAAGAATCGACATCAATAAGAATCAAAGAATCGCTTCTGACAATCAGACCTTAGATTTTGATAAGTGGATAGACTCGCTAATTCACAATGTACGTATTTACGAGAGCGACGAGCAATTGGCTTCAGCCGTTGTGAGTGGCGAGGTGCATTGGGGGGTTGTGGATTCGGACCTAGCAATCACTATGCGTGATAAGAACCCATCAATTAGGATTGTTTTTCCGGATCAAGGGGAAGGTAGTTTTGGAACGGTGTTAGTACCAGATACCATTAGCGTTATGGCTGCAGCGAAGAACCCTAATGTTGCAGGGAGATTAGCGGATTTTCTTGTCAGCGATGACGTTGAGGCTCGATTGACCATAAGCGATAGCGCTAAGATCCCGCTGAACCCAGATCCTAAAGAATTGTCTCGCTTGCTGAAGGGGCTCGATGTTAAATGGGCTGATATCAAGGTTGATAATCTAGCCACTGCTTGGGATGCCCGTGTGGCCAAATTTGTAAAAAGCTTCCACGCTAACCCACGAGAGTAATCGATACAACTCAGTTTTGGATTTTAGTTCAGAACATATGGGTGTACGTTACATCGATTTTGGGCATTTTTACAGCAATGTTTCTGAAGCCCGTCCAATGCTGTGAACTTCAAAACCGATTTCCGTGAGTTGTTGTCGATTGACCACATTTCGTCCATCGAACAAGAATGCTGGGCGAAACATAGAATCGAATACCGTCTTCCCATCAAATGATCTAAACTCATCCCATTCCGTAAGAACGGCGAGTGCATGACTATCGCGGGTTGCGTCAAGAAGGGACTTATGAACAGTGACGTTCTTTTCAATCAGTCGCTTATGTTTGTCTGATACCTCTCCAAGGGCGTCGGCGAATGCTAACTGTAGATCGTTTCGAATTTGATCTTCTGGCACACGAGGATCGTAGATTGAAAGCTTGGCGCGTTCATCGAGCAAGTCTCTGCATACATGTATGGCTGCGGATTCTCTTGTGTCATTCGTGTCCTTTTTGAATGCAAAACCGAGAACAGCAATTTTTTTATCGGAAACGGTATTGAACATAGTTCTAACGATTCTCGATGAGAAACGGCGTTTCTGGTAGTCGTTCATACAAACAACTTGTTCCCAGTACTGAGCCACCTCTTTGAGGCCAAAGTGCTCACAGAGATAGACTAAATTCAGGATATCCTTTTGAAAGCAAGAGCCCCCAAATCCGACGCTCGCCTTTAGAAATTTTGGACCGATGCGAGAATCAGTCCCAATGGCACGAGCTACTTCGTCAACATCTGCTCCCGTGGCTTCGCACAGTGCAGAGATAGCGTTGATTGAAGATACTCGCTGTGCCAAAAATGCATTTGCTGTCAGTTTCGAAAGCTCGCTGCTCCATAAATTCGTCGTCAGAATTTTTTCACGTGGAATCCAGCGAGCGTAAACTTTAGCCAGCGTTTCAATGGCTGCACTTGACTCACCGCCAATCAAAACTCTATCGGGTTTGAGCAGATCTTCGACCGCAGTTCCTTCTGCCAAAAATTCTGGATTGCTTAGAACATCGAACGTTGCCCCGTTTGCCGAGCTATGGAGAATTCGTTTAACTGCCTCTGCAGTACGAACAGGAAGTGTAGACTTCTCGACAACGATCTTATGACCGCTTGAGCATTCAGCAATCGTTCGGGCACATTTTTCGATAAACTCAAGGTTAGCTGCTCGACCTGCTCCCACACCGAACGACTTCGTGGGGGTATTAACGGCTATGAAAATAATGCTAGATTCACGTATGCTGTTTTTGACATCGGTGGAAAAGAAAAGGTTGCGTCCACGAGCTTCTTTAACGACTTCATCTAGTCCTGGTTCGTAAACCGGTAGATTGTCGGAATTCCATTGATTTATTCTCGCTTGGTTTAAGTCGACAACTCGAACAGGTATATCCGGGCATTGCTTAGCGATCATCGCCATAGTTGGTCCACCAACATAGCCAGCACCGATACAACAAATACTCGTAGATGTCGTCATAGGTATTCTTAACGCGTTGAGAAGTTTTAGGGGAAAGAGGCGCGAGTGGTTCGTACGGCCCAAAAGTTCGGATCCAGTGTATCTTAACTGTGATTCGAGTCGTGTCTAACGAAGAACAGAAATCTTTTAGCTCGCTCGATGATTCGCGTGTTTGGGTCTGAGTATGTCGTTATTAAGGATGATTCTGGATATGCCAGATGGAAGGAATCTTCATCCCTGCCTTTGACAGCAAAGGCAGAAGTGAGTGATCGAGCAATCGCTTTTCCGCATCATCAAAGATGTACGATGTCCTGCTTGTAAGAATCACAACGATTGCAGCACTAAACATTGCAACTGTTGGTCCAAGTAACAATGAAAGTGGCAATACTGCAAGGAGATACAAGGACCGGCCGAGCTTAATCTTCACCAGCCGCAGACTGAACAGAGTTAGCAGAAGAATCGCAGCACCCGAGATAGCGGTGGCAGCCATTGCCCCCATGAGCCCAAAAATGGGGACCCACCACAGATTAAGCAAAATATTTGCTACCAATCCCGATGCGGTTATCAATCCTACAACTCGCCCTTTTTCAGCACACCAAAAGTAGTTTTGAAGCAATGCGCTTGAAGCGGAAAAACAGCAGTAGATAAGTGCCAGAGGCATTGCCTCTAAGCCTTCTTGGTATTTGTTCTTCAGTGCATATTGAAAAAGCCAAGGAGCAAAGATCATGGCTCCTATGGAAATCAAGAAAAAGGTGAATAGGGCTGCTTTGGTTGTGAATGCCAGTGAGGTTCGTACGCGACTCATTTCGCCAGATTCCCAATCTTTTGCCAAATAAGGAAGTAGCATCGCGCTGACTAAACTCGTTAGACTGGTGAGCAGAACCGGTAGAATTTTTGCACTGTGAAACTGACCAACCAATGCTGCGCCTTGTTCTGGGGTCGTTGCTAAATAAAGTAACGTATAGCGATCAACAACCTCGAACAAATTGATGAGCAAATTCAACGTCCAGACGCTTGCAGCAAAGGGCAGGATGCGTTTCCACATATCGCTCGGTTTCAGAGTGCTGGCTTTGCCTACGCATGACTCTGCAATCACAGTCTTAAGCCGCCAGAGTGGCCACAGAGCCAACAACGACGAAAGGCCAAAGGCCAGTACAATTGATCGCCAGTCTGGCCAAATCATTAAAACTATCACGCTAATAACGGTAAAGGTAAGTGAGCTTGAGGAGTGCATCATCGATGCGATCCTGGATTGCCTTAGACCATTGGCAAGCTCGGTGGAAACATTGAACAGTATCACAGCACCTAACGTCGCTACGATCAATGCCATGGTTTGAAACGTGGTATCAATACCTAGAATCAAATGTCCTAAGGCTTGGTGCATTACGAGAAGTGCAATCGACATCACGCCTGTGCCGATTAACGACATCAAAAAAATACGTACCAGGAACGCTGGTAGTTGGCCTCGAACACGATAGGTTTCGACAAACCGCCCGAAGGTTCCTGGAAGGCCCAGAACTGCTAAGGGGGCACCTAATACAAAAAAGCTACTGGCTAAGGCCCAGAGGCCTAATTGCTCTTCGGGCAAGAAGCTACAAAAGCCCACGTTTCTAACAAAGCCAATCCCTCTCTGCAGAACATTAGCAATGAGCATAAAGGTCAGGCCAGCAGCGATTGAATCCGAAGCCAATTGGATCGAATTAGAGTTTTCGTTCACATGTGCTGAACATGGTGTGGCTGAGGAAGTAGCCATCGCGCCACTCATTTTTAAGATTTGAGATTCCAGGTGAACAAAGGAAAGCAGGCAGGTTGGTGTCTGATAGATGCCATAGACACTAGTGCTTTGCAAATCCTTATGCGCACTGAATCTAGAGCATTTTTTACGATCGGCTCGACTTTAACGATGATTCCGGTAAAAACGAATAGCTACAATGACTAGTCATTCGTTTCGTATCGCTGTTCAATCTGTGTTATGGCAATTCTTACTGTTATTCGAGGAATCCGTACTGGCTACCAATTCCAGTTGGGGGATGGGAAACGCAAAATCGGAAGAGAATCTCAATGCGACATTCATTTTTCCGATACGGAGACCTCTAGGAATCATGCTGAAATCGAGTGCGTAAACGGCGAGTTTCGCCTTCGAGACCTCGGGAGTAGCAATGGAACCTTTGTCAACCAACTTCGAGTTTCGGAAAGTGTTCTACATCATGGTGACAGAATCCAAATCGGTCGGCAGACGCTTTTGTTCATCCATCGGCCTGTACCTTTCGAAACAAAGCCTCGGTCCATTGAAATTGTTCAGGCGATTGGCGGAGATGCATCACAAATCGTTGGGCGTTTGTCTGCCGACGAATCCGCTATCGACCAGACTGCGGATTGGCGTAGTGCGGTCATACCCATCACCGCCTCGGAAGCTCTCAACACGGATACTCCTGGGCACGAGAAAAGTCTATGGGAGATTCTTTATCGAACGAGCTTGGCAGTAAGTCGAACTCTAGACATTGATCAACTGCTAACGCAAATTCTCGATCTCATATTTCAGTGGATCGAATGCGACCGCGGGTGCATCATGCTGACCGATTTTGAATCAGGAGATTTGCGGCCTGCGTGTCGAAAGGATCGTAAACATTCCAGAAATGATCGATTGACCATTAGTAGGACCATACTGGATTATGTGACGCAACATGGTGAAGGCGTTCTTACAAGCGACGCGCACGATGACGCTCGTTGGAAGCCTAGTGCGAGTATCTCCGCTGATGGTGTTAGAGAAGCGATCTGCGTACCCATGAAAGGTCGTTACGATACGGTCGGTGTTATTTACATCGACACAATGTTTAGCGTTGGTCGGTATGCTCAAAACGCTGACCATATTTTCAATCACGAACATTTGAAACTATTAGTCGCAATCGGGCATCAAGCCGCTTTAGCGATCGAAGATACTTCCTTTTATCAGAACATGGTTCAAGCAGAACGTTTGGCCGTAATGGGCCAAACCATCGCGACGCTATCACACCACATCAAGAATATTGTTCAAGGGCTAAAAGGGGGAGGATACTTGGTTCAAGAAGGAATCAACTCTCAGGAATGGGAAACCACTCAACGCGGTTGGCGGATTTGTGCAAAGAATCAAGAACGAATCGAGAGTTTGGTTCTGGATATGCTCACTATGAGTAAGGACCGGGTGCCAATTCGTCGTAGCATTAGCCTAAATCAGCTAATAAATGACGTGGTCCAGTTGGCTAAATCTCGTGCGGACGAAAACCAAGTCGACTTAAGGTGGGTATCCGTATCTCCCGATATTTCTCATTCACTAGAAGAAGAAGCAATACACCGAGCATTGTTGAATCTCGTGGTCAATGCGATTGAAGCGTGTCGAGGTCGAGAGAATTCCGTTGTGACTCTAACGCTAAAATCGGATTCCAAGTTTTCTCGAATCGCGATCAGTGATAATGGTGTCGGCATTCCAGTAACTCAACTGAAAAAAGTGTTTTCGATGTTTGAGTCCAACAAAGGAAGCCGAGGAACGGGATTGGGTTTGCCTGTCAGCTTAAAGATAGCGGAGGAGCATGGTGGAACGATCCAGGTTGAATCCGAAGAAGGCAAAGGAACGACGTTTGAACTCATTCTTCCTAGGTCGGAGCCGATGGTAAATTCGAACGAAGCAGAAAAGACTCTCTTCGAATAGAGAGGCACTTATTCCAAGTGCCTTGACCGGTGATAAAAAACGATATTTACATAAACAGAGTGCCGCTGGTGGGACTCGAACCCACACGGGACAATTACGTCCCAGCAGATTTTAAGTCTGCTGCGTCTGCCATTTCGCCACAGCGGCGGCACGGTGTTTCCCAAACGGCAACATTTTAGCTTGCCCACTTCAAACTGGCCAGAGTCTGAAGTGACGAATCGCGAGAAGTGGGGCCACTGTTTAGTAAGGATTCGGCGATTCGCCCCTCTCAGGCCAGTAATTTATCGAGATTAACCATAAAACTACTGTGAATACCTTTGTAAGAAGCATTGGCTGCGCCTACTGGCTGGGAAAATGCCGCCCCCCTTAAAAGCGTACAAAACATGAACCTGCAAATTGTTG
The DNA here is from genome assembly GCA_046318795.1 of Pirellula sp. Taxonomy (GTDB): domain Bacteria; phylum Planctomycetota; class Planctomycetia; order Pirellulales; family Pirellulaceae; genus JBKCUI01. The sequence goes on from JBKCTT010000126.1 coordinate 6,943, forward strand.
GTATCCTGAATATCTTGTTTCTCGAATGAAGGATTTTAAATCATTTTCTTGTTAGAGCCATTGTGAACGAGATCATTGCACCACTAATCGCCGCTCCGGTTTTTCCTGCCAGCATTTTGTTGGTTATGGTTAGTTTATGGAGTATTGCCACGGTCGTTTTGGGGATTGGACACGATTACCATATCTTTTCGGGGCATGTCGACTCGCTGGGTGGGGGCAGTGGCTCTCTGCAAGAATCGGCAGGCCACCATTTAACTGAAGCAGTCGGCATAACCGTTTTAGCCCCTATACGCTGGCTTAACCTGCACACCGTGCCACTTTTTCTGTGGACTCTAATATTTGCGTCGGTATGGTGGATGACTTCCTTGACGCTTTGGCTGCTCGTAGATCGTCCCGTATTTGGTGAGCCTGGCTGGTTAGTTGCTATGGGACTTTTTGCAAAGAATATTGCGATTTCACTTCCCGTGACCAAAATCCTAACCTATCCCTTTCGGAACATATTTTCTGGGACGGAGGGGTTGGCCCCAAGGTCTCTCATTGGTGAAGAAGCGGAGATATGGTCCTATGATGCCACCGTTAATCACGGCCAGGCCCGATTTAAGACAGACGGCGCACCGCTATTGCTAAATGTTAAAACGGACGGGCCCACGTTGGTCAAAGGGACCAAAGTTTGGATTGCCCATTACGACGAGACTACTCGTGTTTACATCGTATCAGCGACAACAACCCTCAACCAAACTTTGCTAAGAGAGTAATCTTATGGAATCGATTTTCATCGCTCAATTATCGATACAGTGGCTTGTTTACGTCGCCATCGTTATTGGTTTTTTGGCCTTGGGTTTGTTCGCGTTTTTTACTATTGCGTCTAACTTCTACATAAAAGTTGGGCCTGATGAGGCTATTGTCCGAACAGGATATGGTGGCATCAAAGTGGTAATCGACGGAGGCACAATCGTTGTCCCAGTTTTGCATCGTTACGAGAAGATGGACCTAACCCTCAAAAGCTTTGAGATAGCTCGCGAAGGGTCCGAAGGTCTCATTTGCAAAGATAACATCAGAGCCGATATCAAGACCGCTTTCTTCATTCGAGTTGACAAAACGGTGGATGAAATCAAGGAAGTCTCGCAGTCGATTGGTTGTAAACGAGCCAGCCAGGTTGAAACGCTACGCGAACTGTTCGATGCAAAATTTTCAGAAGCCTTGAAAACAGTTGGTAAGCAGTTTGAGTTTGTAGAGCTCTACGATAAACGCGACAAGTTTAAGAACGAGATTCTCAAAGTCATTGGTACGGATCTGAACGGCTATCGGCTGGATGACTGCGCGATTGATTATCTAGAGCAAACACGGTTGGAACTGCTCAACCCAAATAACATTCTCGATGCGGAAGGCATCAAGAAGATTACCGAGTTGACCTCGCAAGAGAAGATCAAAGAGAATCACTTCACACGGGAGAGAGAGAAAACGCTTAAAAAGCAAGACGTTGAAGCAGCAGAAGCTATTCTAGAGCTCGAACGTCAGCGAATTGAAGCAACCGAAAAACAAAAACGCGAAGTTTCCGAGATACAAGCCCGAGAGAACGCCGCCGCTGCCAAAGTAAACGAAGAACAGCGATTGGAGGCAGAACGAGCTCGCATCTCGGTTGACGAGGAACTAGGGATTGCAACAGAAAACAAAAACAGACAAATCCTGGTTGCTCAACGCAGCAAGGAACGGACTGATGCTGTGGAGATGGAGCGAATCACCCGGGATAAAAACCTCGAAATCATTGAGCGAGAAAGAGCTGTCGGTTTGGCTTCGGTCGAGAAAGAAAAGGCGCTCGAACTAGAACGTCGAAATATCCAAGAGGTTATTCGAGAGCGAGTCATGGTCGAAAGAGCTGTTGTAGAAGAGCAGCAGAAGATCAAGGATACAGAGGCTTTTGCATCGGCTGAGCGTACGAAAAAGGTAGAGGTTGTCGCTGCAGAAGCGGCTGCAGAGCAGTCGCTGGTGAAAGAAATCAAGGCCGCTGAAGCTGCCAGAAAAGCAGCGGAGAGCTTGGCCGCAAAAATCAGATTGGAAGCGGACGCTCACCGCGATCGAGCGGAAAAGGAATCGCAAGCTCTCACGCTACTCGCTGATGCGAAATCGGCCGATCATGCTGCAGAAGGTCTCGCTGAAGCAAAGGTATTGCAAGCCAAGGCTGCAGCTATCCAGGAGCAAGGGCTCGCAGAAGCTCGCGTTCTGAAAGAGAAGTACACAGCAGAAGCTCAGGGTATCAATGATAAGGCTGCGGCCATGAAGGAATTTGATTCTGTCGGCAAGGAACATGAAGAATTCAAGCTACGACTCGATAAAGACAAACAAATCGAAATCGCGGCCATCAATGCTCAGAAGAGCATTGCGGAAAGCCAGGCTATCGTGATTAGCGAGGCGTTGAAGACGGCAAAGATCGATATTGTCGGTGGTGATGGGCAGTTCTTCGATCAGATCTCCTCGGCTGTTCGGGGAGGAAAATCGATCGATCGCTTTGTGTTAAGTTCACAGGTTGCGACCGACATTAAGGAGACGTTCTTTTCTGGTGATCCCGACCAGTTTAAAGATAAATTAGGTGCTTTGCTGGAGCAATTTCATGTCAATGCCAGTGACCTAAAGGATCTAAGTGTAGCTGCCTTGGTAGGACGAATCCTTGCGAGCAGCAATGATAACGGATCGATTCCACAGTTGATAGAAACGCTGGGAATGGCCAATCAATTAAAACTGGCCGATACTCCTATTGCCAAGCTTTTGGCCAGCAAATAAATCAGTCTGATCATGCAGAACAGCCTCGCATCGGGAGCATATGAAGTTCTCCGTAGTCGGCTTCGACAATCGGCGATCGATTTGCGTGCCCGATTTGAAAAGCTACACAAGACTAGAGCTGAAGTATTCGGTAATATCGAAACCAAGCTTCTTTCGACCGTGCACGTGGTAACGAAGCATAATTGCATACCACAAGATCTTTTTGTGTATGGCGATATGGTGCTGCTTGGAGCTAATGTCCAGTTTGGCTTTAAGTCCGAGGTCGTTCCCGAGGACGTTCTTTCTATCCATCAATTTGACGGCGAGCACATGCACTCCGCATCGCTCGATATTCTCGCATCTCCTGAGTTCCGACGCGACTTTGCCGAGCTCTATAAGTATTACAAGAACGCCACTTTTCAGCGTTTCTTCGCGACGCACACCCATTTCTACATGGTTTTTCAGGTAGGAAGAAATGTCTCGAACATCAAGGCGTTTAAGTGGGGGATGGACACTAGCGGATTTCGATATGTCGACAATCGAAGCGAGGTAGAAATCAAGCTTCCTGCACAGCATGCGTTTTCTTGGCAACGTGCAACTCGCGAAAACCATCGACACGGCAAACACCCGCATATATCGATTCAAGACAAGCTGTTTGTTGAATGCATCCAGGGGGACCTGACTGTTAAGGTAGAAGATAATACCGAAGATGGATTTGGAATTTATCGCGAACCTGTCGAAAACGCTGATCAGACACTCGACGATGCCGAAACGTTTTATGCTGTTGTCAACCAACTTATTCTATTGCGGATTCGACCTTACTTAGAAAAAGAATATCGGCATCTACTTTTTAACAACAAACTCTCAAACGTGACGCGACTTGACGCTATCGGGTCAGCATGCGTCTTTTTACCGGACGATCACGGTATCATATTTTCCAATGGTTATGCTCTTCAGACGGGGCCAACTCGACTATTTGATCACGGACTTACTGGATTAAGTTTTGACCAATTGATCAAAGCCCCAAATGGCGAAGACTTTTTATTTGTGTTTTATCAATCTGCAACGGGTAGCTTTTTACAACTACAGTACAACCTTATAAGGCAGGATGTTGAAACGCCGCGAGTTTGCAATGGTCAGGGCTTCTGTGACGATGGACGGATGCTAACGTTGCGAGCCAGCAATAGTCCTCAAAAGCACCACAATCTTCAACTTTGGCAAACTCCCTTCGCGTCACCGAATTTCACTCCAAAAGTAGATACTAGTTCTTTTCTTTTCAAGATTGGAAATCAAGAGCTTGTACGCGGCATGGCCGCTTGTACGGAATTGCTTACTTTAATTGATAGGGATGAAGCTTATGCGGACCTGTATGCTGACCTCGAGAAGATGGCAACAAATGTTCTCGACGGTTTCTTTTGGCTAGATCGAGAAGAGGTATGCCGACTAGCAGAACCAGTACAAGCGATTCGTGAAGCTGCCCGTGCGGCGGTTGATGAATTCGATAAAGTAACGCGAGTTAGGCAAGATACTGAAAAAGCTATAACCGAATTTGAACAGCATTCGAGAGAGTTAGTCGCCACTATCGATCGAAGCCGATTGGAAAAAATCGATGACTTTGTAAACCAGCTGGCATCGATTCGAAAAATGCGAGGTCGAGCGGTCGGGCTTCGTGAGTTGCGTTACTCCGACGAGGCTCGAATTGCGTCGATCGAGTCGATTTTGATTCAGACAGGCGAGCGATTGGGCGGCCATTGCGTGCAGTTTCTACTTAGCCCATCTTCACTCAATCCGTACCGAGAACAAATCGCTGAGATTGAGAAGCAGATCCCAGCAGTAAAGGGTTCGGCACAAGGGAAAAATCTAGATGCAGGCCTGGTGGCGATTGGCGAAGCGTTGGAATTGTTAATGGAGATGGTTTCGCAGCTTCGCATTGATGATTTGGCGCAACGAACCCAAATCGTGGACTCAATTGCCGATTGTCTATCTGGTCTGAATCGATCTCGTACTCAGCTAAGGACACGACTTCGCGAGACTGTGGAAAGAGAGCTGGAAGCTGACTTTGCATCGCAGTCCAAGCTTTTGGATAATGCTACATCCTCCGCCTTAGAGACTGCAGATACGCCCGAAAGGGTAGATTCTGCATTGGGAAGATTGCTGATTCAAATTGAAGAAATCGAGGCTAGGTATGCCGACTCCAACTCGCTTCTGGTTCGTTTGGCGGAAATCCGTCAAGGAGTTTGTGATGCCTTCGAGAATAAGCGTCAGCAGCTTGTCGCCACTCGCACCAAACGTGCCGATGGACTTGTTGCCGCCGCAGAGAGAATACTATCCGGTATATCATCCCGTTCGATGCGAATCCTGGATCCTCAGGAACTACAGAGCTATTTTGCCTCTGACTTGATGGTGGAAAAGGTCCGCGGAATCGCACAGCAACTCTTGGAACTGGGAGACACTGTTCGGCGTGATGACACTCTGTCTAAACTACGCACTATCGCTGACGATGCTGTTCGCCAGCAGCATGATAAGCGCGAACTGCTTAGCGGAAATGGAAAGCTAATCAAACTTGGAACGCATACATTCAGCGTAAATGACCAACCCATCGAACTTACCACAGTAGCCCGGAACGGACAGCTCTGGATTCACGTTACCGGAACAGATTTTTTTGAACAACTAAGTGGTCCTGAGCTAGACGCGAATCGCGACCTGTGGGATCAACAGCTTCCGAGCGAATCGTATGATGTTTATCGAGGTGAATATCTAGCGTATTCGATCGTTCAAAATTTTGATCGCAACTTAGAAGAAAAAGAGAAGTGGCGAAGCTTTACCAATGAGGAGCGTATCGACTGGGTTAGAGCCCAAATGCAACCACGCTATCAAGAAGGTTACTCGAGAGGAGTTCATGATCGCGATGTAGTCGCGATTGTTAACGCAATTCTCGATTTGACTGCTCCCTTGGGACTGCTCCGATACTCACCAAAGATACGAGCGAAAACGTGGTTTGTTTGGGAGTATTTATTCAGCCCAGTGGTAAAAGAGCAGATACTCGGCCTGATTCGCACTGAGAGAATAATGGAAGGAAGTCTGGTCGGTCGCTTTGATGCCAAAAGCAGTCTGGTTGGTTCTATTTCTCCGAAATCAAGTCCTGCAATCGATATCCCAGCTCTCTTGGAATTAGAACTAAGGGAGCTAGAGCTAAGACAATGCGACCTATGGGGTGAAGAGTCTGGAATTGAAGAGTGCTGCAATTATCTCTGGAAGCAGCTACGAGAGTTGATTACTAAGTCGGGAGATATCGATGAGACGCTCCGTTTTCCGCAATTCAGTTTTCAAGCTGTGCAATTGTGGGAAGCGTTCCAAAAAGAGCTCCCGCCTGAATCCCACAATGCGCTAATGGCTTCCATTTCACGATCGATCGAAGCACCCTTACAAGCATGGAGAATTGCGTCGATTGCGGTAGACAAATTCTTGGGGCATGACAGTGCGCGAGGCGGTGAAAAAAATGATCCTGCATGTAACTATCGCGAGGAACTCGCTCTATTGATTATCTTGAACGCCCGTCACTCTAACGCGTTGCAATCTTCTGTCGTGCAACCGTGCAATATTGCCATCGAAGTCAATGGACTCGTGGGAGACCATGCTCGCATTCAGAACGGTGTTCTTGTAATCCACATACATGAATTTCAAGCAAGGCTTGCGAATTTTCAAACGAAAATTGCGCCGCGTTGGTTCGATTTGCACAAAGCAAAGCAAAGACAGATCCAGATTGCATCGACTCGACTAAAGGTGCACGATCTGAAAGCGAAAGTCTTGACGAGCTTTGTTCGCAATCAGCTCATTGATGAAGTATACTTGCCTAGGATCGGAGATAATCTCGCAAAACAGATCGGTACGGCGGATGAGAACAAGCGAACTGATCGTATGGGATTGTTGTTATTGATTAGCCCCCCGGGGTATGGCAAGACGACGTTGATGGAATATGTTGCGAGCCGTTTGGGTCTCGTTTTGGTTAAGGTTAACGGACCTGCACTCGGACACGAAGTAACCTCCCTGGATCCGACAGCCGCACCAAATGCTGCCGAACGTGATGAAGTGCTTCGCATCAATCTTGCATTAGAGATGCGTGACAATACCTTGCTCTACATCGATGATATTCAACATTGCAGTGTTGAGTTGCTACAAAAGTTCATTCCGCTTTGTGATGCAACTCGTCGTATCGAGGGAGTCTGGGAGGGTAAATCCAAGACGTATGATTTTCGTGGCAGGAAATTTGCGGTCGTCATGGCTGGTAATCCGTATACGGAGTCTGGGCAGAGATTCCAGATACCTGACATGCTTGCAAACCGCGCAGACGTCTACAACCTAGGGGAGATTATCGGAGGAAATGTTGACGCCTTCGAGCAATCGTACTTAGAAAACTGTTTGACCAGCAATACGTCACTTTTGCCACTAGCGCGAGCCTCAAACAAAGATCAACGCAAACTGATCGCAGCTGCGGAGTTTGAGAATCCAGAACCTTTGGAACTCGAATCCAATATCTCGTCTGATTCTATAAGAGAGATGCACCAAGTATTACGCAAATTACTTCGTGTTCGCGATATCGTTCTAAAGGTCAATCGTGAATACATTAAAAGTGCGGCTCAATCTGACGATTATCGAACAGAGCCACCCTTTAAATTGCAGGGTAGTTACCGGAACATGAACCGAATCGCCGAAAAGGTCGTTTCGGTTATGAACGATTCTGAATTGATGCAAACAATCGTATCTAGTTTTGAGCAAGATGCGCAAACGCTTTCCAAGGACGGTGAGTCTAATCTCCTGAAGTTCAAAGAGTTGTTAGGTTCGTTGACCTCTGAAGAAAAAGATCGCTGGGAGGGAATTAAGCGTACCTTCGTAGAAAAAAATCGTCTTAGAGGATTATCGGATCAAGATTCTTCGGCGCAGTTTCTCGTTTCTCTTCTGAGTTTGAAAGACGGTTTGGATGCTATCCACAAATCGCTCGATTCGATTGGTAAAGTCCATCTTGAGAATCTAGAATCCAGCCGATCAAGAGAACCGGTTGCTGATCCGGAGTCTCGTCCCGCCTCGGAGGAAAAGCGGAGTGCTGATTCTGTTGTTGAATCCAAAATCATCGTACAGCACGCTGTCCCACGAGTCATCGCTGATTTGATTAGAGGACAGTATCAGCTATTGTTCGATGGGTTGAAACCTGTTATCGAGAGCTTGACACAGCAGTCTGCTTCGAACGAGCGATTGCGCAGTTCGATGAAGGAGGTGTTGGAGCTCTATGACAAGCTGATGAGTGCTGCCGAGAAGAAAAAAAGTGAATCGGACTTGGGTTAGATTCGGTGCGGGTGCGAGTCGGCAAGCTACTGTTGTGTTTGTGTGGGAAGAAAAGTTTTTAGCTTATCACGAATCAGTTGCGGTATTGGTTGTTTGATAATCTCATGGGAATTCGAGCGATCGATCCTGCAGCAGACCGAAATAGAGGTTCCACGGGCTACCGGGTGTTTGGGGCCTTGGATAGTGTGTTGAAAGGTGACGCTGGAGTCTCCCAATTTAGCAACGGCAACCTCGATTTTCAGAAGCTCTTCAAATCGAGCAGGTCCCAGAAAATCTAAACTAATATGGACACGTGGCCATGTCACATCGAGTGCTCTACTAAGTTCTCCAGACTGGTCATCTAAGGCATTGGTGGTAAACACATTCCATTGTGGGAAAACCGACAAGCCCAGGGAGCGAAACAGAGAATGCTCCGCTTGTTCCATATAAATTGCGAGTGAAGAAAAATGTGCTATACGTGCTGAGTCCGTCTCGCAGAACTCTACTCGTCTTTCCAGGGAAAACACACTCAAAGATCACTAATCCAGCGAGACAGCAGAAGACGAGTCGGTCAGCTTGTTGACCGACTATCCATAAAATTGTGTCTGCGAACTACTCGCCGACATAAGGCATCAGCGCCATGAAGCGTGCTCGCTTAACTGCTCTGCTGACAGCATGTTGGCTGGCGGCGGTACAACCTGACTTTCTTCGCGAGACAATACGCCCGTGGCGATTAACCAATTTTGTCAGGAACTCCACGTCTTTGAAGTCAACGTACATGGGTCGTGGCCTCTTGCCATCGACCAAAAGCGGATCTTTCTTCTTGATCTTCACTTTCACGCGAGATCTTTTGCGCGGAACACGCTTACCATTAGGGGGACGACGACCACCGCCGCCAAAGGATCCTTGGAAATCTGACATAGTCTCTTTGGGGATGACAATTACAAAAGGTAGTGGGTTCTTCGACCCGTGTATTTTCAGGAGGGAAAATGTTAGCCAATGGGGCAAATCCCAGCAATACCCAAAGTTGGCATTATCAAGCCAATTTTGGGCGAGGATCGCCTTGGAAACGGCTCCTGTACCTTCGTTCTGAGGTGCCGAAGCTGGCCAAAAGTCCGGTTTTCATTCCAGGCTTGTCCTTTTTCGGCACGCTTACGAGCGCTGGACGAGAAAAATTATGGGAATCTGAGTCTGGGTATTGCTGAGGACCAGCGGCGATCGTTACGGCATTTCGGGTTATTCTAGGGATTTTAACAAAGATTGCACAATAATTCGCTTCAATTTGCATCTGGCTGAATGCACTGGCCTGGAGTCGGTCGATACACAGGCTGTCGAGATTCACGGTAGGGTCTCGGCACGATGGTCCAATTTTAGATTTGCAAATGCCGCCAAAAAAAGGACTTTGTCAGCCCCAGTGTGTTAATTCGATAAGTGACCCTCATTCATGGCCCCATCCACACATCCCCTTCAAACGACCTTTCGAGTCCTGGCGAACCCGCGAAATGTGGCAGCGATTCCGGTTTTAGCATTAGGGATGCAGTCGTCCGATCCGTATATCAGGGTTTCGTCGATCCAAGCGTTGGTATCGAGAGGTGGCGAGGGAGACGCAAAGGCGATTGTCGACGGCATCGACCATTGCACAGAGGAGGGTTTATCGCTACTGCGGTCGCACCCTGGGTTGTTTGCCTCTCCCATCGAAGTAAGTTTGGGAAGCGCCACTCCAGAAGTTCGGCAGCGGGGGCTGATTGCCATTGCCAAGATACAAGTCGCGTCGCAATTTCACCGGCTCGTTGAGGTCGTTGAGAGTGTTGATGATCCGCAGCAGATTGTGGCCTCTCAGCTTTTGATGGGATTATGCAAAGAACTGGGGGCTGAATCGAGGAAATCGATCAACCCGAAAATAGTTCCTGGACGCAGAGAGCTATTAGAGGCTCTGGAAAGCTCGATTGCGATTTTTTCCCAGCACAAAACTAGGGAGATTGTGGACGCTTGGCTATTAGCGTCCCATTGGGGGGATCACATGTTTCAACGCGTGTTCTCCGGCATGCCGCACGATGCTACGGCCACCATTCGGAGGCGAATTCAATCTAGTCATTCTGTTGAAATCGACGAATTGCTTTTGGGCTCCTACTGGACAACGCAACCCATCGGGGAGGCTATCTCCGTTGCTTTGGAGCGTGCATCGTCCAAGGTACCTGAAGCAATGGTCGTACTGGAGAAGCGTTTTGGCATGCAATCGCAACTTGTTAAAAACTTGGTAAAGTTTCCGATCAAGACTCTTAAAGACTCAGATATTACAGAGAGCGGAATTGACCCCGAAGGTTACGACTCTCTGTTCCGCCTTATGACAGCAGGAGGTGCAACTCCTAGTGCGATCTTGTGGAGCGTCATACGGGTTTTAGATCAACAGAATCCGTTGCCGCAAAAGCTTGAAAAAGAAATTGTCTCAGCGATACGATCGATCCGCTTCACCAATGCATGCATCATCACCATGGTAATGAGCGATTGCTTTGATTTGCCTGACCTTGAGGAATATCAGCCGCCGCCATGGAAAGGAGAGTTGCGCACTGCATTGGAACATCTACTCGATCGCTACTATTCATTGCCATTGCCGATCTGTAATGGCTTGGATGCAATGTTGCAGGAGTTTCGGTGTGACCAATTGTTCGAGTATCTTGATAGTTGGCCCGATGGACACGTTCGTGCGTACGCAAGAATTACTAAATTAGTAGATAAAAAATGCGTGGAGACCATAAGTTCAGAAGCAACCTGTAACGCCCCGGCTCGCCGAGCAAACGCAGTCCGTTTGATACGGTACTTGGGGCACGACGAGCAATTTCATGAGATAGCCATTCAAGCTTTGCAGGACGTTAGCGATGAAGTTCGAATTCAGGCAATTCAATCCATTTCGTTCGGCATTGATAAGTCGGAAGCTATGGAGCTCATTACACCGTTATTGCGTGATGAAAATCATGCCGTCCAGGCCACTGCATCGCAATCCCTGATCGATATCTCTGGCTCGATGTAACAGGTTGTAAGCGGAGTTATCAACTGTGCTTTTCCACTTCATTTTGGTGCAACAAAAGCGTTTCGTGTTAGGTGTAAGATAAATCATGAGTTCATATTTACTCCAGCTATTGTCCCCTGGTTCATGGATTCAAGACTCTGTTTTGCTGTGCGAGATTTACCAAATTCAAGGATACGATGAAGTAAGGTTTACGTGGACCGAAATTGGTATCTACGTATTAGGTGCTTTCATGGTTCTGTTGGCCATATGGCAGGGTGCTGTTACGGTAGCGAGTTGGGCTAAAAAACCGAGCCAATCCTCTACAAAGCTGTTTGCCACGTTAATTCGATCCCATCATCTTTCTCGGCAAGAAGCCAAGCTGATTGAACAAGTTGCAAGGCATTTGCCGGGATCGATTCCAGCCACGGCTCTTTTTATTGATCCGAGGCTTTGGGATGATGATTCGTTCTCGCTGCCCTCAGGTGAAATCTCTTCTCTCAAGAAGAAATTGTTCGGCGGGTAGCATGCCATGCGATCTCCACCCGTTGGATGCAGTATGCTGCGAGGATGGGCGAACCGAGGGTGGAGACGAAACTTGCGAGATGCGGTGTTGAAATTCGCTGCGTTGGTTACAATCCGTCTTTGTTCATCCCCTATGTTCAGAGTCTAACAGGAGTAACACGATGACCGACGTAGAAGTCAAACTGCAGTCACTTGGACTTGAGTTGCCGCCAGCACCGAAGCCCGTGGGTCTTTACAAACCAGTGCTGATGGTTGGGAGCTTGGCTTACGTTTCTGGACATGGGCCGCTAAAGAGTGACAAGACGCTCATCACCGGTCGTCTCGGGGCGGACATGACGGTCGAGCAGGGGCAAGCAGCCGCTCGGCAGACAGGACTCGCTATTTTGGCCACTCTGAAGGCATCGCTAGGATCTTTGGACCGAATCTCTCGTGTCGTGAAGCTTCTCGGCCTCGTTCGATGCACCGATGAGTTTGATCAATCACCGGCTGTGATTAACGGATGCAGCCAATTATTTTTGGATCTTTGGGGGGATGATCACGGTATCGGGGTCCGAAGCGCCCTGGGTACGAATTCCCTGCCAGGGGGAATTGCGGTCGAAATTGAGGCGATTTTCGAGGTTCGAGCCTAAAATAGCTCAATTAGGACTTGAGTCGGCCGCTGCTGGCCTGACAATCCTCCTCATGTCAGAACGTCAAACCTTTAGTTACCTCAGCCAGACCTTTCAGGCGGCTGGGATTGAGCCAAAAACCAAGTACGGTCAGAATTTTCTGATCGATCTCAACATTTTGGATGTCATTACGCGTGGAGCTCAACTGCGACCGGATGATATCGTCTTGGAGATAGGCACCGGAATGGGGTCCTTAACCAAGAAAATGGCCCCGCATGTAGCGCACGTCATCACCGTGGAAATCGACAGAGATCTCCAAGTGTTGGCAGCGAGAGAGCTGGAGGCCAACCCCAATGTGACAATGCTGACCTTTGACGTGCTTCGCAATAAAAACCACCTGCGGCCGGAGGTCATGGAAACCGTTTGCGAGAAACTGGCCCAATTTCCTAATTCACGTTTCAAGCTGATTTCGAATCTCCCCTACAATGTCGCTACTCCAATTATAAGCAACTTGTTGTTGGTCTCTCCACGTCCGGAGCGAATGGTGGTCACAATTCAAAAGGAATTAGCGGATCGGATCGTTGCTCCGCCGTCCTGCAAAGATTACAGCGCTCTCTCAATCTGGATGCAATCTCTATGCGATTGCGAAATTCTGAGAACGCTTCCACCATCGGTTTTCTGGCCACGGCCTCGCGTCGATTCAGCCATCATTCGAGTCAAGCCAAATGAATCCAAGCGAGGTAGAATTCAAGACTTGGATTACTTCCATGTGACCCTGAGAGCCTTGTTCTTTCACCGTCGTAAATTCCTTCGCAGCCAAGTGTTTATGGCAACCCATGATTCGCTCACAAAACCGCAGGTCGATGAGATTTTGCAGCGGCTGGGACATAAGGAAAACATGCGAGCTGAGGAGCTAACTGTGGAGCAGATTATCGAGTTGATCGAGGCCACTCGCATCGCTTCGCAGGGCAAAAGCGTAACCGGTTAATCGCCTCGCAATAAATCAAATCAAAGGTCAATCACCTCAAAGGGCGATAACACTCTCGAGTCACAACACAATGTTTACTGGATTAGTCGAAGGCATGGGAGTCATACGAAAGCTAACCCGCGAAGGTGCTGGGCTTCGAATGACGGTGGATTTAGGCCCAATGGCGGAGGGAGTCGAAATCGGGGATAGCATAGCCAATTCAGGGTGTTGTCTAACTGTTGTGTTGCGGAATGGTTCGGAATGCGATTTTGAATTGGGGTCGGAAACTCTTTCAAAGACTCTTTTCGGAATCAGGCAAATCGGTGATCCGATCAATATTGAGAGATCGCTCAGAGTGGGGGATCGATTGGGAGGCCACTTCGTGAGTGGTCATGTGGATGGTTTAGGAGTGTTGGTGGACAGATCAGAAGAAGGGGTCTGGTCTCATTTTAAGATATCCGCCCCGACAGCTTTGCTGATACAGTTGGTTCCCAAAGGCTCGATTACGATCGATGGGGTCAGCCTCACTGTCGTCAACGTCGAAGACTCTGCGTTCACCATTGCTTTGATTCCTCACACTTTGCAAGTTACCACTTTGGGGCGATTGAAAGTGGGAGATCGAGTTCATTTAGAGACAGATATTCTTGCTAAGTACGCACAGCGGGCTGTGCTGTATCCCGGCCATTTAGCACCCGGTAGTTTTTCCTTCGGCAATCCTAGCTAAGTATCAAACATGCATCTCGAACCATTGACAGCCATATCCCCTATTGATGGTCGTTATCGATCACAGCTTTGTGCATTGTCGGAGGGAGACGGGACCTCAAGTCTTGACGAATACTTTTCCGAGTTCGCGCTAATTAAGTATCGTGTCTGGGTTGAGGTTGAATACCTTTTGATGCTGGCCGACAGCGGTTTTGTCGTTTTTTCCGAATTACAACGCGACCAATTGAGAACCATCTATAAAGGCTTTTCTCTTGACGATGCCAAGGCGGTCAAAGCGCATGAGAAGGTTACGAACCACGATGTTAAAGCTGTAGAGTACTTTATCAAGGACAGAATGGACGCTTGGGGGCTGCAGGAGCAGCGAGAGTGGGTCCACTTTGGTTTAACCTCTCAGGATGTTAACAACACAGCAGTCCCCATGTCTTGGATGCACGCGCTGGACAGGGAGCTTATCCCACAACTCAAAGAGCTGATTCAATCCATTCGCGAACTCGGAATCGCCTGGCTGACTGTTCCTATGTTAGCTCGTACTCATGGACAGCCCGCGTCACCCACGCGGCTTGGAAAAGAAATTCTGGTATTTGTCGAGCGATTAGCAAAACAGGTTGTAGCGTTGGAGCAAATACCGACGTCCGGAAAGTTTGGGGGCGCGACGGGTAATTTTAACGCACATCATGTCGCCTTTCCTCATTTCGATTGGATTGATTTTGGCAATCGTTTTCTCGGCGATAGGCTAGGCCTTCAAAGGCAACAGTTCACGACGCAGATCGAACATTATGATGATCTTGCGGCTCAAATGGATTGTTTGAAACGGATGGGGACTATTTTGATCGATTTCTGTCGGGATGTTTGGACTTATGTTTCGATGGATTACTTCAAACAGAAAATCAAAGCAGGAGAAGTTGGATCGAGTGCCATGCCACACAAAGTCAATCCAATCGACTTTGAAAATGCAGAGGGCAATCTGGGTATTGCCAATGCCTTGTGGGAGCATCTTGCAACGAAGCTGCCTGTTTCGCGGCTACAAAGAGACCTGACCGATTCGACGGTTCTTCGGAATATTGGAGTGCCGTTTGCTCATCTAACGCTTTCCATAAGGTCCATTCGACGGGGGCTTGGCAAGCTAGTTCTCAACGAAGCTCAGTTGGAAGCGGATCTACAAAGTAACTGGATTGTGATCGCAGAGGCGATTCAGACGATATTGCGGCGAGAAAGAGTACCGAATCCTTATGAGGCGCTCAAGGAGTTGACTCGCGGTAACCACGCAGTCAATCAGGAAACATTTGATCGATTTATTCAGGGATTGGATGTTAGCGAAGAGATAAAGTCGCAGCTCAGGAGCATAACCCCTTACAATTACACTGGGATTTCACCCGAAAAATTTCCTTGAAGATTCCATTGTTGCTCCGGGAACTCTTGATCGCTACACTCGTTTAGTCTGCTAAACCATTTTTTTCCATCCATCCCGCAGCAGGTCCTTCATGGTTGAGTTTATCTGAGCAGACAGAAGGGCGAATGCGGTATCGATCTCGGAGCTTTATATGTCCCGATTCACTCGGCGCGACGTGTTGGGAGCTGGACTATCAGGAGCAGCTGCTTTGACATTGCCATCTTTCTTAGCGAATTCTGGTCGAAACGCACATGCGGCATTACTAGACGATGCACCGGCGGACCCGTTTCTAGATTGGTTCGGAATTGACGAATCGGTAATTGCCAAAGTCATGGCGGAATTAATGTCTGGTGGAGCGGACTTTGCTGACATTTACTTTCAACACACTCGATCCAATAGTGTTCGAATGGAGGATGGACTGGTCAGTTCTGCATCCACCAACATCGATCAAGGAGTTGGATTGCGTGTTGTTATTGGTGATCAAGTTGGATACGCCTTTACAGAAGATTTGACTTTAGAATCAATGTTGGGCGCCGCCAAAACGGCCGCTGCTATTGCTAGGGGCAATAACTCTCAGCCTGTTCCGCAGCGATTCTCACTCAACAAGATTCCTTCGTTCTACCAAGCCAGCGTGTCATGGGACCAAGTTGGTATTGATGCGAAGTTACCTTTGCTCTTCAGAGCAGAGTCTTTGACACGCGAGGTTGATCCCGCCGTCAAGAAGATTGGCGTGAGCTGGTCCGATTCGGACGAACGAGTCTTGATCGCTGATAGCACAGGGCGCGTAGTGCGAGATAGACGACCAATGAGCCGCTTGGGGGTCATGGTAACAGCAGAAAAGGATGGCAAACTGCAAGCTCATAGTAGTAATCTTGCAGGGCGTCGCGAACTCAGCTGGTATTCAGAAGACAAACTTCGACAAGTTTCTAAGGAAGCTGTCGATCGAACAATGCTGCTTTTTGAAGCACGTCGCCCCCCTGCAGGTGAGTTACCAGTCGTTTTGGCCGCCGGCGCTTCGGGTATTTTGCTACACGAGGCTATTGGCCATGGTATGGAGGCAGATTTTAATCGGAAAGGTACCAGCATCTATTCAACGATGCTAGGTAAAGAGGTTGCACCGAAATTTGTTAACATCATCGACGATGGAACACAACCATTTGAACGAGGCGCACTCAACGTCGATGACGAGGGGAATGTCACGGAAAAAACCTATATGGTCAAGGATGGAATTCTAACAAGCTATCTACACGACAAGATCAGCGCTAAACACTACGGCGTAAATCCCACTGGTTCCGGTCGCCGGGAGAGTTTCAGACACGTCGTAATGCCTCGAATGAGATCGACGTACATGGAATCGGGTCCGCACACCCCAGAGGACATTGTGCAAAGCGTTAAGCGTGGAATCGTGGCGGAGACATTTACGAACGGGCAGGTTCAAATCGGGGCAGGTGATTTTACGTTTTACATTAAGAATGGCTGGTTGATCGAAGATGGAAAGATCACTGCGCCCATTAAAGATGTGAATATTATTGGAAATGGTCCGGAAGCGTTGAGGAATGTCACAATGGTGGCGAACGATTATAAATTAGACACAGGCGGTTGGACGTGCGGAAAGGATGGGCAATCCGTTCCTGTTAGCCAAGGTATGCCGACCGTTTTAGTTTCCAAGATGACTGTAGGAGGCGTTCATGGATAGTTCCCTTTTAAATCGTGCAAACGAAGCGATTGAGCTCGCAAAGAAGCTTGGGGCTAATGAAGCGTGGGCCAACATTTCTCGCAATAACGGCGTAAGCTTTGAAATGAGAAATGGTGTTTTGGAACGTGTTGAGGAGAGTACTAGCCAGGGGCTCGGTATTCAGTTGTGGGTTGATGGAAGATATTCCGCTCACTCGACCAATGATCTAAGACCTGCGTCTCTCGAGAGTTTCGTAAAAGAAGCAGTTGCCATTACGAGGTCGCTGCAGAAGGATCCTTTTCGGATTATTCCAGACTCTAGCCTTTTCGAAAACAGGCCAGACGTAAATCTTGATTTGGTTGACGCAAGCGTCTCAGGCGTTTCGCGAGAAGAGAGGTTAGATTTGCTCAAGGCGATGAACGATCGCCTCTACGGCAAAGATAAGGTCTTGTCGGCGACATCGAGCGTTTCGACATCCCATTCGCATTCCGCCGCTGCTAGCAGTAATGGATTCCGCGGTAACTACGAAACGACCAGCATGTGGATTGGGGCAGGGGTTGTGTTAGACGAGGAAGGAGGTAAGCGACCGGAAGAAGCCTATTTTGGAGGCGGGCATCATCGGTCCGAACTCCCGGACCCGGCTGCAACAGCCGATATGGCTCTCGAATTGGCCCGCAATCGCCTAGGTAGCAGCAAAGGTCCCACCAAAAAGACTGTTATGATCGTGCATCCTCGCGCGGCAGGATCAATTGTGGGGCGTCTCCTAGGTCCACTAACTGGGGGATCGCTTCAGCAAAGGCGTTCTTATTGGGCTGATCTCGTCGATAAAGAATCGGTGTCGCCCAAACTATCAATTATCGATGATCCATTGATTGTTAGAGGTTTAGGCTCAAGACCATTCGATGGGGAAGGCATTTCTTCAAAACAACTACCCATAATCGAGAAGGGAGTGTTGAAAAACTACTACATCGACACTTATTACGGCAAGAAATTAGGAATGGCGCCGACGACCGGAAGTCCTTCGAATCGTATTATGGAATTAGGTACTAAGGATCTAGTAGGATTGATTTCTGATCATTCAGAAGGCATCTTGATCACCAGTTGGCTAGGCGGAAATTCCGACGGAGCGACAGGTGACTTTTCTTTGGGGGTCCGTGGCCATTTAATTGAAGACGGTCAAATCGGTGCACCGGTGAGCGAGATGAATGTTACAGGAAACCTTTTGACCCTGTTCCAATCGCTTATCGAAGTCGGCAACGATCCGTGGAGATATAGTCCACTCAAGGCACCAACGCTTGTCTTTGAAGATGTAAATTTTTCGGGGGCGTAGCATTATCTGAAGCGAGAGATTGTTGGAGTGAGCTTTTTATTTCCGAGAGTTCACCTAAAATTCCCTCAAAGACGAAATCCTCTGATGCTAGTTCTCCTTCCAGTGGGGAGAACTGTCTGGCCAAACAGTTCCAGCGTGCCTGCCACTCTGTCGGTAAATTTGGAATCGATCCGGGAGTGTAATGCTGGATGTCATGCCATGCTGACAGGCACTCATGCTCCTCTCGAATCATGCCTGCATTCTGGCTCGCGCGTGCTCCGTCCAAGAGTCGCTCCACAACAAAAGTAGAGTTTATCGAGTCAGTTGTAAGAACATGCTGCCATGCTGATTCGCGGCAAAACAAAGGCAAATCGCTTTCGTATTGCCGTGCGGCAATCTCTGCTTTATTCAGTGAGTAAATCCAAAGGGCTTGCAGATCCTGTGTTGAATTTCGGAACTCATTAGCGTTTCGAATGAGGCCCCAGCTTTTGCGAATCGACTCTGCTAACCATCCGAAAGCGAAAGATGTGTATTCGTCCAATAGACATTCTTGTTCGAGTGACGAGCATAACGATTGAAGAATCATGCGGGCATTATCCCAACGCGAAGAGCAAAGTTCTTCTTTTGCACAGAAGAGATCAAATTGCACTCGCGAATCTGCCTCCAGTAGGAAGCGAGGTCTGCCATCCATATTTCCTAAGATCGCATCATTTGAGGCTCCAATTGTGCACAGTAATCTGCGAGACGCGTAGTAGTTCTTGCCGTCAAGAAATCTTACCGATTGGGCTAAGAGGTCGTGGCATACCCTTTCCGCCTGTTGAAATTGACCAACCCGAATCAGTTCTGCTCCGCACAAATACAATGCTCGTCGTCCATTTGCTGGCGGGACAGCTGAAAGTAGTAGGTTTTCCGGGGAGGAAGCGCTGCCGTTTATATTCGAACGATTCATACGTGACCTTCAATTGCAACATTTTGAGAATTCACTTCTCTTTGATGTAAAGCTAGGTCACCGTAAACCAAGGAGTGGAGATTGGCTGGGAAACTTGTAAATTGCTCTTTGCCTCTCCCCCCTACAATCGTCAGTATTCTTGCAGTCCCACTGCCTTCTCACCACAATCTTTTGCCCATGCCGTTTTGGACGCCCTTCGTTCTGGACGCCCTCGCGGTCGAATCAGCCTAGTCACAATTGGCTTGTTTACTTTGTTATGGGAATTTCCTTGTCACCGTTTCGTAGATACGGTGCACGTACTTGTTTTCCCTCGACGGGTACTATGGGGCGAACCCAAATGTTTCTAAACCGCACAGGATCACCATGGTCTTGAAGGGTAATTGGTCCTGTTTCGGAATGTTTGCGGTACTTTGGGGGTTGATTAAAGGGAGTGTCACCTAATAGTTCGAAGTGATTGAGGATCAACACACCGTTGTGTACAGCGGTAATGAATGCTGGACTCTTTAAGGATCCGTCCTCATTAAAGCGTGGAGCTGTCCAGAATATATCGTAGGTGTTCCACTCTCCGGGTTTGCGCATGGCATTCGCAACAGGTGGAGTTTGCTTGTAAATCGCTCCAGCCTGCCCGTCAAAATAGGTTGGGTTTTCGTAAGAATCCAGAATCTGGATCTCATAAATGCCCATTAGAAACAATCCACTGTTACCTCGCCCTTGCCCTGAGCCTTTTGGTGGGGTCGGTGCAGACCATTCGATGTGTACTTGGCAATCGCCGAACTTTTCCTTGCTCGTGATGGCACCTCGGCCAGCAATAAGGATACCGCCATCAACTTTCCATTCTTTTGCGTTGTCCCATTTTGACGCATCCTTTCCATCGAACAGTACAATTGCGTCCGATGGGGGTAAATGATTTTCTGTGCCTGGAGTCACAACGGGAGGCTGCTTCCATTCGATGCCATTCAGATATTCCTGTGCGATACAGAAAGGGCTGTAGGAGCACGCTACAACGAATCCGAGAAAGAACTGCTTAAGGTGGGACTTCATGATCTTTATCTTTCCAAGGGGGGTGGGGAGGAAAACGGTTGGTACCTGTATTGGGCACCATTATGACTTACAGTGACCGCAAACACAAAGGTTACGGTCGCTAAAACTCTAGCATAACTGCGGCAGCGATCGTGATTTCTGTATGTTTGTTCTTAACGCGTTCGTGACCGACCACCAATCACGGCTGATGTTAACCTGCTTGATTCAGATTCAGCTCGGTTTCTGAGCCTTGATAAGAAACGTTGGATTGGCAGACTCAAGTCTCGAGTTCTCGAGTTGATAATTTCCACGCGATATCTGGATCATCCAGAATTGTGTTTCCAAACCGATTCTGGTTGTAAAGAGTTGTTGTAGTGAAATTAAATTCTCCATGCTCATCATGTTGGCGACCAATGCCCCCCCGGGTTGCAAACGCGGCCAAGCTTGCCAAACCAAATCGGTTACCGCCCGGCCGGTCCCTCCTACGAAAATTGCTTCGGGATCCGGAAGACTTTCCCAGGCTTGAGGGGCCTCACCAAGAACCGGCACTAAATTCGAGATGCCAAACTTATTCGCGTTCTCGACAATAAGGTTGTAGTCTTCTACATCCATCTCTATTGCGTAGGCTTTTCCGAATCGGGCAATTTGAGCTGCTTCAATAGCGACCGAACCACTTCCTGCGCCTATGTCCCAGATGATCGATGTCTCTTTAAGCCCCATCTCGGCAATTGCAATCGATCGTACTTCCGACGGAGTAACCAGCTCCCTTTTCGGTTTGGACTGCCGGAAAACCTCGTCTCGGTTTCCAAATAGCTTGATACGATTTGAGTCAAGGGGTCGGTCAGGAGTGCCGGGTTGCCGAACGAGGATCATTACGTTGAGGGGCGAGAACTTTTGGTTGACCAAATCCGACAATTTAGCCCGAGTGACTCGTTCGTCGGGTGAACCCAAATTCTCACAAACGTAAGCAATAAAGTAGGTTAACCCCTTTGCGATGAGCGCCTCTGCCAATCGCGCGGGAGTAATCTGTTCACTGGTAAATACTCCAACCTTGTCCGCGGAACGGATTCTCTCGAGAACTCTCTCTATGGGCTGTGTTGCCAAATTAGTGAGATATGCTTCGTCCCAACTTTCCTTTACCCGTGCAAACGCCAACTGCATACTGCTGACGTGGGGCAAGACCTCAAAGCGATCTTTTCCGAGTCTGTCGCACAGGAAGCGGGCAGTACCATAGAACAGAGGGTCGCCGCTCGCCAGTAACACCGACATTCCCTCGGCGGAATCGAGCGTGTTCGCTAACCGATCCAGATCTGCTCCCACTGGCTCTTTCCGACCTGAATAGCCAGGAAATTTATCGAGAAGAGTAATTGATCCTACTAACATTGCTGAAGAAGCAATGATATCAAGTGCTTGCTTTGTTAAGCCGGCGGCTCCGTCGTCGCCGACGCCAATTATCCAGATGCGAGTATTCATGCAAATGTTATAGCGTCAATTATTCGGCGACGGGAGTCCGTCAGCCAAAGCGACGAGCCCGCTTAGAACAGGTAACGAAAAAGGTCATGATATGCCGCTCCATCGTCACACCATGACCTTATGTGTCGGAGGATCCGTTCGCTCGAATGATCCGACTTCCCAATCCATATGCAGTGAATATCGACTGTCCGAAACTATCTTGTTAGATTCGGTTTCGCCACCCGCACAGATTACCTGGACCACCTGCGATCGCTAGGCGGTAGAGTTGTCTGCAAGTGCATGGGCTTCGAGGGATTCAACCCGGTTTGCTGCTCTCCAGTCGATGAAAACTCTGCTTGAGGCTTGTTATTTTGTTTCATGTATGGGCTCACAACTTGCTGATCTGGACGCCCAACACTGCGATCGGCATATCCTGCTTGGTTGCCTCTTTGTTGAGTTGGCGATTGATCGTCAACTAACAAAGAAGTCTGACCGTCGCTCTTGGAAGGATTTCTGTCGCGATTGGCAACCATTAGTTCGCTAGTTGGTGTCGTCGAATGGTGATTAATCGAGTCCGAAGTGCGATACAACGATGCCCATGAATGCTGATATCGGTTTGTCGGGACATTATTGCTCGCCATAGTGTTACCGCAGGCCTGTCCATCGCAAGGTGTTCCCGTTGATGTGCAACATCCATTTGAATTAGATCCGGTTAGCCACCCAAGCCCTTTACGACAATGATCATGGCTGCACTCCTGACATAGTTTGGCCGCTCTAGCCGCTCTTTCCGCTGGGTATCCCGCCCAGAAATTCTTGCAATTGTCGTGGCACATCATGTAGCTCGTCAACGAGGAATAGGGCTGTCCACCGGTCGTCGGATAAAACGTTGGAGGATCATACGTCGAGGGAACGCTCACTACCGGAGCAACCTCGGGAGTTGGGATGGTATTCGACGCAGTTCCCGGGAGATCTTGCGCGACCGCGAAAGGGGATAGAAGGAACGAAACAGTGATTGCTTGCATCATGCATCGCATGGTCTGAATCCTCAGGTATTAGATAGTCATCCGTGAACGAGAGAGGCGTAAAGCCATACTCCCAAAGAACTCCCCTTCGTAAATTCGTGGTTCAACCACCGAGCGGGGAGATCGAAAATGTGAGAAGGGGCGAAGCGCCCTATGACGTAGCAACGTTTAGCTACATTGACCGCGGACAGTATTCGCGGCGGGATTCGCCATCACTCTCTCAACGTTCAAGCATGACCTACGATCAGACAATGAGCAAATTCCACCGTCAGAATTTTGGATCGAATTTGCCACACCGCTCCTAACGCTCGGTCTGCCTAGACTGTATCGATTGCGTAGACTATGCTCCCCAAAGCTCCTCGCAATATAAGTCATCCCTCGACAGTCCCATTTGCCCACCGCTAGGTCCTCGACGGTGTAGGCTCTCACGATCTCCATTGTTGAGTTCTTCTGTAGATTTCTGTTTCGGACCCAGGCGATTTTTTTCGAAAGCCTTATTCCTGGTAGTCGAATCAAGATAGACTTTATTGTGGCTTCTGACGCTATAATAGTTTTTCCAAGTCCTAACAGTTTACGCAATTGATCCATCATGTCCGATTCGGATTTTAACATCTCTCAAGAAGAAACGGGCGACCTGCAACCCGATCCAAGAGTGCAAACCGGTTCTGAAGACGCAACGGTCGCCTCGCCCAATGCATTGGCCAGACTTCCTGCCACAGCCATAGAGGCCGGTAGTTCCGGGGTTGGTTTGCCCCAACGTTTCGTGGGACGATACCTCATTGAGCGTAAACTGGGGGCAGGGGGATTTGGTGTTGTGCTCTTAGCTCGCGACACGATACTCAACCGACCGGTGGCACTCAAGGTTTCTAAACAATCAGGTCCCGTTTCTGAGCAGCTTCGACAATCACTCCTTACAGAAGCTCGATCGGCGGCAAACATTGACCATCCGAACTTGGTCAAAATCTTCGATGTGGATCAGTGGAACAATCAGACCTTTATCATCATGGAGTATGTTGAGGGTAAGTCACTGGCCGACATTCTATTGGAAAACAATGTATTACCATTAAAGCGAATCAAATCGCTCCTGCTGCAAACCGCGCGAGCGCTCGAAGTACTGCATGCGAACGGAATCGTTCACCGCGACCTGAAACCAGCTAATATTCTAGTTACGGCCTCGGATCATATAAAGATTGTGGATTTAGGTTTGGCGATCTCGGATGATACTCCAATTGACAATCAAAAACAGTTCGCTGGTACCCGACAGTACATGTCCCCCGAACAAGTGCTCGGTGAGCTGCATCGTATCGATGGTCGTACTGATATTTGGGCGTTTGGAGTGATCCTTTATGAGTTGCTGACTTTACAATCTCCCTTTCGTGGAAAAAATTCGGCCACAATCTTCTCACAGATTTTAAAGGGCGAACTCCCGTCTCCCCGCCAACGCCGTCCCGACATCCCGGACCGATTGGAACAAATCTGTTTAAGGTGTCTTTCGCGTCGCATGGCACAGCGATTTCAGTCGGCTCGACAGCTTCTGGACGAACTGGAAGCTGTCGAGATTGAGCAAGAATCGCTCGATTCATTTCCGTCAAAGAAGGCAAGTCCCCATTCGCCATCGCCACAGGAAACGATGCCTCTATCAGCGGGCAGCACGAAGGAAACGGGGCAGAAATCAGCGAACTCGGATGCAAGAAGCTCTGAAATCAATTATCTCAAAAATGTAGTACCTCGCGGTTTGAGAGCGTTTACCCAAGCGGACAGTTCTTATTTCCTTAAGCTTATGCCAGGCCCATATGATACTAATGGCTGGCCTGTGATATTGAATCACTGGCTTAATTGGGTTTCAAATACGCAATCTTCCGTTGGAGTCGGAGTTATTTATGGCCCGAGCGGATGTGGCAAGAGTTCCTTTGTTAAAGCGGCACTGCTACCGAATCTCTCTAACGATGTGAATACCTTCTTTTTTGACTTCTCTGCTCAAAACCCTTACCAAGAATTTTTGAGCGAGCTCAAGATTAAGTTTTCTGTGACTCTGCCTGCCGCCACGCTTGCCCAAGCTCTGTCGCTGCTCCGAAGAAAACGCTTCTCAGGCAAAATCGTTTTGGTGTTGGATCATTTTGAGCGGTCTCTCGCCAGTCAACGTGTCGACCTGGAGCATGAGATGGTCCGAGTGTTGCGACAATGTGATGGCTCTTTCCTGCAAGCGATCGTTTTGGTACGCGATGAATTCTGGTCTGAGATTAGTCAGTTCATGCAATTGCTCGACTCATCGCTTGCGGATGGCGAAAACGCAATGAGTTACCCCCCTATGCTGTCGGGGCAAGCACGAAAAGTTCTTGAGGCATTCGGCAGGGCACACGGAGTTCTGCCACCATACGGAGTCGAATTAACGCCGTCTCAAGTTGATTTTTGCAAGGCCGCGATCGCAGGGCTATCCCAGGGGGGAACGGTATTGCCCGTCCGCATTGCTTTGTTGGCGGAGCTAATGCGTGGTCATGCATGGGAAGCTTCGACGATAGCAGAGCTAGGGGGAATCGATGGAGCGATCGTTAGGTTCCTGGCAGATAGTTTTGAGTCCCCCTCTGCGCCCATGTCACGACGATCAGTTGCTACGCCGGCCAAACGAATTTTAAGCCTCCTTCTGCCCCTTGATCACTCCGATCTAAAAGCCTCATCGAAGACCTACGCCGAACTTCGCGAACAGAGTGGTTACGACGAAGGGGCAATCGAATTCCAGCAAGCCATACGATGCTTGGAAGTCGATCTGAAACTGATTTCGCACTTGAGCGGAAGTGATGACAAGCGTGAGTATGTGCTCGTACACGATTATCTTGTTGGTCCAATTCGAGCATGGCTCACGCAGCTTGATAATGCCACATGGCTGGGGCGGCAACGACTTTTAATTCGAAACAAAGCGGAACGTTACAAACGGGATCCCGTTAGCGAAAATCTCCTCAGCCCGATTTCATGGTTAACGGCTAAACTCTTCCTTCACAAGCGTGAGCTCGCAAAAGCGCAACAGTCGATTATCGCTAAAAGTACTCCGCGTGCTGTCGCATTTTTTTCTATCGCGGGGGTTGGGCTTATGAGTGTTATCACCATGGGTGGGCTTTTCTACAATCGCTCGCAGAGGCTCGACGAACAAACACGCAATGCCGTTTATTTTGGCGTGTTTAGCTATCTCAATGCCAAGAAGGATCTGGATGACAGTCTTCGTATTACAAAAGAGAATCCGAAACTGGCTCAGGGAGTCATAAGCAGTATTCGGTCTGCTGGTGATCCAGAATTGCAGTCACGATCTATATTGCTCAGCGCACGATTAGGATTTCCTGTCAGCAATGAAGAGCTCGCGGATGCCCTAGCCAAAAGTCAGCCAGTGGAATGGTTGCAATGGGCTTCCTATTTGAAAGAGGAGAAACATCGGGCCAATCTCGCGAGTTACCTTGCTTCATTGGATCCTATAGACGTTTCACCCGCCGCTCATTGGCTATTTTTGGTGAACGATGATTTCCGGCTGTTAGATACGTGGACGAGCCCAGCGGAAGCAGCGGTGGCTTCACAACGCTTGCTGGCATTCCTCGTTTCCGTTGCTGGCTTCGATGCAAATACACGCGGACTTGAGCCAAGCGAACGTAAAAGTCTCGCGGAAAAAGTTGCAATACACTGCGATCAACATCGCGAAGGGCTGCCTTGTGCCATGAGGCTCGCAATGATGCTACATGGATTTCAAGGCGAGAACGCATCCATGGACTTTGACTGGCTTTCCTTCGCCAAGCGACATGCAGACTCGCCTCACAGTTCCCTGGCGCTCCCCGCGCAATGGCTAATTAGTAAAATTGAAAACAAGTCGTTTATTAAAGCCCCCAAAAGTGAAAAATCAGACTGGAGGGTTTGCGGCCCCGCTGGTGACGCAGCATTTCGAATGATTCGAGTCAACGACGGAGAACTCGAATTTCACTCGCCAGCGGGTTTCAATGTTTCAGAGCGCCATATTTTTGTGGTGGTCGACAAACCATTCTGGATTTCTCAGTCCGAAGTCTCTCAAGTCTTGGTGGAGAAATTCTTTGAAAGTAATCCCGAACTGCGAGATGGATGGGCAGTGGGTAAAGTTCCTGATTTACCGGCGGGTTTACTCCCCTTGGATGTTTGGCTCAAATTGTGTAATTGGTTGAGTATTGAAGAGGGGTTAGAGCCGTGCTTCTATTTTGAGGAGACAGTTGGGTGCTTATCGACGGGCCTAAAGGGCGTCTGGTACAACGATTCGGCTAATGGATATAGGCTTCCTAAGCTTTGCGAAATGCAACTCGTCGCCGTCCAGGGAGACGTGGACCGATTCTTTGAGTACTCGGAGCTCCATCCGTACTCACAGGAAGTATGTCCAAGGTATGAAAGCGATTATCGAAAAGCACCGTGTTATATCCTTCCGGATGCGTGGTCCTTTCAAGGCGTTATGGGCAACGTATTCGAAACAGTTATTGATTCCAAAAACGATTTCTGTGTTTCGACTATGAGGATATCTGTCGAGAGATCAACCGCTATCGGAATGTGGAACTCTCCAGGATCGGTGGGAGTTCCAGATCATACTAAAATGTCCCATGTAAGCATTAGGCTAGCTCGTCACGCCGAGAACTAACCACATGAAAATTTTGCTCACCGTCGCATTCGTAATTTTTGTCAACGCTTAATGCTGTTTATCGGCATCGCAATCGCGAGAGCCGTTTAAACAATCCGAAGCACCGACGGTTTTGTGTGGGGCAGTGAATACTCTCGCAGCAGATCACACTCGAATACTCAGTTGGACATGGTATGGGGATTCTAATCTGGTCTAAAGCTCGTAGGCAGCTAAAAAATTTATCCTCGCAGTACTCTTTGGTGTGGTCGCTGCTATGTAGGCAAGTTTGCAGTTCCTGCCAACAAACTTCTGCATTGTCGGGTGGCATTGAGAGAGGCGTATCAATTGGTCCACCGGCACGACATCGGTTGTAACGAGAATCGACAAGCGTTCTTAAAAAATCCAACTTACTTTGTTCATTGAAATACTTTTCAATCAGCGTTGTATCCTGAGTTTTTGTGGCCTCACAACGATCGATTGGTCCACCACCGTCCTGACAAGGAACGGCCACGTTGCTAGCCGTTGGGTGACAATAAACATCGTCCGTACAAGTTTGTCTAAACAATTTGATACGATGAGGACCGCAAAGTTGGGCCTGTAAAGACATCGTGGGGAAGGCAAAAAGCAGGATCGACAAAATAGATCGAAAAGTGATTCTAGACATGATGCATCTCTCTTGAAAGAACTATCCAGCGGGAAGAATAAGTTTCGTTTTTAAAAAACTCCGCTCGCCATCAATGTAACATGTCAAGTTCTTCAAACAACACGGGTCTGAAATGTATATAGAATTATAGGTAAAATTAATGCCGCGAGATCAATTCTCCAAGCTGATCGTTTCAGCACCGTTGCGACTGCCGATCGCCCACCACACCTCTTGAGCGACCGAGAAATTAACAAATTCGACGTGACCGTCGGCAAAAACGACATTGAGGCCGCTGTTGTGCTTGCTACTGGCTGAGACCACATTGTTGCCGTTGTCTTCGCCTCCGTAGATATGACAGTTTCTGCTGTTAGGTGGCATGACGTGCATGTAAAGGTTGGCTGCCAATGTGTGGCCGCTGATCCAAGCTTTGCCATGAGGAAGGCTGTAAGCCGGATCAGGACTAGAGACGCCTCTACAGTAGGTGATCCATCGATGTAACGATCTCGCTGCGCCCCCCGCTGCACAATAAGACCGCGTCGGTATAGGCCCCTTGGTCATTTCAGGTCCAAAGGGACCATCGGATACAATACTACTGTTAATCAATCTTTCGGCGACCATGACCGTATTTGACATGCCGTCGGAAAAGTTGCTGCTAGAGAGTCGTGGTGCAAACCAAGGATCTGAGTAGCGAGGGTTGGCAAATGGCATTGCACCATTTGATGAAGCCATTGGTGATTCCGTGCCCGAAACGCCGGTGTTTCGTCTAACCCATCCGATGTTTCCAGCATAGCTACCCGGCGCGGGCGGGTTGGGTCCGAGAACATCAGTAATCGAATACGGATCCGAAGGGCATAAATACGTTGGTACAATCGTTGCGGCTGCCCTAGTGTTGCGGTTCGCCGAGCTAATCAGCACTTGCGTGTAATCCGGCAATGCCCCTTGAAACGCATCATTCATGGGTACATTAAAGTCAATGCTTTGATAGAGCGGATTTTGTTCCATCTGCGGTAGGATCATTGCAAGCCAACTATAGAAACCGCTGCTTCTCGGGGAAGACGCCGTACCACTTCCGGTGTAAGTAGTCGGAAGACGCTTGTAAGCCGCTTCGTAGTTGAGGATTGCCAAACCGATTTGCTTCTCGTTGTTAGCGCACTGCATGCGTCGCGCTGCCTCCCGTGCAGCCTGGACTGCGGGAAGTAGCAAACCGACTAAAACGCCAATGATAGCGATCACCACAAGCAGCTCGACTAAGGTAAAGCCGGATCTCCGACGAGCCATAATGCACCTACTAGAATAGCGATAGCTAATGAATAAAAATCTACATGCAAAACGTTTGCACCAACAACCCATCTGAGTATACTGCGGATTGTCATTTAGCTCAATTTAGGGAGTCATAATATGCTAAAAAAAATAGGAATCGCCGTTTTGTTCGGCTTAATCGCAGGCGGTTTTAGTGTGGCGAGAGCAGACTTTTTGGGGACCATCGTTGGTGGCCACGTGGACATTGGCGTTGGATTTCACGCAGGTGCACTGGAGCCGCACATCCACGTGGAAACTCCTATTCAACGCTTTAACGACACGGACTTAGGTATTGGCGAATACGAACCGGACCAACTTTGGTTTGGAGTGGGGGACGGTTCGGCACGCCTGAGAAATCTTGGGTTTGCCGGCCCAGAGTTTGATTTTCTTGGAGTTGGTGTCAATCAGAATTTTTGGCACCTTAGGGCTGGAGCCTTTGCTGGGCAGCCACGTGTAGGATTTGCAGCGGAAGAATTAGATTCAGCAGATGGATGGTCCGACGTTACCTTCACGATTGAGGGAATCACATCTATTTCCGGGAGTTCGGAGTTCTCTGTTTGGAAGATTGATGACAACAACGTTCTTCAATGGGCTAGCACTGTTGATGGGAATCCAAGTTCGTTTGTTATCGGCGTCGGTGCCCACGATCACTGGAACATGGCTTTTACTGGCGAGGGCGTTTTTGAAGTGAACTTTCTTGTTTCGGCAACCCAAAACGGCAATCCTTTTAGCCAAGCATCCGCATTCACATTTGCTGTCGGAAACGCCAATTTTTCGGCTGTGCCAGAACCAACCAGCATCGCATTGCTAGCATGCTGCGGAACCGTGCTGGTCGGTGTTCGAAAATGGCGTCGAAAGCCCAACGTGGCTTAATTAAAGCGTATGCGGACCCCTCAAGGATTGCATTCTCAGTGCAAAATTGATTCCGGCCGGAGGTGGATACTCCGGCCGTGCTGGTTTTGCTCCCCAAAAATTCCGTCAATCTCGATAAAATTGACTGGGTGCGATAAATTGCCCCTTTGATTAATCCTGGGGCCATCTACATTCGATGTCTACTAACAGCAAAGAAGTATTGGTCGCAGGTTTCTCATTAGCGGAAACGAATGTTCTCTAGTAATTCATTCGTTTTTTACTTTCGAGAGAAAGTAAATCGTCCCTTTGGATGCTCATCGTTATCGATGACCATTTCGGATGTGGACTTGGGTGCTAAGGTTGGACACGTGTCGTTTGGCGGTACATTCCAACGCTCGCGAGGCAATTGGACCTTCCCTTCTTCTGCTTAGAGGGAAGGAAAACGAAGGGCGACCGCGCTGTTGACTTTGAAATCGTAGCGTTTGTCGAGATTTGAAAATCTTGTTTTGCAAGAAAATTTTCATGCTTCGGTGATGTGTGTTGTTTTCAATGCGCTGCGACCGTTGAACATGGAAGAAAACGCAAACCGATTTTTCCATAGAACCTATACGGAGCCGCGAGAAGCGACGACGAGATCTCGTTTTCTTTTTCTTGAACCGTTACAAGCCAGATTTTTTCAAGAACAAGAGAGATGTTGAAACCCATGGGGTCAATGGTAGAAGGTTCGTTCACGCCAGAAGTCGATGTAGACGCTTCGGATATCGTTAATTCTTATTTCGCCGACGCGGCGGACGACGCGGCACATGATGCTTCGGCATCAGAGGTTCCGGCGTATATCACAGAACGCGAACTCAAAAAGAAGCTTAAACGAGAAAAACGCCGCTTAGAAAAAGCCAAACTTAACGGCGATAACCACAAGGACAAGCTGGCACAAAGACAAGCTCTTCTGGGGGCCGTCGATTCACTGAATCCACAATCAATCGCCGAGTCAACAAGGCAGCTCGCGATCGCGTCTGTCGCTGCAGATGTAGAACCCATTACAGCGTCTCAAACCGATTCTATTCGCCATGTTGAACAAGTTGAGCAAGCAGAGACGATTTCGGAAGACTCTGAGCAGTCAGAAGAGCCTGTGGTTTTGGATGAGACCAATAGTTTTAAGCATTTGGGGATATGGGATGCAGTTTGCCAAACACTAGCTGATTCTGGCTATACAAAACCGACACCTATTCAGTCCTCTACGATACCTGCTTTGCTGGCGGGGCGTGATGTGCTCGGGCAATCCAATACCGGTTCGGGCAAAACGGCAGCGTTTGCTTTACCGCTGTTGCAGCGAGTGGATGTGGATTTAAAGAAGACGCAGGTGCTAGTGTTGACCCCAACGCGGGAATTGGCCATGCAGGTTGCTGCTTCGTTCGAAAACTATGGCAAGTCTCGACGTGGCTTGAATGTAGCTGCGGTTTATGGCGGTAGTGGCTACTCCGATCAGATTCAGCAACTGCGTCGCGGTGCACAAATCGTCGTTGGCACACCGGGTCGAGTCATGGATCACATGCGAGAGGGACGCATGGATCTATCTAGTTGCCATGCATTTGTATTAGACGAAGCGGACGAAATGCTTCGTATGGGATTCGTTGACGATGTTCGTTGGGTTCTACAGCAAACCCCTGACAATATGCAGTTTGCGTTATTTTCCGCAACGATGCCGGATGCGATTCGCGAAATTGCAGACCAGTATCTTAAGGACCCGCATGTTGTTTCCTTTTCTCAAGAAAACCGAACCGCAACAACTATTCGTCAGCGAGCTATCGTTGTCGAGGGACGTGCCAAGTCAAAGTGCTTGCAGCGAATACTAGAATCCGAAGAGACCGACGGTGTTATCGTCTTCGTTAAGACCCGCGCAGCTACACTTGAGATAACAGAGCAATTGATAGAGCATGGAATTCGTGCTGCAGCAATCAATGGGGACATGGCGCAAGCGGCACGCGAAAAATGTATCGACCAACTCAAAAGAGGTCTTATCCAAGTTCTCGTGGCCACCGACGTGGCTGCTCGCGGTCTTGATGTACCTCGTATTACTCACGTGATCAATTACGACTTGCCTTTTGATACCGAAGCCTATGTTCACCGAATTGGTCGAACAGGACGTGCAGGGCGAAAAGGGGAAGCGATTTTGTTCGTCACGCCGAAGCAGAGAGGCTTTTTGCGCGAAATATATCGCAATCTCAATGCAACGGTTGAGACCATGGACATGCCGACTGTAGAGGAAATCAATCAGCAGCGAAAGTCTCGGCTCAAAAGTCAAATCTTAAATCGACTAGAGCAGCTACGTTCTGCGTCGCATGGCTCGATGTCCGCAACTCAGAATGCATTGAAATGCATTGTTGAGCAATGTTTGGTCGATAGCGAAGCTTCGCCGGTCGAGATTGCAACCGTGCTGGCCACTATGCAGTTCGATGGCAGGCCATTTTTGTTGGAACCAGATCCCTACGAATCCGATCGAAGAGGTCGAGGTCGCCGAGAAGATTCTGGCGATAATCGTCGTGGTAATTTTGATGAAGATCGCGGACCACGTCGTTCGAGGGGGACGCGGGATCGTGAACCGCTCGAAGTTACCGGTGAATTTCTGGAAATGTTTCGGGTTGAGGTGGGACGTGCCCATGGCGTTAAGCCTGGCAATTTAGTGGGCGCCATCGCAAATGAGATCGGCCTCGATTCCAGTCGGATTGGTCAGATCACGATTCACAACGAATTCAGCACCGTGTACCTTCCTGCCGGGATGTCTCGCGATGTGTTCAAGGTTCTAGGACGAGCTTGGGTCGTGGGGCGACAGCTAAGAATTTCTAAATGGAAAGATCATCCCAGCGCGCGAGATGACGCTCGACGCGAGCCAGGAGACGATCGTGGCGATCAGCGTTCCCGATACTCCAAGAAGCGACCGGAACGTAAAGGTCGTGGATTCAGTGGATCCTTTTCTGGATCCTAAGTGAATGGCTAGTGAGATTTCACTCTGGTCGGTCCAAAATCGATCGATCAGCAAGCGGTCGATAAACAAACACTGTGTACCGTCCTAGTTCCGATCAGGGATTCCCAAAGCAATTTTATCGCTACAATACCGAGGATCCTTTCCCGTCGTTGTCGTAAATCCCTTTTCGAGAAAAGATGCACAGGTAAAGCCATGAACAATCCATTGAGCGCGATTGGAAAGAATCGAGAGAGCACCAGCGTTTCCAGTGGCTCACCCACGGCAATGTCCATTGGTGAGTATCTAATCAAACGTTTGCAAGACTACGGCATCAAAGATTGTTTTGGAATTCCAGGTGACTACATCTTGAATTTCTACAGCATGCTCGAAAAGAGTCCAATAAATACCGTTGGTTGTACCCGAGAAGATTGTGCTGGTTTCGCTGCGGATGCCTATGCCCGCATTCATGGCATGGGTGCTCTGTGTGTTACGTACTGTGTAGGTGGGTTGTCGGTTTGCAATAGCGTTGCCGGTGCATTCGCCGAGAAATCTCCTGTCGTAATGCTGACCGGTTCGCCGGGATTGGGAGAGCGAGTCAATAACCCACTATTGCACCATAAAGTCCGAGACTTTAGCACTCAGCTAGAAGTTTTCGAAAAGCTCTGTATTGCTGCAACTGAGCTGAACGATCCATTGACTGCATTTGCCGATATCGATCGGGTGCTCGATGCATGTTATCGATTCAAACGCCCCGTGTACATCGAATTGCCAAGGGATATGGTCGATGTGGTTCCTTCGGTCGTTCATTCGTATCGTCGACCAACCGTTTCGTTCGATAGCCAGGTACTCGAAGAAGCTGCCAAAGAGGCTGTCGAGAAGCTGAACCAAGCCAAGAAGCCGCTCATTATTGCTGGTGTTGAAATCCACCGCTTCGGACTACAGGATACCGTTCTTAAACTGGCAGAAAAATCCAAGATTCCGATCGCAGCAACCATTCTTGGCAAGAGCGTCGTCGACGAGACTCATCCGCTTTATATCGGATTATACGAAGGGGCGATGGGCAAAGCGGAAGTAACACAATACGTCGAGGATAGTGACTGCGTATTGCTACTAGGCGCATTCATGACTGATATTAATCTCGGCATTTATACGGCCCAGTTGGAAGTTCGCAACTGTATCTATGCCACCAGCGAACAACTACAGATCTCCTATCATCAGTTTCCTAATGTGCCTCTTGAGAGTTTTCTCAACAGACTGATCGAACTCAATCCTACTCCAACACATCGGCCCATTCCCGACAGTTTGCACATCAAGCAACCGCAGCCGATCCAGGTGGAGGTCGGGCGGCCGCTCCAAATCAGCCGTATGGTTCAGCGTATCAATTCGCAACTCGATTCGCGTACGATTGTAATCGCCGACATCGGAGATTCGTTGTTCGCGTCGTCGGAACTTGTGATTCGCGATCGCACTGACTTTCTATCACCGGCCTACTACACCTCCATGGGTTTTTCCGTACCCGCAGCTTTGGGTGCGTGCGTCGCTAAACCAGGCGAACGCGTATTGGTCATCGCAGGCGACGGAGCCTTTCAGATGACGGGCCAAGAAATGTCGACCTTGATTCGAAACGGTCACTCCCCGATTATTATTGTTCTCGACAATCACGGATACGGAACCGAACGATATTTGCAAGAAGGTGAGTGGAAGTACAACGAAATTGCGGTCTGGCAGTACTCCAAATTGCCAGAGGTTTACGGCGGGGGCAAAGGTTACTTCGTAGAAACGGAAGAGCAATTTGATGCAGCTCTCGTCGAAGCCTGGGACGATCGAACGCAATTGCACCTCATTCATGCGAAGCTCGTGGAAAACGATGCTAGCCAAACATTGATGCGATTGGCGGAACGATTGGGCCAAAGAGTATAAAAGATTCAATCTTTAGTTGCTTGAATGTCGGTCTAGATAAGCCCGACAATGAGCGAACGCATATCAATCTCAGTTCGCTCTCGAACTTTATTAAGTAGACCATAATGGACCCAAAAAAAGCCTCCGACTTTGACCCCTAAGGCATTGCAACTCTACGATGAGTTTGTGCATGGTCGTATATCTCGTCGTGAGTTCTCGCAGCGCATTGCTACGTTCGCAGTCGCTGGCATCACTGCGGAGTCACTGATCAATGCCTTAGCTCCGAATTCCGCATGGGCTCAGCAAATTGACCCCAAAGACGCTCGAAACAAAACGGAACGATTTACGTACGAGTCTCCGAAAGAGGGAGGAAAAATCACTGGCTTACTGGCCAGACCAGCGACCGATGGAACCAAGTTTCCGGCAGTGCTCGCCTTTCATGAGAATCGTAGCTTGAATTCCTACATTGAGGATGGGGGTGCGAATGAATTGGCTGTTCGATTGCCTGATACCATTCTGGCTGCTGCTCCTTATTACGGCCGACCACCTAATGTCGCCGATGTGCCAAAAATAAAAGGCTCTCCACTGATTCATTACGCAGAAACAGATGCTAGGATCAACCTAGGAAGGCCCGCCTACGAAAAGGCTCTCAAAGAGGTAGGTGTAAAATACGAGGCTCAGATCTATCCTGGTGTGAATCATGCCTTTCATAACGACTCAACACCTCGTTACGACGAAGCCGCCGCTAAACTCTCCTGGGATTGTACGATCAAGTTCTTCAAAGCGACCTTGATGTAAAGTGGCCCGTAAATTCTGTGTGGTTGACTTGAGCAATGGACTCAGTAAATACTCGAGGATACTTCAGTCGTTGAGTTAGGCAAAGTTTTATTCCGATTCCCATTAGTGATCGAGCGATAACACTCCCCACGATACACGTGCCACGAGGAAAAGTGATAAGAGTAGTAATTGTGTAAACGAAAATAGCTCCCTAGAAAAGGGAGCTACTTCACGACCAAGCGTCTTAAAGACGATGTTGGATAGTTGTTCGGGTCGGGCTGATCCGCGGTGGAGCGGAGGTATAACTAGTTGCATCCGCAGCTTGGAGCAGCAACTTCGCAGCCACAGCTTGGAGCTGGTTCGCAGCAAGAGGACTTGCGTGCACAAATCTTGCCCAAGAAGTTCTTCAAGATGTGCTTGCGAGCTGGCTTGCAGCATGGGTCAACTTCACATCCGCAGCTTGGAGCAGCAACTTCGCAACCGCAGGATGGAGCTGGAGCTGGAGCTGGTTCAGCACAAGGAGCTGGAGCTGGTGCTGGTTCGCAGCAGGTTGGAGCTGTTTCGCAACAAGAAGCCTTGCGTGCATGGAGCTTAGCGATCAAGCCCTTGAGCAATTGCTTGCGAGCTGGCTTGCAGCATGGGTCAACTTCACATCCGCAGCTTGGAGCAGCAGCTTCGCATCCGCAGGATGGAGCTGGTGCTGGCTCGCAGCAGGTTGGGGCAGCGTCACAGCAAGCCGCTTTGTGGAAAAGACCAGCCGAAGCGGTCGACGAAAAACTAACAGCGATGGCAGCAATTGCCAGGGAGGCGATCAAACGCATGGATTTCTCTCCAAAATATCAATCGAAGTTTCCTTGAACGCGTCCTGAACTTCCTGGC
>JBKCTT010000127.1:0-7675 GCA_046318795.1 Pirellula sp.
GTCAAGGTCACGGCAGAACTCGAAACTGCCGAGATGCGTTGGGCGGAACTCCAAGAACAAATCGAGAATCAACAATGACCAAACCTTTATCAGTTGCCCATCGACCGGACCTGATCTCTGAGTCTGCTTATGTCGCTCCCACTGCCACGTTAATCGGTGAAGTTCACATCAAAGACGAAGCTTGTATTCTTTTTGGTGCGGTGCTTCGTGGTGATTGCGAGCCGATTACCATAGGCGAGCAAAGCAACATCCAGGACCTTTGCTGTCTGCACGCTGATCCCGGCTTTCCCTGTACAGTCGGGAAGAGAGTCACTGTCGGGCACGGTGCGATTGTCCACGGGGCAACGGTCGAAGACGAATGTCTCATTGGCATTCGTGCCGTTCTGTTAAATGGTAGTGTTGTCGGCAAAGGTTCAGTCATTGCCGCTGGTAGTCTTGTCCCCGAGGGGAAAGTCATCCCACCCAACTCCGTAGCGATGGGTGTGCCTGCCAAGGTGATTCGCGAAGCAACGGAAAAGGAGCGTGAAATGATCGAGCGAGGTTGGCACCATTACGTCGAAACCGCGAAAGCCTTTCGCTTCGAAGAATCTTCCTCGTAGGTTGGTCACTCTTGACCGACGGAGGCACTGTAGACGGGCAGGAGTGCCCATCCTACTTAAATCGTATGTTGGTCACTCTTGACCGACGAGGGCACTGCAGACGGGCAGGAGTGCCCATCCTACGTTTGGTAAGTATAAAGCAACGTCAGATACACTACTTGAGTCGTTTGAGTTCAGGTCGCTCTGTTGATGCTTGAATGAACTCGATCGCTTCTCGTATAGCTTTCGCTTTTCGTTTGCTAAGTTGCTTGGGGAAATCGACTTCTCCCTTATCCCAGTCGGTCGCGGTTTCATTCAATTGTGGGATAACTCGCTGAGCCTCCGCTCCATAGGACTTGAGTATCTCCAAGATCTCAGGAGTGCGGTTCTCGCTGGACCATGGGTTCTGAGTCCGAAGATAATTCGCACATGCCTGGATCCCTTCTTCGATATGATGCGAAGCTAACACCTTTAGGCCATTTAAACGCACGCCGTCAGCAAACATCTCTCCGCTCGGTGCTGGCTTTTCAATCGCA
Source organism: Pirellula sp. (assembly GCA_046318795.1). GTDB lineage: Bacteria > Planctomycetota > Planctomycetia > Pirellulales > Pirellulaceae > JBKCUI01. Next base: position 1,115 of record JBKCTT010000127.1, read on the forward strand.
TCTACAATCGCCGGAAATATTGGCAATAACTCATCATAATTGAGACGTCCGTAGATCGAACTAATTTGACTTCTCGCATGGCCATCCTGGTTTTGTAGCCCTTTCGAGATAGCTATACGCAATTTATCCCGGTCGACCTCTTCAAGCGATTTTGTTGACTTTAATAACTCCGTAAAGATGGCTTCGGAAACATATCGCTGCTCCATACCACGTGGATCGCTTGGCGTTGGGCCGCGCACGATGATATCTAACATTTCAGGCAACGCAGTCAAAGCTGGTTTCCCAATGGCGGCCAGAGCGGATGCGGCTCGTACACGAACCCACATGTCGTCATCCCGAAGCAGTGCCTGAAGCTTGGGTACAGCCGGGGATGCCTTGCCTCTTAATTCCTCTAAGGCCGTGCAACCTCCAACGCGAGCGTTAACTGATTCCGAGCTCAGCAAGGCTATGATGTCGGACACAGGTGGTTCTTTGCGACGCTTGATCGCATCGGCCGCACGTTGCCGTACCGTTGGGGACCAAGAAGCTAATCGCTTTAGCAATTCCTTATCCTCTAGTGCATCATAAAAGCTGTTTCTATCTTTATTGTCCCAGCCCTTGCCATCTTCTAGCAAACTCTGAACTTGTTCACGCGAAAGATTAGATGTGAGACTTGCTACTCTTCCGGTTAAAGCGGTCTTCTTTAACGGTAACGCGTACGCCAGCAGATAAGCTCCTGTCGCATCCCAACCGTGGTAACTATCATGCTCTGGCTCTGGTGGACCTTGGTGGGTAAACGAACCATCCCAACTGCGGGCCAAATCGTGATACCACGCGCCGAATTCATCGGTCCATGCACCGGTTGCATTCGGTCCCCCGAGCGCGATAGCTGGCATCGACCAAAGCATGTTGAAGTAATTGCCTGTATGCCCGCAATCTCGCTCGCCACCGTGCGATGCAATCGCCATGCGTGTAAAGTACTCTGCATTGTCCGATTCACCAAGCAAAGTGAAAAGTATAGCTGCCATACCGCACTTGCCATTATCCTCGTGAGTTTCGATCCATGCGGGGTGATCACCATAGGGCACTGCTCCTTTACCTGCGTAAAAGCGAAGGAGCCTCGCACTGAGTTCGATAGCATGGGAGACCTCAGCATCGTTCACGCCCGCCTCGCGAGCTAGAACCATTCCTATCGTAAGCACTAGGCCTGGTGAATTCATCATGCCGTAGCCTTTGAGCCGACCATCAGGTAATGCGAACGTATGACCCCATGATCCGACATCGCTTTGGCCACTTGCAGCATCCAATGCCAATCGTCTTAAGCCTGGCAAGACCGATTCGTCACCAGTGACTGTGATATACTCAGCGAGAAAGATCATGACGTACCCGTAGTACCATGTACGGAAATCGCGAGTAGAAAATTTAGACGCCCAAGCCGCTTCTCTCTCTACGAGAGCCGCGTAGTCAGGATCGCCACTTGCCAGGAGAGCGAGAGCATTTAGCGAGCGAGGGATAGCGTCCTCCGATTGCACATAGTCTGGCTCGGACATGCGATTGGCAAGTGCTTTGAGACCACGTTCTAGAATCCTCTGCGATTTGGAACATTGGTAGGGGGCTGTTGCACTAAAGGAGCCAAGCACGGGGAGCACGATCTCTATCTCTTCGGTGACTCCACTTCGCCAGCGAGTCAGTCGAAGCTTACCGCTACCTGCTTCGGATTCAGCAGTTGTAATCGCACGTCCCATTTCGGTGCGTGGATCGAACGAGAACGCTTGCCCTGCCACACCTAGAATGACATCCCCGACCGCCATGATTCCGTCGGCAGGAGAACCCTCAGCTACCGAGGTAACTCGTATTTGACGAGCATCCTTCGTGACCAGTTTGTCGCAGTATATCCAGCCTCGCAAACCTGTTGGACCTAGATTCCAATCATGTTTCGCGTTCTCGGGGACGGTGTCACCTTTTGTGAAGTCGGGAATAGTCTGCAGCTTGTTTGGAGGTGCGGCGTTGGCATTTGATGTGAGCGCAAGGCAGACCGTGAGTGTTAAAGCGATATAATGTGACTTCATAGTGACTAATGTTGTTGAATTCAATCGTTGTGCGGGCCACATCTTGAGATGGGATTAGGCGAACGTGACGGTCTTGGTCTGTTGCTACCTATCTGGGTGGCGTTGGTCAGATTGTAGTCGAATCCGTCCAATAGAATCCTCTTTGTTCGTATTGAAACTGATATTTGAAGAAAAATGAATCAGGAGGCTTGGTGTCACAAACTTTAGGACGCTTCGTTTAACCAAGTGCTCATCGCAGCGCGATGCCCGTTCGATTACCGATTATGGCTCTGCTACCACACACGCGTTAGATCTACGAATGCATAGGGAGAGGTTTTCATCGTGATGGACTCTGTCTCGGTCTTTTCTACATAAACCCCTTCGACCAAAGTCAATTGTAATACCGAATGATCGTAGGGTGAGACAATCCAGTACTCCGGAATACCAGCTAATTCGTACAGTTTTCGTTTCGTCTTAAGGTCATGATCCGAATTGGAGCCCGACAATATTTCGATCACCAAATTCGGGATTCCTAGGATCTTGGTTGGCGTAAGAATATTATTCCGCTCCTGCAATACTACGACAAGATCGGGCTGCACAATGTCGTTATCTGATAACTGTAAATCGACCGGCGCGTCGATGACTTTACCAAGTCCTTTGATTTCAATCTGAGTATACAGTTGAAACTGAATGTGGCGGGAAAGCTCTTGGTGATAGAGGCTGGGCGCAGGATTCACAGAATGTTCTCCGTTGATTACTTCGTGTCTTTTACCGTCAGGAGGGATAGCCGCGTAGGCCGCATAATCCCATTGACCTTGTTCGACAGAAATCGACATAAAACGTTCTCGCAACTTACGGGAAGACTCTCCATTTCATGAACATCCATTGTAGTGCTGCGAACCGAGCCGAGCAATAAAAAGATTGTCCGTACGCTCAGCGCAGGGCGATGCCCGTGCGGTTAAACGAATTCCGGGCTGCTTTGGCGTTCCGCGCTGGTGATCATGCTACCAACCTACTATTATTTGCAATATCAACCATCAGGGCGAATTAGCCTACTAAAATCGGAATCTCCATTTCATGACAGAAGATGTCTCAAGAATTAACGAACTTCGGCGGACTCTGACTGCTGCAGAACCATCCGCCTTTCTCGTCGAGGAACGGGTCATTCGGCGTGTAATTCGGGATCGTCTCGCGTTAGCGAATCTTGCCCTTGCGCTTCCTCATACCGACAGTCAAGTTGTCAGCGCCGACGATGTCCGCAAGCTTACGCACCCCGACGAGCTAGGACTGGAGACATTCGCCGATTTACCCAATCCATGCCTACTGATCTGCGAGCCCCACAAGGGTGAGATGGACCACTGGCCGCTGCAAGAACTCAAACTCAAAGTTTGGCGTCACTTGTTTCATGCGAAGCTGGATCGAGAATTACGAGACCGATTACCCCCCGAGAATCGAGAGTTACTCCGCAGCAACATAGCAGCGATTGGCCAAGTCGAATTTGACGAGGCCCACTACGTATTGCGATCAGAACACCGATTGATGTCCCCCGACGCGCGCGATGAAGTTTGGCGCGAGTTGGTTGCCATCTATTGCGAACTACGTTGCTTCGAGCCCGACATGTTGCCTACGTGGTTTCCCTCACTGCAAAGAATCCCTCAAGCGGAGAGGATCTTGTCACAGGGAATCGACATAGACCAACTCTTCCGAGAAACACGACTTGAGGGGGCGTTGACTCCAGAGCTCAAGTCTCACTCAGAAAGCGATGAGGATCGGCTTCAAAGTACACGGCGCAGTTGGTCGATGGGAACTGGAGTGTCCCAATCGGATCGAAGCTATCTACGTTTGTTGCGATCGAGAGATCGTTCTAACGAACGTGGCAATACAGTTTATGCGATCACATGTGCCATCCGTGCAGCTCAATGCGCTACGTCAGAAACGAAACGAGCCTCGGCCGAACAAAAGGCCCGAGAAGATGTTGGTCGATTGGTCAATCGACTCCGAGAGGCCATAGCTTTTGCCAAACAAGACACCGACAATTGGCAAGCCGCTCTTTGGACCTTGGCCGAAAATTCCGTGCATGGATTTTGGAACAAAGAAAAGCGATTGCTGTACGACCTACAAAAAGTTTGCTTGGATCACGAACGACTAACCTACAAAGTCGATTTGGTGAAGTGGCTGATAAGTCGTGGCAAACGGCCGATAAGACACCCGCTCCGTAGCGTGCGTGAAGTCGCTATGGCAAAACACCTTGCCAGTGCCGCCTCAAGACTGTCACTTGTTCGGCTAAGTGGCACCGAGCGCGATCGGCTAACCGAATTGATCGAACACGCTGCCCATCTATCCGAATCTCAAATGCGTGAACGCATTCGGCCCGTTCTCAAGCAAGCGCTCCACAATGTGAATCTCCTGCCGAAGAGCGTCCCTGAACAAGTCGCATTTGACAAAGTCATTGAGGAATCAATCGATTGCATCGTCGATCGTGGCTATTTGACGATGGGCTATCTTCGCGACGTTGTTAGCAAAAACGATCTCAAATTGCCTGATCTGCAAGATGTGCGTGAAGTATGGCACGGCGACCAATTGCTGAGGGTGGATGAGCAACTCGATCTAGCTTTAGACGGCGTGTATCGCAAAGGGGATTTCTACTTGCGATGGCTGCAAGTCGTCAGTTCACTGTTCTTCGGAACACGAATCGGTCGTTTTGCCACCTTATACCTGATCATCCCGTTTGGGGGTGCCGTAGTGATCGTTGAGGGTGCGATACACGTCATCCATACACTTCAGAAAGGTTCGAAAGCCCAGCGCAAGGATAGCGACTCTGCAGCCGAATCAACCTCAACGCTGGTATCGAATCAAACCGACACAATCGTTACTGATGCAGCTGATGCAGCTGACTCAAACGCAGACGCTGCTGCCGCATCCAAACCAAAACCCCTTTTGCTAACCGCCGACGAGACGGAAACGAAGGAAGATTACTCAAAGCAATCAAATTCAGGTTTAGAGGAAACCACATCGGTCGTCGCAGTACCTCCCAAGACAACCGATCAAGCGGTTAATCAAATTTTGACTCGCCAAACAGATACCATTTGGGTGGTTTTGATATTGGGCTTCTTGTTGATGGCACTTATTCACTTGCCATCGTTTCGCAAGTTTTCGTTGGGGCTTCTTAAATCAGCGTGGAGTTTGACTAAAAGGCTTCTTATCGACATACCTATTCAGCTTTTCAAGCTTCCTTTTTTCAGAAACCTTTGGGATGCATTGCCATTGGTTTATTTCAGTGGGTTTGTTCTTGTACCTGGCCTTCTGGCCCTGTTTTTAGGACGATGGTTGCCCCTTCTCGTAGGAGTGAAACCGCTGGATTGGATTTGGGTAGGTGCCCTGTATGTGATTTCGAGTTTGCTGGTGAACTCTCGATTGGGGCGCGATGCTCAAGAGCTAACACGCGATTGGATTGTTCAATCCGTGCATCAAGTTCAATCGAGGCTGGTTTTTGCTTTAATCGGGTGGGTAGTAGATTTCTTTCGATTATTGCTAAACACACTAGAACGTGTTCTTTATGCGGTTGATGAATGGCTTCGCTTTCATAGCGATGAGAGTGGTCTATCCATTGTCATCAAAGCCATATTGGGTGTTATCTGGTCATTCGTTTCGTTCTTGATACGGATTTATGTCAATCTATTGATTGAGCCGACGTTTCATCCGGTGAAACACTTCCCAGTTGTAACGGTTGCACACAAGATTTTCTTGCCTGCATTGATCATGCTGGAGGGGCATATGGTCCACTTTCTCGGACAATATATGGGTACTCCTCTGGCAAGATCGATTACTTGGTTCAACATCTTTTTCTTGCCCGGTTTTTTTGGTTTTGCTGTTTGGGAACTCAAGGAAAACTGGCGACTGTATTTAGCGAATCGCAAATCCCGATTAATCCCTGTTCCCGTAGGAAGCCATGGAGAGACGATCGCGCGATTGTTGCGGCCCGGGCTCCATTCGGGAACACTTCCAAAGTTGTTTCGCAAGCTACGTAAGCTGGAGCATCAAAGTGCTTCGCTCGGCCGATTTACAAGCCGACGTGCGATTCGTGAGAAGCTCCATCATGTCGAAGTTTCCATCAAGGCGTTCGTGGAACGCGAACTAGTATCGCTGCTTGAAAAATGTTCAGCTTGGAGTTCTTTCTCGGTCAAGTGTTCCCATGTGGAAGCGTTCTCTAATAGCTTTTTTGTCGAATTAGAGTGCCCCGAGCTCGGCGCATCGGCACTTCAAATTCGGGTTCAAGAGCAAAGCGGATGGATTGTTGCTTGTATTGCGCAAAGCGGATGGTTAAGGTCCGCAAGCGATGAGCAGTGGAATTCTTTTTGCAACGCCGTCGAAGGATTCTATCGAAAGAGTGGCATCGATTTAGTGCGGGAACAGTTAGAAAACTCCTTTACTAAACGATATCCATACGACATCGATGCTTCGGGTTTGTTGATTTGGCCATCCAAATCCTTTGACCTTGAACTAGTTACTGATTTGAATGCTGAGGGAGATCTGC
>JBKCTT010000128.1:0-102533 GCA_046318795.1 Pirellula sp.
TCAGACAGATCAGACAGATCAGACAGATCAGACAGATCAGACAGATCGGACAGATCGGACAGATCGGACTGATCGGACTGATCGGACAGATCGGACTGATCTTATTTGATTGCAAATCGGAAGATATGCTCCTGGTCCCTCACGTACAGTTTTCCGTCTGATAACGTCATCGGAGTCCAGTTTTTGCCACTTGGTGAAGGGAACTTGGTTTCTAAAGGCAAAGTAAATTTCGATCTAAGGACGAACTCTTTAGGATTTACTTCCGCGAGAGCGACTTCTCGATTTTCTTCGTCGTAGCAAAACAATTTGCCGTCCGCAGAAATCACAGAGCCCGCCTTGAGAGCTTGTCGGGATGCCCAAATTTGATTGCCTGTCTTGACTTCTTGACAGACCCAACCGAGTTTGTCGGAGTATCCGTACGCTCTGCCGTCGAGAATCACGGAGCCACTCACTGCGTTCTTCATTACTCGCTGTGCTTTGCCTTTGTACTCTGATTGAGCGGCAAAGACATCACCGTCTTTTTTGATGGTCACGAGATCGCAGGTCGACGGGCTGCTGCCTGCGCTGACGTAGATTTGATTTCCAAGTACGATCGGGGTCGGTATGACGACGTCTGCATATTTCTTTTCCCAGTTCCAGAGTTTGCGTCCATCATTCGCAGCGATGGAAGTCATGCCATCATTATGAAGGAAAACGTATTGTTTAACCCCTTCTATTTCGGCAACCACGGGAGAGGCGTACGACGCTTGATCGAGAAACTCAGTACTGCGCCAAATGATTTTACCTGTTGCTAACTCCCAAGCGACTGCGGCCCCCTTTGGACCGCCGGGGTTCCCGATGACTCGGTCGCCGTCTATGAGGGGGGACCAGCTGTAACCCCATCCCACTTTGGCTTCGCCGGGTTTTGTACCTGGGCCGCCGCCGATTGGATTTACCTCACCGCCGAGATCTTGCATCATGTGCTGCTTCCAGATCGGTTTTCCCGATTCCGCATCAACACAAATCAACTGACCACCTCCACCTAACGCGACGACTTTCCCGTCCGAAACCGATGGCGTGGATCGAGGGCCCGCGCCCCATTGATTGCCGTCGAAATTGAATAACTCGCCGATTTGTGCCGACCATATTTCTTTTCCAGTTTTCAAGTCAACACAAATCAGAAACTCTTGCGTCCCCCTGGCCCCACAAGTAAAAAGCCGACCGTTGGCAATGGTCATGCTGGAAAACCCAACCCCTGCGTCACTGAACGTCCAGTCGAGAGTTGGGCCCGATTCTGGCCACTCGTTTAGGAGGCCTGACTCCGTTGAAATCCCGTTGCGATTGGGGCCTAAATACTGAGGCCAATCTGCGGCAATACCATTACCAGATAGCAAAACAGCGGAGGATACCAGCCCGGAAGCCGAAACCAAAAGGGACGTTACCAAAGCTCGACGCATCATGTTAAGGCTCCTTGCGACTCCTTTGATTTTGATCAAAGTTGCTGTGCAATTCGTGATAGGATTACTAGGAATTGGCGTTAAACTCATGGAAAGAGTCTAAACTGCAGAGGGTACACCGGCAAGTGTCGGTGTAACTTCGCAACTCACGGTTGCCCCCTTTCTTTATAAGGATAGTTCTTTGATTTTTGCATCGCGATCTTATTGTGACGTTCCCGTTTTGGGGACTAACGGGCGCTCAAGCTGGAAACGACTCATAGCGAGTTTGCTGATCGGTTGCCGATTTCTTTTTCTTTTGGGCACCTTATTCATTTTGTTTGGGCAAGGTTTGTTTGGGGCTGCCAATGTGACCGGCCAAGAAGAGTCATGGTTGGAGATTGTTGTCACCGATGCAAATCTTAAGTTGCCAGAATCTTCTTCGCGATTACTGGTAGCTTTTTCGAAGGGGAATGGGCGACCAAGGTTTACGGACGCCTCGTTTCCCGGGCAGCCAGTGTTCGGGATGTCGCTTAATACGGTACGGCTTAATACTCCTATTCTCTTTGGCAAATCTGCCGTTGGATTTCCTGTGGGTGCTGAGCTAGATAAGTTGCCACCGGGCCAGTACAAAGTCCAAGCGATTTTGGTGTTTAATCCCTCTATCAATTTGCCGACTGCCACAGGGAATCTGCACAGCGAGCTTATCGATATCACTTTACCTGTACCAAAAGGGAGCAAACTGACGGTTCCTCTGACGAAAACGTTTGAGCCCCGGCCCAGTCGTGAGCGGGAGGGGTATGAGCAGGTTGAGATTGTTAGCCCGTTGCTTAGTGCATTTCATAATCGACCGATGAAGCTGCGATTTGGAGTCGCATTGCCCGCCGAGGGGGAGGCTCGGAACGCTTTCGAGTCGGAAGCTCAAGATGCGAGTACAACAGGATTGATCGTACATATCGGAGGGTTTGGGCAGCGAAGCACCAGTGTGGCTGGAATCGAGCGAGATCCGAGATTCGTGCAGATACTACTTGATGGAGCAGGGCCTCACGGTGATCCTTACTACGTCGATTCGGCGAACAATGGTCCGTATGGTCGAGCGTTGATGGAGGAAATAATACCGTACGTCGAGAAAAAGTATCGTTGTGCTGGCTCGGGGAAGTATCGATTCACGACTGGTGGCAGCACTGGCGGATGGGTTTCTTTGGCATTGCAAATCTTGTATCCCGACGAATTCAATGGCTGCTGGTCCTCGTGTCCAGATGGCGTCGATTTTCGGAACTTCCAACTCATCAACATTTACGAAAACGAGAGCGCCTATTTTCAAGAGGGGGGAGATGAGATTCCCGCGAAGCGAAATCGTAACGGTCAAACCGACTATAGCGTCCGTCACGAATGCCAACTGGAACGAGTGCTCGGAGGCGGTCGGTGGGAATTAGGTGGACAACAGTGGGCCAGTTGGAATGCCGTCTACGGCCCAAAAGGGCCCGACGGACCAGTTCCATTGTGGGATGGAGACACAGGTAAGATCAATCCTGAGGTCGCTCAATACTGGAAACGATACGATTTGAGAATGATCCTGGAGGACAATTGGTCCAATCTGGGCAACCGTCTCCGTGGCAAGCTCCATGTGTGGGTGGGCGATCGAGACGAGTATTTTCTAAATCACGCGGTAGAGCGGCTTAAAGTTATGACTCAGTCCCTGTCGAACCCTGCGTTCGATGGGCAGATCATCATTGAGTCAGGTAAGGGGCATACCAGCGGATGGAAGCAAGCTGTCGTACGCGATGCTATGTATCAGCGGATGGTTGCGGAGCCGGATCGCTGAGCGGTTTCTGCAAGTGGCATCGAGCATCGACTAAAGCAACAATTTCGTGAGTAAGAGTCAGCAACCTGGGCATCTCCTCGCGTTCGAATTCCGAGGGGGCTGACAACGGCTTCAATCGGCAGTGTTGAGACCAAAGGCCGCGGGCGATTAATGGAAATTCGTCAGGTAGCGAACTCCGCCAAGAAAAAAGCGAACTCCGCCAAGAAAAAACAGCGTCAAGAAAAACACTGCCCCGCAAAAACGAAAAAGCCCCAAAGCACCAAGACTGGTCACGCCCGAAATCCAGTCAAAGCACAATGGGGCAAGTTTGCGTCGTCGCTCGCGGTCACGCCCGAAATCCGCTCACAGACGACATTGGAATATTAACATTAGATTCGTCTATGGGAATACCCTGTGAAGAAAAAATTTGCTATTTTTCATCCAAGATTTTTCTTTCTTGTTTTTCGTTCAGTAGCTGCAGATGCACTTTGGCTACGTCATACATATAGCCTGGGTATTCGACTTTCAAGCACTTTTCGAGGTACTGCTTGGCTTTAGCTGAATCTCCCGTTGCATCCGCGTACAGTCCGAGATAGAGGTAGCCGTAGAATTTGGTCGACCGCGGCCCCTTTTCGGTTACCTCCGCGACAGCCTCCTCTGGAAGTTTTCCTTGAATGAGCTGTTGAACTTGCATGAGTGGTTCTCGGCCGTCTTTCCCGGCCAGCAGAACATCCTGTGAGGCTTTCTCTATACCCTCTGTCTTGGCGACACAGAGAAAGTGCCAGAACGCGTTTTCGACATCGTTCGGGTTTACGGTTCGATGGACAACAAACTGTTCTGCACCTTTTTTGTACTCCCCGGCGTAGTACTGGGAAATACCTCGCTGCCAAAGGTAAGGCAATAGCTCCGGTGATTTCTCAATCGCCGTATCAAAATCGGAAAGCGATTCTTGGATTCGGCCTGTTCTGAAGTACAGAGACCCTCTCAAAACATAGAAATCTTCGTTATCAGGCTCCTTGGCAATCCGTTCGTTCAATTCCTTGAGAATTGTATCCGTATCACCTCGTTGCAGAGCCAGTTCCAATTGTCCAGCGAGCCCTGGGGGCTGCCAAGAGCTGTGGAGTCGTTCGGATAAGGCAAGATAGGATGCCAGGAAAAAGTTCAAGCCCAACCAACAAAGAAATAGTTGCTTGCTACCGTGCCTGTTACAAACCTTTGACTCAGCCATATTTACCTCCAAACCATAATACTTTTCAGTGAGACGTAAATCGTCTCATGCGGTCTACTGGTGAAACGCCCTGTTCATTGTACAGTAATTCAAAGTTGTATTCAGAGCGGATTGTCCAGACGGATTTTGGGGACTTGTTCAGCCCCATTAGCCCTATCTTTTGGCGCCACCTGTATTATTTTTCGATGGAGTCGGAATGTAGGTGGCAGTCCGTCACGTTTCTTGGGTTTAATTGTAGAAAGTTCGATCGATGACTAAGACACTTATACGGAACGCAAGAATTGTTTTTCCGGGGCGCGTAGCCGAATCCAACATCCTAATCGATCAGGGCAAAATCGTCTCCACGGATGCCCCTGCATTGGCGTCCGCCGATCAAATCATCGATGCCAGTGGATTAGTGCTTTTTCCTGGATTGATCGACGATCAAGTTCACTTTCGCGAACCTGGGCTGACCCACAAAGAAGATCTTAGAACGGCTAGCCAAGCCTGCGCTGCAGGCGGTGTGACCTCGTTTCTCGAGATGCCTAACACTAAACCTTCCGCGATTAATCAAACACTTATCGAGGAGAAGTATGCTCTCGCTGCCAGCAAAGCCATCGTAAACCACGGTTTTTACATCGGTGCATCAACAAGTAATATCGAGGATCTAAAGTCAGCTCAGGGGGTTCCTGGAATCAAGATCTTTATTGGGTCGAGTACCGGGGATTTGCTGGTCGATGATCAAGAATCGCTTGAGCGAATTTTTGCTGAGACGACTCTTCCCATTTGCGCGCATTGTGAAGACGAGAAAACGGTAAACGAAAATCTCAGCCGACTTCCTGCGAACCGTACTGTGGCAGATCATTCGAAAGTTAGAGACCATCGCGCCGCTTTTATTTCCACCAAGCGAGCGCTCGACTTGGCCTATCGACATCATCATCGATTTCACGTTCTACATCTAAGCACTGCACCGGAGCTGGAATTGGTAAAAGACCATAGGAACTTGATTACCTGCGAGTTGTGCCCTCATCATTGGTACTTTTCGATCGATGATTATGCGAGGCTCGGGACTCTTATACAAATGAATCCGTCGATCAAGACAAAACAGGATACCGAAGAACTTTGGAAGGCTCTCGTTAATGGCGTGATCCAGGTCGTGGCGACCGATCACGCACCCCATACACTGGAGGAAAAGCAACAGCCCTATCCTGCTAGCCCCAGCGGTTTGCCGGCGGTTGAGAATTACTTCTCTTTGCTCTTGGATCGAGCGAGCCGTGGTGAATGCACATGGGAGCAAATCGCGTCATGGACTAGCGATGCACCGGCGCGCGTTTGGGGGATAGTGGGTAAGGGGCGAATCGAGGTTGGGTATGATGCTGATCTAGTGCTCGTGGACCCAAATCGTGAGAAGATGATTCGCAATGAAGAGCAATTTACCAAGGTTAAGTGGAGTCCATGGCATGGTGTAACGCTTCGTGGGTGGCCCGTGAAAACCTTTGTCGGAGGTGAGTTAGTGTTCGATCAAGGTCGGATTGTAAACACGTCATGCGGTCGAAGACTAACCTTTGATCACGGTCGAGGTGGCTATTGGAATACACCGGACGGCATTGGAGTCTAAATCAAGTGGTGGCTTCGATCAGCGATTGATTGGATCGGCATTTGTTGATGCATTTTTGGCGGTACGCCACGCAGGGTCGAATGTCCAATAAGGTGGAGTTACGTCGCTTCTGGCCTTGAGATACGACCTCTCAGAAAGTGGCTTACCCAACAACAAGCTTGCGATATCGTCCAGTACACTCGCGTTGCTGCCGTAGTAAGAATGTCCCAGAAGGCTCGTGTCAACATCGGTCGCATCAATGGTGTCGATGCCTGGAATAGCAATGGGTCCTTGGCGAGAGTCTCCCAATCGACCGCTCGCGTTGAAGAATTGAGAGGCAACGAGAGCCAAATCGTTCTTTGATGTATAGAGCGTGACACGACGTGCTTTATTCGTGATGCGAGGAGCTATTTCATTTCGAAATACTTGCGCATCGATATCGGGAGCGGCCAATACGACTTGATTAAAGATTGGTCGATCGACTCCCATCTTCGCGATCGCTTGAGTTAATCCGACGTTCCCCATGCTATGGGCAATGAGGTTGATGGACTCCGCTTTGGAATCGATCGCCAGTTGCTGTAGGAACTCTTTGATTTGATCGATGCTTCGCTCAATATTAACTTTGTCGTCAGGATAGCGATACCAATTGTTGTAGGATGGCCAACTGTAGAAAACAGCGGCACCGGGAAACTTTAGATCGTAGGCCATTTGCGCCGTTCGTCGGGCGGCATCATCGAAGGAGACATTGTATCCATGAACGAATACCAGCAAGCTTTTGCCTTTTCTGTCGAGTGTTTGTTGCAGTTTGGAAAAAAAGTCGCTTCGGTCGAGAGGTTGCGTGCTCTTTAAAATGATGTGCTTTTCCGGATCCTCAACGACCTCCCACTTAAGAAGCAATGAGGGAGACTCCAGTTCCCCTGGCGTGTGGATCGGGGGAATACTCACTTCGCAAACGCCGTACTTGATTTCCGAGGAGTACTCACCATTAAACAAGGCGTTGCGGTTGGGGAGCCAATAGGCAATATCAAGCGAATCGCGGGCCATCGATGTTAATCCCATCAAGCCTAGAAATGCGATAATCGCAAATTTCATCGATCTTTGTTTCGCGAACTTTACAACGCAAACGAGAAAACAAACCAGTGATAAGGAAAACGCCCCCCAACGAAGCGTTCCACCCAGGTTGGGTAAGGCTCGTAATTGTCGATTGGTTCCGTAGAAGACTTTGACGAGACGGGTGTTTTCGGAGAGAGCCGAGGACTCCTTTTCCGATAAGAGTGCTGGCTGGTTTAACGCCATCATGCGGGTAGGTTTGGACATGTAACTTTGAGCTTGCTCCTCACTCGTGCCGCTAGAATGGCTTGTGTTGGTTTCAGGTGCGGTCAGTGGCGCGGCCTCCGTCAGTTTCGTTGGAGGTACAGCCTCAGTAATCTGCTCAATACGAGCATCCTTGGGTTGTGTCGTTGGTAAAGCGGATGAGGCTTTGGTCGGTGGAGCGGCGCGGAGTTGTTGAGCGTGCTCGGATATGGCAACCCGCATAGCATTATCGCCCCAGAATTCGCCATCTTCACCTGCTCCCAAACCGAGGGTCGTGTCTTCGGCTATTTGCCAAAGTTCTTGTGCATAGGTTGTGTCAGGGTTAGCGGTTAGGATTTTAGCATAGAGTGCAGGCACGAGATCCGAATCAAAATTCCAAGCAGCTCGGATTTCGGGGCTGAATTGATTTTCAAGGTTCGCTTCGTTCACAAACGAGAGGAGCTTTTTCCAGGACCGATTCGATCCGGAGGCTAAGGTACGAAACGCAATGGACTTTTGAACTGGCGTGTAGGTGTCAGAATTTAAAACGAGCAACAGTGACTCATCGGCGGAATCACCGATCTCAAGGATAAGATCGCGAATGGTTGCTAAGTTGTATGATTTTTCATCTTCGCTCAGGGATTCGTTGTTCGAGATCAAGTCAATTTCCTCAATCAACAATCTAGCGGATAGCGCCGACTCTCCAGCGTAGTGATGAGCAAATCTCGCTGCGATCCGTATTAATGGATCGTTGTCATGAGAGTACATCGATAACTTAGGGGTCGCGCATGCTCCGCAAATGCGAGCCAGTGAGCTCAAAGCGGTTGCTCGGGCCTCTGGTTCATACTCCATGTCGTTAAGGTAGTAATGAATTTCTTTCATAACGCGATCCGTCAACATAGCGGTTGTCGCTCGCGCGTTCCAAGCGGCAATGCGAGTCTCAAGTGATCGGAAGGGATCTTTTGTTAATTGGCTTAGCATCGCATCGATACCCTGGTCTCGCTGTCCACTCAATTCGATCGTGCGCAAAAGACGTTCTAGATCCTCCGAGTCGTTCTTTCGTCTCATGTGCTGAGTCAGTATAGATCGCAGGGCATCCATACTGTTTGGGCCTTGAGCGGCGATCGCTTTCGCAGCTAGGACGCGCGTCGTATCTTGAACGTTTCTTCGAGCATCATCCAAACCGTCAAAGGCGATGCCGATCAATTTATCAATGTCTGAAACGCTGAGGTCGTTAACCAGTGCCAGACCTTGGAGGGCCAACTCCTGCGAGGCCGAGTCCTCTTGGACTGCGAAATGCAGTAGTGGAGATTTTGCTCTTTGGCAGAATTTCGACGAGTTCGAGATGGCGGCCAGTGTGTCGAATTGAATCGATGGATCCGCATTCGACTCATCTAGTAAGTACACTAAAGTGTCTGAGACGGAAGCGTCATTCGGAAATGAATCGACAAGGAATCCGATCAACGCGGAACGCCAAATCGGATCTAGTTTTTGGTGCAGGACGTTTTTTATAGAAAGTTGTCTAAGTTCACCAAGCTGCTGTAAGGGCAGCGAACCTTTATGGCGAACCAAAAATGTTGCCATCGCGTTGATGTAGGCATACGAATCCGATTCCCTAGGCTGCTCGAGGAACGAAGCGAAATCGCGAAGCAATCGCCGCGAAAATTCTGGCTCCATCGCATGACTTCGAGACAGCGCATGGACGAGTTCCGATCTGAAAGACGGTCGATCGGTATGCCGCAAAATCGCTTCGGTTAGACGCTTTCTCGTCTCTCTGTCCTGTGGATTACAGCTTGCGAGTAACACTTCCCATGTTGTGTTATTGTCTTCTTCTGCCAACCGGAGGAGCGATTCAATAAAATCATCATCGTGCCTATCGCTACTCAGGATGATGATCTCCAGGAGTGATGGATGCGATTGTTGGCAAAGTTGTTCGAGTAGCTCTTGTTTTTCCACTTGGCTGAAGCCGGCGATCTCATTCTCAAATAGTTGAATACGCCGAGGAGCACCCTCGCTGCTCGATCCAGCAAGACTCTCCAATAATTCTAGTTGTTTCTTGTTCAGCGTTTTGTGTGCTCTTAACTGCAACCGTCGATTCCATTCTCCGCTGTTTACACGACGCAGCAGTCTATCGATGTCCTCTTGAAGCTCGACATGTTGAGGCTGTAAGGAAAGAGCTAAGCTGGCTCGTTCTAGTTGCTGTTCAATCGAGTTCCAGTTTTGGATGGGAATACGTTTGTAGGTGTTGCGATCTAATTTCAAGACAACGTTGGAGATTGCCCTAGTTGCTGCATTGCGAGTTGGAAGATCGTTGGCTTGAAGAGCGTCGACAATGAAAGGTAAAACAATAGGTAAAGATTGAAGTTCTGTGACTGCATAAACCCCTTGCGTGCGGACGACATGCGCTAAGGGTTTCGTGTGTGGTGCGGCGTAAGGGAAAAGTAGCCGTGCACTGTCCGATCTTCCTAAGAGCAAGGCATCGGATTGACCAAAAGTCAGTGATGCAAAAAAGCACCATAGGCCAAAGAAGGCGGCCCCAATGAACAAAGGAACATAAGCGGCTCTAGCAGCGACTGCCTCAACGTATGTTGAACGGTTCCCAATAAAGGTATAGCGAGTTGCCCACTTGATCCAGGAATGCATCCTTGCCTCCCATCCATGTAAGGTCCGATTTCGAAACAAGCGTTTACGCCATAACCGGCGCTTTTACTCGGCTAGTAGTACATAAGCGGCCTCAAATTAGGCATTCAATGGCTACGGCTAACCCCGCACAGTACGCGATCGGTTATCGCTAGCACAATAGGGAATCTTTCGGGGGATTGTAGCGAATGTAGCTCAAGGGAAAGCTGTTCCGGTACCGATAGCGATGAGGTATAGGTAGTTCACGACCCTTTAACGAAGTAGCGAAGAAATGCCAGCAAAGCGATCTCTAGCCATTCGAATCTCGACTCTCAGCATGTTCAGTCTGATGGGGATGAGTCTAGGTTGCACGACAACGCCGGGGACCCGTACCTCGATTTGGCCGACGCGTACTTCCGAGGCATCGGTTGCACCACCTTCGTCCGGACTTTCAGGTTGGGCATCGAAGACTAAGGGGCAGTTGTCCACCGTAGGAACAGCATTTAACTCAGCATACGGAAAGGCCAAAGACGCCATTACTTCGCCGTTTACAGCGACGCCGGCTGCGGAGCAGCCCAGCGGAGCAACTCTTGCAGCGGCTCCCAAGGCGAATTCCATCAACCCGGAAGTCTACGTGATGACAGGGCAATTGAACGAATCGACGGGAGATTACAAAAAGGCTTTGGATAGTTACAGCAAGGCCTTGGAAATCGAGCCGAAGAACGGTGCTGCTCTGATTGCCACGGCGAGACTCTACGATCGGCTGAACGAGCGAGACAAAGCCATTTCCTTTTATCAAAAGTGTATTGAGGTTTCGCCCACCGCTTCCACCTTGGCTGAACTCGGAAATCTCCATGCCAAGGCAGGTAATTTGAATGCGGCCCGCGAGGAGCTTGAAAAGGCGGTTGCTCTCGAACCTAAAAATACGAGCCATCGCACAGCACTGGCGGGCGTGATGCTCGACCTAGGGCAAGAGGACAGCGCGATGGAGGGGTTGCTGAATTCGTATACACCAGCCATGGCAAACTATCAGATGGCCTATCTCCACTTCACTCGGAAAAATGTACCCGGCGCGCAGCATTATGCTGGTGCCGCGCTACAGATTGACCCCAACCTCGGGCCGGCACGAGAGCTTTTCGCGAGCATAGGAGGCGCACAATCACTTCAAAACCTCGCCAATCAAGGCAATCAGTGGGTCAATCAAGCCCAAACCACGCTTCAGCAGGCCTCGGCGGTTGGTAACAATTTCCAAGGGCTCTTGGGAACGCCAGCTGCACCAGTCCCCGGCAACGCGGGCGGGGCCACTCTCCCGACCGTCACGGCTCCCAGTGCGACCATGGCCAGTTCGCCGGCCGCTGCCTACTCGCTGCCAATGCCTCCTGCCAACGGTGGCGGCCCAGCAGCCACAACAGCCCGATAATAGCAACTGAGATCGCCTTAAGTTGTTTTGATTCTGCATCTCGGCAATGTCGCATCATGATTTTCTGGGTTCGCTACTAGCTTTTTGAAAAAGTAGCTAAGATGGAGGCTCCGCTATTCTCCATCTTTTTGACACCGTTAATCTATATGCCTTACCTGGATGCCGTTACTGGCCCCGCGATGGGGCGTCGTTATACACTCGACCTACCACAGTATGTTTTAGGCCGACATCCAGACTGCAATATTGTTCTGGAAAGTGGTTCTGTCTCTCGGCAGCATGCCAAGATTTCGAAAAACGGCGCCGGTTTTCATCTGGAGGATCTCAACAGTCGAAACGGCACGTTTGTTAACGGAAAACTGATCGCTGAGGCAACCAAGCTTGTTGACGGCGATTCCATTCGCATTTGCGATATCGAACTGACTTACCACGACGATGGAAGCTTGTCCGAGATGCGATTCGGTGCATCAGATGGTTCCAGTCTCGGAATCATGATGATCGACGACCGGGACGACGAACCGGTCATGCGTTCCGTGACGGCGAAGTTGGATGTACGGGGTAGCCAATTTGGTGCCCAAGTCAATGCTTCGGCTGAGTCCAAACTCTCGGCTGTTTTGGAGATCATGAAGAATCTTGGGAAAGCAGTTGGTTTGGATGCGGTTCTGCCCAAGGTATTGGACTCCTTGTTTACGATATTTCTCCAAGCGGATCGCGGCTTTATCGTACTGAAAGACGAGCAAGGACAGTTGACACCGCGTTGGTTCAAGACACGGCGCCCTGATCAAGAAGAGATGGTTCGAGTTTCTCGGACGATTTTGCGCGAGGTAATGCAAACCGGCGAAGCCATCATGTCGCTAGATGCGGGGAGTGACGAGCGATTCGAAATGAGCCAAAGTATTGCGGATTTTCGCATACGCTCAATGATTGTTGCACCTTTGCTCAATAGTGATGGCGAACCAATCGGCGCGATTCAAATCGATACGATTCAACAAAAGGGAGGCTTCGAAAGCAAGGATTTGGAGATTCTTGTGGGAGTTGCAAACCAGGCTGGTATCGCCATTGAGAATGCGCAGTTACACGAACAAGTTATCGCGCAGAAATTAATTGAGCAAGACTTGGAACTGGCAAGACAAGTGCAGTTAGCATTCTTGCCTAAAGAATCCCCAAAGATTGTAGGCTACTCGTTCTTTCAGAGTTATCAGCCTGCCAGTCAGATTGGTGGGGATTACTTTGACTATATACAGCTTTCTCCAAGTCGTTGGGCCATTGTGCTCGCCGATGTGGTGGGGCACGGAGTTGCGGCTGCAATGTTTATGGCCAAGCTCTCGGCGGAAACTCGATTCGCATTCGCATCCATTGAGAATCCATGCGTTGCCATGGCCACTCTCAACGACCGAATTACTAATCTCGGGGCGGAACGATTCGTAACGATGGTGACCATCATTTTGGATGCGGCAACTCACAAAGCAAAAATACTGATTGCCGGCCACATGCCTCCGGTTCGCTTGGATCGCCATGGGAAAATCGACGAACCGGGATTGGACGTGGGAGGGCCACCGCTCGGAATCATGACCGATATTGCATTTGAGGCGATTGAGGTCGAGATCCTGCCTGGCGAATCTTTGACCCTTTATACCGATGGCATTTTTGAAGCTCCCAATAGGGCCAGCGAGCAGTTTTCGATGGAGCGAGTGCGGCAAATCGTTCTGCAGTCCAAGCGTGGAATCGCGGCCTGCGGTGAGGAGATTATGAAACAGGTTCACGAGCACATCGCGGGCTGTGATCAGGAAGATGACATGTGTCTGGTCATCATCGGGCGAGATAGTTAGCCGCCGGTAGGTTTTTTTTCGCCCGCGAATTGTGAACTCGTACATTTTCTTGTTGAACCGATTTGTCGGCAATGTCGTATTCGCCCAGTTGAGAGCCGTTGTCTGATGCGGCTTTCCGGCTATACTGCCACCCCTTAACAGGAAAACTTGCGTTAATTCTAGAGAAGGACTCCTTATGACGGAATCAACAACCAATTCAATCGCCATGATCGAGGCTGATGGATTGTCCAAGTTTTATGGTCCGTTCGCGGCCGCTCGAGGTATTTCGTTCCGAGTGAATAAGGGCGAATTGGTCGCGTTTCTGGGCCCAAACGGTGCTGGAAAAAGCACTACCATGAAAATGTTGACGGGATACCTATCGCCGAGCGAGGGTGTCGCGCGGATCGCTGGTCACGACATGGCACGCGACCGAATAGAAGGTTCTAAGAAACTTGGCTACCTCCCAGAGAACGGTCCGCTCTACCCCGACATGACTCCGTTTAGTCTGTTGAACTTTTTTGCGGATGCTCGGGGGCTGGCCGCAGATTACAAAAAGACTCGCGTCGAAGCGGTCGTCGAACTCTGCGATTTGAAGTCAGTTGTACACAAAGCCATAAGTAAGCTTTCTAAGGGGTTTCGGCAACGCGTGGGGATGGCGCAAGCGTTGTTGCATGAGCCTGACGTTTTGATCCTCGATGAGCCGACTGCGGGTTTGGATCCGAATCAAATCCGCGAAGTGCGGAATACGATGCGCAAGCTCGGCGAGACAAAAACAATTCTCCTTTCTACGCACATTCTACAAGAGGTCGAGGCGATGGCTTCGAGAGTCGTAATGATCAACGAAGGGCGAAAAGTTTTCGAGGGTAGTGTTGCGGAACTGAGACAAATAAAGGGCGATCTAGCTGAAGCCTTTCACAAGCTTACGGAATCGGCCGCTTAACCCGTTTTTGTCACAGCGTTGAGTCTACGAATGTTTCCGTCGCTTTGACCGTCGGGAACCGATGTTTTTAAACACCCACTACGAATTTGTTGTTACACGATTACTAGGACTGAATACCGTGAATAACGTTTTGGCTGCATTAACCAAGTTATTGGTATTGGATTTGATTTTCCTCGGCGTAATCCTTGTCGTCGTCATGACCTTGTCGATGTCGCGCAAGGTCGGGTATGCCGTCTTGAAAAGAAACTTCTATGGGTATTTTTCGAACCCGACCGGCTATGTCTTTTTATGTTTATTCGTGTTGTTAACTGGGCTGGCAGCGTTTTGGCCTGACGAGTTCTTCAGTTCCAATCTTGGGACACTTGCTCAGCTCAACAAGTGGTTCACTTTCATCATGCTCTTCTTCATACCAGCTATCACGATGAGCATCTGGGCTGAGGAGCGCCGGCAAGGGACGGATGAGCTGCTTTTGACGTTACCCGCAGACGATTTCGATATCGTTATTGGTAAATATGTTGCTGCGGCCGCGATCTACTCGGTGTCGCTACTATTCTCTCAGCTCTCAACCTTTTTGGTGCTCGCCTACCTTACTCAAGGAGACATCGACACGGGATTATTCTTCACGAACTATCTCGGTTATTGGTTTATTGGCTTGGCCATGATTTCGATCGGGATGGTGGCATCGTTCCTCACCAACAATCTTACGGTCGGCTTTATTCTGGGAGCACTCTTCAATGCTCCTCTAGCGTTTGCTTCATCCGTGCAAGCTGTAACGGATCAGCGAATCACGCGTGAAATCAGAAACTACAGCATCCCAGAGCGATTTGACGATTTCGGACGAGGTGTGATTAGTATTTCCAGCGTGAGCTACTTTGTTTTGTTGGCCGTATTAGGGCTTTACTTGTGCATGGTTCTCATCGGGAAACGACACTGGAACAGTGGTACAGGCGGGAATCAACGTTTAGGACATTACATCCTGCGTATCGCGTTGATTGGGGTGATAGCATTCTTCGGAGTGCGACTATTCAGAAACAAAGACCAACGTCTTGACGCGACAGAGTTGAAGATTAGTTCGCTATCACCCGTAACCAAGGATCTCATAAAATCGTTAGGTTCGGAGCGGGAGATCATTGTCGATGCCTACTTATCGGAGGACGTTCCCGATGAATTCGCTCGGATCAAGTATGAAATTATCTCGACATTGAAAGAGTTCCAGGCTACTGCGAGTTCAGCAGGTGTCGCGTTGCAGTTGCGGATTTTTGATTCCGTTAAACCTGCAAGCGAAGAAGAGAAACAAGCGGAGCAGCAATATGGAATTATTCCTCAGTCCGTTCGGTCACGAGAGCGTGGTGAATACACGGACGATGCCGTGTTGCTGGGGGCTGCGATCAGAAGCGGGCTTCAAAAGGTGGTTATACCGTTCTTTGAACCCGGTATACCAGTCGAGTATGAACTAGTCCGTTCATTGACCACTGTATCGAAGCCAACTAAGAAGAAGTTAGGAATCTTGAACACCGATGCCCAGCTTATGGGTGGTTTTAATCAGCAGACAATGCAGCAGACTAGCCAGCATCCCATTGTTGCTGAACTAGGAAAACAATATGACGTGGTATCTGTCTCGGCGGCATCTCCGATTGATACAGAGAATCTCGATGTACTCCTCGCCGTTCAGCCATCGTCTCTTTCCCCCGAGGATATGTCGAACTTTATTGAAGCAGTCGGTAAAGGTTTGCCTACGGCGATTTTTGAGGATCCACAAGCCGCGTTTTGGTTAAATGTCCCAGGGACTGGCGAACCAAAACAAGCGGGTGGACCGATGGCCATGTTTGGCGGTGGCGGGATGCAGCCCAAAGGAGACATACGTCCTCTTTGGCGTCTGTTAGGAATCGAGGTACCGAGCAGCCCTGGCCCTATGGGGCTTCCAGCGCCGGATTACTGCTGGCATGAGTTTAATCCCTATCCCATCCTACGAAACTTGACCGAAGCAACCGATCTTTGGGTTTTTGCGAGCAAGGATGCCATCGGTGCAGAAGATGCCTTTAGTGATGCGAGCGAAATTACCAGTGGATTGCGTGAGCTTATGTTGCCGTTCCCCGCTGTGATTCGGCCGTTGTCGGGGATTGATAACGTGTCCGTGACGCCGTTGGTGAAGACCGGGGCTAAAGCAGGAACAATATCCCAACAAGACGTGAATAGCATCGAGCGTTCTAGTCTGTCCCGCTCGACGGAGTACAAGCTTCGTCGCAATGCGAATGTTGGACAGCAGACTTTGGCCGTGTTGGTTCAAGGCAATAAGGTCGAGAAAAAAGAACAGTCCAAAGAAGAAGCAGCAGCCAGCGAGGGAGCGAAGGACGAAACTGCGGAGAGTGCCTCCAAGCTAATCAATGCCGTTTACGTCGCGGACATCGACATCCTTTCGGAGGTCTTCGTTAACCTGAGAAACCGCCCCGCGGAAATCGAGAATATCAACTTCCAATTCCAGAATATTACTTTCCTTTTGAATACGATTGACGTTCTGGTGGGTGAGACCAGATTCCCCCAAATTCGCAAGCACGTTCCTGTTTTCAGCACACTTAAATTGATTGAGATCCAATCAGAAAAGGCGCTGGAGGAGGAAGAAGTGAAGCGTCGTGAGTTTAGCAAAAACTACAACGAAGCCATCGCGAAACGAGAAGAGGAAAATGCGAAGATTGAACGAGAACTGCGCGAGAGAATTGAGGACCTAAGAACCAAGGGAAGTATCAATGCCGATGATCTTCAGGCATTGCAAGATCTACAGTTCCAGTTAACGGCGGCAGCACAAAATGCTCAGAAGAAGTTTAATATCGAAAAGGAAAAGCTCCAGCGAGAGCGAGATGCAGGGATTCGTAACGCCAAAAATGATGCGAAGAATGCAATTCGAAAGATACAGGATTTCTACAAGTGGATTGCCGTTGCAATCCCTCCGATTCCACCGTTGTTGGTCGGAATCATCGTGATGGTCTCTCGAAGACTACGCGAGCGAGAAGGTATTTCCAAGAACCGACTTAAGTAACCAATTAGAAAAGCATAACCGGAGAAGACCAAAGTGAACGAAGGAAGCAAAACAGGTGTTTTCGCCCTAATCGCTGGCGCGGTTGCTTTGTTGGCATGGGCCACGACACCTCGCAATACCGTGGATCCATCAGCCACCGCCACCATGGGAAAGGTCCTTTTCGAGGGCTTTAAAGATCCTCTCGACGCTGCATGGCTCAAAATTGTGAAGTTTGATCCCAATCAACAAGCTACCGTCGAGTTCGAGGTCGCAAAGGATGCCAAGTCGGGGCTTTGGTCCATCCCGTCCCGAGAAGGTTATCCTGCCGACGCATCCAAGCAAATGGCGGAGGCGGCCACACTGTTTATTGGGCTCAAGTCGCTCGATGTTGCGAGTGAAAAACGCGCAGACCAGGAATTGTTCGGCGTCTTGGAACCGACTACACAACGAGAACAGGGTGGCGATGGAGTTGGTATGTTGGTCCAGATGCGCGATGCGAAGAACAATATGCTCGTCGACATCATCATCGGCAAAGAAACCGACGATAAAAAGCGATTCTTGAGAGCTCCCAACGAAGATGTGATCTATGTTGCTGATCTCAATACTCAGCCGCTTTCTACTGACTTTAAGCAGTGGATTGAGAGCGATCTGTTAAAGCTAAGTAGCAATGACATCGATTCGATTGGGATTAAGGACTATCAACTGTTGCCGACCAACCAAGGGTTGGCCCTTTCTAGAAATTATGAAGCCGATATCAACTTCTTAAGCGCGACAGGGCAATGGGCTCCGAAGCAAATCGCAACGTTCGGTAGTGAAGGCAAAGTAGAACGCGTTTTAACGGAAGAAGAACAGCTTAATGCAACGCGTTTGAATGAAATCAAGTCCACTTTGGATCGACTTATCCTGGCGGACGTCGCCAAGAAACCGACCGGACTCGCCGCCGATCTCAAGGGAAACCGCAAGCAACTCGGCGAAGAGGCGTTAGTCTCGTTGGCGAAGCGTGGGTTTTATCCAGATCCGCAACAGAAAGATGGGGATGTCGTAGAGTTCTATGCGGAAAATGGTGAGTTGATCGTATCACTGCGGAACGGAGTGCAGTATGTGCTCCGGCTGGGAGGATCTGCGGGGGCAGATATGAGCCAGCCTATTGGATCGGGTGAAGAAGGCAAGATCTCGATCAATCGATATTTGCTAGTCACCTGCCGCTTGGACGAATCCAAGATACCAGAAGTGGTTTTGGAGAAAGTACCGGAAACCGTAGAGGAATTGAAAGCATTGGAAGCTTTGAAAAAGGATGCTGGGGCTGTTGTTCCTGGGGTTGGTGCGGTTCCATTCGGTTCCGATGCGACCATGCCTGCGGTTCCTGAATCAACTGGTGCAGAAACACCTGTTGTACCACCTGCAACGGAAACACCGGTTAAAGACCCTGCAACGGAGCCACCTCAGCCACCTGCTAACGATCCACCAAAGGATCCTGTTGCTGCGGAGGTTTCTTCTAGTTCAGCCAAGTTTGTTAGTTTGCGTTCTCAAGATGGTGAGCAACCGCCTGTAGAAACACCTCCTCCACCACAGGAGACTCCAGCTCAACAACAGACACCACCAGTTCAGGAGGCTGCCGTTCCGGTTCAGCCGACTCCAGGAGGATCTGCCGAACCAGACATAACTGAGGAAGAATGGAAGGAGCGACTCGCGGTCAAGAAGGAAGAAGTAACCAAATCCAACCAACGAAAGCTTGAGGAGCGGGCCGAGAAGTTGAATTTGGCCAAGAATAAAGTCGCAGAGCTCAACAGTCGGTTTGCTGATTGGTACTACATCATCAGTGAAGAAGATTATCGCAAACTTAAGATCAAGATAGAGGATTTGATTCAACCCAAGTCCGCGGCACCGGCCCCGCCCGCCGCGCCTGCCGGTTTGCCAGGGTTTTAAGACTGATGCAGAGTCTTGTGCTGCAACATCGAATGCAGCACGTTGGAGATTAGTGGAATCACAACTCGATAAGCCGCTAGGATCAGACCGGATCGCGGTTCCTGCGGGATGATGCGTGGGTTGTGAGCATAGGGATTCTGTGCCGAGAGGCATTCGCCATCCAGGGTACTGGATTGTTAATAATCTGACATTAGTGTACGGCGGGTTCCGTCGTGTGAGCCGTTCACCGCTGTTTCGTTAGGTGCTTTTTTATTGGTGTAACGGATAGTCCAGGCTCTTAGAACAGCTGCTTCAGTAGATGAAGGGTTCCGGATGTAACGATTGACACCTGTGTGCAGAATATAGCGGGTGAGATTTCGACTGGAATTTTTACCGTTTCAGGTTCTTTTGATTGCTGCAACCTAGGTTGATAGTAGTCGGTTGATAACTTATTCCTGTCGCGAAGGCGACTTTATCAACATGGTCAGAGTCGTACCTGGCCGTCGACTTGGTTCAAATTCAACCCTAAGCATCGTGTTCGCCATAAAAAACAACTGCAAAAAATCAAGACGGGGAGCAGCGCTTGTTGAACTGGCTGTTTCTCTGCCTGTGTTGTTTTTGATCACGATGGCAACAATCGAGACATGTCGCGTTATCTACCTACGACAATCGGTAAAGATTGCGGCCTTTGAATCTGCCAGGTTGAGTAACTTGCCAGGCGCAACGTTTGAGATAATCAAGATGCAAACCGATTGTGTCCTATTAGGACGAAATATACGTCACTATGAGGTGACTTGCACACCAAATCCTCCCTCGGCGGCGGCAGAAGGGGATTTGATTACAATCCGAGTAACGGCCCCCATTTCGGAGAACTCTGTTTTGACTAGTTGGATCTACCGAGATCGAGTTATCGATGAATCTGTTCGAATCATGAAAGACTAGATCCTTATGAATTCATTGGAGCCGAAATGTAAGCCCCGTTCGCGATGGCTTCGCAGTACAAGAAGCTATCGATCCAGAAGAGGAGCGATGCTTATTTTCCTCGCTTTACTTTTGCCCGCTGTACTCGCTGTATGCGCTTATGCGATCAATGTCGTGTACATGGAGCTAGCAAGGACCGAGACTCAAATTTCCGTCGACTTGGCTTCTCGCGCTGCCGCTACATCGTTGGCGGCTACGGGTGATAAAGAATTATCCCGTGAACAAGCCCAAAGACTACTCGACGCAAATCCCTGTTTAAAGAATCGAATTGTGTTGTCACGAGACGACGTCACTTTTGGTGTTGCCGTACGGTATCGCGAACAAGATCGATATACATTTAGTAGTGGGCAGAAGCCGAATGCAGTCAAGTTGCGAAGTCAACAGAAATTCGATTTGCCAGTTCTGTTTCCCACCGCGGGGGTTCCGATTTCAGTACGGCCTCTCAAAAACACGATCGCTGTTCAGACGGAGATGGACGTTGCATTTCTTCTAGATCGGTCAACTTCAATGACTTACGCCTATGATGAACTGTCTAGCGAAGCCGTATCGATAACGCACAATTGGGCTTCGGGACTACCAACGCCTTCGACGTCGCGATGGAATAGTATGGTAGGCGCTATTTCGATAGCGAGTGAGTTAATGGCGGACTCGGTGACGGAAGAAAAGGTCTCATTGACCACTTTCTCCGATATGCCGTCGATCGATTGTCATTTGACGACGCGATATGATGCGATTTCATTGGCATTAGCAACTCACTCGACTAATTATGTGGGGGGGCGCAGCGATTTAAGCAGCGGCATGTTGGCGGCCGCGAAGACGTTGTCCAGAAAAGCGACCGCTCGAAAATGGGCCAGCAGAGTTATGGTGATTATCAGTGATGGAAACACAACGTCCGCTCTGGATGCAACAAGAATCGCTAGCGATTTAGCAGCTCAAGGTGTCACGATTTTTACGGTTTCGTGTTCCGTGGATTCGAACGTAGAATTGTTGGCCAAGATCGCGAAGATCGGTAATGGCAAGCACTTTCATTCGCCTGCAGCGACAGATTTTGTGGACGCGATAAACGAGATAGCCCAAAGTTTACCGACCTTGATTATACATTAGGAATAACTAAGTCATGTTAGGGTGTGTCCGGTGTGAGCGAAAAAGGGTCTGGAGGCGTGGAGCCAACTTGGTTGAATTCGCCGTTTCTTTACCGATCGTATTTTTGCTTTTTTTTGGAATGATCGAGTTAAGTCGACTGTTTATGCTCCAGCATTCGGCGGATACCGCCGCGTATGAAGGAGCTAGAAACGCTATCGTGCCTGGGGCCAAGCCTGAGGATGCTGTTGGGGCGGCCAGTGAATTGCTTCGAGCCGCGGGCATTCGAAGCGGACAAATATTCGTTGAACCAAACGTAATCACTGAACAAACAGCAGTAATAACCGTCACTGCGATTGTACCGCTATGCGATAATGGATGGGTCGTCCCCAATTTCTTTGGAGGGCGAATGGTGAAAAGTGAGGTGACTCTCATATGCGAACGTCCACCCATGATCATGCTGACAGGGATTCCAAGGTTGCAAGCAATTGCGAACGCTCTAAACGGAAACGGAAACGGAAACGGTAACGGTAACGGTAACGCAAACGGTAACGGTAACGGTAACGGGAACGTAAACGGTAACGGTAACGGTAACGGTAACGGTAACGCAGTTGCGAATGTCAGTAGTAGCGGCTCCGGGCAGGGGGGAGGTATTATTGCGGCTTTATTGAGTTTTCTGTTCGGCTTGGGCTAAATGCTTGGTGTGTAGCGGCGTGCCGTGAAGAACTGTCGAATCATTAGGTGTGCAAAAGTATGGAACGTTTTCACACCCAGCCTTGCCGCAGAAAAGAAACTCGCAACGAGGAAGACGACTTCAAGCTACGAGAGAATCGTGAAGCCTGAATCAGGCAGAGAAGAAGCCTCACTTTCAAACCTTTTAGACGATTTGTGAGGTTGTGATGTGCGAGATTTTCGAAGCATAGAAACGAGGTTTCTCTCATCCGCTCGTTTCGACACGATGACTCCTAGACGCTCGGTAATCCGATCCAACAATTCCTCCAAATTGTTGTCCATGTCTTCGAGTTCAATCGGTTCGATTTCCTCCAAGATCAACTGAATCCGACAAGCTAAATCGAACCGATTTTGTAGAGTTGTTGTTAGATGGGAACGCGAATTCTGCGTGCGTTCAAGGTGAACGGTTACCTTTTTTAAAATCGTTTCCAAACGATCCACGGCCAAATCCAATCGCTGACTTAGCGAACGAATGGTTTGCGGAGATACTTCTAGGCCCGCTGCCGAAACGATCAATTCCATTTTGTATTTCCCATCCTTGCGTCCGATATTCCCCGAGGTATCGGCGAATAATCATGGAACTCTTTAACGCACAACTGGGGGAAATTATCGAATTCCTGAGCTTATCGAGGTTCTCGTTCGTAAAGATACCGGACATGGGCACTGCCATTCGACTCAGACGCTAATTATACTAACCCTCCACGATGTGTTTAGCAAAAGGCATTACGACCATCTCTTGCTATCCGTTGGAATATGCTTACCTCGCCGAACGAAGAACTGCTGGAAATATCTGATTATGAATCTGA
Organism: Pirellula sp.; assembly: GCA_046318795.1. Lineage (GTDB taxonomy): Bacteria > Planctomycetota > Planctomycetia > Pirellulales > Pirellulaceae > JBKCUI01. The sequence goes on from JBKCTT010000128.1 coordinate 22,615, forward strand.
TGACGTTAGCTATGTCTAAACGCTTAATAGGCTTCGCTGTTATCGCTGTATATACCGCTGCGATGCCTGCCGTATTGAGTGCCTCGAGCGTTTGGGGTTCTGGTCATGAAGTAGAAGCATCAGAAGCCACTGCAGTACAGTCGGAACTGGTCGGAGAATATCTCAAATCTGGACGTGGCATTCAAATTGCAGATTTAGGGGGGGGCAATTACCGCATTTCGATCTTTGCAGGAGGATTGCCAACATCGGGGTGGGATAAGTCCGAACTACAGGTTTTTGAATCCGACGAGGAGGAGGCGAAAGAACTGATCGAGGGTGCTGAGCGAGTTAGTCGGGGTAGTCCGACGCTTGGCAATTCCGTCACCGATCGGGGAATCGTACTTTTTGATGGTTCAGAAAAATCTCTCTCGGAAAATTGGGAGTCGGGTGCCAAGTATAAAGACGGATTGCTAGTCTCAGGTGCAATGACTCGTTCCAAGTTTCGAGATTATCGCCTCCATTTAGAGTTTAAGGTGCCAAATATGCCCGAATCACTCGGACAAGCGCGCGGCAATAGTGGTGTCTATCATCAGGGGCGTTATGAGACACAAGTTCTAGATTCGTTCGGATTCGAAAATGAAATCAATACGTGTGGTGCAATTTACGGAGTTCAAAAAGCCAGTGTCAATGCATCTCTACCACCCGGAGAGTGGCAGACGTACGATGTTGAGTTTATTGCAGCTCGCTGGGATGAAGCGGGTAAGAAAACAACGAATGCTAAACTAACCGTGCGATTGAACGGTGTTCTTATCCACAGCGGAACGGATGTACCAGGCCCAACAACAGCGGCTCCCATCGCTGAATCGCCTGAGCCTGGACCTATCTATTTGCAAGATCACGGTAATCCTGTTGTTTATCGAAATATATGGATTGTACCGATCGATGCGGACAAGCTTTCAAAACGTCCCCGCGTCCTCGGTTACGAACGATTAGCCTCTATGGTCGATTCGGAAGTAACGGGCGAATCAGACTACGGTGATATGGCTGGGCAAGTTCTCGTTAATGATCTTGGGTGTGTAAATTGCCATGCCTCGACGGTCGCAGAGCATTCGCAGTATCTAAAGCAGGCCCCTAACCTAGCGTATGTTGGTAGCCGATTACGGCGAGGTTACATCGCAGGATATCTTACTGATCCTCACCAGTTCAAGCCTGGAACGACGATGCCAGATATACTAGGAAGCATGACTGACTCGGAAAAGCAGACTGCGATCGAAGCGATTTCGGCGTTTCTTGAAAGTACTGGGGCCAATCAAAGAGCGCCTCGAGTTGGGCGAAATGCGATTCTACGTGGTGAGCGACTTTACAAGGAGATAGGGTGCGGTGTTTGTCATGCTATGCCGGACGGATCCGGTTCCTCCCAAACTACTATCTCGCTGCTTAATGTTGCCGATAAATATACCGCTAATGGTTTGGCATTGTTTCTCAAAGATCCCCATGCCGTACGCCCCTCCGATCGCATGCCCGCGATGCACCTAAGTGATGAAGAAGCACGGGAGATAGCGAGTTTTCTTACGGCCGCCAAGACAGAAGAAAGTGTCCCACCTAATTACAAGTACGAGGTCTTCAGCGGATCGTGGGATAAGCTTCCCGATTTGAACCAGCAAACGAAAAAATTTGACGGAACCAGTGTTGGTCTGGATCTGTCTGTCGCTCGTACTGGAAACAATTATGCGATCCGCTTTAGTTCCTTCTTCGCATTGGCATCGAAAGGGAAGTATCGGTTTCATTTGGGATCCGATGACGGCAGCAAACTTTATGTCAACGATAAATTGATTGCGGATTGCGATGGGATTCATCCTCACCAATTCGTTTCAGGCGAAACAGAATTAGACGCTGGGGTACATCAGATTCGAGTCGAGTATTTCCAAGGAGGAGGTGAAGCGTCCCTGGATCTGGAATGGGAGAGTCCAGAATTACCACGCCAATCGATAGAACCATGGTTGGCTCTAGATCCTGAAGCGGCGCGAAGTTTGACAAAACAGGAATCGATTAATCCAGATTTGATCAAAAAAGGAGAAGGGCTCTATCAGTCGATAGGTTGCATGAATTGTCATAATATGCCCAATGGAAACAGCGAAGCGATTGGCCCTAAATCGCTTGCGATGGATCAATTGAACTTACGAGCAGGATGTTTGTCTGAAAAGCCCGAGAAAGCACCAAACTACTATCTTTCCGACAAACAAATAGATTCCATAAGAGGTTCGCTGGCAAAAACTAAGTCTGTGCCAAAGCCTGAGTCCACGATTCAATTTCGCATGGCGCAGCTAAATTGTATTGCATGTCATGAACGAAACGGATTTGGAGGACCAGAGCCTCAGAATTTACCATGGTTTACGACCACTATTCCTGAAATGGGAGAAGAAGGAAGGGTTCCGCCTCGACTGACAGGTGTAGGTGATAAACTTAAAGAAGACTTCCTCAGCGAAGTGATGAAACAAGGAGTAAGGCATCGTCCGTACATGAAAGTTCGGATGCCCAATTACCATAACTCTCCCGCGGATCTCGTCTCGCTGTTCGTAAAACAGGATCGCCCCGGTGCAGAAAGTGTGGCGCAGCTACCTCACGATGAAACGGAGATTCGAGCCTTGGCCGCCGGTCGTCGTCTCGCTGGTACAAAAGGATTGTCCTGTGCTCAATGTCATACTTTTGGCAATGTTGCTGCTACGGGAATTCAAGCGTTGGATATGCAACTGATGACCAAACGAGTTCGTCCCGAATGGTTTTATCGCTATCTTTTGGAGCCAACGAAATATCGGCCTGGTACACGCATGCCGAACAGTTTTCCTGAGGGGCAAAGTGTGTACAAGCAAATCTATGAGGGGAATGCAGAGCATCAGATTGCTTCCCTGTGGAAGTACTTGTCTCGAGGAAAAGATGCTGCTTTACCGGATGGGCTCCAGCGAGATCAAATCGTTCTTGAACCTACCGATCGCCCCGTCCTCTATCGTAACTTCTTGGATGGATTGTCTGCTCGAGGGATCGCGGTAGGATACCCCGGCGGGGTGAATATCGCCTGGGATGCGGAGACCATGGCGCTCAAGAAGATCTGGCAAGGTGCGTTTATCGATGCGTCCATGCATTGGCGAGATCGAGGCGTCGGCCGCCAAAAACCGCTCGGTGATCTAATCGTTGATTTTGAAGGTGGGCCATCTGTAAGTTTACTCACTACGGCGAATCAGAAATGGCCTGATGCTTCCGTTATCCGCGAACAATACCGATTTCTAGGTTATCGATTGGCGAAAGATGGATCACCAACTTTCCGTTACCAAATAGGAGACCTCACGGTCAGTGATTCCATTCAGGTCGATCCCTCGGGAGACCAAAAAGGCTTTAAACGCACGATCAAGGTTGAGAAGCTAGAGACATCAACATCGGTGCAACAAAGCGATACGGATCTAGATGTCGCTACTGTCGTGAGGCTAGCGCATGGTAAAGAGTTGTCTCTGGCTCAGCCGGGGCAATGGATTGTCAACAAGCAGATCAAGTTAAAAGTATTATCGCCTGATGCCTCTGCGGTGACAATGCAAAACGACCCATCCGGCGAAGCAGATCTGCGACTGCTTCTCGAGGAATCCCAATTACCGCTCACTGTAGAATACACGGTTCTCTGGTAGATAGCGATTTATAAGTTCACTAGGGTGTCTGGGGGATCATCGCGATTCTCCCGCTAATCAAAAACAATATCCGACGAATATCGATAAACCTGATCATGCGATACCACAAACTCAGTCTTATGGCTTTACTCAGTGTTGGAACTCTATCCGTGCCTTGTGACGCCGTGCGCACGTTGGCTCAAGAGATACCTAGCACACAACGAAATAAACCAACCGAAGCAGACTACTATTCTCTCGTTTCTTTTGAGATTCCTGAGGGTGTCGAACTCGAAGCAACCTCGTTTCAGATGATGCCTGACGGAAAGCTCGCTGTGGCTTCTCGGCGTGGAGAGGTTTGGCTGATTGATAACCCAACAGCACCCACTGTTTTTGCGAATCAGTTTAAGCGTTTTGCACATGGCCTCCACGAACCAATAGGGCTAGCGCTGCGACAGGATTCGTTGATCGTAACGCAGCGGCCAGATGTTTCGCTATTGAGTGACGCCGACGGCGACGGACAAGCAGATGAGTTCGCAGTGCTGGGTTCTGGATGGCATATTTCGGGTGACTATCACGAATATGCGTTTGGGTCAAAACCTGATCGTGACGGGAATATATGGGTTGCGCTTTGTCTCACGGGCTCTTTTGGTAGTGACGGACTTTACCGAGGTTGGGTTGTTCGTGTTACTCCTGATGGAAAAACCATTCCTACCTGTAGCGGAATACGTTCTCCCGGCGGTATCGGCGCTAACGCGGTAGGGGATATGTTCTATACCGATAACCAAGGACCGTGGAATGGAACATGCGCCCTCAAGCATCTCGCCCCTGGCAAGTTTATGGGCCATCCTGGTGGTTTCAAATGGTATTCCGAGGCGGAGAAGTATATCGGTAAACGTCCTGATGAGCCTAAAGATGGTAGTCGCTTTGTCGTGGAGGCTGATCGTATCCCGGAATATGAACCTCCTGCGATTTTGTTTCCTTACAAAGACATGGGGCAATCCGCAGCTGGAATTGCGTGTGATCTTACGGGAGGAAAGTTTGGTCCCTTTCAAGGTCAGTTGTTCGTCGGCGACCAGACCAACAGCACGGTTATGCGCTGCTACTTGGAAAAGGTAAAAGGGCACTACCAAGGGGCTTGCTTTCCGTTCCGCGAAGGATTGGACTGTGGCGTAGTAGGTTTGGAGATTGCTGCTGATGGTTCTATGTTTGTAGGTGAAACGAATCGAGGCTGGGGATCGAGAGGAACCAAGCCGTTCGCAGTGCAGCGATTGAATTGGACTGGTAAAACTCCATTCGAAGTTCTGGAAATGAAAGCGGTTCGGGGCGGTTTCGAATTGGTTTTCACAGAGCCCGTAGATCGCGATACCGCCGGTGATGTCAAATCGTATGAAATGAGAGCCTTCACTTACATATTTCAAGGTGCCTATGGCAGTCCTGAAGTGGACGAGTCTAAACCAACGGTTCGCTCAGCCACAGTTTCCGACGATGGGCTTCGCGTTACTTTGGAAATCGACGGTATGCAACGAGGATGTATTCATCATCTACAATCGAAAGGAATACGCTCGACCCAAGGGCTTTCACTTTTGCACTCCGATGCCTATTATACACTCAATTACTTGGTGGATTGATCGGTTGCCGGGTAGACAGCATTGCGGCACTAGTAGCGGTTGTCTTCGAGAATTTTCTTAAGCTTGATCCACTCACCTTTGCGGCTTTTTATCAACTCAACCCATGAATAGCTATTCAGGTACTCGTTTTGCGACGTGGCCTTGAGTTTCTCAAAATGTTCAAATAGCCAAGCGGCGGCATCCTCGCGAGTCGACGCCACGACTGCCGTCAGAATCAAATTTAAGGACTGTTGCGAACCTGAATTTCCAGGATAACGATCGAGTAACTCAATAGGTGCATCGGGTTCTAACGCGATCCGCATTAACGCGACATACGCTTCTGCCTCGGGAGCATTGCGATCAATTTGAAGTTTGAGCCAATCCTTCCAGGCGGTGCCCCGTCTCGCGGTTCTCAAGAACCTTACGAGTTCATCGGTCTGCTGCGTGGAGCGAGTGCCCCCGTAGATCAACATCATATCACTGTACCTGTTTTCAACTGTATTTCCCCATAGATAATTCAAAATCCAACGATCGAGATGGGACGATCCTTTTTCCCGAATCGTGTTGAGGAGTTTAGCGTTTGCGAAACTACTTTTTCCTAAAAGCGAGTAAGCGGCTATTGTTTGTAAATTCGTGCTCTCAGAATCGAGTAATTCCATGCACAACGATTCCGTTTCTTTAGGGACCAATTGGAGCAAAACCGCCATTGCAAATGCAGAAGTGTCGTCGTCTCGTTTTACTTTAGCGAAAAGTTCTTCGACAACAGCACGTACATCGTCGGACGCATTGTCGAGTGTAAAATAGTTTCCGAAGTGTGTGTTGTATTCGCCGAATCGAATGCCGGATCCGAGAATCGTTCTAAGGCATGCGTTCAATAAAGTATTGGCGTCTGTGTAATCACTAACAAAGCGGTCTTTGTTGTTTACTAACCACATGAGTCGCTTTGGTTCGACTGCTGAGGTAACGGATTTTAAGAAAACTTGATTTAGCTTTTTGTCAGTCGGTTCCCATGAGTCACCAATTGATTCCGACCACTCCAGTGGTAACCAACCCACGACGGATGTCGCAGTCGCTTTGATCTTGTCATCCCTAAAGAGTGTTAGCCACTCTTTCTGATCAACTGGCAGCCCGACGATAGGAGACAGGATAAGCCCCAGTTTTCGTTCATCAGTGTCCTGCGATTGAAGCCACTGGCTAGCAATAAGCTTCCAGTTCACTTTTGTTTCGTGGAAGGACTCTTCATTGTTCCAGTCCTCCATCCATTCCTTAAAGTTGCGGGGTTTCTTTGTAGGCTTAGAGTTTTTACTGTCTTTCGAGGATAAGGTTTCGGGTTTGCTTGCGTCCAGTCCAGGCGGCTTGATTTCTACGATCCCGAAGAGGTCCTCTTCTTCTTCCTGTTGATCGCTTCGTTCGACTGATTGTTTTACGCTGCCAGTAAACAGATCGAACAGACTGAGACCTCTATTGCCGGCATCGGGAGTTTGGCCAACACCTCCACGTTGCATGATTCCCTCTTTTAAGGTATTCCCATGTAAGTAAGCAGACGTCGACTCATCGCGATAGTTATTAAAGGCTCGAATTGCATGATCTACGATTCGCGATTTGAGAAGTGGACTCTCCGTGGCAACATGTTTAGCCAATTCGTTTAAGGCGCGTTCAGGTTTGGAATCCGTCAAGAAAATGGCGGAAACTAATCGGACGTCAGCATCGCTCGAATTCAGTCCCATTAGAAGGTCAGCTGTGTTGTCATTCTCATCAACTTGTCCTCCGATTCCGAGATAAACGGAACGAGATCGACTACTCTCGGTTGATTCCAAAACTCGATCCAATAGCTCAACATTTTGAATCAGTAGTTTGGCCAACTTAGGTAGTGTTTTTGCGTTAACCAAGTAAGGGATATACTCCTGCACCTTGGCCTTCACAAAGCTATCAGGATCTAGCAACCTGGATGACAAGCCTTCAATGATAGGAGTCGTCAGCGAATCGTCCCGAGCACGCTGGTAAGCAATTTGATTATGAATTTGTTTCCCAAGAAACTCCGTGGCTTCGGCTCGAATGCGCCATTGTTCATGTTCCAAGAATGGAATAAGGCCGAGGTATTCTTTTTCGAGATTGTAGTTCGTTTGACTGCTGAGAAACTTAAACCCTTGTACGATCAAGTTTTCATCGTTCTCGGTTGGCAAGTATTTGGCGACGATAGGAAAAGCTGTGGTCGACAACGAAGGGGCTAAGGTTTTTAAGGACATACCCCGAACATTGCGATCTGGGTCTCGGAGAAGTCGTTCGAGCCAGTTCGCTACGTTGTTCGAGTCAACTTTTGCAATGACCTCCACCGACGCTTCGCGAATCACAGAGTCTTGATCCTCGATCAAAGCATGAAGTAATCGCGAGTCATCCACCGTTAGCTTTTGTGCGAGAGCCACTCCGGCGCGACGACGTTTCGCATCATCAAACCCAGCGAGACTCTTCAAAAGTCCAAGATGTTCGGAACGTATGGTTGCTCCGGCTAGCAAATTGTAATAAGCAAATCTTGCGTTCGTTTTCTCTTGATCACCCAACTCGCTGTCTAGTATCAATTTTTTGAATCCGCGTATCACTTCCTTTTCATCGGATAGCGAAAATGTCTCTGCAAGAAGAAGCTCAACATTATCGTCGTGGGCGGATCGCCATTTATCGATGTGTTTTGCAATCTCCTCAGGGAGAGGTGAATCAAAAGCTCTTTCCTTATCGCCGGGTTCTGATGGAGAGGATTTCAGTGCAGCGTTTGGTTTGTTTCCGTCGCTTGAATCGTTTATATCTTTCTCTGTAGAAACGGAATTTTCTTCAAGCCATTTTCGAATGGCTTGAATGGAATCTGGTTGGAACGACTCAGGATGCCATGGATCGAGTTGCTGTGAAGGTGTTTTCCATTTTTCAAGAATTTCCATCGCCGAGAGACGTTGAGCGAGGGAGCCTTGTTCTAATACGGGCAGGATAGCGGTCCAAGTTTTCGATCGATGTTGCAAGATCTTTTGTTTGGCGATTTGGCGTGTCGAGGATTTTCGGTCTCCAAGAAAAGAAACCCACTTGGCAATGTTTTCGTCGTTTGCGTCGGCTGATTCCTGGAGAGCTGCATCTAAGACCGAGACCGCTCCCGCTTTCTGATCGGCCAACCATCCGGCGAGTTGATCCATAGGCATATAGCCCTCGACAGATTCCATTTTTGATCCTGTCGTGTCAACGACTACGATGGTCGGTAATGCTTGAACACCATATTTGGAGGCTAATTCTTCCTCTTCATCCACATCCACTTTGGCAAGAGTCCATTCATCTCGGACCGTGGATGCCGCTTCGCTAGCGAGTTCTAGTTCCAGTTTGCGACACCAACTACACCATTCTGCTCCGAAAACGACCAGCAACGGCTTTTGAGTTACCTGCGATTGCTCCAAACCCGACGCGAAACCGGAAACCCAAACCGACTTTTGCTGAACAGGGGGAGTATTTTCACCGTCGCCATCGTCCCTACCCAACGCATGATGAGAGAGGGGGATTGCTAAATTGAGACTTAGCATTAGGCGTAAAAATCGTCGTTGATTCATGGAAAGCACAATACGCCTCACTTTTTGCCGTGCGCAATTTTGGGCCAATATTTGGCGTAGTCGAATTTGGGACTGTTTTCAAGATCATGGCATTTGCGACATTGGTCAACAGCGTTGAAGGGAGTTCTCTTAGTGGGTTGGTTTACGTGGGCTAACGATGGACCATGACAACTCTCGCATCCTACCCCTAGTCGATCTTCAGAAGATGCGACCGTCTCAAAGCCACCAGGCAATGCGTAGCCGGTGGTATGACAAACCTGACAAGCTGGTTCAAAGTGCGCGTTTGACTTTTCGATAGAAGCAAATGCATGACTATGATGAGAGCTCAACCACACATGTTGATCCACTGTATGGCATTTTAAGCATGAATCAGATCCTGCTATTTCGTAGTCTTTCACTCCATGGGGAACTCTCGCGGTTTGCACACCTGTCTCCGAGGCAGAAAAGTCTTTTTGTTTTAGCAGTTGGTAGAATCGATCTAGATTCGAATCCTGCTTTGGATTTTGCGGCAGTTCACTACTGACTTCTGTGATTTTAGTTGCTTCAAGTCGCTGGTCGGGTGTTCCAAAGAGCTTTGCACTCACCAGGTATTTTCCTTTGTTGGTCGCCGATGACACGATCACTCTGCCATGTCGTCGAGGAGGTAATGTTTGGCCCGTTGGCCCTCCAATTACAAAACTTAACTCAGGGATCGATTTAGCAAGATCGATTAATTCGGTTTCTTCAGCGTAGGCAAGCAACACGCGAACATCTGCTCTCGATTTTGCGATCTCCGATAACACTGCCTGTTTCGGATCAGCAACTCTCCAGTGGCCTTGCGTGGACAAACGAGGAGAAACAACTCCGAGAATCTGAATCCGCTTGTCGTTACGTTGCACAAAGATCGATTTTTTGATCCAGTTGGTGGAGGCATTTGTTGTTGAGGGCTCTGCATTGGTAGACACGAAGGGAACCTGGCTCTGCTCGGCAATTCTCTCCCAGGCTTCTAATGCTATATTCAATTCAGGAACTCCTAAATTGTGAGCGACCACGCCGAGCTCTTTTTCACCATTTAGAATGGCAAGAAACTTCTCCAGATGATATTCGGTAACGCCGGCCGGCGTACCACCTACGTCAACATAGATTGCATTGCCAGGTTCTGATTCGATGATTGATGCTCGACGTGACATGCCCCCTGACTGACCCGTCGTGCAACCGCATGGCGTGATCCAGCCTGCCGTGTCACCACTACAATAAAGGACAACATCCTCATTTACGTGTTTAGTCTGCGATCCCCAATCCCGATCGCAACCGATTAAGGCTAAGAGGAGCAAGAACGCGATAGGACGATGGCGTGTGTACATCTCAGGTTATGCTCCAAAGATTGGTCAATAGTCCACTACTTTAAGAGGGTATACACAAGAATGTTGACGTTGATCGCTTCAGCGTTCACGATCTCGTTGCCACCGCAACAGCAGCAACCGACCGAGTTCGTTGTATCGTTCAATCCATCTTGCGAGTAAAGTACTCCAAGCCGATCACCAAAGTGGATCCCTTCGATCGGTTGCGGCTCACCGTGTTTCGCTTCAAGTTTTTGGATATCGTTAACGGTGTGAAATACCATGTGCTCCATCGCAATCGGCTTCATGGTGTTTTCAGGAAAGGTTATTTGCATCTCTCGACGGAAAGAACGATTCCAATCCTCTGAGGAGCAACCCGCGGACGCCAGCAAAAAGCCACCGCGTTCTACGTAAACACGTAGATTCTGACGTTCCTCCTCTAGGAGAGTAAACTCCCCTTCGCCCGTCATGATGACTAGTGGAAAGTGAAAGACCTCGTCTGACGCTAATTTGACGGTATGAAACCGTCGGCTGGTACTAATCGATGACTCCCGTTCTGCGCGTGTTAGAAAGTGGTCGGAAAAGCACTCGCTACTCTTCGTCCCCGCGTACACCAAGTTCGCGACTTGGATTATGGAATTTGACTCGCCACCCACAGTCTTTGGATCTGCGACAACGGTCGGCGGTTTGGATTGCTGTTTATCTTTTTCGTTATCGGTCGCAGTGCAATCCGAGATCCCGAACACCATTCCAATTGTTAAAACGCAGAGAGCAGAATAAAAAGCCCTGACACAAAGAGGGGAACCCTTTGCGTGAGTCAAACCGCGATGGTACGAGCGAATCATGATTTACCTATGCGAATCAGTGAGAACAGTAAACGCTGCAGCATGGTTCACACCTGCCACAGCGTTACGATTGTAACGCTTCAGGAGAACTGTTCGCAATGTTTTAAGGGTACAATCTCGTAGCGGCGACAAAATTAACGGACTACGCACCGTGTCCCAAGACCGGTCCCGTCTTTGGGTTTTGGAGAGCGTCGGTTACTTGATTTAATAGCTTTACCAAGATCCGATACTCTTTTTCGTTTAATGCCGAACTCATAGATTGACGGATCGATTCACTCGCTGCCCAGAGTTGATCGAATTTCTTTTGGCCTTTGGCGGTCAAGCTTACAGATTTTGCCCTGGCATCGCTCGGATGGGGAGCACGAACGACGAGGCCCTGTTTTTCGAGCAACACGAGCATGGCACGCACTGTACTAGGGTCCGACGGCATCCGTTTCGCTAACTCCCGCTGGGTTATTGCGTGCTCGCGATCCAGCGTAGCTAAAAGAACAAACTGATCAGCCGTCACACCCAGCTCCGAAAAACGATGATCCGTTTCTCGATGCAACGTAAAATAGGCAGCTCGAATTGCCATTGGGAGCTGGGTGATATCCATCTTTGGCCTTAATCAACGTAGAAAGTTTTATCGTGCGTATACGCACGAACACCCTATCAGATTAGCCGCATTTTGTAAATCAAATCGTGAAATCAGGTCAGATTATCGCTGTAGGACTGGGGACGTAGAAATCGGCTTCGCCAACATGGGTGCGGAGGCTTCCCTAGTAACCGGACTGGAGAGATGGAGAGAGTTGGCTTTCATCGATTTCAAATCAAGCAATACGAGTTTTAGAGAGTTCTTTTGCGATTTGAGAACGGGGCTTTGCTGTGCTCCCCATGAAAATCGATGAATACTCATGCGATCTCGTGGTCGATAATCACGTTCAGTTCTTTCTGGAGCGGTGCCGAGGGTTGCTAGTGGAAGCACATCGCACACATTGTATTCTGTATTGTCGTGGTAAACGATCAGCAGGAGTTCTTTGTCCAACAGTCGCGCGTAACAACGGATTCCGATTGACGGCGCTTCGTGAAAGAGCGGCGAATCGTCCGACGCCGAGGGGGCTTGGTTCGTAGATTTTGACTGGTCGGCGATTGGAGTATCTTTTGGATTCCATACCCATTGATCTAGCGTCGTGGGGGCCTGATCAGTGCACCAAAAATTCAGGACGGCTTGATCACAATCCGAAGGCCAATTCGTGGCTTGTAATTGCAGGACAGGGTGTGGAGTATTGGGTAACCAACTGGAATGGAAGGATATATAACGTGAAGACTCTCCGTTGATGTCCGTGTTTCCAGTTTTCGCTTTTGGTTCGATTTCTGCTAAGTGATATTTTGGACGTGGGGCAACACCGCCATCTACGTTGAGCAGAGAAAGATCCCAATGATAGCCACCTGCGACTTTTTTCATCGAGTGGACACCTAGTTGCACTGAGGAGATCGTTTGTTCGGGAGTGATCAAATTATGAATACTGGGGAGCCCCGACGCTACATATTGCGCGGAATTTATCTTGTTGTCGCGAGATACAAAGAGTTTTAATCCAGATGTCGGACTTATGGGAAACGTCGATGTTATGCCTTTGTACTCGATGGTAATTGGCGTATTTATCTGTGAAATTGAGGGCAATGGTATATCCGTTCCGGTGGATGCAAGCACTCGATCGGCATTAGGTAACTGGACTAATACGGGTTGTGGTTGAGTAAGAGAGTTAATGCGCTCTACTAACGCCATGGAATCAGCGATTTGAAAACTGGTCGATCCTCCCGTTTCAACCGAGAGGCGATGGTACTGCTCCGCAGCTTCGGCAAATTCGGATTTTGGTATGCCAAAGCCTATAAGGTGGATTCGTGTATTGTACTGTTTTGCAAGTTCGATAACCGCATCGATCGTGATGTTTGCCGATAGATGTGGATTGAATTGATAATTGCGACCATCGGATATGACAATTATGTCATGAGCTTCATCACGAAGCGTGCTGCCAGCTTGCTGGATGGCAGTGTAGAGCGATAAATACAATGGGGTTTGCCCCCACGGCAACAGCGTATCTAAATGTCCCTGTACTTTGGATTTTTCTGCATCCGTGAAACGACCAACGGGTAGTACCGTTTCTACATCTTCATAAGGCTCAAGCGTTGGTGAGAATGGATAGGCCGCAAAGTATCTGTCTTGAATCAACGTACCTTTCTTTTCACCACCTGCCGCGACACGGTGCCCAAAGAAGACCACTCCAACGTGATTTTGTTGGTTTGACCATCTCTCAAGAATTTCCGCAACCGCTCGTTTTGCCGCGACGAGTTTGGAGCGGTCGATCGAAGAAGTGTTCGGACTGGGGTTTGTTTCGGCATCGTAAGGTTCATGCATCGACGCTGAGCAATCGAGTATCAATGTTCTTTTACTCTTGGGTGCTTCTGATTCTTCTAAGCGAAGAATTGCAGGTCCGATTGGATGGGCGTTGGTGATAGCGACGAGTGAGGGGGAAGCGTGGATTGCTTGCGAGGATACGCGACGATGACCTCTATAGTCAAATTGAATGACAAAATCATTTCGCTTGCCTTCGTCGATCAAGCTCGCCAGGGAGAAGGTACCCGATATAGACGGCACATCGGCTCTGGGCTCTGCCGCTTGCATGGCGATAACTTCTGCGGCGATAACTTCTGTGCCGGTGTTTTGGTTTCTAATCAGTCTTACTGCGCCGGTGCCACGAGGTATCGCATCCTTACCAAATTCGTCCTTGCCAAACTCGTTCTTGATCGTCCAGGAAAGTTCCGGGTTTACATGAATCGCTACGGCCGGCGAATATCGAGTCTGGAAATGGAAATATTTGGCGGCGTTGTTGAACGTTTGGACTTTTTCTAGAACGCTTTCGGAAAAGTCCGAAGGTTTGATCGCAAGTCTTTGCAGTTTGCGTTTGATGACATCGGACGCAATGACGAAATGGGACGTTCCCTCTCGATCTGGCGTGTGCCAAAAGTCTTGAGCGTGCCTGTCAATCGCCAGAGCAGCTCGACGCTCTTCGAGACGCAATTCATGGGAGTGAACCCATTTTGCACATTCCGCAAGTCCAAATTGAGATGTTAGCAATCGCGCGGCAATCGCATGCTTCATAGCGGAGTCGTCAAATCTCATCCCGACTGATTTGTGCACTCGCTGAACTTGTCTCCATACCAACGGTGATTGAAAGTCATTGTTTTCATTCGAGATCAGACCCGGAAATACTCTGGAGTATAGGGGTGCTAACAAAGACTGCGAGTCATGATCCAAGTCGTCGTGTTGAAGCGGTTTCGACTTTTCACGAAACGTGCTAAGAGTCGAATCTGTGACATACCTAGAGGCTGACTGATTCATTAGGACTCGGAAAGATCCTTGGCGAATTACATGCGTCGATTCAGGTTTGGCGTTGATGGTGGGGATAAATCCCGAATTCAATAGTTGGGAAATTGTTAGTAATCGCTCGTCCGAGGTGGATTGGCCATCCTGTATGAGTTTCAGCCATTGTGTCGATATCGTATTTGATAGCGACGAACACGACGCTTCTACGTCAATAAACAGCTCTGTGTCGTTCGTGGCTTGATCGGAGATAAGGTATTTGGCATTTCTCGCGAGTGTATGAATCCAGTCAGCAAGCTTGGGCCTTAAAGACTGGGGTTCTGGCGACCGTTCCGGCTCTGTTTTTGTCGAATTGTATCGGTCAATGATTAGGCCAGCTCGAACCAATGGCAATGCTTCGGCGAGGGCTTTGTAGTAGTGATCGATCGATGTGGCCAACCTTGAGGTCCAATGCTGGAACTGTTCGCAATCTAGCACAAACGTTTTAAGCTTGTCGAGCGTCTGAAGATCGAGAGCACCTGCTAAAAATCGGTTTTCGATTTCGCGGCGCGCGGCGTCGAGCCGTTGTTCGCGAGTTTCCATGATTACGAGACTCGGCAGTCTAAAAGAATCTAATCTGCCGGATTCTAAAGCGATCATGCCTCGTGCAAAGGATTGTAGTAGATCAGGACGAGACCAAACGCTCGAGTCGGCGTGTTGAAGTAGAGTATAAAGAAAGGGGGTAGGATGGTAGTCGGCGTCGTTGGTGTTTCCCTCCCATTTATCGAGTAATTGTTTCACCATCCCGAAACTTGGGTTTCCCGCTAATCCTGACCAGATCTCGAGTCCGGAAGTGATTTGTTTTTTAAGATGGATGTCAGAACTGTCTTGCGGATCAACAATTGGTTCCAAGCATTTCGTTTTCAATCGCTCAAACATACGCTGAAGCTCTGCAATTCGCACGGGGTTCGGATGCTGGCTTTGATGCATGGCTTCCAAGTCGATTGCCGTTTGCTTTAGTAAAGACCAAAAGGCTGGATGATTCCGCCAAACACGTTGGGAATCTACGTTTTGTAGATCACTCCAAATCGAAGCGACTGTTTCATTGTTATGGGGTTTGTCTTGGGGAGTAATCCGAAGTTCTGAATAGGGATCCGTAATTCCAGCCCAAGCTAACGGCGTTGAAAACAACTCGGATGACAGCAGCCTCGTATTAGGTACCCCCTTAAAGCCGACACCTCCCGATTCCGTAAGACTTGATTCGATGTATCGATACAATTCGGATAGGTCGATATGACGATCGGCATTTCCACCGCTCCCTTTACGATCGCACTGGCCTGATAGCCCCTGAGCTAAAAGTCTGGTGAAGTGATCCCCTTTTTCATAGCTTATGTTTTCAAAGGGTGTGGAGCGAGTCGTGCTGATTCCTACCAGCGTTGTTATCTTGCCTGTCTTCGGATAACGTTCAAAAAGGCGATGAAGCGATGAGGAAAAATCGTTTGTAGATTGCCAAGGTGCATTTTGCCTGCTGCTGTCGCATAAGAATACGATTGCTCGAGGTTTCTGAAGCACGGAGTCGATTGATTGGAGTAAAGACTCAAATCCAATCCAACTCTCCGTCTCAAGCGGCGTGGATTCGCGGTAGATCAGACACGGTTTATCTTCTGGGTCAACAACACCATGCAGATTCAGATAGATTAGTAGTGGCTTATCACTCTGGGCTGCCTGGTCCAATTGAGAGATAGCATCTTCAAATTCGATCCAGCGGCTGGTGATGGAGTTGCCGGTGGCTTCAATCGACTTGACTCGGTAGGCATGATCGCCGAGTTTTTTCATTAACGAAACGTTAGAGTCTTGCCAGGGATTAACGTCCCATGGGGCTTGATAGGACGACGAGACAATCAGTAGAGGAGTGCGCGTCGGTAATCGCAATAAGTTACTAAGGAACAATCCTGAAACTATGGCAAGCATCACTCCGATCAATAAAAAACTACCGCGCCAATGGAGCAGTCTAACTATATGCTGCCTCGCAAAAGGTCGGTTTCGGAGTTCATTTATATTTAGCTGCAGCGCCACGATTCATCCAAATGAATAGTTTCTCCCGAATGGATGGTCCACTGTTCAACGATGGGTTGATAGCAAACGTCAAGATTCAGAAGCAAGAGCAACGACACAAGGAAAAATGCTGGCATACATATCGCCCAGAGGGGCAATGCACGATAGCCCAGCCGATATTTGACATTTCAAAAGGGCTGTTGATAATGCCAGCTTTAATCACGAGTGCACATTAGGATCGCAATCATGACCAACAAGCTCAGCCACGATGAGAAGATAGCCACGATGACTTTTTCGTCGGTTTATCCTCATTATGTAGCCAAGGTCGAGAAAAAGGGACGCTCGATTGATGAACTGCATCAAGTAATCATGTGGTTAACCGGCTATTCTATGGCAAAAATACAGGAGCATATTGAGCAAAGGTCCACCTTTAAAGAGTTTTTCGAGGGAGCGACGTTAAACGAGAGTGCGCCGCTCATCACCGGAACCATTTGTGGATATCGGGTAGAGGAAATTGAAAACCCTCTCACCCAAAGAGTTCGTTATTTGGATAAACTAGTCGATGAGTTGGCCAAAGGTAGAACGATGGAGAAAATCCTAAGAGCTTAACGAGAGCCGAACTCTATTTCAGGAATGCAATCTCTACTTTTGGGAATCTATGAACGACAATCCCTATGCCGCGCGGTCCGATTTGAGTGTCAACAAATCGAGTGTCCCCATTCAGACTGATGATTCCTTATTGAGTATCGCGAGGGGTGTCTTTCTTGTTTGGGAAAAATTGCGGGTTATCTATCTTGTTATATTGAGTCTGTTAACGATTTCGTTGGTTGGGTTCAGCGGTGTGTTCGACCTGCCATTGGTGCAGTCAATTGTCTTTGGAGCCGTCGTTGCAAATGTGCTGTATTTTGCTGGCCCCATCGTGGATACTTATATCCGATGGTTGGGTTACAAACATTCCTGGCCACGATGGACAATGTTTGTCGGTGGAACTTTATTGTCCATTGTTTTAACCATTGGATTGCTTAGTATCCATTTGCTCCCTAACCAGCCATAGAGCTGCAATTCGGCGGTAAGCTAGTTTCAGGTCAGTCGCAAATTATAGATTTCTTTAAGCCACGTTGGATCTTAAAGACGTGATCGATTCAAGCTCAGTGATGATCTCGTTTTGAAGCTTCGACTCCAGCGCGTTTAAGGCTTGTGCGGCCAGCATGCCATCGAGTGTCCTGTGGTCGCAAATCAACGCGATCGGGCTCACACCATTTGAGTTAACTGGAGCGAATGCCAGGCTGCTTGTTGTGATAAGAGGGTGGTATGCGTTCAAGCAATTTTGAGACGCAAGGCTCGAAATAGAAAAGGTGCCGATGTGTTTGCAGTGTTTTCTGCCTGCAAAATTCATCGCCCACCACCAGCACAGTCTTCGGAGGAATTTGGGTGAGCGTTCCAAGATGCAGCCATCGCGATAAATCTCGCTTAGTGGTCTGCTCACGGCGTCGTTCAGTTGCCCCTGTAATACCTGAAGCTCGGTTGTTTCTGCATTGCATATCTTTGCCCAGATGAGTCGAGGGTTTCCCTCATCGTCGTTTCTATGGATGGAAATCGACGCCACGGTTGAGGGGTGTCGGTAGATATGTTCCTGGGGGAATCGAACGTACCTGTCGCGGAGTTCCGGAATCTCCATGGAAACGAGCGAATACGCTTTGAGGAATATCGCAGTCCATCCGATTCGAGTCGAACAGGCTTTCCTCGCGCTCTCGGTATCCCCTAATTGAAAATCACGTAGAAGAGGGAAAGCAGGGACAGATCTCGACGCCGCCAAAATGTCCAGGACTGTCTGGCGGTGTGCGGGAAATCTGCGTTTGGTTCCCTTGTTGGGCATTATCGCTTTCCTGGAGAATCGGAATCCAAAACGGCTTTAGCCTCTGAAGCACGCACGCGAGTATTTTTAACACTGATGAAATCGACGATTTCCGCATTGTTGTGGATCGTTCGCAGGTATTGATCCATGGCTTGACGCTGCTTTTTCTCTAGTAGATTTTGATACAGTTCTTTTCGAACGGTATCGTCCATCTGAGAAACGACGGGTGACGTAAAGCCTCGAGACTTGAGTACCACATAGCGGCCGTTAACTTCGACAATCCCAGAGAGTTCGCCTGGTGCGAGCTCGAAGGCAGCCTTTTCCAAGACGGGTTGTCCGCCATGCTTTCGGAGAGGCGGCACGACCCCGTTGTTGCTTTGAGAGCTAGGTTCGACTGAGTATTGAGCCGCCAATTCGCCGAAGAATTGTTCGCTCATGTTGCCGCGAGCGAGATTCCATACTTCTTGAGCAGTTCGTTGATTGCTTAAAACAATCGCGAGAACATCGGCTCTGGGGCCATAGTTTGATTCAAAACCTTTTTGCAAGTCTTCTTCGGTAACTTGAACTTGACCAGCGGTCAGTTTCTTTAGTGCAACGGTCGGCCAAGTTACATCTCGGAAGTAGAGTTCCTGGGAGAGGCCTTCGCGTTGTTGAACATCTTGGAGCCAACCAGCAACATTGGGAGAGCCGTCTGCATTTCTAAAACCGAAATAGTCTGCGACATAGGCCAATTCTGCGTTTAACTCTGGTTGGGTAATGGTCAAATTGTTCTGCGCGAGCGCTTCTTCCACCAATTTACGATTGATCTCGCCTTGTAAAATCTTTTTGCCATGTCGCTTCACGCAGGCTTTGTCATAGTAGTCCATCGTAACGGCTTGGCCGTTGACGAGTGCAGCCACGCCGGGATATTGGGTTTCGAGTTGTGGATTGCCGTGAACGATGTTCACACTGCTCTTTTCGCGAATGGTTGCGAATACGTTTTCAGCGGAATCGCGTAGCTTTCGCTCCTCGAGTTCGGACTTCAAGCGATCTTCGATTTCTTGCATTTGAGGGGCAGGAGGTTGTACGCCTGCGATATGATTGACGCATTGCAAGATGACGTGCATCTCGCCCGCTTTAAAGACCTTGGAGATTTCATTTGGCTGAAGTGCGAAAGCGATACTCTCAAGTTCATCGTCCCCCAAATACTTGCGAATAGGGGGTAGTAGTCCCTCAACGCTTGCCGAATCTGGATCTTCGCTGTGCTCTTTGGCTAGTTTTCGGAAGGAATCTGGATCCGCCTTGGCTTGTTCGAGGAGTTTTGCAGCTTTATTGGGATCCTGGCATGCAATCATGCGAACCTTTACTTTAGGTCCATACTGAGATTGAAACTCGCGATCGATCTCTTGAGGTGTAACGGTAATCGTATCTTTAGCCAAGGCTCTCATGGCCAACATCGGCCAAATGATTTCGGTGGCGTATTGCTCGCGAGGGATGTCTCGCTCGTCTTCTAGGAGCTTCAAGTACTGGTTAGTCGTGAGACGAAACTTACTCGCGACTCGAGATATTTCCATTTCCACATCTCGATCGGAGACAACAATGTTCTGCCCCTGGCATGATTGCATCAAGAGTGTTTTATTGATGATATCATCGAGGACTTCTGTTCCAAATCGCAAGCGGCATTGCTGAGCGAGATCGGCGATCGTAATCGGCTTGCCATTTACCAACGCCGCGTACAAGCTGTTTGGATCGCTTTTGGTAGTTGAGTCGGTTTTTACCGATGCATTGCTGGTCGGAACGGATTTACCACCGGACTTTTTGCTCGAATCTTGAGCGGACGACGTGGCGGAGGAAAGTGCTAAAGCGCTAAGGAAAACGACTCGGAACAATCTTCGTCGTGTTGTGATCGAGAGCGACATTTCATTCCTCCTTGAATGTATGTTGAGTTAGCGAAGGCGCTGTAGAGTTTTGAGGCAGCAAAATAGGGTGAGTTGCGAATGTACGAAGATGGCGAAATTCAGGTCAATATCAGCTTGCCACGAAAAGTATCTTTGGAAAGCAAGCAAATGGACGTCGAGGGGGATTGGGCCAGTTATTTCCGGAAGGTTGCCTTGGAGTTAGTTGCGAAAGAAATCGGAATACTGGCTAGCATGCAAATGGCCGGCATCGCAACTGATCTCATTCGGAGGTTGCTCCAGTAGACCGCATGGATCACGGAGAGGCTTAGGATCAAACAAGCGGTTGGTATGAGAATTGGGTTTTTAACCAATCCGCCGTATTGTCGCCAAGAAATAGCTGCTCCCAAAAACGCGGCAGCGTAAACGAGACCGTACCAGACGCCAATACCTGTCCTAACAATCCAGTTTGACTGATTCGGCCATGGGGCCCAAAGCCAAGCCAATCGAATGAAGCAGCTTTTTAAAAACAATAATGGCCGCTGATGTATGACATTACGTGCCATCGAGTTGGCGAGTTGATCCTGTTCCAGTTCATTAAGTCCGGTAGTTCTCGTTGACCATTCCGCTTGAAAGGTTGTGTCGTCCCAGTTTCGGCTGCCTGTTTTCTCAAAATGATCGTAGAGGGAGTTGTTGTTGGCTAGCAACAGGGTGTATCCACCGTGCGTCGTGGTAAAGATCCATCGATTCAGTTCGATCTGATTTCTTAGGCCCCATGGAGCGACAAAGCAGAGCAGACCAAGAACATAGGCTACTAAGCACCATCCGATTCGACGACGCGAGAGTTTCATCGATGATTCGAATGCGAAGCGACCGAGTAGAAAGGCTCCGATAAACAGTCCTCCCCAAACGATCGCAGTTGGTCTGCACAAGACGGACAATCCTATCCCAATCCCGACGGCCAGAAGTTTGGATGGGGTCGGATCGCAGTAGGCTCGAAACATCAGCCACAATGTTAACGCGGCCAGAAAAGTTGCTAACGTTTCGGTCATGATTAACTGTGACTGTCGAACAAGGATCGGGTCGATTGCGACCAACAATGCTGCCGTGAATGGCGCAATTACTTGTCGAAACAAATCCCCATGCCGACGACTGACCAGCGAATCCCGAATGTCAAAAACGTTAAAACGAGTCGGCCATAGCATCTTCTGCGCGAACAAGGTCAAGCAAAAAGCTAATGAACAAGTCGCTGCACCTAGAAATGAGTGCAGGGATTTGATGAACACAGGTGAAAGTTCATGCCCAGCATTAACGCCAAAGGATAAGATCCACGGGTACAATGGAGGTCGGAAAGCCGTGGGCGTCGAATTCGCTCCGTATACACCGTGAGTACTAAGCTCAATTGCTAGTAGACGGTAAGTATCAGGGTCCGCAAGGAAAGCGTCGGATGCTAGAGAGATTGAAACCCAGCGAATACAAAACCAAAATCCGAGGAGCAACAAAGAGATAGATAGGAGCGTTTTCAAATGGATTTCCCTCTGTTTGAGGGGACGCAGTTAGCCCTGAAATGATATTCCGAGGCTGCTCCGATGGTAGCCGCATGAATATCAACGATATCCTCAATTGACGGAGCATAGCCGCCAGCCATGGCAACGGCTATTGGCGTACTCGTGCGATCAGCGAACTCGAGCACCAATTTGTCTCGGGCTAATAAACCAGCTTTCGTCAAGGCAAGTCGTCCTAATCGATCGTGTTCGTATGGGTCCGCACCCGCCAGGTAAATCATCAAGTCATACGGGCCATGTTGAAAACTTTTTTCTAGCCCTCCATGGAGAGAATCTAGGTATTGATCGTCTCGCGTTCCGTCCGGCAGTTCGATATCGAGCGATCCCGGATGCTTGCGCAGTGGAAAGTTCTTTTCACCATGAATAGAAAAAGTGAACACGGAGGGGTCGTTAGCCAGGATCTGCGCGGTGCCGTTACCTTGGTGTACATCGCAATCGACGACGAGTGCCTTGGAGATGAGACCTTCGTAGCGCAGTGTTCTGATCGTAACGGCGGCGTCATTGAAAACGCAGTAACCTTCTCCGGTATCGTACATAGCATGATGCGTTCCGCCTGCAAGATTCACCGAAACGGATTCAGAGATGGCGGCTCGTGCAGCCATCAGGGTCGCACCGCTACTCCTGCAGGACCGCTCGACCATCTTCTCGGACCATGGAAACCCAATCCGCTTGATCTCGGGTGGTGTAAGAGACCCTAAAAAGACACGCTCAACGTACCTAGGGTCGTGCGCGAGCGACAGTTGGAATTTGGAGGCTGCCGGGGGCACGAGCAGCACGTCATTCTTGTGTTGGTCCGATTTAACAATTCGATCTCTCAGCAGCCGATACTTGGACATCGGAAAGCGATGCCCATCAGGCAACGGGAGTTCAAAGTGATCGGTGTAGAAAAGCTTCACAACAGTTGCTCGGAGGCATCGAGGCTCGTCGTTACGACTTTGTGGTGAGAGTTGAGCGAGGCTTCGGCAAACGATTCATCCGTTTCCCAAATTCGAACTCGGGTTGCGGTGGCTCCCGTGTGCGAAAGCACTTTTGGGCAAACTTCTTCGATCAAGAAGCGTGCCATGTTTTCCGCCGTTGGGTTGTAGGGCATCAAGAAAAATCGACAGGGATTGACCTGTCTCAACGCGTGAATGGCATTTTCGTCGTGTTCATACACTAAGAAACTGTGATCCCAGTTTTCATCAATCCAGCCTTTACACAAGCTCTTGAGATCTGAGAAATCGAGTACTCTACCGACCGAGTCCTGGCTGTCGCTGGAGACAAAAAAGTCGGCAATGTAGTTATGGCCGTGGAAATTTTCGCATTTGCCGCCGTGCTGATAAAGTCGATGCCCCGCGCAAAATTTGATGCGGCGCATAATAGTCAAGCTCATGGTTCTGGTCTGTCTAACAGTGAGGTTGAGGGTGTCGGATAAAGAGACGATATTGGTGCCTACTAGAAGCACTCTCTCGTCGAGGTCTCCATATAATCGGTATCGCTCGTGCCGATAATTTTGGGCCTACTGCGTGATTCTAGGTATGGTCTGTTGAGTCTGCTACCTTGAGTTTGGGATTATTTACGTGGCGATCCTTGTCGCGAACGGATTTCTTTTCCAGGTTAGCACGAATCGCATGGGTAAGGTCTACTCCGCATTGATTCGCTAAGCAGACCAAGACAAACAGGACGTCGGCCATCTCGTCGGATAGGTTTCTTCCAAGATCCGATTTTTTGAAGCTTTGATCACCGAACGTTCTCGACATCAATCTGGCCAGCTCCCCCACCTCCTCCATCAGAACCGCTAAGTTGGTTAGTTCCGAAAAGTAGGTTACGCCGATCGTTTTGATCCAAGTGTCGACTTCGTTTTGCAGATTCGCGAGACTTAATTCCGATCGTTCGTGCGGATTGTTTTCCGTATCGCATTTCGTCATAACTGAGTCCGATATTTGCCCTGGATTGATGTGGTGTCGAGTGCCAATTGTAGGCTTCGTGGCATTTTCCTTGGAGATTAAATCGGCGACTCAGACAGCAAATGACGTACCCAATCTGTTCGAATGCTGAAAATCTCTCTGCACTTTACCTCAGAAAAATGCTAGAGTGTAGCAGGTACGTTTGATTCGAAATTAGGGATGAGGAATTATGCGACTTTCGTTCGGACTCGAAGCGCGACAAATTCAAACTCAAAAGCTGGCACCCAGGATGATCCAGTCGATGGAGATTCTGCAGTTGCCTATTTTGGCGTTGCAGGAACGAATCGAGCAGGAGATGAATGAAAATCCGATGCTGGAAGTGGAGGAGCGAGACGAAGCTCTGCCCGATGAGGAAGCCGAGGAGTATCCCAATCCAAACTCATCTCGCACCGAAGACGAGAAAGAGTTGGTGGTTAAAGATGGGCAGTCGAATGTCGAGGATTTTGAGCGGTTGGCCAACATGGACAACGACATGCCCGACACGTTTGACGATTTTCGTAGATCCGGTAATCGAATCCAAGACGAATCGGACCGCGCTCATGACTTGATGGCGAATGCCGCCGAACGCCCGGAATCATTGAACGATTTCCTTTTGCATCAGCTCGCGGAAATGGACATTGATGACGAAATCGAACGCATTGCCGAGCGTATCGTTTCGTGTCTCGATGCGCGAGACGGCGGGTATTTCAAGCAGTCTCTTGCAGACATTCTTCCTCCTGATCACAAGCCCGAAGACTTGGTCGCTGCCGAAAAAGCCCTAGCGATTGTGCAGTCTATGGAGCCACCAGGCATTGCGGCCAGAAATCTAAAAGAGTGCTTGTTGAATCAGGTGCGTCCTGAAATGAGGCTGGCCGACGAGATGAGAACGCTTATTTCTCAGCACCTCGACGATCTCGCGGAAAACCGTCTGCCTAACATCCAAAAGAAAACCGGTTACTCGATCGAACTAATCAAAGAAACCAGGGAACAGCTACATCAACTTAATCCAAAACCGGGGGCGGCATTTATGGAGGTGTTCGTCCCTGTTGTCACCCCAGATGTGATTGTGGAACTGGACGAAAATGGCGAGTATCAAGTTCGATTGGTGGATGATTCTCTGCCACCGTTGCGAATTAGCGAATACTACCGTAAGCGGCTTTCTGACCCTACCTCCACGGAGGAGGAGCGAGAATTCATTAAGCGAAAAATTGGTAGTGCGCAATGGCTCATCGAATCGATTCAGCAGCGGAGGCGGACGCTGACTCGGGTAACTCAGGAAATCGTTAGTTACCAACGCAAATTCCTAGATCAAGGTCCAGAGGCCATCGAGCCTCTTAAGATGCAGCAGATCGCGGATAAGGTCGGTGTGCACGTGACGACCGTATCGCGGGCGGTTGACGATAAATGGATTCAAACTCCTCGGGGTATCTTCCCTCTGCGACGGTTCTTCGTTTTTGGGACCACCTCCGCTGATGGCGAGGATGTAGCGTACGAAGCGATTCGTTTGAAGCTCCAGGAGATCATTGACAAGGAAGACAAATCCAATCCTCTAAGCGATGATGACTTGGTGACCGAACTCACAAAGCATGGCTTGGGGGTCGCCCGCCGCACGATTACAAAGTATCGGAAAAAGATGGGAATCCCCAGTAGTCGCCAGCGTCGCGATTGGGGGAAAGCATAAAAAAACGGCAAGAGGTCTCGCGAAAGGCCTATTCTGGCGTGTCGGCCCCCGTCTGTGTATCGCTGAGGTGTTCCGCGTGCCAGAGGGCATGGTCCGGTAACTGAGTAAACCTCCAGAGTCCCGAGTTGTTTTGGTAAATTGGGTTCTCAAAACGCAATGAAAAAATCAGTTCTTCTTCTTTCTGACTAACCCAATCAAGGTTCCCCGAGTCCATTCTCTCGACCGAGCCTTTGTCCCCTCCAATGTCACCCGAGTAATCCAGGTATTTCGCTCGGTGGAGTTCCAGTTTCTTGACGTACGCTCCTCCCCAGTATGGGGGCTCGATAGGGATCTCAAAGGTGATCAAGCATCGTGCATCGGGGTTTTCTTCCGGGACTGACTGCAACATCAAATCGAGATGAGTTGGTCGTCCCATCCCGGGGGCTGTCGTGTGTTTCTGAAGCGCAAATCTCATAAAAATTGGAAAACTGTCGGAATTTGAAATCCAGGCATTACAGGCGGAACTAATCATACCATTTGTTATCAAAATCGACGTCAAAGGCTGCGCAAACGGTATGTGTGTATCGTTTTGACGACAGTTTTTGAGGTTTTCGGGGTCGAACGAGGGAAAATAAGCCCTCGCCGATCTTAAAAACCCACCCGAATGGTGTTTGTAAGTTAGAGTTCGGGACGTGGAATAGTCTGCGTAACCGAAGCAAATTTGCATCCCGAAAGGGTCCAATTATACTCGAAAACGAGGCTCGAAGAACCAGATCAACCCGCAAGGTGACTTTAAAACCCCTTATGTCGATCTAGTTTTCGGCCTCTAACTCGTCATTTCGCAGCTCGATTTTGAGCTGGGGCGTTCACGATACTTTTGCACTGAGGGTTGGTGATGACCATCCGCCGGCTTCGTACGAACAAGACTTCTCACGATACAAATCCCGCAAATTCTCAAGAGAATCGCGGAGCTTCGACTCGATCGAATCCTAAGCGATTTGCCTTTCGAAAGAGTTTGATTGAGACCCTCGAAACACGTCAGTTGATGGCGGTCGGGCCGCGACTGATCGGTGTTCAGCCGAACAATAGCGATCTCATCGAGAATGGCGTGATAAGGACCATTGCTCCGACTGAGCTCACTTTCCGGTTCGATCAGATCCAGGTAATCGACCCTGCGACGGTCAGCGGAATCCGAGTAACTCGGGCTGGAGGGGACGGATCGTTCGGTCTTCCGTCGGTATCGACTGATTTGGGTTCCGACGGTCGCGTGGACATCCAATTGACGTCGAAGAACGCCGGTGACTTTTTGACGATTAATACGTCGGCCACTAATCTTGGAACCGGCGTCGGTCCACAGTTGACGCTAAACGGTTCGACCGTTTCCATCGTACTCAACTCTGCGTCGGGATCTTTGGTTACCGCGGCGAACTTAGTGAATGCAATCAACAATTCACCGGTATTGTCCGCTCGGTTGAGTGCAAAGATAAACGGGGGCTTAGCGTCTGCAACCTTGGGCGGTGCCGAGGCGAATCGGTACGGTAGTGTCGTCATGCGGACGAGCAATGATGCGGTCGTCCAACCTGGCGCGGTCATTATCGGCGATCGGCCCAACGAAAACGAAGTTACGCTCCGATTTGCAGAGAATCTACCTGACGACGTTTATCGTTTGGAAGTTTTCGGATTCGATGACGCGGGTCGAGGCATAACGGGCTTGAGAAACCTCGATGGCGATTTGTTCCAGCCGACTCTTTCGGGAACACGTCAAGACACGATTGAGTTCCGTTTGGATCTTGGGTCCAAGGTAACGGGTGTTGTTCCGCAGCCAGTTGTGCGAAATGCAACGGGAGAGTTGGTCCAATTACAAGACACGATTGTTGTTTACTTTGACGACGACAAATTGTTTGTCGAAAACGATACAAACGGAAATCCAACATCGGCCAGTGTTGAGAATCCTGAATTTTATCAACTCTATTATACGGCCAACACAGTTCGCAACACGGACGATGATGTCTTCTTTCCTGTTTCCGTGCGTTACAATGCGTCGGCCAACACCGCAACTTTGCGATTCAACGATGATCTCGATCGATTGGCTGGGCCATTCGCCGATGCATCTTCATTTCGGTTGCGTGTAGGAACGCGCGAGAGTCGAGCGATCGAGCCAGTCGTAAGTGAAGCTGCAGCGTCAGCTATCATCGACATGAATACCAATGGTGCTGCGAAAGTTCGCTTCACAGCACGAGCTATTGGAACAGCTGGAAACGGACTGACCGTTAACTTTGTAAATAGCAATACTCCCGGCGGTGTGGCGCCGACCGTAACGGTAAGCGGGACTACTGTGACAGTGGATTTGGTTTCCCCGACGACCACCATCAACCAAGTGATTTCGGCGTTGGAGACATCGCCAGCGGCTCCATTGATCAAAACCAGTTTAGAGCCAGGATCGAATGGCAACATTGCGGTTGGTGCGTTGCCAATCAATTACCGAGCCGTTTTAGTCGGCTTAGGAGACACGTTCGACACATCGATGAGCCTCGGTACGATCGGTTCAGCAGCGGTCCCTCAAACCAGTTTGATTTTGAAATCTGAACTGAGGGCGGGTAGTTACCGACTCGATTTGGGCGGCGGCAGGGACGACATTAGTCAACGAGTGGTTCCTGAAGTATTTGAAAATCATATCAACCCAGACTTTACTGCGGACAGCTTTCCTGGAATTCGAACGTTGTACTACAACTTCCAGGACATCTATGGTTCGGTTTCGGCGTCTCCGGGTAACCCCTCCGTGCCGGTTAGCAACTCGATCTCGGAAAAGCAAAAGGAGCGAGTTAGAGAAGCCCTGCAATTGTGGAGTCGACATTTGGGTCTCCAGTTCATTGAGACTGCCTCGGCCGGTATTACCTTTGCATTGGGAGACACGCGAGCTGTTACCCAGTCGGTTGGTTTCCGACAAGCTGGCAATCAGAACTTTCAAGTGCGAGTCGATCCAGCTTACAATCAATCGTTGGTTGTTTTCTCGGCTAGCAACTCTTGGCAGAACGAGTACGGCGAGAGTTTGACACGGTCCGCAGCGGCAAGCATCGGATTTGTTCTCGGTTTATCGAACGCAGGTGACTTAGAGCCTGACACGCTCATGAGCATGGATCCCGGGTTCCTAAACTTCCCGACAACTGCCGATCGAAATTTTGAGCCGATATTCCCAGGCAATCAAGACGTCATCCACGGACAGTATTTGCATCGTCCTGAAGGAAGCGACATCGATTTCTACAAATTCGATATCGACTTCGGACCTAACGGAGAGAATCGGACAGGAGTCTTCGTTGCGGAGACGTTTGCAGAGCGAACCGACCGAGGTAGTTTATTAGACACTCGTATCGCTCTTTACAAGCAGGTACAAGCGACTGCAATATCTAGCTTGGGTGCAGGACAAGACATTCAGGTTTTGTTTACCGCTGTAAATCCTGGCAAGCTCGGAAACAATCTTCAGGTGTTTGTGACACGAAGTCCACGTGGAGATAATGAAGCTCCGCTCGTTCAAGTTTTCCCGAATGCAATTGTCATCGATATCAATTCGACGGTGGGAAGTGAAACGACCCTGGATCAGTTCGTCGCAGCGCTCGATAATCACACTGCTGCGCGGTCGCTGGTCAAGGTTACCAAAGTGTCAGGTGCCGGTAACACAGTTCTCGGTAACTTGAATATCACTTATTCGCCGATCACATTAAACGGTGGACGAGTTGATCTCATCGCTCAGAACGATGACTATTTTAGCAATGACTCGTTATTGCGAACGAATCTTGATTCCGGCGTTTATTACGTCGGAGTATCAGCATCCGGCAACGATCAATACGACCCGACCGTACCGAACTCGGGAACGGGTGGAAAGACCGAGGGGCACTACGAGCTTCGCTTGACATTCAGCGCTCAGACCGACGGTAGTGACTCTATTACTGACGTAGCAGCAAATGGAGATACACGAGTTCCACTCAATGGTGATGCTGACGCATTGCCTGGTGGCGTTTATGATTATTGGTTTGAAACTCGTCAGCACGACCGTTCATTCCGATTTATCTCCGGTGCAGCGTTGGGATTAGAGGGGCAAATCATTACGCTAACCAGTGCCGATGGCATTGTTCGGCGTTTTGAGTTTAGTCAAGATCTCACGATAGGAACGGGTAATACGCGCATTCCTTACTCCCCGACCAGTTCGTCGATCGATCTGGCAATTGCAACTGCGACGGCCATTAACACGAGAACCGAGCTCAACATTACGGCAACTGTGTCTGGCGATCGTGTAACGCTGAAACGAGAGCGACTGTTGCAGTTGAGCCCAGCGTTGGGTCAGTTTATTGATGTTTTAGGCCGAACGATATTTGTTGATAAGTCAGCGGGACCAAACGCTGACGGTTCGTTAGTCAGACCATTTAACAATATCTCGGCAAGCGGCGTACCCAATGCATTTGCGGCTACGTTCCCTGGAGACATTGTTCGATTTGTTTCCAATGGCGGGGTTGATGGCCGGCTTGAGACGTTGGCGGATAATCTCGCGTTTGAAATCGGTTTTGGTTTGCTCGCGGGAACAATTCTTTCCGATGGTGCGACCATGGACGTCCCTCTTGGCGTCAATGTGATGGTGGAACCAGGGGTGATCTTTAAGTCGAACCGCGCACGAATCGGTGTTGGTAGCTCGACATTGGGTGTGGACCGAAGTGGTGGTTCGCTACAGATTCTCGGTGCTCCCGTCCTTTTGGACATAAATGGTAACGCGATTCGTTCTTCAGATGGGCAACGGGCAGCCGGAAGTGTTTATTTCACATCATGGATGGATGAATCCATCGGTTTGGATAACTATCTTCCATCCACAACACCTAGGGCTGGCGATTGGGGGGGGATTGTCTATCGAAGAGATTTAGACAGAGATGCCGGTCGATTTGATCTGGAGGACGAAGGTGTCTTCCTGCAATACATGAATCATGCCGATATTCGATTCGGCGGTTCTAACGCGGTGGTCGTAGATTCGGTGCAGCGAACTGTTCATTCGGTGGAAGTTTATGGATACCGACCAACCATCACGAATAACAGGATCACAAACAGCGCGGGCAATGCAATTTTGGCATCGCAAGACAGTTTCCAAGAAACCCTTTTCAGCGAGCCTTTGTATCAGCGAAAGGGTCGATTCACTCCAGACTATGATCGGGTCGGTTTGAATGTTCACGGCAATACATTGCTTAACAACTCTCTCAATGGATTATTCGTTCAGATTCCAACTTTGGCCGGGGGAGCGTTAAAGCAGTTGGAGGTTCCAGTCCGATTTGATGATACTGATATCGTACACGTCTTCTCGGAAAACATGTTGGTAAGGGGAATGCCGGGGGCTAGTGTCTTAGACCAAACCGTTCCTCCGACCAATTTCGTTTCGTTGCAAGCAACGACGGGTGGCGAGTTGATCTCGGGTACATATACCTACAAGGTTAGTTACGTCGACAGAAATGGTTATGAGACACCACCATCCGAAGCCTCGCAGTCGGTAGTTCTGGTCCTGGGGCAAACAGCGGTCCGCGTTTTCGGACTTCCCGCGGTTACCGGAGAATACGTCGCTCGTCGTCTTTATCGAAGCGATATTAGCGGCGGCGGATCCTATCGACTCGTTGCCGAGTTGGATGCGAATTCCACAAGCTTTGTCGATCGTGGACAACAGCCAGCATCCGACGAGTCGATCCTCTTGAGGGACAGGCCAAATATTTCTGCCGTTACACTTGCAACAACGGCCGGCACGTCGACTCTTGCAATCGGAACGTACACCTATCGAATCGTGATGGTCGATGCGATGGGTCGTGAGGGGCTCGTATCCAACGTTACCACGAGTGTCACAACGACTGGGCTTGTTCGAAATGTTCGGATGACGAATTTGCCTGCTGTGCCAGAGGGATACGTCGGTAGACGAATCTATCGAAGCGCCGTTGGCGGAGCGGGCCCCTACGTGTTAGCTGCAACGGTTGATTCCGCCAATTCCGTTTTTGTTGATAATGGAGCCACAGTCGGCACCCCATTGTCAATCGAGACTTTTGGCAATCTTCGACCAACTCTTAGTGCTTCCGTCGTTGTCGACCCTGGAATGATTGTCAAACTAGAAGGGGCGAGGATTGAACTAGGTCAAACTGCAAATCTGATCGCGGAAGGAACGGTCGAGAACCGTATTGTTTTCACTAGCAAGCTTGACGATCGATTCGGAGCGGGCGGTACGTTTGACACCAACAACAATGGCCTGCGGTTTAACAATGACGCCAGAAGAGGCGATTGGAGCGGAATTTACGCTTCGCCTGGTGCACGCGTGAACTTGGATTATGGCGTTTTCGCTTACGCGGGTGGTGTTTCCAGAATCGAAGGTACGCTAAAGGCGTTTAGCCCAATCGAATTGCAACAAGCTGACGCACGCATTGCCCATATCGTCTTTGAAAACAATGCGAACGGCATGGGTGGTCAAGGGCCTATTGATCGATTAGGTCGACCTGCAAACGAAAATTATCCATTCGGCAACAATGCAAGTCGCGGTTCGACTTTGTTTATTCGTGGTACGCAGCCAATAGTTCTGGGCAACATTTTCCAGAACAATACTGGAACGGCCATGACGATCGACATCAATTCGATGGATGCCAAGATCCGTGGCGATATGGGGCGGCAAACGGGGATTATTGGACGCGATCTGACATCGGACGCGAACCGGGGGCCATTGTTCCGCGGTAACAAACTATTTAACAACAGCATCAATGGTTTGGAAATTCGTGCAGATGCCACGACAAATAATCTGAGCGAAGGTGTTCTTTCGGTCCGTGATCTTCAGCGAAACTCTCTATCGACCGAAAGCGTCTGGGACGATACCGATATCGTCCACGTACTGTTCGACTCCGTAACGGTTTCCAATTTGCAGCATAGCGGCGGTCTAAGGCTCCAAAGTGCGGTGAATGAATCATTGGTTGTTAAGATGGAGGGCCCAGGCTCCAACTTTGATCAAGAGCGAGGAACCGGTTTCACCGCTACTGGATATTACGGCGGAATTGAAAATCGAGTTGGTGGAACGATTCATGTCATTGGGCAGCCAAACTTCCCTGTCATCTTTACGAGTCTGAGAGACGATACTGTTGGCGCGGGAACTCGTCCTGACGGGACCCCACAGACCGATACTAATAACGATGGAGTTGCAACTGTACCACGACCTGGTGATTGGCGTAGCTTATTGTTTGATACCTACAGCAATGACCGCAACGTTCGTGTGGCGATGGAAATCGAATCCCCGAATGTCATTGCTCCAGGGGTCAATGACAATGTTTTGACTGCACAGTTCTTAGGCGCCTTGGCTCCTAATGCATCGAAAACTGATGAGAACTTGCCTCTCGGTTACATCGTTAACGGTGTGATTAGTGAGCCTGGTGATCAAGACGTTTACAGTTTTACAGCCGAAGCTGGTACGGAAGTTTGGTTCGATATTGATTCAACCTCATCGAGTTTGGATTCTGTCATTGAACTACTAAACGCAAACGGAGAAGTACTAGCCCGCAGCACGAACAGTGTTGCTGAGCAAATCGATCCATCGCAAATATTAAAGACGGATCTTATCGATCCATTTAACGTCAATCCTTTGATTCGCCGAACGACCGCCGCGGTGCGTCGCACATCGTCGGGCGTTCTCAAGGATGATATGTCGACAAATGAAAAGGATGCGGGCTTCCGAATCTTGCTCCCAGGCGTATCTGGGGCACAGAGCACTTTCTTCGTTCGCGTGCGAAGCAACGGTGTGAATGTCGATAACCCTCGGGCTGGATTGACCGACGGTTCTTACACACTGCAAATTCGATTGCAAGATATGCAAGAGTACGCAGGTTCGATCGTGCAGTTCGCGGATGTTCGTTATGCAACCAACGGCGTTCAAGCGAACGGGTTACCCTCTCGATCACCATTTACGGGTGAAGCCAAGGTTGGAATGTACGATGGGACGCCGTTCCACCTGGACAACAATTCCGCTGCCTCTACGACGACCAATGTCGGCAACGTTCACATGACCGATCTGCAGGCCATCAGCGTTGCAGGTACACTGCCTACTTTCGGCGAACACAGAATTGTTTTCAGTGTTGGGCTTCCGACGAGTGGGTTAGTCGGCAACGCTTCTGGCACAGCGACATTCCCAATCGTATTAGACGTTGATTATGCAGACGGTCTCAATCGTCCAAATTTGCAAATGACTTTGCTCAACGCTAACGGCACTCAAGTCGCTGCTAGCTCGTCGAGCAACATTTTTGATGATCAAGCGGGACCATTGCGAGGTGCCGATCTTGGTGATTTGAGTCGTGGATCGGTTGGTGTGGGTGATCCGCTGATCAAGGCGTTTTTGCCTCGCGGTACTTATACTGCTGTTATTCGTGCGGAAGCGGCGTTTACCGGAAGTGGTGCATACCAATTAGAGATTCGTACGGGAGATTCCAACCCGAATCTATTGCGAGGAGCTTTTGGTACCTCGATCGATATTCCGAACGGACTGGTTATCCCAGATAAGTCCGTCATGGAGATGAGTGATGGTGCGAATCGCGTTCGATTCCAGTTCACTTATGACGGTACGTTTGATTTCGGAAATACTCCGATTCCAATCACCGGAACATCTACACCTGCTCAAATTGCACGAGCGATACGAGATGCCATCAATGCGATGTTTACGCAGAATCGTTGGCGAATTAGCGCGGCGAACAGCAACGGTGTCGCAACGGGTGACGCGGGTGCGAACAAGCTATTGCACCTAGTCGGCAATGTCGACTTCCTCAGTGGTGCTGACTTGTTGGGTCTCGGGGCCATCATCATCTCTGAAGGAAAGGGTGATGTAAACGTAAGGCGTGACCAAGGTCAGTTTATCGTATCGAACAGCGTGTTCACAAACGTGCGTGACTATTCAGTCTGGTCGGCGCCTGCCGACAAACAGTACGCGAACGGCGTTACACGGCAGCCATTGTTCCTCGATGAAGCTAGCTTCGAGTACAATTATACCTCGCCGCCAGCCCTGGGTGGCGCGTATTCGAGAAACCTGCCCGTGCTCAATATTGTGCCTTTTGGTGTAGGGTCAGGATCGCCAGCTGAACGGGCCGGTGTGACTCCTGGTATGATCGTTGTCAACAATTTGTTCGACTCAGCTGGTTTGGGCGGTTTGCATATCCAAGGTGAAGCGCCTGTTTGGAGAATAACTGCGTTCCCAGGTGCTCTGGATCGCCAGTGGGTAAATGCTAACAACGAATTCGATCACAGCGGCCACTTCATTCTCGATGGTGCAACGCTGACGATGGACTTCCAACGTCAGAGAGTGCAGTTCGAATTCGAGGATATCTCCGGTGCACCAGCTAGCGGTGGTGTAATTGGTGGAAATGGACTTGGTAACGCGAACGCATATCCAATCTACTACCGAAGGGACACGGGCGGCCAGTACATGCGTCCTGACCCTGGATTGGCTAGTGGGGATGCAACGGATGATGTGATCAAGCAGATCCATGGTTCGATTTTGGGAAGCCCGTTGGTAACCAATGGAACGACCCAACGACTGGATGCTTGGGTAGAACCGCAGGCGAGCACAATCATCGGTGACCCTGCTGATCCTGCAACATGGATCTATCCAACGGCATCTATGGTGATCCGCGGTCCCCAGTCCGTAACACACGCTGGTGGTTCGTTAGATATCGAGAGATTGGGCGAGTACGCCGCCGCTCCGTTTGTCCGAGCTGTAAACAACACCATAGTTGGTATCAATGGTCGAGCGTCCTTTAGTGCGTCAACACTTGATATCGAGGGTAACAGTACTATATCTGGAGCCACGGAAACATGGCAGGGCACTGGAGCCAATCCAAAGGTCTATTCGGCCGTCGGGACGCTGCCAGCCGATCCACTTTCAACAGGATCGTCAGATGTTGATATGTTCAAATTCCGATTAGAGGTTGGGCATCGTGTGCGAATCGATGTTACACCGACCTCCGGTAACTTGGGTACAGCTTTAAGAATCTTCAATGCGAGCGGCGTGGCTCAAGATATTGGTGGAGTCCCAGAATCCACATTGATCGAGGGAACCTTCATTGATTTCACCGCGACCGTACCAGGTGATTATTATCTCGGTATTAGTGCCGCGGGTAACAATTCGTACGATCCACTTTCGTTCGCGGATAGAACCCGAGGAGATTCTAGTGGTGGATATCAACTGAACTTGAGTGTTATTCGTCCAATCAACCATGTCATCACTGTCGATGCTGGTGGTAGCTACCAAAACGGGGAGACATTTACGGTAACGCAAGTCTCGAATTTGCCTGGCCAGCCTTCAAATACTCGGACTTTTGAGATCGTTGTCGGCGGGCAGAGTGCGACACCACCTGCGAATGGAAATATCCCCGTCTATATTGGACCTGAGTACCGAACGCCAGACGTTGCTCGCGCGATTGCATCTGCAATCAATAACGCGGGTATGAATAACATTCAAAACTTGCCGAACGGTTTCGATAACTTTGGCAATCCACGCGTTGCGAATCCACTAGCACCGGTTTCTGCGATCGCCATTAACGGTGAAAATGGTTTCGACCCGACTTATGGACTCTCGCAAAACAACAACGCCGGCAGCAATCCAGACGTGGGAATTAACTCGGGCGCTCCACGTGGCGCACAGGTACAGGCTGGTCTCAACAGACTCCGACGAGTTCAAAACGACTTTCTTCCCGGCGACGTTATCCTTACACAGTCCCAGAGCAATGGAGTCACGGCCGCGACAACCGTTCAAGAGACCGGTACACACCGAGGTTTTGGTCATGACCGCACGATGTCCATTCCGGTGTTGCCGTTGGTCAGCGCACCTGTGACTGCTACTGGTCAAGGCACAACTGAGAAGTATGTCATCGTGCGAAACGCTTACTCGATCGTTTGGAACAATCGACGAATCGAAGGTGCTCAAACTGGCACGAACTTGCAGACGTTATTGCCTGAATCTGGTATTTTGGTAACGGGTGGAGCGTCGCCAACATTGATGAACAACGTCTTCTTCAATGTACAGACTCCGATTGTTCAAGAGCGATCGGGCTCTCGGCCTTCTGCGGTTGTTGTTACCGGCAATACCTATCAGCACTTTGATGGAACTCAGCCTCAGGCGAGATTAGGTGTTGCTATCGAAGCAGCACCAACTAATGTGCCCAACACTGGCAACGACTTTAATCAATCGGCTGGCGGGACAGAAAATCTGTTCGTGAACGTCCCGGGCAGCAATTTGTTGCCAAATGGACAATCGAGAATTATTGATAGTGCGATTGATTCTTTACCCGAACGTGAAGGTTTCCGATCTGTAAAGCAAGCGATCGGTATTTCTCCGTCTCCGATTCTATCTCCTGATCGAGATCTCAATGGAGTGCTCCGAGCGGACGATCCAACCGTGGCACCACCCAACGGCCTCGGTGGTAATATATTCAAAGATCGAGGTGCATTGGAGCGAGCGGACTTCATCGGTCCGTCAGCGATCATCCTAACGCCAACCGATAATGATGCCCAAGGTGTGGACCAAGATAAATCGGAATCGATTATTGTCCTTAACGGTGGTGTTTATCCAGAGTTTAGAATCCAACTCAAGGATGGATTCGAAACGGCTAACCTCGGTGGCGGTACCGGTATTCTAGATGATTCCGTCGTGGGACGATCTGGTGGAAACCGAATGCCTGGTTCTGCAGTAACCGTGACGGAAAACGGCCGTCTCTTAGTAGAGGGAATCGACTACGCATTCTCTTATGACTCAACGACTGATCAGATCGTCTTAAAGCCTCTCGCCGGTGTTTGGAGAAACGACCGAGTCTACGACATCTCTCTAAACAATCGCGATCGCTTTGTAATTGACGCCAGCACGGGTGATATCGTTGGCGATGGCGATTTGTTCAGCGTACGAGATAGCTTGGGCGGATCGGTCATATTCGAATATGATAGCGGGTATCGGCTACAGATCCCACAAGGCATTGAGCTTCAAATTCCAATTGCCGGAGGTGGTGCAGGCGGAATTGTCGACGGAGATCGTTTCGTGGTATTCGATGGCACTACCAGTCACACGTTCGAATTTGATTCGAACAATAATTTCCTTGTACCTCAGCAGAATCGAATTCCATTCACGAGCTTGTCTACAAAGCGAAACATCGCAGACGCGGTGATCGCCGCTCTATCGGGAATCGCGGCCGTTCAGCCTCAACTCTTGGCCAGTGGGGACGTGTTCATCGGAGCTCGAGCAGGTGTGTCGGTTGATACAACGGCAAGTCCGGCGATCAATCAGCCCAACTCGACTTTGGCATTACAAGTGCCGACTTTAGGTACCAGGCCAGGTGGTATCAATGATGGACAAACCTTTGGAATTTCCGATGGTCGAACATCGCTTGTCTTCGAGTTTGATAGCGACAATGCCATTGCGACAGGAAATGTTCGTGTCGATATTTCCAGGGCAGCGACGGATGCCGATGTTGCGAACGCCATGGTTTTAGCATTCCGCAGTGTTGGGTTGGCTATTAATCCGACTATCGTGAATCAGCGAAATGTTCATCTTTCTTTGACGAATGCCGGTCGGGTCGATCTCATCAGCACAAACCTATCGTTGGTAGGTGTCTCGAGAGCCATCGCGGATGGAGATCGTATCAACATTCAGCGAACGACTACATTAGGTGTTGTATCGAGAACTTTTGAGTTCACAACAGACGCAACGGTGGCGTCTGGAAATATTCCGGTTGCAATTACCTCGGCTGATTCGCAAGAAGCAATTGGTATTAAGCTAGCCGACGCAATCAAGCAAGCTGGTTTGGGATTAGATCCGCGACATGTCCGTGATGGAAACGTCTTTATCGGCGGCTCTGACGAGTACGCAATATCGGTTGCACAATCTCCAACAGTTGGACTATTCGGAAGGCCGGGCGTTCGAGGTAATTCGACCTTGGAAATCTTCGGAACACTGTTGATGCAGTTGCCAACTCGTGGTGGTGCTGACATTGTAGAAGACTCGACCTTTACGATCACAGCGAATTCTCGCACCGTGACGTTTGAGTTCGATAGTAACTTCAGCGGGCCATCGTTGCCGAATAATGTGGTGATCAATTACACCAGTACGATGACTGCAGCGGATTTGGTGACATTCATGATCCCACGAATTGCAGGAGCAGGCTTGGGGCTTACTCCACGCGATGCAGGCGGCGGACAGATCGATTTGGGACTTCTCCCAAACAACGCCGTGAACACCATGGGTTCAGGAATAACCTTGTCTCGAGGTAACGTTCTCGACGGGGACTTCTTTACCATTAACAATGGAACGGTTTCCGTCACTTTTGAGTTTGAGAATTTAAGCATTGGTAACGGTCGCAATACAAATCGATTGCCGATTCAATACAACAATCAAAGCACTCGGTTGCAAGTATTGCAAGCGATGAAAGCAACCATTGAGTCGGCGGGGCTAGGTCTGACAACGGAGATCCAAGGTAACGGCTTGAAGCTGCTGGACAATCCTCGTTACACCATCAATGTCGACAATGCACCTTCACTTGCATTGACAGGTGTTCCTGGCGGAGCGATCCCGATTAGTTTTGTGCAGGATCAATCATTTACCGCTGAGGAGATGCGGAACGCGATCATTCGGGCCATCAACAAAGCCAATGCGGATGGTCGTACCAGTTTGACTGCTCGGGTTCGAGGTGGTTCAACCTTGTTTGTCGAGAATGCGACGACCATTAGTTCTGAAGTCACCAGTTTCTTCCTACGAGGAATCTCTGATAAGGCATCGAATCTACTCAAGACGAACCGTATCAACGGCGAGACCCAGTTCACCATTTTGATGCCAGGCATTACGCTGGATTACGGCGATACTCCCGATCCAGTGACAACGACGCCGGGTCGATATCCTACATCGTTGGAGTTCGATGGTGCACGTCACGTTGTGATACCTGGTGGCTTAAGATTTGGTGATCTGGTCACTTCCGATGTCGATGGGCGACCAACACCATTGGCGAACGGAGATCAAGGTGACGATGGTGTGAAATTCCAATTCCAAGGTTTGAATATGCCTTTGTTCAATCGCAATGTTGGCACCAACGTTTCCGTTGAATTGAATGCACCTGGATTTGTGGATGGCTGGATCGACTTTAATGCGGATGGCGACTGGAATGATCCAGGTGAGCATGTTCTGCAAAACGTTGAATTCACCGCTACAACGCTCGATCAAACATTCAGCATTCGTGTTCCGTCAACATTCCCTGTGCCAGCAGCTGGATTAACCTCCTTTGCTCGTTTCCGTACGTCGACTGCTGGTAACCACTTGCCGACCGGTCTGGCGCTCGATGGTGAAATCGAAGACTACATGGTGCGAATCATTCCTGGGGTGCCACCCGTTCCAACGACTGATCGTTACACGATGGACGAAGATCAGGTAGGAGGTTTAGCGACGACCGACCCAGATGGAACAGGGACGCCTGGATTCGTCGTTGATGATGGTGTGCTCGCAAACGATCAGAGATTGGATACTCGTCCATTAAGAGCAAAATTAGTTTCGTTTAGCGGACCGGGTGTGCTGCAAAACTTTAATTCGAATGGAACGTTCACCTACCTACCACCAGCGAACTTCTTTGGACAAGTAACTTTGGTTTACAGACCGTTCATTGTGATCGATGAAGCTCGGGGAGAGATCGTAGAATCCGAGACCCTCGGCACTGCCACGATCACCGTTCGCCCCGTGAACGACGTTCCGACAGCAAACACGTTTGTTGTTGCAACACAAAAGAACGTGCCGATCAGTCTAACTCAGGCGGATGTCATCACTCGTTCGTTGGCAAGCCCTGGACCCGCTAACGAAGCGGACCAAACGCTGACTCTAACCGTTCCGAACAATGTGACGACGCAGTCTGGATCCGTATCGGTGGTTGGCGGAGTATTGACATACTTGCCAGCTCCTGGCTTTGTCGGTACCGATACGTTCGTCATTACGCTGACCGATAATGGTGTTTCGGGAGACCGTCCGCCTCCTGAAAATCGCGATCCTCGGTCTGTTGATAGGACTGTCACTGTGACCGTTGCGAATCGTAATGATCCACCTGTCACAACACTAAAGACTTTCACGATCGACGAGGATGAAGTTTTCGATGCGAGCACCTCTTTCTTTACAGATGGAGATTCACCAGTCGAGGTTGGTCAAACGTTGGCGTTCACCGGAGTTGAGCCACTCAGTGTGAAAGGCGGTCGTGTAGAGGTTATTGGCGGTCGGGTATTCTATACCCCAGCGTCGAACTTTAATGGCACAGATGTCTTCTACTATTTCGTTACAGACGATGATCAGCTCGACCCACAGACGTCGAGGGGTACCGTATCGGTAACCATTGATTCGATCAACGACGCGCCGATTCGAATCGGAAGCAGTCTTGGAGCGATTACTTTTGCGGAGGATGGACCCGAGCAAACGCTAACCATGTCGAATTTCTTTACGGATCCGGATATCCTGACCAATGGGGATCAGCTTACCTATTCCGTATCCTCGATTAACAACCAAAACCTGCTCGATATTAATTTCGTCGGCGGCACCATGTTCGTTCGACCACGAGCGGACGCTAACGGCAATGCGTTGGTGACGGTTCAAGCTACGGATCGCGATGGTGCATCGGTTACCAGTCAGTTGACCGTGGTCGTAACCCCGGTTAACGACACACCTCGGCTTGTGACACCATTACCAAATGTCAACGTTAATGAAGATCAAGCGGTTAACCCAATCACTTTATCGCCTACCTACTTCTTTGATCCGGACGTCGCCTCAAACAGTGACCAGTTGCGGTACGAAGTTGTAGTTAGCAACCCGGACGTAGTTAATGCGTCGGTCGTTAACGGTGCATTGCGATTGAACCTCGTAGCTGATGCTTCAGGTTTCTCGTCAATAACCGTTACTGCAATTGACGATGCGGGCAACCGAGTATCCGATACGTTCGATTTGGTCGTAGCTCCAGTAAACGATGCACCACGATCGAGTCCAAACTCGTACTTGGTTCCACTCGGTTCGGTATTTGTGACAACAGATGCACGCGGCAATCAAACGGGTGTAACAAACGATAATGGGGTTCTCTGGAATGACACAGATCCTGAAGGCAATTCGTTTACGGCGGTATTGGTAAACGGACCAAGTAAAGGCACAGTGACATTGAATCCGGACGGAACGTTCACGTATCGTTCGAACAAGGCACAAGCCGTCAAGGGAGACACCGATACGTTCACGTATCGAGCCGTGGATTCGCTTGGAGCCCAAGGAGCCATCACGACTGTGACATTATCCATCGTGGATCCTCTACCGTCTTCCCATCAGAATCCTTCGAATCGGTTTGACGTTAATGCGGACGGATTTACATCACCGATCGACGTCTTGCTGATCATCAATTTCATCAATGAAACAGGTGGTGGTGGAACTAGCATCGAGGGCGCGCCAACGCCACCACCGTATCGTGATGTCGACGGAGATGAGTTCATCGGACCTTTGGATGTTCTGGCCTTGATTACTTTTATCAATAATGAAGGGCTCGGAAACGGCGAAGGGGAGGGCGAAGGTACTCTCGACTCTAGCTTTATCGCCATGCCGTCCACAGAGGGGCTCCGGTTGCCGCTTGGTCAAACGACTTTGAGGGATGGGGCGAATAAGACGGTTGCACTGGATGTACCGGTCTACGGTCCCCAACCTTTGGCGGGGGCTGGCTCGACATCAATGTTTAACCTAACCGAATATCTTGTCTCGCTTGAAGACGAAGATGAAGAGATTGCATC
This sequence comes from Pirellula sp., assembly GCA_046318795.1. GTDB lineage: Bacteria > Planctomycetota > Planctomycetia > Pirellulales > Pirellulaceae > JBKCUI01. Next base: position 64,673 of record JBKCTT010000128.1, read on the forward strand.
GGCGCTGATGGCTGGGCAATCTGAGGATAACAAATCGTTAGACGCGTTTTTTGCGGACGCATTCCGCGAATAATCGCTACAACTTTATAATGGGCATCTCGACGGGGATGCCCATAGCAATTACTTAAGAATCAACCCGAATCCACTTGTCCTAATAAAAGCCTTACAAAGGTATCAGTCAGAAATGGGAATTGACGCATCAAAACTGTCCAGTCGCATCAAGTCTCTTGTGGAAGCCAAGAGAAATAAATTCCGACGCCTGATGTGCGAAGGATTGGAGCGACGAGAACTCATGGCGTTCTCTGTATTGGATGGCGAGTACTCTCGGCCAATCAGTGCAGAAGCACCCCAGGCAGGCTGGAGTGGGACCAAGGATTTTTCTGCGAATCTACTGCAACAGACTCAGTCTCAGACATCTGGCACGTTCGCTGGAGCGTTTGCAAACGTTCCTTCGGTATCGGCACTGGAGAGTTTGAAATCTGCAAATTTCGTGCTGCTTTCAGAGGGTTTGTTCACGACTGCCCCTGGACCGGTTGTCGACACAGACTGGCATCGATTGAACGACGAGACTTTGGTGGGCTTGGTGGGCGAAGGAGAGGGCGGGATCAATCATTCGCTTCTCTTCGATCCGTCGATCGTAGAACGAGTTCAAAGTAGTGAGCTTATCCAGAGCTATTTCGTTGCGTTTGCTTCACCACAAAACGTTGCGTCAATCAAGTCAGAGTTGGGTGCCATTTCCGTCGAACCGTTTGCTTACTTGTCAAACAGTTTTAACGTTGGCTTTGATTCGGGGCTTTCATTGTCGGCCGCAACGGAGTTGTTTGGCGAATTAGAAAATGTGCTTTACATCAGCCCTAACGTTGCTGTTCAACAAAGCACTCGATTCGTTCCAAATGATCCATTGTTTCCTGGACAGTGGCACTTAAGGAATATTGGACAAACCGGTGGCACGGCGGGAGTCGACGCGGGCGTTGTCAACGTTTGGGATAATTATCGCGGTGATGGGATCGTCATCGCCATCGTGGATGACGGCGTCGAGATCAATCACGAAGACTTGGCCACCAACGCCGTTGCTGGATTGCATTTTGACTTTAATGGAAATGACAATGATCCATCTCCGAGTGTATTCGATGATCACGGTACAGCGGTCGCAGGTGTGGCCGCGGGCCGGGGAAATAACAGCATAGGCGTATCTGGAGCTGCTCCTAACGCGGGAATTGCAGGTATCCGACTCATCGCTGGTCCATCAACGCCAACGATGGAGGCAGATGCAATGGCGTGGTTGGTCAACCGTATTCACATTTCGAACAATAGCTGGGGGCCAGTTGACTCCGGCGTGATATCCGGAATACCGCCGCAAGTCTTAGCTGCTATGGAGTTTGGCGTGACCGAAGGTCGTGATGGTAAAGGGATCATCTACACCTGGGCAGGCGGGAACGGTGCCCAGAGAAGTGACAATGTTAACTACGATCGATACGCAAATAATCGATTTACGCTGGCTGTTGGTGCCATCGACCACAATGGGCGACGAGCGACGTATAGCGAGCCAGGGGCTCCACTCATCATCGTTGCTCCTTCGAGCTCATCGGGTACTCCTGGTATCACGACGACCGACTTGACCGGTGGTCCTGGTTTCAGCAGTAGCAACTACACTAACGATTTTGGTGGTACGTCGTCGGCAACCCCGCTTGTTTCAGGGGTCGTTGCGCTGATGTTGGAAGCCAACAACAATCTGACCTATCGCGACGTTAAGGATGTGTTACTCCGCAGTGCAACCAGAAACGATCCAACCGATTCTGACTGGGTGAAAAACGGTGCTGGTCTCTGGGTTAATCACAAGTACGGGTTCGGTGCCGTGGATGCTGAAGCCGCGGTTGCCTTAGCCAGAAACCATGTGACATTGGGTACTCAGATATCGCATTCGACACCAGTATTGCAAGTCAATTCTGCGATTCCTGACGGTCCTACAGGATCCGTCAGCACAACGACTCGCGTGAACGAAGATATCATTTTGGAATACGTCGAATTGGAGTTCAATGCGACGCACCCCAATCGCGGTCAATTAGAGGTTGTGCTTGTTTCGCCGTCGGGGACACGTTCCGTAATGGCGGAGCGACGCAGTACGGACACGGGGGCGAATTACTCCAATTGGGTGTTCACGTCGGCTCGACATTGGGCAGAGAGTTCCGAGGGGGACTGGACTGTCATTGTCACAGATAGAGCGACAGGTCAGACGGGTACCTTCAACAGCTATCGCTTAAATTTCTTCGGTACGTCTGCGGATACCAATGCAAATGCAACCCGAGTTCGGCTTTTGTCGGCTGCGGCGAATTCCGGGGAAATCTTCTCGATCAATAACACTAACGAGCTAAGTGAATCGCCTAGAGAAATTACGATGCGGTTTGACACCGACATCGATCCGACTTCGTTGGCAGGTGGTATTCGATTTAGATTAGCGGGACCGGACGGCACGTTCGGCGCCAATGCTCAAACCATTACACCAAATTATCTGGCCCTCGGTGAAACCCCACGCGTTGTCGTAGCTCGATTCGGACAACCGCTAGCGGATGGTATGTATCGCATCGAAGTTTTTGGTCAGGACATTGCTACTGAGAACGTGACTGCGCTTCGATCCAGCACTGGCAATCCGCTTACAACCAGAATTGCAGGCTCGGATCGCGACACCTTTGACTTTAATCTCGAGGTGGGAACGCGAATTATTGCTGTCGTTCCACAGCCAATCGTCCGTTCCACGGTTGATGGTTCGTTGTCCCAGATGAGGAACACGATCGAAGTTTATTTCAACGACTCCGAACTCTATGATCGTCCGGTCACAACTGTCATTGGTGGCGCCAACCCATCGGTGGTTGATCCTGCCTTTTATGCTTTGATTAATACGCGGGAATCGGTTTCGCCAAATGACGATGGGTTGCACCGACCAAGTTCGATTTCTTACGATCCTGTTCTCAAGAGAGCAGTCCTAACATTTGACGCTGACATCGAAACCCTCGGAGGTGGAGGTACATTCCGGCTCAGAGTTGGTTCGAGCGAGGCCGTTGCAAATGCCGGTGCACCTCAATCGCCCGTCGTAATACCCCTCTTGGAAAACCAAGATCCTTCTGGATTCTTATCGGGTGCCTTCAATTTGGGAGGAATCAATAATTCATTCTCCACCGTCGTTTCGCAACAAATCCGTCAAATCCCTACCAATGATCCGCTATTGATCAATTACCCAGGGGCCAAAACAGATCCTGGGCATCGCGACATCCAAGAAGAATCGCATTACTGGCAACCTGTCGGATCTTCGGCGATCCCAGATACAAATATCGAGGTTGACAAGATCCTCTACAGCTTCATGGATAACCAAAGCTATGGAGTTGACAACCAAGGGCGACCATTATTCTCGGTCATCACCCCCGATCAGAAGGATCGAGTTCGTGAAATTTATGAATTCTATTCCTCGATGCTTGGAATTGATTTCGTCGAGTACACTGGCCCAGTTTTTCCAAATGACGGAGTTCATAGAGTCGTCGTTGGTGACATGTTCCCCAACGGATATACGAGTGGTCCCGGGGTTCAGCTCGGGCTGGCAAACCCAGCACGCGATGCGACTTTGTTGATTATGGACGGCTCTGAAACATGGGATAACTCCTTTGGTCTCGGGTCTAACATCCCTAATACACAGAATTTCTTTACCGCCACGATGCGGGAAGTAGGGCGATTGCTTGGGTTGGGTGATAGTTTTGATTTGCCTCCCGGTACAATCCAAGGCTCAGAGCCACTACTTGGACGAGCGGCCAATCCTCTCGAGCAAATTTTCCCAGGAAATCATGACGTTGTTCACGGTCAACACTTGTTTAGACCCGACAACAGAGATGTCGACTTGTATCGATTCGATATCGCCCCCGGTACACGGGGTACGTTACGAGCAGAGACTTTTGCCGAGCGCCTAAATAATGGTAACACACTTGATACCTACATTAGTTTGTTGAGACAAAATGCCGATGGCTCTGTCGATTTAGTATCTGCGAATAATAACTACTTTGGCAAAGATTCTCTCCTCGAGATAACGCTGGAGTCGGGGACCTATTTCCTAGCGGTAACAGCTATGGGGAATCAGGATCATGATCCTACGATTCGGAACTCGGGAAGTGGAGGGACAAGTCAAGGAAACTACCAACTACGGGTAGACTTTAGCAATCTGGTAATCCCGCACATGAGCGAGGAAGTCTTTGGCTCCACGACCAAGGGCTCGGCATTGGATGGCGATGGTGATGGAATCGAGGGAGGGGACTTTAACTTTTGGTTCAGATCGGTTCCTGCTCTCGCTCAGGCCGAAGTTCGTCCTAGCGTCAATGCACCAGCTCGAACCATTATTGTAGACAAAGTATCGTCGCAAGAGGTTGTTTCACAGCGAGATGGGAGTTTCGCCCGACCATTTAGATTGATCAGCGAAGCGACGTCTGCTGCACGTCCTGGTGATGTGATTCGTGTTGTTGGGGATAATCGTTTCCAAGATCTTTCGTTGGCTCAAGCTTACGAGATCGGCAACGGCGGCTCGCCCGTGGGAGTTCTTTCTGATGGGGCAACTTTAAACGTTCCGCGCGGTGTCACTTTAGTTGTTGATGCAGGGGCGATTCTAAAGTTTGCTGGCTCGAAGATACTCGTAGGTAGCGATGATGCTACAACTGACCGCAGCAATTCTGCGATTCAAGTTCTAGGTATTCCTGGGCGTCCGGTCAGGATGACGAGTCACTTTGATCAAACGTTAGGACAAGACACCAATCCTCTTAACACGACAGCAACTCCTGGTCAGTGGGGAGGTATCGAAATCCGAAATGATTTTGATCGAGCCCAAGGTCGCGTGGACCGAGAGCGCGAGGGAATTTTCTTAAACTCGATTTTCCAATCGAATATCGAGTTTGGAGGTGGTCGAGTTGGTGCAGGTGCACAAGAACGACCTGTCAGCCCCATTCACCTTTCGGAAGCACGCCCACTCATCGTTGGCAACTCGATCACTAGAAATGCAGACGCAGCGATAAGTATCGATCCAGATAGCTTTGAAGAGACATTATTCACTGAACCACGATATCAGCAAGTTGGTGGTTTCATTCCGGATTATTCTCGCGTCGGACCGGTAATCTACACCAACACGATTCAGAACAACTCTATCAATGGATTGTTCGTTCGTATCGATACGGTTGCGGGAGCAGGTCTGAAGCCTCTCACTGCGGCTGCTCGAATTGATGAAACCGAAGTTGTGATCGTTTTGGGCGAAAATCTTATCATCAATGGAGTCCCCGGCGGTCCCGTTCGCGAAACAACCGGCCCGATCGTATCGACTCTTTCGTTAACGAATATAACTCCGCCAGCAGGCAGCACCGGCTTCGCGGTTGCAACAAACCTCGAATATGTTGTTACCTTCGTTGATAAATTTGGGCAAGAAAGTCTTCCGAGCGCTAGCCGAAACGTTGCTGTGTTAGCCGGTCGATCTGTAAACATTGCTAATATCCCTGCGGCAAATTCCGATTATGTCGGGCGCAAGATCTATCGTCGCAGCGCACCTGCGGCACAATTCCAGCTCGTCGCAACACTGAACCGTGATAGTACTACTTTCGTGGATAACGGACAGACGGTACCTGGAACTCTTCAAACTGCTGGTTTGATATCAATCGATCGAGCACGGCTTAGCGCCAGCTTGGTCGTCGATCCAGGTGTGGTTTTAAAGAGTGCTGGTGGTCGAATTGAAGTCGGCATCGGTGCTACTTTGATCGCGGAAGGAACCGGAGCTAATCCGATTATCTTCACATCTCGGTTGGATGATCGTTATGGTGCTGCAGGAAGTTTTGATACTAACAACGATGGTGCAGCTTCCCGAGGCCGCGAAGGTGATTGGGGTGGTATTGTTGCTCGACATTTGAGCAATGTCAGCCTCGATAACGTGGTTGTATCGTTTGGCGGTGGTGCGACACGCGTTCCCGGTGGTTTCGCTTCGTTCAATGCCATCGAATTGCATCAGGCGAATGCACGAATCGCGAACTCTGTGATTGAAAACAATGCTAACGGACGCGGGACTCCAGGTTCGACGAATCGTGGTGCGCGAGGAGTTAACGACGCGGCGGCTATTTTCGTCGTAGGCAGCCAACCGGTGATCATCAACAATATCATCCGTAACAACGCTGGTGGCTCTGCTGCCATCAGTATCGATGCAAACTCGCTTAACTCAGAGTCATTGAGGGACATTGGTCGCTCCACTGGTCTTAACGCGCGAGAAAATGTGGGCATCGGCAACTTTGGTCCATTGGTCAATAACAATAGGCTCGGTGGGAACTCCATCAATGGTATGCGGGTTCGCGGTGCGACATTAACCACCGAGAGCGTGTGGGATGATACGGACATTGTTCACGTTCTAACGAGCGAAATCGTTATCCCTGATTTCACCAACTATGGCGGTTTACGATTAGCGAGCAAGGTGGATGAATCCCTAGTTATTAAGCTTGCAGGGACCAACTCTGGCTTTACTGCAACTGGTCGTCCGCTCGACATTAAAGATCGCATTGGTGGTTCGCTGCAGATCGTTGGTACTCCCGGGTTCCCGGTTGTATTAACCAGTCTCGCAGATGATACCATCGGTGCCGGTTTCGACTTCCGTGGCGAGGCAATGCTCGACACGAATAACAACCGTAGTGCAACATCACCAGCATCCGGTTCATGGCGATCGGTCTTGATCACTCCTTTTGCAAACGACAGAAACGTTTCGACTGTAGTAGAACGCGAAAGTGATCAATTGGGAGCTGCTGGTAAAAATGACTTGCCCTCTGAAGCCCAGAGCCTCGGAATTCTGGCTCCAGGTTCGCAAGGCGGAGATGAGAACAAGCGACTTGGCTTCACCATCACAGGCTCGGTAGCCACCCCAAGCGATTTGGATGTTTTCCGATTTTCCGGTACTGCAGGGACCACCGTTTGGTTTGATATCGACCAATCGTCAGGTTCGCTGGATTCGATCATTGAGCTTATCGATGCCGATGGAAACATCATCGGTCTGAGCAACAAGTCACTAGATGAATCCATCTCTGGTACGGTCCACTCCAACCCCGACATGATCGGGGCAAATCGGGTTCTACCGATGGATCAATCAAGTCACTTCCCCTCGAATCAACTGAGCCCAGCTCAGCAAGATTTCCAAGGAGTCAATCCGCTCGACGCCGGAATGAGAGTGGTATTGCCTGGTACAGCCGGAACCACTAACGAGTACTACGTCCGTGTGCGAAGCAGCAACGTTTCGCCAGTTCCCGCTTTAGTGAACGGTGTTCCAGTAGATCGTTCATCCCCAGCACGTTTGACAGATCGCAGCTTGGTCAGAGAAGGTATCTCAACGGGAGTCTACAAGCTCCAGATGCGCCTACAGCAAATGCAAGAGATCGCAGGAACTACCGTCCAATATGCCGATATTCGTTACGCAACAACAGGTATTGATATCCAGGGTCAGCCGCTACGATCTGCACTGTTAGGCGAAGTAGGTGAGGCGAATCCAGCAGAGACTAATGCTGCTCCGACTAGCGCGATTTCGCTAGGAAACGTCCTTAACAATGATATGGGAGGACTATCGATCGCCGGAAACATTGCTAACGCTGGTGATATCGATTGGTATGACTTTACGATATCCGTTGATTCGCTCGCGCCGTTTAGTTCGGATTATCCGACACGGAATCCGCACCAATCGGTTATTTTCGATATTGATTATGCCGCTGGCTTTGGCCGGCCTAATACTCAACTTTGGGTTTTCCAAAGAGTGGGTACAGAGCTATTGCTCATCGCAACAGGCGATAGTTCCAATCTGCTAGATGACCAACCGCTCAATACGAATGCATCGGACAACTCCGATTTGAGTCGTGGCTCTCGATCTACTAAGGATGCCTACATCGGACCGTTTGAGCTACTGCCAGGCAACTACGTCGTAGCGGTTTCGAACGCTTCCTTGAGCCACGTTTTGACTGAGCAATTCACGCAACCGTCCCCAACACAAATTGGTGGCAATTTCATTCGCTACGAACCGCTCGATTCGGTAGTTAGAATTTCTGAAGATCGGTTCGATTCGCTTGGCCGTGTTGCCACCAACACACCGCCTGTTCAAGTTGCTTTCGGGAATGCGAACACAACATCTCGGCCTAATACCGAGGCTGGATTCTTTGCCAATGCCGTCCCATTCAATTTGTCTGACGTGACGATGTTTGCGACGACAGGTAGAAATGTCCGATTTGTTAACCCGCTTACTGGGGCACAAGAAGCCCTCTACAGTACGGACGGACAGACGGCAGTGGATTTTGGAGTGAATACGAATGCAATCACAGACTTTGCAGTCGCTCCAAACGGTCTCACAATCGGGTTCCAAAACAATGCGCCCGGATCTGTTCGGCAAGATAACGATTCTGGTAGCTTCTTTGGTATGGACATCGGGAACGGCGCACCGGCTGCCGTGGCTAGTGGTATCACCACATTTATTTCCCGAACAACACCTGGTTCGGATCCACCAACTTTCGAAACCATTCAAGTGCCGAACAACGGTGGCAATAACGGGATCGGAATGATTTTTGACGGTCTCTCGTTCTCGCAACAGTTTGCGACGGACCAAGGGGGCGGACAGCTATCACCGAGTTTCTGGGGTGTCGCATCTAGAGGTTCGCAAGCCGCGTTTAGGCAACCAATCGTAGGAGGGGATAACCTCGACCAAGCTGTTGCTCTAGCCGGAAACGGTATCACTAAGAACATCCTCTATCGACTCAATTCGATTTCGGATGGAAACATCGGTCAAGCACGCAGCCCTGCCTCTGGTGCACCGGGCGTCGGTGTGCGAAATGGAGCGCAACAAGGGTTGGGAGCAGGAACCTCGATCGTAGAACATGGTTACTTTGTTCGAACCAGGGGAACGGGTGGCGGACTAGCCCCAATTCAGGGTTGGGTTGACGCGAACGGAACGGTGACCGGTTTGGCTGCAGTTCCACAATTGTTGGGCACCCGCTACTTTGCCGTTACCAATCAAGGCGAATTGATGAGCTTGTTGTTGACAAGCGAAATCCAAGGCCAGGTTTGGTCGGATCAGTATATCGAAATGCGAGACCCAGCTACCAATCAGCTTATCAATTTCCAAAGTCTGACCACCGGACCGAGAAACGTCGAAGGCGGTCGCTTCGCCGACCTATTGTTCGGTACGGATAATCAAGGACGCTTGTGGGCCTTCAACACCGCTGGTGAGTTTCAACCGATTTTCCCGCGAGGAGCATTCTTTGTTCAGACAGGAAACCCTGCCATTCGTGGTATCGATTTCTCGTCGCTCGACGTGAACCTGTGGCACCTTTCACTGGAAGAGAATGGAACGCAAGGTCATGGACGCTTAGTGAGCCCCAATAATTCACGAGATGCCAGCGGCCAAAACGCAGCATTGAAGTTCGGCTACTCCAATCCGACAGCCGGACAGGGGGTCCAAGGTGGTGATTGGTCTGGCATTTACAATATGGGACCCAATAACGGTGTCGACCTCTATGGCAATACGTCTCTGCCCGGCGGCGCCAGAGGTGCGTTAGAAAGTCACCATATCGATTTGTCGCAATACTCGGCTGATGATCAACCGATGTTGTACTTTACCTACTCTTTGAGCACTCAACTTACCAATACTGGTTTTGGTGATCAACAAGCCATGTTGGATTCGTTTAGGGTGTATGGAGCGGGTGAAGACGGCGCCTGGGTGTTATTAGCTACAAATAACTCTGCCCGATCACCTGGCAGCTACGCAGATACAAACAATCCAGATGAATTCGACGTTCCAGTGAACGGCAATCAAGATGCGTTCACTAGAAGCTACATGACGCAAGAACTCTTCGACAACGCGGGAACCGCGGGATGGAGACAAGCTCGTGTTAATCTCGCGCCTCTTGCTGGAAAAAGAGACATCAGGATCCGTTTTGAATTTGCTACTGGTGGCGATTTCCGCACCGGCGTTGCGACACTGGGTGGCCAGGAATTGGTCGCAATACCAGGGGAACGGCTTGCCGATGGGCAAACATTTGTTGTTCAAGGTACAACCTTTGAATTTGATCTAGGTTTGGTTCTAAATCTACCCAGCGCAGCAAGCCTGGTGGACGGAGACATTCTGAGTATCGATGGTACCGATTTCACCTTCAGAAACGTTGCCGCAGGGCCTACTGACATCCCGATCGTTGCTACCGATTCGCCATCGCAAGTTGCGGCAAGAGTGCGTGGCGTTTTGGCTGCCAATGGACTGAACGTTTCCACAAGCACTTTGACACCGAACATTTTGAATATTTCGGGGCTTGATCCGGCAGGTGTTTACAACATTGTTGGTGCAGATCCAAACATCATTACGGGATTACCAGGCGTTGCCGCAGGTAATCAAGAAGTCTTGATAACCAACGCTATGGATGCCTTGGAAGTTCGGGACGCGATTCGAGTTGGTTTGGCCGCCGCGTTGAATGTCGCAGGGCAAGAAACCAATATCGATGTGTATCGCGTTAGCGGACACTCGATCATGTTGCACAATCTGACGATTGCGGACCAAGGTCCTTTGGGAGCAACAATCGCTCGACGCGTCGGGGATTTCTTTGGGCCGCTCGATTCTCCAAATCCTGCTGCTGGTCAGTCTTTCCGTACTCAAAACAATTTCAATACTGTTGTCTATCTTGATGACATTATCATTGGTTTTGCAGAACGTGGAGAGATGGTCCTAGGGGCTCAGCCTCAAACCGCTGCGATTGCGAACAACCTGTTTATTCCGACCTTCGAATATGAGAGAATCGGCGGAGAGGATGGGGTGTCAGCCGAGGAAAGCGAGACGGGTGCTTATCAACTCGAGATACGTTCAGCAGCCAGCTACGGCCTATCGGGTGGAAACCAACTAAGTCTCGAGACTATACCACTGGTTAATATCCAACTCGGGCGAACCTTCGATACCAACGAACGTCTGACCAAATCGATTGCGTTGCAATTAGATGATGCTAGCGCGATTCGTGATGGTGCAACATTTACGCTCAGTGATGGCATTAATGTCGTCACCTTTGAGTTCGATGTCGTTAGCCCAACTGACTTGAGGAGGCAAGGGGTTGATCCGGCAAACGTTGCAATCGTTGTTACCCCTGACGCAACCGTTGGACAGATTATTCGTGCTGTTCGTGACGCGATCAACAGTCCAAACGTCCAATCGAAGCTCAGAGTTTCGGCGTCTGCAAATGGAGATATGCAATTTGGTGCAGCGGATTTGGCATCTCCATTCACCAATGTGCTTCAACTCTCCGGCAACGCTGCAGCTAACCTAACAGGCAGTTTCGATTTCACCGCCGGTGGCGTTCCATTCTCTGTGATTCAGCACGGCCAAGAACTCTCGCCATTGGGCACTGATTTCGGCGAAGATTTGGGTGACCAGAACCTGGAAAGGGTTCAAGGGCAGATGATCATCTCCGCTACTTCGGTCATCAACAGTAGTGGATTCGGAATCAACGTTGATGCAGGTACACAGTCACAAGTGAACCTCGCCGATGGTGTTGGTAATCGACCTTATCCTGGTGTTCCCCGTAACTTGGTGACCTTAAATGCCGCCAATGTGGGATTGGGACCAGTAATCTCTAACAATTTGCTCGCGAATAATGGGCTCGGTGGAATCCGAGTCAGCGGTGACTCGGCCAACAATACGAATGGTAATCCACCTCGGACCGTTGCGAGAATTGTCAACAATACTCTCCATGGACCTACTAGTGCCACATCGGGTCCTAGTGGCGTCGGAATCTTGATCGAGGATGGAGCGATCCCAACGATCGTCAATACCATTGTTTCCAAGTTCTCGACTGGTATTCAGTACAACGGGTCTGCAACCGGACCGCAACCAGAGTTGGGTGGTATCGTCTACCAATCCAATACGGTTCCCAAGTCCCCTGCGACGCTGAACGAATCCTTTGAGTTATTGCTCCCTCCGACCGCTCCGCTCTTTATTGACGCGACCGACGGAAGGTTCTATCTACGAGCTTTGTCATCCGCCATCGACTCGTCGATTAACTCAGTCGAAGATAGATCGATAATCGATCAAGTTAAGAGCCCTATTGGATTGCCGACAAGCCCAATCCAAGCTCCTGACTTTGACATCTTTGGATTGAGACGGGTCGATGATCCCGCTGTGAACACACCAGCCGGTCTCGGTGAAAACGTCTTCACGGACCGAGGTGCATTTGAACGATCTGACTTTGTTGGACCGATTGCCGTTCTGCAACGACCTATCGACAACGACGCGAATCTAGTTGATTCCGACCGAACGACAACCTTCTTGATGGTTGGATCGGGCAATTACGACTTCTTTGAAGTTTTGCTTGATGAAACGTCGGGAACGGGAGTTGATGCCGACACCGTTACGAGTCTTAACATTATCTTGACGGAAAACGGTCAACAGTTAGTCGAGGGATCTGATTACGTTCGAGGTTACAGCGTTAACAGTAGAACGATTCGACTCACCCCATTTGCTGGATTCTGGCGTCGAGACAGTGTTTACGAACTTACATTGGTGAACCGAGTTTCGCACAAGATCGATGCACCATCGGGTCGGGATATTGTTGCAGGTCAGCAGATCCGTCTTGTTGTAGGGTCGACAGCTGTCGTCATGGAATTTGATTTGGGCAGTGGCGTATCGGCCGGTGCGATCCCAATTCCCGTCCAAGCGAACTTCACCTCGCAAATGGTCTTGGGGCGAATTTTCCAAGCGTTGTCTCGCTCCGGATTGGCGATTTCTACTAACGTCGTTAGCAGCCGATCATTGCTGATTTTTGGTACGTCCGATGTCGTGTTGACCGGCGGAACGGTTGGGCTGAGTGCGACGCTGATTGATCCAATTCGCGACATAGCCGGTAATTTGTTGCAGGCGAACCGACCGAACTCATTGACACAGTTCACGATTGCAATGCCAGAAGTCGGCTTCGACTTCGGTGATGCGATCGAAAGAAACGGAACTGGCTCTACGAGTTCGACGGTCTTGACGTCAACGGGAACCATCGTGAGCGGTGCTCGCCACGCAATGTATCCTGTCGATGAGCCGCAACTCGTTCTCGGGCGATATGCTGATTCCGATGCGAATGGTCAAACCAGTCCTGCAGCTGATGCTGATGATAGCGAAGCGCAGATATCATTCTCAGCGGGGTTAGGATTCCAGGTTGCAAATGCTGGGCCAATTCGATTGGCGTTTGGCACCAACGGACCCGGATTACTTGGTCAGTCGCTCACCATAAGCGACGATGCCAACAACACAGTGGTTTTCCGATTTGTTGATAATGTTTCGTTGCCTGGGGCTAATGAAATTGCCATCAACATTGCTACGGCCGTAACCGCTTTGGACGTAGCCACTGCTGTGCAAACCGCCATCAAAGTCGGGGCTATCGATAGAGGATTCTTGTTTGGCATTACAGCCATTCTCGACGGCTCATCATTAGTTCTAGGTGGAAACGAAGATCATTCGTTCTCTACTACGGCTTCATCTGCTTTTGTACAACGGGTTGTCTCCGGATCCCAAACCATTCGAGTGCTCGCGTCGACGACTATAGACGGAGAAACACTCACGATTGAGGATGGTTCGGGCCGTACGCTTGTTTTCCAAATCGTCAATACATCGCTGGCCAACCCTGCACCGCTTGGAGCAGGCCGAAGACCTGTTAATGTGAATTTAGCAACAGCAACTGACGCTTCCTTGGCTGAAGCACTTCGACTTGCCATCAACGATGCCATTCGAACGCGATTGATAAATCTGCCTACGATTCCTGGTAGTGCGATCGTTGGTAACGAAATGCGAATTCTTGCCGACGATGAAGATGGGGTGACGTTTGATGGATTCTTCAATCCATTCGCTTTACCTGTGGAAGTAACCATTAATTCATCAGGCGCTGGGTTTGTCGACGTATGGATCGATTGGAATCAAGATAACGATTTCAATGATTTAGATGAAAGAATTGATTTCACTCAGGACTCTGTTCGCAATCCCGTTTCTGTACCTGTGCTGCCTGGTCAGAACATACTCTTCATCCCAACTCCGAGCCATGCTCGAGTCGGTTACACAACGGCGAGATTCCGATTGAGTACCACTGGTGGTATGCTTCCAGGAGGAATGGCGATCGGCGGTGAGGTCGAGGACCATGTGATCGAAGTTCTTCCTGGACGTCCTCCGATCTCGGTCGATGATCCAAATGGTGGCATCACAGGTCGTGCTCGTGAATACAGAGTGATCGAAGACTCTACTTTAGTGGTTTCCTCCGCAAACGGCGTATTGGCGAATGATACTAACTTCGAAGCGTTCCCACTCTTCGTGCATGATTTCGACCCATACACTCCAGCGGTCGATCCAGTAGAAGCACCGCAAAACGGTACGCTAACCTTGAATACTGACGGTTCGTTCACCTACGTGCCGAACAGAAACTTCTTTGGTTTAGACCAATTCACGTATCTAGCGCGCAGCACGCGGATGACCTCGGTTGCGCCAGCGACCGTTACGATTAACGTTCTCCAAAGGAACGACGCACCTTTGGGTGTTGATGATCGTGAGACCATCTCCGAAGACAATGGAGACATAACCGTCGCGCCGAATACTTCGGTGACGTGGAATGTAAGCCGATTTACTGCTAATGATGTTGTTGGTCACGACGCTGGCGACGTTAATGCTGTCAACGGTGTTGTAGCGAACGAAACCCCAATTCAATCTCTCCGGATTGTAGGTGCGCGAATCGTTAGTCCATCCCGAACGGGTGAGCAGGTGGCATTTGATACGGTCAATAACACCCTGACCTTCCGATCGGGAACCCACTACAATTTTGACATCAATGGCGTTGTCGTAATCGAGATCGATTTGGAAGATAATGGTTTGACCGGAGAGATTCGGACCGATGAACTAAATCAGCCATCGGCATTGTTGAATCCGGATCCTCTCCGTACGACGAGCCGAATTACCGTTACGATCAATCCATTGAATGACAGGCCGGTATTCAGTCTCACAAATCCGTTGGTTACAGATACCGAAGACTCCGGTGCTCAAGCTCGTCCGATCATCGTGGATGTTGCTCCTGGTCCAGCTTTGGCAACCGACGAACTAGCCACACAACAAGTGGTTGGATTTAACATTGTGGTGACCGCAAATCACCCCAATCCAATGAGCTTGTTCAGTGTTGCTCCTTCAATAACAGGAAGCGCAACCAGTGCGATTCGAACTCTGCAATACACACTAGCACCAAATGTTAACCGACTGGTAGCAGGAGGAGATATTCTTCTTACTGTAACGGCCCTGGATAACGGACCTACGGGCGGCTCGAACGTCAATGAATCCTTACCTCAAACCATTACGATTCGGGTAAGCGAAGTCAATGACAATCCAGATTTCGATCTCAACCCAACCACATTCACGGTTTCGGAAGATGCATCCTTGCAACTCATTCCGCAAATCTACACGAATGTTGTTGCTGGCCCAGCGTCGGCTACGGACGAAAGCGGTCAGAATGTAGATGTAACGGTTTCTATTCCAGTAGGTGCTGCCGCGTTGTACTCGGTTCTGCCACGCTTAAATCAGAATCGCGATTTGGAATTCCAATTCGCTCCGGACGTTAACCGAAACTTTGCTGGTCTAAATGGTATTCCGCTCAATGCGTTTGAGATCTATTTGACCGCAACTGATGATGGCCAGGAGAACGGCGTACCTGCTCCTCGATCTGTTACCAAGACCTTGGTAGTGGACGTAACTCCTGTCAATGATGCTCCGGCTTACGGTTTGAGCCAGAACCGAATCAACGTTGTCGAGGATCAAGGTTCGGTTGCGATTGCTGGATTTGCAACCAATGTTCGGCCTGCTATCAACGGGACGGCGATCGATGAAAACAGTCAGATCCTCACTTTTGACTTGACGTTTACAAACCCGGTTTTGTTCGCGAACGCTCCGGTAATCGACTCCAGTGGACGCTTAACGTTTAGAACAGCACCAGATCAAAACGGGACGTCGATCGTAACGGCTCGTTTACGAGATAACGGATTGGCTGGTCCACCTCCAAACTCAAACCTCGGTCCATTGTTGACGTTCACCATTTCGGTCGATGCAATTAATGATGCACCTGAGTTTTCGATGCCATCGACGCTTCAAGTGATTGAAGATCAAGGTTTGGTATCAATTCCTGGATTCGCGACTGGAATTCGTCCCGGCCCGGCAACGGCAGTGGATGAAAACCGCCAAGTCTTATCATTCCAGTTGATCAATGCGGATCCCGCATTGTTCGAGGTTATGCCATCGATGCAAACTGATGGTACGCTCACCTTCCGAACTAAAGCGAATGTGAATTCCAACACTCCTGGTATCAACCGTGTTGTGGAATTCCAGTTGCGTGATAACGGTGTATCAACACCTGCACCTAACTCTAATCTGTCTGCAGTCCTTTCGTTTACACTTGGCGTTACGCCAGTAAATGATCCGCCAATTCCAGGTACTGTTAAAGTCCCTGGCACAGAAGACGTCACGCTGGAGGTTGGACCAGGTCGTCCAGTCGATATCGATGACATCCTTGCAAAAGTTGCTCCGGGACCAGACGATGAGATAAACGAAGGTCAAACGTTGCGCATGACCCAGATCGAGCGAACTACGGTTCGCGGTGGGCAAATTTTGCCAATCTTCGATGCAGGTGAGATCGTATCGTTCCGCTACATTCCACCGACTGATCTTTCTGGCGAAGATTTCGTACGATATGTCGTTACGGATAACGGAACGCCTGAGGCCAGTGCAACGGGTACGATTACGCTGGACTTGCAAGCGGTCAATGATCCTCCACAGTTCACGGCTGGTCCTAATCTGGCTTTAACCGAGGACGATCCAGCTTACCGTGCTAGTTGGGCGGCGAATATTGCGGCCGGTCCAGCGTCGGCATTGGATGAACTGAGCGGGCCTAATGCACAAACGGTGTCCTTCCAAATCGTCAATTACAACACGAGTTTCTTCGCTGTCGCGCCGTCGGTTTCTCCAACTGGGGAGCTAAGCTTCACGTTGGCGAAAGACGTCAATGGAACTACGGTTGTGGAAATCGCTGCTGTAGATAATGGATCCAATGTGGCACCAAACAACAATCGTTCTGCGGTCCATCGCTTAACCATTGTTGTGGGAGCGGTCAACGACGCTCCAGGGTTTGTTCTCGGGTCAGCAGTGTCGGTTGCAGAGGATTCGGGCTCGTATGATGCTGCGTTTGTAACCAACATCGTTCCGGCCGAAGGCATGAACAACACCCCGCCAACAGGTCAGGACGAAAATGGGCAAACGGTTTCGTTTGTTGTGACAAACAGCAACAATAATCTGTTCGCCGTCCAACCTTCGATTACTCCGGCAGGGCGATTACGGTTTACACCTGCTCCTAACGCTTTTGGCGTTGTAACGGTGACAGTCTTGGCACAGGACTCAGGTCCGAGCACGGCACCGAACCAAAATAGTTCGACTCCGCGTACCTTTGAAATCAATATTACTCAGGTACTGGACGCTCCGTTTGCAGTCACAGATCGATACAACACAAGCGAGGATGCTGTGCTAACTATCGCTGCACCTGGTCTGCTTGCTAACGATATCGATCCTGATTTACCTGACGACGTATTGCGAGTCGCCGTGCCAGGTACGATTCAATCGACCTTGGGGGCAACCATTGTTCTCAATGCCAACGGAAGCTTCAGTTACGATCCTCGCAATTCTGCACGAATCCAGGGGCTAACGACTGGGCAAACCGAAGTTGATACGTTTACTTACACGGTTCGCGATCGAGCAGATCTCCTCAGCAATGTGGGTACTGTTAGCATCACGTTGACCGGTATTAATGATGCTCCTGTTGCGGTCAACGATCGATTCGTTGTAGCGACTGGCGTGCCTGTGAATTTAGCGATTCTAGATAACGATCGTGATGTCGACACCCCGATCGACGTGGGAACGGTTGGTATTGGAGTGCTTCCGCTAAACGGTACCGTTACGATTCTTCCTTCGGGACGAGTTCAGTACACACCTAGAGTCGGGTTCGTCGGTGAAGACACATTTAGCTACCGGGTAAGAGATTCTCTAGGTGCTTTGTCCAATGAAGCCACTGTGCAGGTTATCTCGGGAGTATCTCCACGAGCTGCCGATGACTTGGCTTTGACGGCCAGAAATGTGCCGATCGAAATAAATGTCGTACAAAACGATACCGCATTCTCCGGAACGCTGGATCTCAGCACTCTGCAAATTGCGTCAGGACCGGATACGGGTACCGTCGTGATCGTTGGCAATGGAGTCGTTCGTTATACACCTGCGACAAACTTTGTCGGGGCGGGTAGCTTCCAGTACTTCTTGTCTGACACCAATGGAATACCGAGCAACTTGGCTACCGTCACGGTGCGTGTAGTTAGCTCGCTCAATCAAAACCCAACAAACCGATACGACGTTGACAATGATGGATTCGTATCGCCAATTGACGCGTTGATCCTCATCAACGACATCAACCTCAACGGCGATCGAGTTCTTCCGGCGAGCACCACCCGACCTCCATTCTTGGATGTGGATGGAGACGGAAGCGTCAGTCCCCTGGATGTTCTGGCTGTTGTTAACCATATCAACGAACAAGGAAACGCATCTGGAGAGGGTGAGGGGATGGAATCGCTCGGATGGTTCCAAACCGTCGAGATCATGAGTCCTGCCAAGTTTGCAGAAGTCTGCGAAGCGGATCTGACATTGCAAATCGAACGAGAGATTGGCAATTACTTGGCCTCGAGTCTTGATGATTCCATCGGCATGGGCCCAATGCAATTCTTGGGAGATACCGACGAAGACGAAGACGAATCAGTCGAAGAATTGGTTGTCTCGTCAGGCAAGGGGGAAGTTGATGTTCCTTCAATCCTTGACGACTTGTTCGCTGCAGACTGGAGCTAGCGAGTTTTTCAGAGAATTGTTTAAAAGCGAATCGCAATCTTCTCCTGGAGGTTGCGATTTTTCTTTTTACTGCTATCTCTTTTCGGGCTGAACGGTTGGCTGCTATATTTTGGCCGAGCCGAGAACTGGTATCAGATTGTCCCGAATGATGGAGTCAAGCACATGGATGGAAACGCCCAACGGGAACAGATTGCGAAATGTTTGCGAGAAACGTTTCATCTGGAGTCGTTTCGCGACGGTCAATTAGCGGTCATCGAATCGCTGATGCACGGGCAGAATGCGGCAGCCATTTTTCCGACCGGTGGTGGCAAATCGCTCTGTTATCAGCTCCCCGCCTGTTTGTTGCCTGGTGTTACATTGGTGGTCTCACCCCTTCTGGCTTTGATGCGTGAT
Source organism: Pirellula sp. (assembly GCA_046318795.1). GTDB lineage: Bacteria > Planctomycetota > Planctomycetia > Pirellulales > Pirellulaceae > JBKCUI01. Next base: position 84,009 of record JBKCTT010000128.1, read on the forward strand.
CAGGTCGATAGGTTATTTAGTCTTGGGGTTCCGGCGATACGTTTGGATTCTTCTCTGACCGCTCACGAAGCCCGCACTGCGACGAGCAATCTACGCAGTGGAAAGGTCAAACTGTTATATGTCGCACCCGAGCGATTCTTTAACGAACGGTTTCGAGAGATTGTAAATGAGCTTTCCATTTCGCTAATGGCGATCGACGAATCTCACTGTATTAGTCAGTGGGGGCATAATTTTCGGCCAGATTACCTCAAGCTTTCCTCGATTGCGAAAGCTTTCAAGGTTGAGCGAATCTTAGCGCTGACAGCAACGGCGACTCCGACGGTCATCGAGGACATTAAAAAAGCATTCTCGATCGAGGATAGAAATGTAATTCAGACTCCATTTCATAGATCCAATTTAGCCATTCGCATTCGCATTACGAATGGCGAGACCCGAAGCCGCGAGTTGCTCGAAAGACTTAGCACACTGCCGCGAGGCTGTACCATCGTTTATGTAACAACCCAAAAAACTTCTGAGGAGGTTGCGTTGTGGTTAACGGAACAAGGGGTAGACGCGCGAGCGTATCATGCAGGTCTAGAAGATGAAGTTCGGAAAAGTGTGCAGGATTGGTTTATGTCGGAGCAAAACTCGATCGTGGTTGCAACGATCGCGTTTGGCATGGGAATAGACAAAAGAGACGTTCGCTATGTCTATCATTGGAATCTGTCTAAAGGGATTGAGAACTATGCACAGGAGATAGGCAGAGCGGGGCGTGATGGGCTAAGCAGCCGCTGTGAAACATGGATCGTACCAGAGGATCGCATAACTCTCGAGAATTTCGCATATGGGGATACGCCAACTTTTGAGGCGGTCAAAGGTTTGTTGGAGTTGGTCGCTCATCAACCAGAGATCTTTTATTTGTCGTTCTATTCCTTATCTTCGCAGTTCGATACCAAGGATATCGTAATTCGGACCCTGCTTACGTATCTTGAACTGGGCGATTACGTGGAGGGAATCGGTCCTAGGTACGATTGTTATGAATTCAAACCTCTGGTTTCTTCGGCTGAAATTTTGAAGCACTTTGAAGGTGAACGACGTGTGTTTGTTCGTGATGTGCTCGCACTGTCGGTAAAGAAAAAGCTTTGGATCGAGGTGCCTGTTACGGTTATAAGTGAACGCCTCAAATGTGATCGTAAACGAATTGTGGCCATGGTGGACTATTTGGCCGAGCGAGGTTGGATTGAGTTAAAGGTGAGTGGCATGATGCATGGGTATCGAAGAACAAAACCGATCACCAACATCGACGAGTTAGCACACTCGCTGCATTCGAGATTAGTCGAGTTAGAGCAGCGAGAAATCGATCGAATTGATCAACTGTTTCAGCTGGCAGTCGGGACGGAGTGTCAGGGCGCGCGATTGGCCAAGTACTTTGGACAGCAAATCGAAATGGGGTGTGGTGTATGCTGCGCGTGTACGGGTGAAACGGATGAAGAGATGCCGGAATTCCATTTTGCGAAAATTGGGACATCTGCCTTAAGTGGTTTGAAGCAATTGGTCCGTGAGATGGAGGATCTGTTTGACGAGCCTCGCGTCAGAGCCAAGTTTCTTTGTGGACTTTCCACTCCGTCTCTGAGCCGAAAACGCATGTCACGCCATCCACTTTTTGGTTGTTGTGCTTCCGTTCCATTTCGGGACGTCCTAGAAGCGGTTAGTCGGTTTTGAATGTCGCGAAACGAGTGCTGCAACTTAGGGATAGTTTTGTATTTCGGATACGAGAAAGCCCTAACCCGCAGGGTGAGGGGGGGAGCGTTTTCAATGTAAGTTGGTCACTCTTGACCGACGTCAACGACACGAACAAGAGCAGGAGTGCCCAATCTACCTTCGCAAAGCATCCAATCTGGGCGAGAGCAAAACGCCCTTCCGCGTCAGGTTATGATCGACACTCGTCCCCAGCCATGACGCCCGTGCGCATCTCACAAAACTGACTGAGATCTTTGGTCGGGGGATCGATTGGGCAAAACGGGGAGAATTGGGACTTTTGGGACCGCGAATCCAGCAGACTTGCTGGGATTACCAAGGATTATTGTTGCAGGAATTTCTAAACGTCCCTAGTATAGCATTACCGATTATATCAGCTTTTTCGACTTGTTAGTTTACCCGAAGCGGGCCGTAATCCTATGAGAACGTCTTTCGAACATTCCGGAACCAAAAGATCAGTCCAACGTTCTATTCGCGGACGGATGCGACGCGCTTTCCGGCGGATCCTGCAGGTCGAGTCTCTCGAGACTCGCAAACTTTTGGCAGGAGACATTTTGACACCTGAAACTGGCTCTATTCCCCGTGCGCCCGAAGAATTGGTCAGTGCGAGCAGCGCCTACTTTCGTCAGTTTGACAACGTCCCCAAGAGCGAAGCCAACGTAGCTGCTATTACCGACTTGGACAAGACATTTTTTCTTCACAGCCGCCCCAGCGCGACCAAGACTATTTATCTCGATTTTGATGGTTTTAGAGCTTCGGGAACTTTTTGGAACACAGGTCGAGGTCGCGATCCGATCATATCGCCAGCATGGGACCCCGCGAATAATGGACCAGATTTTACCAATGGTGAATTGCTAGAGATTCAGCAGGTTTGGCAATTGGTAAGCGCGGACTTCTCACCTTTCGATGTAAATGTCACCACCGAGGATCCAGGCGAGGCCGCGTTGGTCAATACGGGTGGAGGGGACGATAGATGGGGGAATCGGGTGGTGTTTACGCCTGATGATTTTCCTGCGCCCGGGGCTGGGGGGGTTGCGTATATAGGAAGTTTCAGCTGGAACTATGCGACCCCAGGAGGTACTGATACACCGTCGTATGTATTTAATTATGGAGCCATATTCGCTGCCGCTGCGGCGAGCCATGAAGTGGGCCATACGTTAGGCTTGTCGCACGACGGCACCAATTCACAACATCCATTCCAACCGAATGCCGCTTACTACAATGGGCATGGCACAGGTGAACACAGTTGGGGACCTATTATGGGGGTGGGTGGTTATTACAACAATGTAACCACGTGGGACAATGGAGTATACTTTGGTGCAAATAACGGCGGTACTGGTGCCAATTATGGCGATGGTCCCGATGACTTAGTGGTTATAACGACGCAGCACGGTTTTGGATATGTTCCTGATGAAGATGGCGGAACTGCTGTGACAGCTACGTTGCTTTCAGGAGTCATCAATACTGCAGGACGCGTAGACATATCGCATTTTGCTACAATCGAGAGAAATGATGATTTAGATTTCTTTTCATTTCAGACTGGGGATGGTCCCATCAATTTGACCATCGACCCTTACGTAACGGAAATGTACGCGAGGACTGCCAGTGGGTTTGACCGATCTGTAGAGGGTTCTTTCCGCGATGGTACGGTATGGTCTCAGAACCAAGGAACCAATCTCAAGGTTGAGGGGCGATTGTACGATTCGCAGGGGGCTTTGGTTGCGATTTCCAATTCAACTGGCCTTTCGGCGCAATTCGTGGATCTTAATTTGACGGCGGGTACCTATTACATTTCTGTTGATGGCATTGGTTTCGGAACACCAACCGCTAACCCTCCAACAGGATTTACTGACTACGGCAGTATCGGTGAATATGTCATCAAGGGGAGTGTTTCAATAGCCCTTGGATTACAAGTTGCCCGGAACCCCGTCGTCTATAGGGAAGACGGTCCTGCCGTTCCGATTGTGACGGCAGCAACCCTAGTGGACGCGACTCCAGGGGGGTATCAAGGAACGGTTGTCTCTGCCATGGTTGCTACAACGCCTGGGGCAACGGATCAAATGCGGTTTGTTCCGCCATCTGGAAGTTTGATTCGAAGAGAAGGAACGTCGATCCTCTTCCAAAATGTACCTATTGGTGTGTTGCGCAGTGTGTCACCCTCAAATCTAGAGGTTGTATTTAATTCGTCAGCGACCCGAGCGGCGATAGAAGCGACAGTTCCTGCCTTCGCATTCATCGCAACGGGAGACTCGCCCGATCCAGCACCACGAAATGTGCTTCTCACGATTCAAAAGGGAATCTTTTCCTCCTCGACTACACTGCCATTGAATGTTGTGCCTGTCAACGATGCTCCTCTTGCGTATCCCGCGTCGGTCGATCCCATTAGCGAAGACAACGTTGATAGTGCTGGTACACTCGTTCGCGATCTATTGGCTCGAGGGGTCATCGATCCAGATGGAGAAACTGGTGTTGGTATTGTGATTAGTAATGGTGCCGTTACCTCACAAGGCGTTTGGCAATACCGCGCGGGTGCGGATTGGAGCGACATCGGTGTTGTTTCAATCGCCAACGGTCTCGTGCTCGGAACAAATGCTCGGGTAAGGTTTGTCCCAGCATTGAACTTCTTCGGAAACGCTCCTACGATGAGTTACTTTCCGATTGACCCGACATACACTGGGGCTTTTTCCACGAGCACAAATCGTGTGAACGCGAACATCGCAACATTGATTGCCAGCACAACCAGTTCCGCATCACCTAGTTTCGTTACGCAAGAAGTGTTACCGGTCAATGACGCGCCTGTAAGCAATTATCCCATTCTGACGGTGTCCGTATTGCAAGATCAGACGTTTACCCTGCCATTGCCTAGCGATTTATTCACGGACGTTGACGACACTCAGATTTTGCTAAGTCTTCGCAATCCGGGCGGTACGTCTTCTCCATCTTGGATCCAGTTTGATCCGGTAAATCGAATTGTTACTGGCACTCCGAGAAATAACAACATCGGACAGACATTGGTCAATGTGATTGGAACTGACCCACAAGGGCTCTTCGGCATCGCTCCGTTGGTCATAACTGTGATTGACGTCAATGACCGTCCAGAGCGAGTGACTTTGTCCTCGCTATCCGTAGCCGAAAATAGCCGGAGACAACGTGTGGGTTCGCTGACGACCATTGATCCAGACTCGGGGGATCGGCATACTTACACCATTAACGATCCACGATTCGTCATTGAAGACAACATATTGCTGACCTCTGCTACTGCGAACATTGACTTCGAAGTAGAACGCAGTTTTAGCATCAATGTCACGGTGACAGATTCTGGTAACCCACCGCTCTCTTACGTGCAGCCTATCGTTCTGACAGTGCAGAATGTCAACGAATTTCCACCGCGATTTCCTGTTAGTCCGGTATTCACTGTGTCGGAGTCGATTTCAGGGGGAAGCCTCGTTGGTTTGCTCAATGCGACCGATGCTGACGCAGATACCACCATTACCTATCAAGTTCTACAATCATCACCGTTCTTTGATGTAAATTTGGCGACGGGTGCGGTCAATCTTAAGCCAGGTACGAGTCTCAATTTCAGCACTCAGGCTGTTCACGAGTTTGTGGTTATCGCCTCAGACGGTCAATTTGGATCGGCAGCCCAAACCGTTACCGTCAATGTTCGTCCTCAGAACCGATTCAATCCAGAAATCGTGACCACCTCCTTAACCGTCTCGGAGGGGGCGCAACCCGGTGTCCCTTTCGGCCGGATTTTGGCCACGGATGCGGATCCACAGTCTTTTGTTGTATTCGAATTGGTGTCCTCGGATTTGCCACCGTTTGACCTGAACGCTGTAACGGGCGACTTGACTCTGAGACCAGGATCGGCTTTTGATGCGTTGCAGCAGAGTCAATTTACAGTCACTGTGAAAGCCAACGACACCGGGTTTCCATCTCGCTCGTCCACGGCAACCATCCCAATAACGGTTACCCCGATCCGAAGACCACCGACTGGTGTTAGCGTTAATCCTGGCGTAGTTCGCGAATCGATTTCGGGAATAACGATCGGTCAGATTCAAGTCGCGCACACGAATACGGATGTGTCGTATCTCGTTGAACCGATCGATTCCCGGTTCGAGGTTGTTAACAATGTTCTGCGATTGCGAGAGGGGAGAGCGATTGGGTCGACAGATCCACAATCCATACAAGTCCCGATGCGAGTTCGCGAGATTCTACCTGGCGGTTCCACGGGAAGATTGTTCCCGCTGAACCTATCGCTATCCAAGGTAGCTAATCGATCGCCGTGGCAAAACGCTTTCAACCCCTTCGATGTGAATCGCGATAAAAGCGTTGACCCGATCGATGTACTGCAACTGGTTAACGCGCTGAATGAGAGCGTTGCACTTTCCACTCCTCGTCCTGCTAACACGTTGACGCAACCTGATTTAGACGTCGACGGAGACAACGGCCTGTCGCCAATTGATGTATTGTTGATTGTGAACTTTATCAATAACGAGAAAGCGGGTGGTGGAGCCGAGGGCGAAGCAAGCGTTTCGCTGGATTCTTCGAACGAACTTCAGGAATTCGCGTTGTCCGCAGTTCTCAATGAAATGGAAGAAGAGCGGTTGGGACGCCGAAGGCGAGGGCTCTAAAGAGTCCTTCGTGCTGAGTAGCGATTTTACAACGTACTTGATTTAGATTCGTCGCTCGTCGTTCACTCGACGAGCGATCCATTTCACTTCCTATTCACTTGAACATAGGTCAAATATAGCCTTGTCCCTGCGTGCAACCGATTTCGACTCCGTGTCGGCAATCGAGTTTAGTATCGAGAATCCGTATCAGGTTTGATTTTACGAAGAACGTCTTGCCTTATGGTATCGTCCATTTCATGAGCTACCAAATAAACTTGTAACGCGGTTTTCAATCTATTGGCTTGGCTTCGAATGGAATCGCTTCGACGATCTCGATTTTTCAGCGCGGTGATCTCGGTATCCAATAGAGTACAGATCCGGGTGCTGGTTTGATGTCCGCCGGCTTTCATCTCAACGTCGGCAACTTCCATGCTTACGCGAAACTTGCCCAGTCGCTCGTTCTTCATTTTAGGAATTGGAGCGACGCGGCAATCAACCTCCATTACCACATTGTTTTGATCGACATGATGAACAACAGCCTTGTATTCTTGGACAAAGCCTTTTAACTTTTGTAATGTAACGTCGCGCGGCACGCTCGTGAGGAGTTCGGCTTTGACCGTATTGTCGGACAAAATGCCAAGCCATCGGAACCAGCCTTTTGCTGGTGAAACTGCTTCCGATATCGGATTCGTTTTTTCATCACCCAAGCATACGACACGGTTTCGCCCGCTTTCTTTCGCGATAAGCAAACCCTTGTCAGCACGTCCAAGCACGGTTTCTTCGTTATCTTCCGGGTTGATCATAGCGACGCCAAAACTCGCTGTGATATTTTGATTTCGAATAGCTGGGATAGGGAGTCGACTTAGTTTTCGTCTTATGTTTTCGCTAAAATCTTTTGCTTCCTTGAGGTCGCACTGGCCGCATAGAATGACAAATTCTTCTCCGCCATATCTGGCAATAAAATCTGTTTCGCGACATGAATCCTTCAATAGCTTGGCAAACATAATCAACGCCTCGTCTCCCGCTTGGTGAGAAAAGTTGTCGTTTATCTTTTTGAAGAAATCAATGTCGCAGATGATGATACTGCCCGGTTCGCGAGTTCTCTGATGATGGGCCACGAATTCAGGAAGCTGTCGATTCAATTCGCCACGATTCGCAACCTTGGTCAATTGATCCTGGCTTGCTCGCTCGCGAAGGTGAGTAATTTTTTTCTCCAACTCGGCTGTGTCACTCACGTCTTCCAGGATCATGGCAGAGCCGCATATCTGATCTCTGTCGTTCAATATCGGAACTACCTCGACTGACACCTGGGTAATTTCTGATTCGGAGGTTCTGATAGAAAATCGCTGCTTAGATGGGGTGTTCTTGTGTAACAGAAGCCGAAATGGACAACTCAGCTCCTCGATACGAAAGCCATCAACATCACAGAGATTGGCCAACTCAGTAGTCCATCGTTGGTGTAGTACCGATTGAGCAGAACGGCCTATTATCCTCTCGGCCGCATTGTTCCATTCGAGGATTTTAAATTCGCTATCGATAAAGATAACGCCATTCTGAATATGGTTTAACATCCGTCTATAAAAGGCATTATTTAGCGAAAATACAATCGAGCTACCAATTCTGCTGGAGTCTTCTTCCATACCGGAATTGAAAAGTCTCTCCAAGTTATGGGACTCCAATTGATTGATCCAGCGTTTCGCAACCTCGCTTTGGACTAATTTATCGTGACTGAGAACTAACTCCGTAAAGCTTCTCGCAAGTTTGGGGTCAAATTGCTTTCCGCTGAATCGAATGATTTCTGCCAATGCAAGCTCTGTCGATAGACCTGCACGGTAACACTGATTGACAATCATAGAGTCAAAGGCGTCGATAATATTGACGAGACGACTCGCCATGGACGCGTTGTCCTGTGAATGAATGTTGCTCGAATTCTCGTAGCTCGTTCCAATTCCGGCAATCGAGATCAATAGTTCGCGACTCGCTCCTGATGCTCTGAGAATCTCTAACCCAACTTGCGTGTGCATATTCATTAGGTTTTGCTCAACCTCGACCAGCCGCTCCGGTTTTTGAAGCACGCGATCCGGAACTCCAATTTTTCCAATTTCGTGAAGTAGCGCAACACACTCAAATAGCTGCAATTCATCGTCGCGCAGGCCATTCTTGATTCCCCATGCCGAAGTCCAAAGGGCAACTCGCAACGAATGCAAGGCTGCTGGGGGATGTTTTGCACGCAAAGCGACGTAAAGGCATGCAATCGATCCGAATCGAGAACTAACCATTGTCTGAGCCGAGGCTTCAGTTGCCAGGTTGGATTCTTTCCCAGGCGAAAGCATCGACCAATTCTCCGAAAAATTAATCGGCTCAGTTCTAGCTGGGGTATGCGAGGTGAATGGGTGCATTTGCGAGAAGATCATGGTGTTAAGAATAAGCTACTAAACCTACGATCTGCTTTATGACAGTCACGTTTTTTCATCAGTCTCGGGCGTTAGTAATTAGCTCAGCCTGTAAATTCTTAACGATAAAATAAAAGATTCGAACTGTAACAAATTTGCGAGTTGAATCGGTTAGAATGGTCGTATCGGTGGAAACGATTAGGACAATCCGCCAATGCCAGTATTTCCCCAGCAACGAGTCTCCCATGCTTCCCGCCTTCAATTGTCGTTCCATCTCGTGTGGCTTAACATGCGTTGGCCTTTTCGTTACGTCCTGTAATACACTCTTCGCACAACTCGCAACGGGCTGGAAACAGCACGACTGGGATCGGCCGCGACCAGCTCTCGTCGATCCAGGCCCAGTGCCTCAGTCATCGCCAGCACCATCGGATGCGATCATTTTGTTTGACGGTTCCAATTTGGATCAATGGAGAGCGGGCGATAAGGGACCCGCTAAATGGATCATCAAAAATGGGGCGATGGAACCGACCCCCAATGGCGGATACCTCTATTCGGCACAATCATTTGGGGACTGCCAGCTTCATTTGGAATGGGCATCACCAGAAAAAATCAGTGGCTCCAGTCAAGGCCGCGGAAATAGCGGAGTATTTTTACAGGGGTTGTTCGAAGTTCAGATTCTGGACTCATTCGATAATGAAACCTACGCAGACGGCCAGGCCGGTGCTATCTATGGACAGTTTCCCCCTTTGGTCAATGCGTCGCGTAAACCGGGAGAATGGCAATCTTACGATATCGTTTTTCGGCGTCCTCAGTACGCCGCGTCCGGCGAGTTGCGACATCCTGCTCGAATCACCGTGCTTCATAACGGTGTCTTGATACAAGATCACGTGGAGCCAGTGGGACCAACCTCCTGGATCCAATTTCACAATTACTCACCCACACCGGAAAAATTACCTCTCACGCTTCAGGACCACGGGAATCCTGTCCAATTTCGAAACATCTGGATTCGTGAACTTCCTCCCGCGGCAGTCACTCCGCCCACCAAACCATACGATCCTGTTGTCGTAGACCTAAAGAAAGAGCAAATAGATCGAATCGTAGGCTCTTACAAAAGAAACGGGGGAGGCACCTGGGAGATCTCCTGTAAAGACGGTAAGCTTTGGTTTCATACCATAGCGAAGCCATTGGAAATGATCCCCCACAGCGAACGCGAATTTGGTCTAAAATACACCGCCGGTTCAATCGACCTAGAATACGATCAAAATAACTTTCCCGAAAAAATATCCTTCACGATGGGTGGCACAACTTCTCGCGGTATAAGAGCACGTTAGTTTTTGTGTTCCTTTTTGTTGACTTCTTGAAAGACGATAGATGAATAACGAATTACTTGCACAAGCACTCGGTGGCGGCCCTTGGTATGCCATCGCTCTCGTGGCCCTTTTGATGGGGTTTGTTTTCGTCGCTATTTTTCTTGCGATTTTCTCTCGCTACTTCTGGCTGTGGGTTCAGGCGAAAATGACCGGAGCCGGAGTCACGATTTTGGACCTCATCGGTATGCTGTTCAGACGAGTTGATGCTCGCACTATCGTGAGAGGTAAGATTATGTCGATCCAAGCGGGAATTGACGATGCCGATTTGACGACTAAGTCCCTAGAAGCACACTACCTCGCTCGCGGCAATGTACCATTGGTCATCCGAGCCCTAATCGCAGCTCGCAAAAGCCGACAAATTACACTCTCGTTCCGCGAGGCCGCTGCCATAGATTTGGCTGGTCGAGATGTTCTGGATGCTGTTCAAACCAGTGTGTACCCGAAGGTTATTGACTGCCCTCCCAAAGGCAGCTCGACTCCCTACCTTGATGCCATCGCTCGCGATGGAATTCAACTCAAAGTCAAAGCTCGAGTCACCGTGCGTGCAAACCTCCAGCGACTTATCGGTGGTGCAACCGAAGAAACCATTATTGCTCGGGTTGGACAAGGGATCGTGAGTGCAATTGGTTCCTCAGAAAGCCACAATGTGGTTCTAGAAAATCCGGACGTTATCTCCAAAACAGTGCTAGCTGCACGGCTCGATGATCAAACGGCTTTCGAAATCGTCTCCATCGATATCGCAGATATTGATGTCGGCGAAAATATCGGTGCGCGACTCCAAGCAGATAAAGCTGAAGCGGATACTCGCGTCGCCCGCGCTAGAGCAGAAAGCCGTCGCGCCGAAGCGGTCGCTACCGAACAAGAAATGATTGCTCGGATCGAAGAAAGCCGGGCCGCGGTCGTCGCATCCGAAGCAGACGTTCCCAAAGCAATCGCACAATCTATGAGATCTGGCAAGCTAAAAATTATGGATTATTACAAACTTCGAAACATTACCGCTGACACCGAAATGCGTCAAAGCATTGCCGGTACTAGCACCACTGGACCAACCAACCCTGCTCGGCAACAACCAACATAATTTAGAACTTGAAACCGGATTGAATCTATAACGACTCAGGGACAATCGCCCATCCCATCAGGTGAGAGAGGTTTTCATGGCGGATGACTTAGAAGATTTTTTGCGACAGGCGGCGGAACGGCGCAAGCAAAGGCAAAAACAAAAAGAGAACCGCGGACCCGTTGCGTCGGAACCCCTGGCCCCACCTCTGGCCACTCAGGCTGAGCCCCAGTCTCGAAAGCCAATATCTACGTTCGAAACTCAACCTCTTAACCAACAACAAACGGTTGCTCAGTCTCAGCAACGACAAACCGAGCATGTTGTTGTCGCAGAGGCTGTGGAGCCTTCGCGTCTTAGGTCACAGTTTGATCAACCCGTCAAACCAGCGAAACAACAAAAGAAACAGAAATCGCAACAGACGGTCGCGAATAAACCCCTCTCGAACCAACTACGCGTTCTGGAAAACACGTCGGCCATCCCACCTCGCGAAACAGGTCCGGAACTCCCTACCAAGATTCTCAACTCGTCGAATATCATTCAAAATATCCGAGATCCCCAATCTCTCAGAACGGCAATTATCGTTCACGAGATTCTAAAACGCCCCTGGCAAGATTAGTCGTCTGCGAACTAGAAACGCACCTTAGAGATAACCTTGATTTGAGAATCCCTGAAATCCAATCCCGCAGCGTGAGTTTTGAAGTTGCGCAGTAACTGATTTTTCGGGCCAAAGGCCTTATGTTTGCCTAGACCAGGCTAAAGGCCTGGGAATTGGGAAAACGATAATTTCAGGGCCAAAGGTCCGACCGTTTGCTATGTCTTGAATGTTCGCAAAGAACAAATGGTCGGGCCGTTGACCCTCTAAAACTCTTGGTGCATCGCGGTCCAGGCCCTGCTGGCCTGGCTAGGTAAACGAACTGGGCTTTGCCCCTAAATCCAGCTTAGCGCAACTTAAAATCTTACCCGTCGGGTTATGATCAACATCATCTCCAAGTTGCGGCACTAGTCGCTTTACTTCACAACAAAGTTAACCATCCGGCCCGGAACGACAATCGCCTTTACAATCTGCTTGCCTTCTAGTAGCTCGGTGATTCGCTCGTGATTTCTGGCCGCTTGTTCGAGTTGCTCCTGAGTTGCATCGGCAGCGACAACTATCTTGGCTCGAATCTTGCCGTTGATCTGAAGCGGAACTTCAATCTCGCTGGTCTTAATCATTTGTTCATCAAACTCAGGCCACTTCTCGTAAGCGAGCGATTGAGTATGCCCCAATGCTTGCCATAACTCCTCGGCGATGTGAGGTGCATAAGGAGCGAGCAACAATACCAAAGCCTCCAGACCCTTCTTGGGCCGAACTTCTTCCTTGGTAAAGAAATTAACGAACTCCATCATCCGTGCAATCGGCGTGTTAAAGCCCAATGTTTCGATGTCGCGGGTCACGTTCATAATGGTGCTATGAATGACTCGATTCTGTTCCGCAGTGGGTTCGACATCCTTGATGCAATCGAGCAATACATTTTCGTCTGTGTGAGTATCGATCATCAATCGCCAGACTCGGTCCAAGAAGTTTCGAACGCCATTGACCCCCTTGGTGCTCCAAGGCTTGGTGGCCTCTAGCGGACCCATAAACATTTCGTACAACCTAAGCGAGTCGGCTCCGTATTCCGATACCACAGCGTCGGGATTGATGACGTTCCCACGCGCCTTGGACATCTTGTGAGCGCGACTTTCCAAGCGTATCGAGGGATCGATCACCAATACAAAACTATCTCCCGCCTTAGTAACATCGGCGTCTTCGACCTTGACCGGTTGCACGGGCGTCTTTGTACTCTTTTCAACGAGTCCCTCGTCCGCTTTCATCAATGCGTTAGTGCTGACCCATCGCTTATCCGCAGTTTGATAACCGGTGTATTCAACCTCACCCAAGATCATGCCCTGGTTGACCAGTTTTTGGAATGGCTCCGGTTGGGAGACGTGCCCTCGATCATAAAGTACTTTGTGCCAGAAGCGAGCATAGAGCAAGTGAAGAACCGCATGCTCTGCTCCGCCGATGTACAAATCGACTGGCATCCAGGCCTTTTCTTTAGCCCCATCAACCAAAGCATCGGAATTTGTTGGGTCGATAAATCGCAAGTAGTACCAGCATGAACCAGCCCATTGAGGCATGGTGTTGGTTTCGCGTCGATAACGCTTGCCATCGATCGTAACATAGAGCCAGGAATCATCTGCTTTGGCCAACGGTGGTTCGGGGCGACCGTGCGGCTTAAAGTCTTCCAAATGTGGCAAATCAACGGGCAATTGATTCCGGTCGACGGCTCGCTTGCGTCCCGTGGGATTACCCGCCTCATCCAGTTCGTGCAAAATGGGGAACGGTTCCCCCCAGAAACGTTGTCGGCTAAAAAGCCAATCTCGCAACTTGTAGTTCACCGCTTGTTTGGCGATTCCCGCAGCGGACAATGATTCGATAATCTTCGCCTTGGCTTGTTCCGTCTCTAACCCATCGAGCTCACCGCTGTTCATCGCCGTGCCAGGGCCGGTGTAACAGACTTTGCCCGCATAGACATCCTCGATCCCCTCGGTTTCCGCGAAGGGACGAACCACGCACGTTACCGGCAGCGAATACGCTTGGGCAAACTCAAAGTCTCGATCATCGTGTGCGGGAACCGCCATGATAGCACCTGTCCCGTAACCGATTAGGACATAGTCGGCCACCCAAATCGGAATCGGCTTACCAGTCACCGGATTGATCGCATAGGCCCCGGTAAAGACTCCTGTCTTTTTCTTATCCCCATCCGTACGGTCCCGGTCGCTCTTGAACGAGGCAGCATCACAATACGCTTGCACTTGGGATGCAAGCTCCGGTGCAACAATCTGTTTTACAAGGGGATGCTCCGGCGCAATCACCATGTAGGTTGCACCGTACAAGGTATCGGGACGTGTCGTATACACTCGAATGGTGTTTTCAGGCTGTCCTTCAGGAAATGGACTGGTCTTTCTCGCGGATTTCCAGCTTGCGAATTCGTTCGGAGCGATGACAGGGAAATCAACCTCGGCTCCTGTGCTTCGGCCAATCCAGTCAATTTGAAGCTTCTTAATGCTCGGAGACCAATCGAGTCCGTCCAGATCGCTCAATAAACGGTCTGCATACGAGGTAATTCTCAACATCCACTGACGCAGCGGAATTCGCTGGACGGGATGTCCCCCGCGCTCGCTCTTGCCGTCGATCACTTCTTCGTTGGCGAGCACCGTCCCTAGTCCTGGGCACCAATTAACAAGTGCCTCGTCTTGATAAGCTAATCGATGCTTGTCCTGATATTCGGATACCGCGTATTCGCCTTGGGCCTGAACTTCAGCCGGAATTGGGAGTTCGGAAATCGGACGCCCTTTGTTTTGAGATTCGTCGAACCAAGTGTCGTACAGCTCCAAGAAAATCCATTGGGTCCAGCGAAAATAGGCAACGTCAGTCGTTGCTAGGCAACGGTCCCAGTCGTAACTGAAACCCAGCATTTTGAGCTGCCGAGTAAAATTCGCGATGTTCTGCTCGGTGCTGACCCGTGGCGGAGTGTTAGTCCGTATCGCATACTCCTCGGCTGGCAATCCAAAGGCATCGTAGCCCATGGGATGCAAAACCGACTTGCCTTTCATCCGGGAGAAGCGAGCTGTGATGTCGGTCGCCGTGTACCCCTCAGGATGTCCAACATGTAATCCCGCTCCACTGGGATACGGAAACATATCCAAAATGTAGACCTTTTCACCAGCGGGCATTTCTGGGCAACGGAACGTCTTGTTGGACTCCCAAAAGGACTGCCATTTCGGCTCGATCACTGCAGGGTTGTAGCGAGGCATAGGACGGCTAGGATTGCTCAAAGTACGAGAAACACAATACAAGGTCGTCAGTTAAACATCAGAACACCGATTAAGCAAGCTCTAGTACTGCAACTTGACGGTATCCCGGTTCAGAGAATCCTCAAAATCCCAACCCGCCGTGTATAGGATTGGTGCTTTAACAGTAGATCGAATACTCTTTTCCGACGATAGCTGCACTCAAACGGGCAGGAGAGCCCATTTTACCTTTGTTAATCCTTGAATATAAAAAAGCGGTTCTGTTCTTCAGCGAATTTCGATTCGCGACTTACGACCCGCCACTCACCCCCGAATCTTCTCGCAAACCAGTTTCATCAGCTCCGGACTCTTGATTCCCGGCGAAATTTCGATTCCCGAAGCTAGGTCGATTCCGTCTGGCTGTACGACATCGATTGCTTGCTGGACATTAACCGGAGTGAGCCCACCCGCCAGCCAAAATGATTTGATTTGAAGAGGAGCCGGCCTGGGGCTTAGCAAATCCCACCTTACCACTTTTCCGGTCCCGCCTCGCTGCACGGGATCATGGGCGTCGACCAGCAACCCTGAGACCATCGGATGCCCACCCCAGTTAATGGCTGCTCGCTCATCTTCTGGGCAGTTCGAGCCACGCCAGCTCAACGCTCTTAAAATCGGAATTGTCCCGATGGCAGGGATGCTACTCGCCTGCTCAACCCAGTCCAATCCTTCATCCCCATGGAGTTGAATGACATCGAGCGGGCAAGTTTCGACAATTCTAGCGACCTCGTTCGGTGTCGAATTGACGAAAACGCCGACCCGAGTCGTTCGGCCGTCAGCGATCGCCGACAGTTCTCGACCGAGACTTAAGCTCACATAACGTGGGCTCCTGGAATAAAAATTCAACCCGATCGCGTCGACCCCCAGCGAACACGCGACCTCCAAGTCTTCATGACGAGTAAATCCACAGAACTTAATCTTCGGGGTATTGCAGGTTCGGCTCGTCATGAAAACTTTAAGAAAATTGTTTTGGGTCGTTACGACCGGATCTCGAAACTAAAAATGATCTACCGAAATGATGTGGCCGACAAGTAGCCATACTCCAACAAAGAGTGATGCCATTGCGGTTGAGAGAAATTCGATCGACATGGTGTCTGGGACCTTTCTGGTGTAGTAGTAGAAACGGTCCATCCTTAGAACATGGGTCCACAACGGTAGCGGACCTTTCGCCTTCCTGCGAATTGTCCACATCGGCGGTTCTTCTCTAAATTTTTAGAGATTTTCTAAAGCCCCCTGCCTCTTGCCTAGCCGTTATCTTCGTACCTGCTCCCGATTATGCATCTACATGCCAAACCCGAATAGACGAAACCAGTATAGTTCGGACGACGATCACTCGCGCACGATCTACCACGAAGCTGGCCATTGTGTCATGGCTGTGGTATCCGGTGCACAAGTCGATAGAGCGACCGTCGCCCCTGAAGAAGACGGATTTCACGGCATTGTTGAGATACAGTGGCCATCTCGGTGTAAAAGAGCAGACCAAATCGCGGTCGCATTAGCCGGCCCAGTTGCGGAAATGATTTATTTGGGTGAGCCTTATCACCCAGGCTTTGTACCAGAATGGGCCCATGACTGGAAACAAGCATGGTCGCTGGCAAGACGCTCGTCACGATCGGATCGCGAGTGCCTGCAACTCCTTGAGCAAATGGTTGCTAAACTGTACCGTGTGTTCCGACAAGATCGTTGGTGGGCAGCAGTAGCGGCCGTAAGTGATCTGCTGGATGCGCACGATGAAATCAACCACGAAGAGATTGCCTACGAAGTAGAAAATTGGATTAGTGAGTAGCAGAATGCCAAAATTAGCAGCCTTTCCCAAAGCCTACATGCACGCCCTCTGTAAAGACGGCTCCATGAACCTGACGCAATGGTTCGAATTGGCCAAGAGCATCGATGTAGATGGTGTCGAGTTCTATGCAGGTTTTTTAGAGATGCAGGATCGTGGCAATTGGACTCGCATCCGTCAGCAACTAGATGCCACTGGGTTAGT
Organism: Pirellula sp.; assembly: GCA_046318795.1. Lineage (GTDB taxonomy): Bacteria > Planctomycetota > Planctomycetia > Pirellulales > Pirellulaceae > JBKCUI01. The sequence continues at coordinate 101,039 of JBKCTT010000128.1, forward strand.
CGCGCCCATGATGTGCTGTTCTCCCGATTTTACGCATCCCGATGCTGAGTTCCGTGCACAACAAATTGCCAAGCAGCGGTATTGGATTGACATGACGGCTGCGGTGGGGGGCAAATACTGTCGAGTGTTAAGCGGTCAAAAACGCCCCGAGCTTACCATGGATCAAGGTGTCAGGCTTGCTGCTGATTGCATCATCGAATGTTTGCCATATGCGGAGAAGCATGGGATCACTCTTATACTTGAGAATCATTACAAGGACGATTTTTGGGAGTATCCGGAGTTTGCTCAAAAGATGGATGTGTTCTGTGCGTTGGTCGATGCAGTGCAATCATCCCATTTCGGCGTCAACTACGATCCTAGCAATGCCTATCTAGCTGGGGATGATCCGATCGAATTGTTGAAGCGGGTATCGCATCGAGTGGTAACGATGCATGCAAGCGACCGATATCTCATTGAGGGCACCTTAGAGGATCTTCGCAACGAAGAGTTAGGAGTTACTGGCTATGCCAAGCGATTGCGACATGGCGAGATTGGCAAGGGGCTTAATGACTACGATGCGATATTCACCGAATTGAAACGAGTGGGTTTTGACAGTTGGATCAGCATTGAGGATGGAGTCGATGGCATTGAGCAGTTAGCAGCCAGCGCGAATTTCTTGCGACGCAAGATTGCCGAATATTGGCCCTCCTCGCTGTAGCCGATCTCACCAAGAGACTGGATCGTCCCCTCGTAACTTGGGCACTCCTGCCCGATCCGCTTGTCCTCGTAGCCGATCTCGCCAGAGATTGGATCTCCCCCCGTAAATTGGTCACTCCCGCCCGATCCCCTCACCCCCCGTAGCCGATCTCGCCAAGAGATTGGACCTGCCCCGAAGCATTAACGCCCTCAATCTCAATCCATTTTTATTACCACGAATGAGACGAATGCCACGAATTTCAAACGCAACCACCGCAATATGAGAACTATGGGTGGCTCACTAATACCCGTCTATAACGAACAATCATTCAGCCACAAAAGACACAAGAACCCACAAAAGAATACCTAAACAACTTCACTCTATGACCTCGGACTGCATGCCCCCCAGCTTCTTGTGTCCCGTTGTGTCTTATGTGGCTAGACACCTCGGCAATTCATCTTCTTCATTCGTGTCATTCGAGCCATTCGTGGTCAAACCTCTTCATACCACCCACTCAATTCACCACACTCTCTCGGTATTCCGGGCTTTATATTTTTTCACCTATGTTCCTCCTGTAGCCGATCTCGCCAGAGTTTGGATCGTCCCCGAAGCATTGACGCCCTTTATCTCAATCCGTTTTTATTACCACGAATAAAACGAATACCACGAATGAAAGCCACTGTGAACTCTCTTCAGCAAACGACAAGTGCGTCGCAAGACGATTCCAAGACATGAAATCTCTCAGCCACAAGCAACACAAAAGCCCACAAAAAAGTATCCCAATAATCAACACCGTGTTTCGGCATGCGCAACTCTCAA
>JBKCTT010000129.1:0-5996 GCA_046318795.1 Pirellula sp.
CTCACTGTCAACAGTGGCACACTGACCGTTACTTTAGGTGGAGGGGCGACAATTTCCGCTGGCGCCAGCGGCACTAATACTTTGACCCTTTCCGGTACGCAGACGCAAATCAACAGCGCCTTAGGTACCTTGGTTTACCGGAGCAATAACAGCTTCAGCGGCACAGATATCCTGACGGTTATTTCCACAGATAACGATTCCGCTTCTGACACGGACACCGTTATCATCACGGTTTATCGCGATCCTTTATCAAGTATCGTACCGGGTGCCCAGACCGTGGCCGAAGACGCGACCCTGGCTTTCAACTTTGCCAACGGCAACCATATCAGTGTCACCAATGTGGAAGGCATTGCCACCACGCGATTGACTGTCTCTAGCGGTACCTTGAACATCTCTAGCCTCAGTGGCGCCAGCATCATCGCCGGTGCCAACAATTCCGCAACGCTGACACTGAGCGGCAGCGAGGCGCAGATCAACGACGCCCTGGCCACCCTCATCTTTACGGGTAACCTGAACTTCAATGGCTCAGAAACCCTGACCGTCTTCTCGATCGACCAAAGAGGCTCGTCGGCTACTAACACGGTGGCTATCAATATCACTGCGGTGAACGACTCGCCGGTTAGCATAATTCCCGCTATGTTGCAGGTGAGTGAAGACACCAACCTTACGTTTTCAGGTGCTAACGCGATTGCCTTCACCGACCCCGAGGGTACGCTTGCTCCGCTCACCACATTCACTCGTCAGGTCAGCGTCGTTAATGGAACCTTTACAAGTGTTACAACCTCAGGCACATCGATCATCGCTGGAGGACTCAACACAAACACCCTGACCCTTTCGGGCACGATGGCACAGGTCAACACAGCCCTGGCCACTCTGGTTTATAGGGCAAATCTGAATTTCAACGGCGAGGATACTCTCACTCTGGTCACAACCGACGTGGCGGGTAATTTCACGGTGACCGACGAGATCAGAATCACTGTCATCTCAGTTAATGATCCACCCGTCTTTTCAGAGGCGACTGGCGTAAGCTTCACCAACGGCGGCCCCGCCGTCGTGCTCGATCGCAATGTCACAATCAGTGACCCCGAGCTATCGGACCGCGACAACTTTGCCGGTACCATCCTGACGCTGCAGCGTCAGGGCGGCGCAAACTCCGCTGACCAATTCATCGGCAGCGGTAGCCTCCTCTTCCATGCATTTACTTTAGAAAGCGGCGGGGTGATCGTTGACGGTACTACCATCGGCAACTTCATCCAAGTTGGCGGTGCGTTGACTATCACTTTCAACGACAATGCTACGATCCATCTAGTCAACGAAGCGATCCGGCAAATCGCTTATCGTCATACGGGCGAACTCACGACGAATAGAGTACAGATAGATTGGCTATTCAGTGATGGCAACAACGGAAACCAAGGAACAGGCGGACCACTGACTGCTAGCCGTAGCTTCATGGTGGAGATTACTTCTCCGGCAACACTAGCTGATCCGCCACAAGCCCGCGACAACCAATTTGTTTTGTCCGGACGGAGCATCTCGGGATCCGCTTTTTCCGATGACTTGGATCCACTCGGTCAGGGCTTAACCGGCAGTGTCCTGGTTGGACCACGTCACGGCTCTCTGGTCTGGAGCGCCAATGGGTTATTTACCTACACCGTTGGCTCGAACTTCCCCGGCAGCGATCAATTTACCTACACCGCCAGCGATGCCGCCGGTCGTACTACTCAAGCGGTCGTAAAGCTCAAGGGATTTGCTTACGACGCAATACGTGATCAGTCGGTTGTAACTGGTATCGACCGACGAACCGAGTCATTCGGAAACGTGAACGGCGGGTTTCGCGAACTATCCTTCATATCGCGACAACTGGTCCGTTTTGACAGTGAACCGCTGCTAGCCGGTTCCGCTAGGCCCGGCACGACACTCATTGGCCGACTCCATATGGCCGACGGCAGTTTACTGGCGGAAAATCAAACCACTGCCAATGATGATGGCGACTGGGTAATACAGTTCCACGGCTTAAAGACTGATACCCCGGTACGGGTTGTGATTGAGAATGTAGCAAGCGATTCTTTCTCCGATAATAGCTTAGCTAACATCCAATTGCGGTCAGATACCCAGCGTTTGCTGCAGCTGGGTGGGCCACAGCAACGTGGGGTACCTGCTACATCGATTTTGTCTGATTCGCCAGCACCCAATTTGTCGATCTGGTATCAAGCTAATCATCATCCGCTGAGTCTGCTGTAGGGATGGTAAAGGTGTCCATTCCGAATTGCTCAGTTAACGTTTTCGGTGAGGTTTATAGACCGTGGGAAACCGTAAGGCTCTCTTGGATCCAGCGTCGGATCTCGTATCCCAGGTAGCTTCCCAAGGTTGTTTCTCTACCAGACACAAACATGACGCCGCTCTGGCCATCGAGTAACGATGCCTGAACGAGCAAAGCTGGCTTATTCGTTCCTGGCACGCCGTTTACCGGAATTTCTGCCGCCATCCCTGGTTCCAAGCTCGCTTCGACCTGTACGTATGGCTGGACGGTTCGCAGGCTCGACTTCAGCGAATGCAGCGACTGGTTCGACCGGGCGTTGCTGGACAGTTGCCGCATTTCTTGCCCAAATGCTGCTGCTGAACGGTCCGAGAAATGTGATTCGGCTTGGATCTGGGAGCTGCTGGCTAAAAACGAATCATAGCGGTTGTCACGAGCACCGGTCGCCTGCTGGCGATCCAATACGCTAATAGGTCCGCCAACAGTTGAGGCAAATGCAGCATGAGGTAAGTCGAAAGATGCTCGCGGATGGATAGTCGCTAATTTAAACGGAATCCGTCGCCCACCTTGCCCCCAGACCATCACCGATACCTTGGGATTTTTAACGCTGCCCAACCATTGTGCGTCCGCTTGCGCGACCAAAGCGATCGCCTGACATCGATCTATGCGTCTTAAACTGAGTAGGTCATCGCCAGGAAGTACAAATTGACCCAACATGTTCACATAATCATTGAGTAAGACCACACCGTCGACCGAAGCACGAACCTCAAGGCTGCTGCACAAGTAATTCAACTCTTCGTGACGCTGTTTTAACCCCTGAATCGTTTCTTGTGTTATTTGCCATAATTCGATGTCGCCCTCAGCGAGATAGTGGTCCGCTTGAGTTTGGCTGGAACGAAGCTCTAATTTCGTTTGGTGCAATTCTTTTGTTAGCTCAGGGTTAACTAACGTTATTAACAAATCACCCTTGCGGACTTGTGTCCCATGATAATGGTGAATCTTTCCTACTTTTCCAGACGCCTGCGCGCGTAGGGTCAAAAGATCTTGGCGAATCACCATAGGTGCTCGAACGGTCGCGGGTGCCGGTAACATCAATACCACCGTCATGATCATAAATATAGCCGCGGTCATCATGGCAAACTGAGTTCGATTCAGTGACTCGGCCAGTTGTCGACAAAACAACATGCGAATTAACTTCCACAGCGGAATCCCAATCCACGCTAGGCTCGCCAGAAATACTAGCATCAACCCGATGCCAGGGAAGAGATTAGCCGCGGTGATGCCCAATCCCACGCAGACTAAGTACTGCCACAGAAAAGCCGATAACCCATAGCATATCACCAGCCCCCAGCGAGTAAGACTCGTTTGCTCCGGGGCCTGAAACCGGGTGCCAAAGAAGATCGTCTTAAAAAAACTCTTCATACTTTGCCGACCGTGCGTATACAAATTGGGCATGTCTAGCAAATCCGTAACTATGTGATAGCCGTCGAGCCGCATCAAGGGATTTAAATTAAAAAATAACGTATTAATTGAGCCAGCCAAAATCAGATTGCTTGCGTGATACTGCAAAGGCCCCGGCTTCGCAGCACACCACACGATTGCCGCACATGATGCTATGAACACTTCTGCCAGCATACCGGCAGCAGCGGTGAGCATCCGCTGCCATTTGTAGGTGAATCGCCACGAACTGGTCACATCAACGTAAGGCAATGGAATTAAAAGCAAAAGCATAACTCCAAAACTGGGTACACGGCCGCCGTAACGCTTACAGGTCACTCCGTGAGCTGTTTCGTGCAGACCCTTCATCAAAAACCAAGCTAGGCACAGCCACAACGCGTCATTAGCCGAAAACGAGGTCAGACGGTCTTGATGGAAATCACGCCAGCGGATTAATAATTGTAAAGCCCCAACGACACACACCGCCAACAACACAACGGCGAACACCCAACCAGGCACCAAGCGCGTCCAACGATGCAGTAAAGTGAATAACCGATCGGGGTTGAACAACGGAATCCGCCACGCGATCGGATTAAGGTAACTTAATAGTATATGTTGCTGCGCGTTCTCCCTCGCTCGCGACGTAGCTCGCTGGCTATGCGAGACAAACGATTCGGCCAAGCCCGCATCGATTATAAGCTTTGTGATATTGGTCGCCTGATGTTCATCGATCGTATAGCACCCCGGTAGTGAAGCAAGATCCGACTGGGCTTGATCTAGTGTGCGTTTCCCATCCAACAATGATAAAAATGCATATTCGGACAAACTGACGCGGAAGTACTGCCCCCGCGAATCATCTTCGATAACGTACCAATCCCAGCCACCTCTTCGATGGAGCGAAAAACGGAGATCGGTGCGGAGGCGAATCTTGGCATGGCCCAGCTCCCATGTTTGCAAATCGGCAGGCATACTTCTGTCTATTGGATAAAGCAATGAGGTTAACCATCTTATTCCCTATCCCTTAGCGGGCTTCTCAGATGTCCAACGTCAGATTGTGAATAGGGTTGTGCGGTTGAAGGACCGGCAATACGCCATCGGCTGGCCACATCCCTCCTCATCAACTTCGGTCACCAATCTAAGCCAAAATATTGATTTCCTTCAGGATTTATGACACAGTTATCGGGCGATATCATCGGTAATCGTTAAATGGTTTGTAGCGAACAAAAGGTGGCAGTACGGTAGGAAAAATCGCCCCACGGATTGTGCAAACCGGACAGCTTTGTGATTCCGTTCGATATATCGGCTTACGATTCCAAGATTGATCCAAACGATTCGATCTTGAGTATCGCAGAGCGATTGGCAAAGTGTGGTTGTGGTGGAACAGATTATTTGCTGCCGCTGGTAGCTGCTAACCAGAAGCATGCGAAACGCAAGTTCGCCGGAATTATTCTCGCTGCCGATATCGAGCGTTGGGTCGGAACAGGTCTGGACGGTTCGACCGGTGAAATAGCGGCTTTGGAAGCCTTCCTTGCCAACCACCGAAGATTCAATAAGCCACAGAGCGGCAGCCCTTGGTTGGGATCGTTACCAAAGCTGGTCAACGTCGATCTGCCACCTTACCCGCCAATTTCCATGAAGAAACCTTTCCGTGGCAGTGGCTGTATTTCAAAGAATTGAATACCACGCGTTCTTAGGAATGCCCTCCCGCTAAACCGAAATAGAAAGCGACGTCCGATTGGTTCTCACCAGATTTGCCTACGGCATAGTTGCCACTTCTGTCGTTCTCTCAGGACTGACATTGCGCAGTTACCGTGAGCCATTACCGGCATTCTTGGCTGAGTACGCCATCTATACGCGGTGGACGGATCCCATTTGATAATCGGTCGGGTTGCGTTGGGAGTCGTCGCAGAAAGCGTGATCGGGCGAGTCAAAAGAAATAATAGAAAACGCGATACGGTTGCTAAACAGCTTAATCGATTGTAGTTAGGGCTGGTCGAATAAAGTCACACCATTGACATTCATCAGGTAGTCGATGGTTTGAAGCAAACTCCCAAGGCAGTATGGGGCGATGGCGAAGTGTAACGCAACAGATGCTCCATTAGCGTGGCTAGTCAGAGGCCGCATCGATGGCACGTCACCTCGGGTTGCGTCAAAAAAGAATCAAAATAGTGCCATCCATGTAATATGGGTCTTCACTGCCGCGTGCGGATTAACCGAACTGATTTCTCGCAGATAAGGAGAAGCTACACTCCTAATCAATTGCCGTTTGGCATGCGAAGATAGCGGGACGTAATACCGAATG
>JBKCTT010000130.1:0-48062 GCA_046318795.1 Pirellula sp.
GAGTTGAGGCTGCAAAAGAATGGAAGAACTCGGACCGAGTTTGGCAATAACCCATTTCTACGTAACAGAGATCAGCAACAGAAAACGACCGGTTCCTACCGGTCGTGTTTTTTTAGTAGGTCAAATTTTTATATAACACTAAATGGTTTGTTTGTTTTTTTTTGTTTTAATTCATACCATAACCCACGAGTAAAAAAAATTTCCCCCACAAAAAAAAAACGACCGGTAGGAACCGGTCGTTTTCTGTTGCTGATCTCTGTTACGTAGAAATGGGTTATTGCCAAACTCGGTCCGAGTTCTTCCATTCTTTTGCAGCCTCAACTCTAACAACGCTGTCCGAAGCTTTTGCAGTCGCGGCGACCTGCCACGAGTCAACCAGAACACCACCGCTGGCAGAAACCACAAAGCCTCGTGCCGATTGAATAAAGCTGCACTGAGGGTCGAGTGCCTTAGGTACATCCAACTTCGCTGTCTGGACGATCGCATTGTCACCCAAGATCGCGGTTAAATCACAAGAAGCCAAATCCTGGAGGCGATTCGATTCAATGATCGCAGCAACAACGCAGAGATCCATCACGTTTCGGAGTTGTCCGAATACAGGATCCTTAACGGATAGCTCATCCAGCTTGGATGTGAAATTGTCCGCCCACTTTTTAGCGATTGGATCCGCCTTTCCGACTCCTTTAACGGACCCGTCAGATGCGAATTGCTCTTGTTCGGTAAGGGTTTTAATTCCAGGCCCGCTGATCTTCCATGCGAGCTTATCGGCACTGTGTTCGATCGAGGTATAATCGCAGGCCATCCACCAACGGGATTGCACGTTCTTAGTCGCCGAATTGCGAACCATTTCAAGATAGCTAGGTAGACCAGCAACAGGTGCCTTGGCAAGATTCATTCCGTACAGCTTCATCTTGTAGTCTGCAGCAAGAATGATTCTCGCAATATGGCTATCGGAACTGACCCCTTCTAATTTAATTTGTTGAGGTCCAAACGCCTCGCACATAGCTAGTTCAAGCTGCTTCCAATTTGCCTGATTTGCATCGCGCACTTGTGAAAGCAATTGATTTAATCGCACAACCCCTTCATCGGTCGGTTCGATGGAAACCGAAATGCCGGTTCGCTGGGCGTTGTGTACCGTCTTCATTGCGTTGAGCAGATCATCCAAAAGCACGATTGCTCGACCCGATTTGGTACCAACCACAGTTCCGTTTACACCTACAGTCCATGGTTCAGAGGGCCCTGCAATCACGATATCGTTACGTTCCGGATAAACGTAGATATTTTCTACTCGGGTTAGACCTCCGAGGAAAAGAGTTTCTTCTGGAATCTCGGTGTTGTTTCGGAGAGCGTTGCTCACAACTTCTTGGAGATTCTTAAGCGAGATCAAGCGGATGTTCGACTCGGCTTGCAACTCTCCTTGAGGGCCGACCAGGGTTTCTCGCAATTCCGATAAGGCTTGGTTTTGGTCCGCGACAGTCGCAGATCGCATCACCCCGTCCGCATCGATTCGCACCCCACCGACGATAGGCTGACGGAAAAACCCACCCCCTTGCCCAAAGGCCGACTCGCCTACGGTAAACAGACCAATGGTTACTGCAACAGCCATCGCATGCTTTGCGACTGGGTGGTTGCCCAAGCAAATTCCCAGCGTTTGGCGGCAAAGTCTTCGAAAGCCCATACTCAGTACTCCGGTTCAATAAGTCAGCAAGGGGTGCAAAAGAAAAGTGATTTTCGGTGGCTTCTCTTTTCGAAGCACACTGTATCCTATTGTGTACGGACTCCTGTTAACTTTCCACAATTTCCGATTGAAAATCACCAAGGGAAAGCCAAAAAAGAGTTCCGCTAACACCGTCCTAGGTTAATTTCCCGTCGCCACTTATGCAACCAAACAGTCCATCGGCTTATTTGATTATCCGGCAAGGAAGCCGCTGGACCGACGTTTTTCGCCTGGAACCAGGCAAGAACTTGGTAATTGGACGTGCTTCTTCCAACGAAATCCCCGTTCCCGACGATCGATCGAGTCGGCGCCATGCGGAAATTTACTTTGAGGGCGGATGGCGGATTCGGGATTTAGGTTCCCGAAATGGTACTTTCGTTGATGGGGAACGAATCGCAGGCCCTAGAGATTTGTCGCCAGGTACCACCATCACCGTGGCATCATGCCGAATGACTTTTTCGCACTCTTTGGAGGACATCGCCCCTCCACTCGATTCGGAAGCTCCACCGCCAGACTCCACACAGACTGCGGATAATGAGGTCGCCACTATTGTTCATCGGCAATCCAAATCGGCCATTTTGGATCCAGCCAGCCTAGGAATATCCGTCCTTGGTTCCGCTCCGGGGGGAGCAGCCTCGGTCCCGAAATCGGGGCCACCCATGGCCACGGCCTCAAAGCCAGTCGTTTTGGGCTCCTCGACCGTTAATCTGCTTCAACTGGCTTTCGAATTAGCAAAAGAGTCTGACCTGGCTCGTGGATGTGAATTGGCGCTGGATCGATTGTTGGCTGCAACCCGTTGTCAATCTGCAGGCATCCTGAAATTGAATTCGCCCAGCAAAGGAACTAGCTCACATTCCAGCCGTTCTGTCATTGCTGCGATCCAAAAGTCTGGCAGAGCCTATCATCCGGTTTCGGACAAATTGGCGAACGCAGTCCTCAAAGAAGGCTCTGCGATTTTGGCGAGGAACGTCCACCTGGATACAGAGCTTGTGGCGACAGGATCCACCCCGACTGCCTTACAAGAGAGTCAGATTCGATCGACAACTAGTGTGATCCTCGCTCCGATTCGAACGGAGGTGGAGGTGCTCGGACTGGTTCATCTTTACAGCCGACTTAACGAGCCAGACCTTGCTGCAGAAGATCTAGAGGTCACGCTGGCTGTCGCCGAAGTCTTGGCAACTTTTATGGCGAATCTATCCAATCGCAGGATGCTAGAAAATCGCCTTCATCATTCCAAGTCGAGAATCCAAGAACTCGAGCAGCAACTAGGACATTCTGATCAATGGGTCAGTGCGTCGACGGGTATGACTCGTGTTCGAGAACAGGTTCTCAGGGTTGCACCCACCAATGCAACGGTGCTGTTGCGAGGAGAAAGCGGCTCTGGGAAAGAAGTAGTCGCGCGAGCTATTCACGATGCGAGCCAGCGAAGCGCGTGTCCGTTTGTCGCCATGAATTGCGCAGCTCTCACGCCGACATTGCTAGAAAGCGAACTCTTCGGTCATGAAAAAGGGGCCTTTACCGGTGCAACAGATCGAAAAGCGGGTAAGTTCGAACAGGCCAACGGCGGCACGATTATGCTCGATGAACTCGGCGAAATGAGCATGGAGATTCAGTCAAAATTTCTTCGCATCCTGGAGGGCAAACCCTTTGAACGAGTGGGAGGTAGCAAACCAATCGTCGTGGATGTTCGTGTGATAGCCGCCACGAACAAAGATCTGGAACAAGCGGTTAAGGAAGGGGCCTTTCGCTCCGATCTCTATTTTCGACTGCGCGTAATCGAGCTGAGAATTCCACCGCTTAGAGAACGTCCAGAAGATATCATGCTACTAGCGAATCACTTCCTTCAGCAGTTCCTTCAAAGATCGGGCCATGGTCCCAAAGGATTCTCGTCGAGAGCGATCGATGCCATGAAAAAATACCATTGGCCAGGCAATGTTAGAGAACTGCGAAATTGCGTAGAACGAGCTCATGTCTTGTCCCCCGGGGAATTGGCAGAACCTGAAGATTTGGCTTTATCTCACCTACAAGTACCAGGAATGGAAAGACAAGCCCCTCAAAACCTTTCGGATACAACGCCACCGGCTTACCGAGAACGTACTATAGAGGATGTCGAAACCGAACACATTCGCGTGACTCTCGAATATACGGGTGGACAGAAGAATATAGCGGCCGCTATCCTCGGTATCGAAAGATCCACCTTGGATCGAAAGTTAAAAAAAATGTACCCCAATGACTCGGATCGGTAACCCTCTTGATTCCTGAAAATTACTTGACCTGGATCGATTCTGCACGTGGAATCATTTTCGATTGCGACGGTACGTTGGTTGATTCCATGCCGATCCACTTTTTGGCGTGGCATAGGACCATGCTGAGATACGGCATGGAGCTACCAGAGGACCGATTTTACGCATTGGGAGGCATGCCAAGCCATAGAATCATCGAGTTGCTGGCAGCGGAGCAATCGGTCACGGTTGACGCGGTTCATGCAGCACACGAAAAAGAACAGGCCTTCTTGGATCTAATCCACTTGCTCAAACCGATTGAGCCAGTCATGGCCGTCGCGCGAGAAAATCGGGGCCGCAAACCAATCGCCGTTGCAAGCGGTGGTTTTCGACGCATCATTCATCATCAATTGGAACTAATTGAGTGCATCAATTGGTTCGATACCATTGTAACAGCCGAAGATACTCAGCGGCACAAACCAGAACCGGATGTTTTCTTAGAAGCGGCTCGCCGACTTGGTATCGCTGCCGAAGATTGTATCGTATTCGAGGATGCTGACCTCGGTGTGGAAGCCGCTAAAAGAGCTGGAATGAAATGCATTGACGTACGCGAGTTCTATCAACCAATTCGCATTCCACTCTGACAAGGGATACGAACTGAATTGCCAACGCTTATCAAGTACCGATCGGTCTGCTTTATCGTTGCGTTGACCGCTGCCGTTTGCCTCTTACCAGGCTCGCTTCGACTCAGGTTGGATCGCTCGCTCGAAAATATGTTTTCTGCGTCTGATCTAGTGAGGCAAAACTTCGAGCGATTGCAACGCACCTTTGGGGTCTCTGATTTGGTGGTCTTTGCATACAGGGACCCAGGTCTATGGAATGAGGATGGCAGCGGACTCCTTAGATTGCAAAACATCCGGGAACAACTAGAACGGCTGCCAGGGGTCGATTCTGCAATGGACCTGTCAAAACTCAATCAAATCCTGAAACAATGGAATGCTGCGACAGCAATCTTTAGCCTGACTAAAAGCAAGAATGAATTTCCATTGCTGTCATCAGAAGATCCAATAGCAATCGCAATGAAGGAGCTATTTGAAGGCCAAACTCATTCGAATTCGAGCGACTTAATCGCCATCGCATGCATTTTAAAAAAGTCCACGAAAGGTCAACAATCTGTTACCGAGACCCTTTCTGCCATGAGAACAATCGATGTGGGCAAGAAACAAGTACCGATGCTGGCAGGGCAACGAGTCATGGTCGAGGAAGGCTTTGAAGAGATTGAAAAGGATGGAGTACGTTTGGGATACTTTTCCATTATTAGCCTCACCCTTCTTTTATTGATAGGCTTCCGGTCCCTTCGTTGGGCGTTGATCAACATCGCGTTAATTCAGTGGTCTCTCGTTGTGTCGCGAGGTTTGATGGTGGCATTCCGGTGGGACATTACTATGGTGTCCTCTATGATGTCTTCGTTGGTTACCGTGATCGCCGTAGCGACTTTGATGCACTGGCTCATTGGTTATCGTTCTGCTCTACGTAATGGCTTGGTGCCAGAAGAAGCCCTTCGGGAATCCTGGATTCGTTTGAAGCGCCCCGTAACATGGGCCTGCATCACGGATGCGATTGCGTTCGCTGCCTTGGGGATTTCTAAAGTAGGCCCCGTCCAGGACTATGGTTACATGATGGCTCTTTCCTCATTGGTCGTGTTGTTGGGAATTGTCATGTTGGTCCCAACCCTGGCCCTTACATCATTTCTCAATCACTCCTGGGAAAGACGCATGGGCATCGCGGTGGATCTAAACGCCCCTCAACAGGCGGGTACCCAAGTCAGCGCAGAGAAATCGCGCGTTAACAGCGACCGACTGTCCGACTGGCTGGTGAGCTTACTCAATCCCCTCTTTCCACGTTCTAGAATTCTAGCATGGGGTGCTTTATTCGCCTTTATTATGTCGCTTTGGGGAGCATCACTCGTTCAGGTTGAAACAAATTTCATTAAGAATTTTCGCCCCGGCTCACCTATAGTCCAAGCGTACGAGGCGATCGAAAATGATTTGGGAGGAGCAGGTGTTTGGGATGTGATCATCCCGATTGAACCAACGCTGGGGGCGGCACGTTATGCGTCGATTCTGGAACTGGAAAGAGCCTTGAGAGAAATTCGCCTTACATCGCGGGATGATGATGCGGATTCGGACCAAGCGGAAATGATTCAACTTTCGAGCGTGATGAGCGCTATCGATGCCGATGGGGTATGGGCGAAAAATAGACTACTGAATGGTCTGAGCTTTGACGTAAGATTCAACGCTGTTAAAGCACTGCTGGGATCTTTTGCTGAATCACTAATCGCGATCGATCTTTTCGAAAAACCACCGCAGCGTATGCTCAGGATTATGCTTCGCTCCAAAGAGCAATTGGAGGCGAATGAAAAACTGGCGTTAATCGACGCAGTACAGTCTGTTGTCGACAATTACTCCGGCAGCAAAGTTAATGAATCCACAGCGGTTCACCAAACTGCCTCGCCCATACCCAGTACCAATGGTCCTCGAAGTGTTGTCTCTGGATATTACGTGCTGCTCACCAGCCTGGTAGCGAGTATAGTGTCTGATCAATGGATTTGTTTAGGTATCGCGACAATTGGGGTGTGGCTAGCCCTTGTTACGGCTCTGAGAGATTTCCTGCTACCGACCCTCGCATTACTCCCGAATTTACTTCCGAGCATGCTGATCATGAGTTGGTTTGGTTGGACGGATACCCCCATTAATCTCGGGGCCGCCATGATTGCTGCCGTGTCTCTCGGCATAAGCGTCGATTCAAGTTTGCACTATCTTTATCGCTTTCAAATGGAACGCAAAGCCAATCGTACCGTTATGGAGTCACTTAAATGCGCCCAGTCCGAGATCGGCCTTTCCGTTACACTGGCAACTATGGCGTTAGTTCTCGGTTTTGGCTCGCTGGCAGCAAGCGACTTTCTACCAACCGTTGTGTTTGGTACCACCGCTGCAATCTCCATGATTGGCTCCATGATAGGAAACTTGTTCCTGCTTCCTTCCTTAGTTCATCTGTTCTCGCAAAAGTAAATGGTTCGAAAATCCTATGCAAGCACTCGAAGCGGAATGCAAATTCATCGCTCCAACCCCTGAAGAAACTCGAACTAGAATCATCGCCTTGGGAGGTGTCTTCGTTAAGACGGAACAGCATTGCGACACTTATCTCCGACACCCATGCCGTGACTTTAAAGCGACTGATGAAGCGCTTCGAATTCGACAGATTAACGAAGTGGCATTCATTACATACAAAGGCAAGCGTCGTGAAGGACCTATAAAGATTCGCCCCGAAACGGAGTTGTCCTTAGCTACGAATACCGTTGATGGTTGGTTTCGGATTTGGGAGAGTTTAGGATTTGAAAAAGTCCAGCAAGTAAAAAAAACGAGACAGCTATTTCAATTAAATCGGCAAGATGGCCCGATCACAGTAACCTTAGACCATGTAGCAGAGCTTGGAGATTTCGCAGAAATTGAGCGAGTGTTAACCGATGAAAATCAAATCGAAGCAGCTCAATACGAAATACTCAGATTGGCAGAAGAACTGCAATTGGGTGCCATCGAGAAACGAAGCTACTTGTCAATGATACTGGGGCAAACAGAAACTTAATCCCGCAATGCTTCTCGACGCAAATCCTGGGTCAACTGCTTCCAACTAGTAAGTTCGATTCCTTTTTTGAGCATTCTCTCTTTCTGCTCCGGGCGGCTGAAAAGCTCGTAGTCTTGATGTCGACGTTTATGACTCGTGGTTATCCCTTGCAATTCAGCACCGTCGACAGCGGAATGGATGATCAGCAAACTCACTCCCACTTGCAATTGATTGATTGCGTCTCTGTATAGTTTTTCTCTCGCGACCAAATCGTCGGGACCGTAAAACTGGAGTAAATGATCAAGCACGGGGAGTTTGCGCAGATCCATTTGCTCAACGGTTTGCTTCATACGAGCGGCAAAATGCGGATACTCTTTTACTTCATCAACGTTCATACTGCGGAGCCACAGCAATGGTAGATCGTATTCCATCGCCAACTTTACATAGACGTCAACAATATCGAGCCTCGACATGACCGCACCCATATGGGTATCGAGGTGACTAATCGAAACCCCCTGTTGTTTAGCAAGCTCGATCTGAGCACGCAATTCGATCTCGACTTCATTTGCCTTCGCATGCTCAGCAACCTGTGCTACCCCTCTCCACAAATAGCCATCGGGGTCGACAAGGCTCGGCACTCTGTCACGTCCAGCAACAGGCCCCCAGCGATACCCAAACCATTCTGAGTTGAGCGTAAGATGCACACCGTAGCAGTATTCAGGATGTTGCCTCGCGTAATCCGTAAACTCCTTTGCCCACGAGCATGTCATCATGATGCTTGTTGAGGTGGCTGCACCACTTTCAAGAGCTCGAATGGTTGCCACGTTGGCGGCATGGCACATTCCCGCATCGTCGATGTGAACAATTAGCTTCTTCGGTCCCGAATCATCTGCTAGCGATAGGGAGGAAAGCAAAGTTAACAAAACAAAGGCAAAAACCCAAGAAGAGACGGTATGTTCCGCCTGCAGGAATCGATTCCATTTCCATCGATATGGCATTATTGCCTCTTGATTCGCTGATGATTTGCCATGTACCGTTTGCCGTGAGTCTACCATGTTTTATGGAAAATTCGAGTTCGCGAAATGTTGCTGGTTTTGTAGAACGGCTTGGTAGAAAAAATCCAACGTAATGATCAGCAAGAAAACGAGGATTCGGTACAATCCTGGACATAGCTTCCGTTCTACCTTTCTATTCCGCGTTTTCAATAAATTACTATGACGTATCAACCTTGGATCGATAACCCAAAGTGGCAGTCTTTAGTGGTCGACACGTACGCTGAGGCATTTCGTAGTTTATACGGCCGCGTTTTGGTGACGGCACGGGATGAGAAATGGCTCATGGCGGCTTGTCATGCGGCAACGGGTCATGCGAGTAGTACGATTTTATGCGATTGCGAAGCAGGGATTGAACAGGTTGTCGACGGACATTCACCAGGTCAGGAGACACCAGATGGACGCGTGGGTGCATATTTGCAGTTTCACGTGCCGCGATTCCGCAAGGATCGCGCTGAGCACTTGGAACGAGTGATGCTAGCGCGACTGAGCCAAAACGTTCTGACTTGTCCAACGACGCGATGCTTTAACGCATTAGAAACCGATCCCTACTTTAAGCTTGGTCGTAAGATTGCGTTCTTCGGCGATGGGCATCAACGCCGAACGGAAATGTTTCAGCAAAAAGGATGGACCATACCCACCCTCGGCGGCGAGTTCTTTTTAAGCCGTCGGTTCGGATATGCTGACGGAATCATGGGGGGCAATCTTTGGTTTCTAGGTTTTTCCGAGGACGCCGCTATCTTGGCAGCTGAGAGGGCAGCACAAGCGGCAGACAAACATCCCGATGTTATTACGACATTTCCCGGCGGTGTAGCCGCCAGCGCGAGCAAGGCGGGAAGCAGCTATAAATTTCTCATTGCAAGCACGTTTGCAGAATACTGCCCTACCCTAAAAGAAAAGCTAGGCGAACGATCCTTGGTCCCTGAGGGAGTGGTTTCGATCATGGAAATCATTATCAACGGCTCGACTCTTGAACAAGTCGCTGCGGCAACTTACGCTTCGATCGAAGCTGCACTTACCGTCGATGGAATCCATAGTGTCAGCGCTGGCAACTACGGTGGTCGGTTGGGCAAGTCGTTTGTTTATCTTCATCCACACTTGCATCCCTAAGACGTTGTTCACTACAGCCCATGAATGAATCGAAACCTGGGATGGATCTATACTATGTTCGCATCCCCGGCGGCCAAGAGTTTGGCCCCGTGGATCGCATTACCATTTTGGCGTGGGAAGCCCAGGGGAGGGTGAACGAGTCTTGTCAGATCCGGTTGCAAACAGGCGTTGAATTCATCGAATTCTCATCATGGAAACTTGCTGCTGATACCAGTCCCGACCTGCCCACGACGCATGTTTCTTCGTCGCGATATTCCAATGTAAACGTGTATGGAGATCAAATTGGCCGAGTAGATATCCCTGCCAACCAGTCAGTCGTAGTAGGACGAGGTCGAGCGACAGCGGTATTAATATTGGGTATCTCTTCGTGGCTTTTATGTGTGACTATTGTGTTCGCACCAATTTGCGCGATGCTTACAATCGGACTAGGCATATCGGAATTGGGTCGGATCAAACGCGGCGAATCAAGCGCGGAACAGCGTAATATTGTTTGGATAGGAATCGGGCTCGGAACTGCAAACCTTATATTCACCGCGATTTTCGCGTTGTATGGGTTGATTGCTGCGATCGTTGCATAAGAATACAGCCATGAGACTGGAGTGTGTATCCTTTTCGACTTGGAATCGAAACCTATTATCAAAGGCAACTTCCTGACTCTTTTTTCTCGAACTAACCTCGATTCGGACAGAACCGTGAAGCTCATTATTGCAATAATCCAACCAACGAAGCTTGAAGAGGTCAAAGAGGCCCTAACGGAGGTCGAAGTGTTCCGACTAACAGTGCTCGATTGTTTGGGTTTTGGGCGACAACGAGGACAAAAGTCTGCATTTCGCGGTCAAGACATGTCAATCAACCTCGTTCGGAAAGTTCAATTGCAAATCGCGGTCAATGATGAATTCGTGGAACCTACCATCAACGCCATTCTCGCTGGTGCTAGAGAAGGGGAAAAAGGCCAAATTGGCGATGGTAAAATCTTTGTCGTTCCCATGGACGATTGCATTCGAATTCGCACCGGCGAACGAGGTCCCGACGCGATTTAGCTGTCTTTTCGGCGTGCGCATCCTTTTACAAAGAGCACCAACGCTTTAAACGCTTGCATTCTTGCCATGCGAACGGAGCATCACACTGATTGTGATTTCTGAGCTTTTTTTAGTGGTTACGGGAACTGGACTCATTTTTACGACTGGGCTGCCGACATAAGCATTAACGGATAGGCTGGATCATTCGACCAGAAAAGACGATCCAGCGCGGGGATTGCATTCCAATAAGGGCACGGTCTAGATATGGCTAGCAATCGTATCGGCAAACAGCCCTCGGGACAGATAAGCTTGCTCGATCGTTTGTCGGATTGTCCCGCGCATTCGATTGCCGAGACGACTTTGCAACGAGGCGAGCAGCCCGAGGTCGATTTGGAGGTGGGCATCAAGAGGGATATCGAGTGGTTGCTGAATTCCACTTCGTATTCTGCGGTCGAGGATTTAGGTCGTTGGAAAAATGTCGAGAGGAGCATCCTAAATTATGGGGTGCATGTGACTTCTGGACGGATGCTAACTAACGCCGATGCGCCCCAGATCGAAAATGCAGTACGACTAGCAATCTGCCGATTCGAGCCTCGTGTTCGACAGGACACTCTCGTTGTAAAGGCCTACGCCGAGGAGATAAATCCACATCGACTATCCATAGCTATAGCTATCGACGGTGATTACATGGGTGCAGGCCAATGGATAGCTTTGAGTATGACCTTGCACATGGATTCCGAGACAGGCCTGATTCAGTCAACAAACACCAGGACGGATTGACCTAACTTCAACAGCGAAATCGAACAACCAAGCATGGATGCGTTATTCTTAGAGCAGTACGATCGCGAGTTGGCGTACCTCCGTGAAATGGGGGGTGAGTTTGCGTTGCGTCATCCGAATTTGGCCGGCCGTCTAGGCATGGATCAATTTCAGTGTAGCGATCCATTTGTAGAGCGACTGCTAGAGGGATTCGCCTTTTTAACCACTCGCATTAGCAGACGCTTGGATGCAGAATACCCACAATTCTTAAGGGGCTTTTTTGAGGCAGTCTTTCCTCATTATGTACGACCGATCCCTTCGGTTGCGATGTTTCAGTTTGAGCCGTCGGCGAACGAAGGTTCTTTGATACAGGGGTATAAGATCGATAAGGGAGCGAGATTGGTAGCATCTCCAGTTGAAAGGCAGCAAACGGGAGTGCGGTTTGACACAACAGCATCCATCGAACTTTGGCCGATCAAGATTCGAAACGCTCGATTTGTATCGCGAGAATCCGTGTTTTCGCTCCCACTCCCAAACTTGTTTGACCGTTCCTCGATTCGCGGTCTCGTGCATCTTGAATTGGAGACAACGCTACCTGCGAACTGGTGTGATCTCACACTCGATCGACTGAGATTACATTTTCGTGGGTCCGAAGTCGCGCACCAACTCTTCGAATCATGCGTTGCTCACACTGAGCTTATTGCCGTAGCCGGTGATCAAGACTTAAGAAATCTAGATCGGCAAGGTTGGCACCTCCTCGAGGACAAAAGCCTCCACACTCCTAGTTTTGAACTTAGTGAACAATTGTTTCCGAGCGAACCGCGGTCGTTTTCCGGTTATCGATTGTTGCAAGAGTATCACGTCATGCTGGAAAAGTTTTTATTCGTAGAGATTCGCAACCTGCGTAAACACTTGCGAACTATTCAGAGTCGTCGACTGCATGTGCTATTCGGAATCAATTCAATCCCGGGGCGCGCGATCGAACGGACCAATGCAGAACACGTAGCTTTACACTGCGTACCTGCTGTAAATCTTTTCAAAAAACGCACGGACCGAATCATTTTAGATCACTCGCAACACGAGCATCATTTGGTGGTCGATCGCAGTCGACCTCTCGACTACGAGGTCTGGGGCATTGAATCCATGGCGGCCCACATGACCTCATCCCCGATCGAAACAGAGTGCCTGTCCGTTTATGCTCCCAGTCGTTCATCGAATACCGAATCAAAGGCCCCTCTCTATTTCTCGGTGGAACGGAGACCGAGATTGTTGTCGGGGGCTAGTAATTTCGAATCAAGAAGTTCTTATGACGGGACCGAGGTTTTTGTGAGTCTGACCGACGCATCGCAATATCCATCGCGACAAGACTACCACCAACTATCCAGCACAGTTTACTGTACTCAAAGAGATCTTTCGCTTTTACCCCCTGCTCGCGGATGGCGAAATGCGTTTCAATTCGAAGGTGCAGCCCCTATTACGAAACTCGAATGTATTCAGTCCCCAACGCCTCCCGGATTGCCGCTGGTGAGTGACGATGGTGAAGTAGCCTGGCGATTGATAAATCATTTAAATCCTCACTATACCTCGCTTGAAAATTCTATAGATGGTAGTGCAGCAACACTTCGCGAATTGTTACGTCTTTACTCGCATCAGGAAAATACGCGACTACGATTCGATGGGATTAAAAGCGTGCGTCACGAATCCACCGTGGCTCGTATACCGATGAGCGGCCCATTAACTTTCGCGCGCGGAGTTGAGGTCGAACTTACATTAGACGAAGGTGCATTTGATGGTGGGGGGGCTTTTCTGCTAAGCGCCGTCTTGGAAGAGTTTGTTGCAAGATACGTATCGTTGAATAGCTTTACGCGGACCAAATTGATCACGACTCAGAGAGGTTTGGTACATGAATGGCCAGTACGTATGGGTACCGCTCCCGTATTATGAAATAATTGTCTCGTTTTTAATAGAATAAAAGTTACAACCAGCCCCGAGTGGCAAGAATGATGCAAGACAAGGAATTAAGTGAAGTTGACGTTGCTGACGAGGAGGGCAGCGTGAGGACTGTGCCATCTATCGATGCAACTCGTTATTCCTTTTTCCAAGCGATGCGAGACATTGAGATTGCCAATAACGCTTTTCCTCGTCTTGGACATGCATTAAGTCCCACACGAGAACCGGTACGGGTTAAGCAATCTCCTGAATTGGGTTTTGCTCCCCACACGGTTTCCAAGATCGAACGTAACGAATCAGGCCTCACTGAGCTTGAACAGCGCTTTATTGGTTTGATAGGTTCTGGCGGCCCTTTGCCTTTGCATCTATCTGAGCTAATCAGAAATCGCGCCAGACACGCCGGCGATAACGCATTGCAATCTTTTCTAGACTTGTTTCACCATAGAATCGCTATGCTTTTCTATCGAGCATGGAGCTCCTCTCGCGCGGTTATTCAGAACGATCGACCAGATGATGATCGCTGGCAATCGTATCTCGCCTCCCTCGTTGGGATTGGCTATCGAAGCGGGTGGGATCGGGATGCAGTGAGTGATTCAAGCAAGATATTCTTCTCAGGTCATCTTACAGGTATGCGCCGAAATCGAGAGGGGCTTGAATCGATTATACAGGGTGTATTGAAAATCAAGACTCAGGTGCAACCGTTTGCATTACGATGGTTGCCGTTACCTCCACGTGAACGATCGAGTTTTCTGCATAACAATCAGATTGGTAGATCCTGTGTATTAGGTGAGAAAGTCCCTGATCGACTAAGCAATATTGATATTAAACTAGGACCAGTCGATCACGGCAGATTTAGCCAATTTCTGCCAGGGACCGATGCGAGAAACATGTTGCGAGATCTCGTTCGCGGTCACTCCGGACTTGCTATGGATGCTCGTGTAACAGTTTCGTTGCAGAGAAAGGAATCAGATGCCGTTTTGCTGGGTAAAATTGGCCAATTAGGCCGTAACGCTTGGATTGGTAGCCGGGAGTTAACTTCTGTCCGAGACGATTATTCATTCGATTTGCGGTCTGAGGTTAACGGACCTAAGCCTCAGCAGGAACATTTGAGTTCGTCGAGGAAAGCCGCATGACAAAATCTGAAGCTGGACGCACGATTCGGATCAAGTCTTCCTTTGGTGACATGATCAAAGGTATCGAGTCCTTAACTTGGACAGAAGCACTCGGTGAAGGTTTCTCTGGGATCGTTCATTTGATTAGTGACGAAGAGAATCTCGATCTAACGTCGATCCTCCAGCAAAGCGTGACGATTTCGTTCGCGACCAATGATGAAGCAGGTACTTTCCTGAATGGATTTGTCTACCGGGCCGAAAATCTAGGAACACACGGTAACCATTTCCAATACAGGCTGCAGATTGGATCCTGTCTCGAATTACTTAATTTTTCTGGCGGCTACCGCGTCTTCCAGGATATGTCGACCATCGAGATCGCGGAGAAGATTTTCGATGAAAGAAAAATTAAACAAAATCTCCTGAACAAAACTACTCAAACCTATGTGCCACGCAGCTATTGCGTTCAATTTGGTGAAACCGATCAGGCGTTCCTGCAACGACTTTTTGAAGAAGAGGGAATCTATTATTTCTTCTCACATCACGACAACTCGCACATCCTAACATTAGCTGACGACGTATCGGCTCATAGTCCCGCCAAAGGTTATGAAACCGTCTCTTACCGATACAAGATACATCCTGGTTCCGATGAGTTCTTGAGCAACCTTAGCAAGACAGTGAACTATGGGACCGGAAAAATCTCTCTGGGAGATTACGATTACGAAAAACCAAGTCTGGCACTGGTGGCGGTCAAGATAAGTTCAGCGGTAGAAACCCCGATGGAACGCTACGATTTCCCCGGACGGCACAAAACCGTTGATGCGGGACAAAAGGCCGCGCAAATCAGGATGGAGGCTATCGACGCTCAACGAGAACAAGTAACACTCTCGGGAAACACCAAAGGTATTCGAGCAGGCTATACTTTTAAATTGGCTGACCATAAAACGGCTAATCTGAATGAAGAGTACCTTGTAGTTGCCTCAGCGCTAACCTTTTTTGACCGAGGCTGGGCAACAGGTCAGGTTAGTCAATTTGAAATTTCTAACACCTTGACATGTCAGTCAAAGAATATTCCCTTTCGCCTCGAAGAGCGTGTTCCAAAGCCTCGCGTGTGCGGTCCTCAAATCGCAACGGTAACCGGTAAAGCGGGGGAAGAAATCTGGACCGATTCGCTTGGTAGAGTCAAAATTCAGTTCCCTTGGGATCGTTTGGGAACCAATGATGAGAAAAGCTCCTGCTGGGTTAGGGTAGCACAACTTTGGACAGGAAATACGTGGGGAGCCTTTTCATTACCCCGAATCGGCGAAGAAGTAATTGTCGAATTTGTCAACGGTGATCCCGATCAGCCACTGGTAACCGGGCGCGTACACAATTCAGCAAGAAAACCTCCTTATACACTGCCAGACTCGCAAGCAAAAACAGTATTTCGAACGAGAAGTACGAAGGGTGGCGACAACACAACCTTTCACGAGCTTTCGTTCGATGACACACTTGGGAAAGAGCTAATCTACTTTCATAGTGAATTCGATTTCCAAAGAGTTGTGGAAAACAATGACTCTCTAAAGATAGGCTTCGATAAAAAATCGCCCGGCAATCGGACTGTTGAGATCTATAACAACGAGTCCATTAAAGTTGGCTTGGGTAGCGGAGGTGGAACCTACTCTTTAGAAGCGGCCTCGGGGATTACTCTGAAGTGCGGTGATTCACAGATTCAAATTACGCCACAGGGTGTGGTGATAAGTGCGCCTGCAATCACTCTCAAAGCGACAGGCGACTTGACATCACAAGGCACAAATGTAACAGCTAAAGCCGACGCGACCATGAAGATTTCGGGACAGTCCGCTCTCAATCTTGAAAGCCCAGGCGAAACGGTTGTAAAAGGAGCGATGGTGAAAATCAACTAAAGCACTGAAAACGCTTTAAATTTCGATTCTACGAGCAAAAACAATGGTTGTTTCCATAACTTACGAACAGGAATGCACGCAACTTACGTGGTACTTGCGAAGCGGCGAGAAAGCTGTATTAGGCAACTCTCCGTGGTGCGATTTCGTGTTGCCTTCTTTTACGGAAGAACCGAGAGTGTGCTGTACTTTACACCTCGAACACATACTCTTGGTAGAAGCAGACCTCGATACAGATTTACGGAATCTAAATAAAAAGACAAATTCAATCGCAATCCAAACGAGTGATTCGTTCCATCTGCAAAATTATCCGATTGTAGTAACCTTTCTCACACCCTCGCATCATCCTGCCCAAGCCGACGCTGGAAAAGCGTCTGATCATCCTTCGTTGAGTCCGGCGGATGCAGTTTGCGATGACGATTCGCAACTCTGGTTTAATTATGCTTCGGTTCCACAACAAGTCTTGATGTCAGAAATGGCGACATCACTATTCCTCTCTGTGGAGCACCCTCAAATTGCTATCGACAAATTGGTAAGCCAAGATCTTCTCGAAGATGCGGTGCGCGGGCTAGCAGGCATGTTGCCGTTAAAACAACTAATAGACTGGTGCATCGATATGTTAGATACCAGCGGTATCAACATCGAACCGAATACGCGAATGCGACTCCGACAATGGCAATCGGATCCGATGAGTGTATCGAGGCGCGAAATATCTGCCATTGTAAACTGGAACGACAACTCGAATCCGTGGACCCACCTTTTGGCTGCTGTCTCATGGGTAGAACCAAATGCGGACTCGTCAAAATCTTGGTGCGCTGCTCCAACTTTATCGATGATCGTTGCCAGTGTTATTGCATCATTACAATTGGCAACCGCGTCGGTTAAGGCGGAACCGTTTCGGCGGATTTGTATTGAAAAGGGGCTAAAACTACTTCAGTCAAGCTTATCTGAACCAACAACAGGAGGATCCGTTTGATGCCTCCTGCGGCAAGAATTAACGATCTACACGTGTGTATGGCTCTTGATCCGGGTGTCCCACCTATCCCTCATGTGGGCGGCCCTATTGTTGGACCAGGAATCCCCACCGTACTCATCGCTGGACAACCAGCCTCAGTACAAGGTGATCAGTGTCGATGCGTCGGCCCAACTGACGAGATCGTAAAGGGGTCAGCAACGGTCATGATCGGCGGAAAGCCCGCTGTGCGAGAAGGAGATGCTTGTGCGCATGGTGGCAAAATTGTGCTCGGTTGCCCTACCGTTCAAATTGGTGGATGAATTTTATGCTGAATTCACACGAGGACAAATTGACGGTTCAGTATCAATCGTGGCGTAAAACGTCACATATATCTCCTCGTTTCCTGGGATTGGGAGCGATCGCTCTCGTGTTTTTGTTTTCAGCAACACTTTACGTTGGCTTAGTCTACAAAACCGTCACGAAGCCATCAGCCCACATATTTGTTATCGGACCAACCGTTAAGGCCGCCTCGATTCACCCGGAGGAAGATTGCTGGATCGATCTGCCAAGACTATTTTCCGCCACCTCAGCCAAGCGTACAGCTCAAGAGTTATCGTCCCATCCCAATTGCGTTTACGAACACGTCATTTCACCGGAGAAATTTATTGAGGAACTTAAGAAAAGAAGTTTTCGAGGCTCACCTCTAATTATCTATTATTCGGGTATCCTATCAGTAGCCAGCGATAAAGCTGCGGTACTTGATTCTTCTAAACAGGCAGGTATGCCAACGCACGCTACCGAAATTTGCCATCTCATTGAGGCGATTAAAGGCTGTGACGCTTCTATTGGTATCGTTGTACTTGACCTATCCATGCCTGATTTAAAAGGACCACTTTCGTTAGCAGCCTCTCATAGCTTCGACCAAGCTCAAATGCAAATTGATGGTGCATTACGCAATGCAGGTCGCGTCCCTACTGCAATTCAATTGAGCATCAATCGTATGCCTCGATGGCACGAGCTTGGCCTACCCTCTGATCTCACTTGGGAACGCCCCATTCTTCCTCAGCAATCAGAATGCTCCTCGCAATTCATCGCGGCCGTCGAATTTTTTTCGCGGAAACAAAAAACTGAGGTCCACGCTTTCCAAGAGACACTAAGCAAAAGAGTATCAAGCGAACAAAAACGTACTGTTTACCAAGCTCAATCGGAATGGTTATGCGGTCCCGATTGGCCTCTGAACGATCTCCTTATCTCCTTTTCGACGTGGAATAAGTTCCCGGAAACGGATGAGAAACCGCTAGCAAATGATGACATCGTCACTGAGAGTCTCCCCCCCAAGGTCGCATTCCGCAAGACTTTGGAGGACTACCAAAATCTATTAAAGCGGACTCGAGAAAGAAATGTAGATGAAGGTTTGCCATGGATTTCGATTCCGCCGCCACAAACCTATACTTCGTTGCATCCCGTGGCATATTCCTTTCTTGAGAAAAATTACTTCCTACTTCGGACCGCATATGAACTAGCGCCCAATTCGCTGAATCAAGAAGGAATGCAATTAGTCGTGCAGTCGCTGCGGGACGCATGGGATTCTAAATCGTATACTGACCGTGTACCAAAGTGGTTAACCTCCTATTTTATGGACAGGGTCGATTCGCGAGGTCCCCAAATCAACTCGATTGTATCGAGGGCCGTTCTCTCATCGTACGGTTTAGCTGCTCCATTAAAAAAATCCGAAATCGAATGGCTTGCCAAGCTGCGGGAATTGCTGGAATCGCCTAGCCCAACGAACAATCCATTGCACATGGGGCTTTTGGAGCTTAGTGCTGACCAGCAGTCGGATTTCTTCGAATATCGTTGGATTGAAACTGTTTTAGGTCGAGAAGGCCTCGAGACCACGATGCTGACGGAACTGATCAGAGCCAAATTGATGGAACTACGACTGACCTCCGACCCGCTCATTACTCAGCAATTCGGCTCCAAGATTGTGGAGGCAAGCCAGTTACTGATTGCCACAGAGCGTTTGTTATTCGACAAAAGTGAGCCCGACTGGTCCAAAAAAGGTATGCACTCACTCAGGCTCGTCCAAGCGAAGTTGGATGCGTGTTATTCAGAGTTTTTAGAATTTCGTAGCCAACAAACGAAATCTATCGCATCGTATTACAGCGAGATCCTGAATCTGGAGTATTTTTCGTTTCCCGCTCCGCAGCTAAAACCGGATGGAGATGTTGCTAGCGATGAAGAAGTCCTCAAACGATACAGAAATGTTTGGACTGAATTCCACTTCAAGTCAAATAACGCAGAATCAAATGTTTCGAGAGAGAACGACAGAAAGGCAGATTGGCACTCCGGAAAATCCTTTTCGTCGCTTACTAGTACTAAGTTCGATTTCGTTTCACAAGCCATGAAGATTTACCAGCATTTTGGGGATGAGCTAAATCGCGATCACTCAACGGACACGCTTAGTCAACCAAATGCGAAGAATGCCACTCGTTCTAGTTCGTTCCTAATAGCCAAACATGAGTTCCACAACGAGTGTAATCTTCATAGCTTTGATCCTAAACGCATGATCGAAACCTTAGCTTCGTTCAATTTGCAACGAATATCAAATGCAGCACAGGGCGCTCAAACGTGGGAGGCCGATTTGCTTGCCTCCTCGTCTACATCTTGGTACAAGGTCGCGACACAATTCGCTTCCGAACAAACTTTGGACCGTGTCGTCAAGAGCTTTGACAACACCATTCGCATAGAGGCACCGCTCAAATTGGATTTTTCAACAAAGGACCAAGTCGAAGGTGTGATAGGAATTCAGCTTGAATCCACGAAACATTCCCAAGCATTTGTTTCATCGGAGTATGATGAATCGCGTTTGCAATTACTCTTTGGAGGAAAAATGCTCCCCAATGGAACGAGCCTTCCGTTGCAGATTTGGGATGGGCATATAAGACCAGCCAGTTTCCCCATTTCCGTTAGGAAACGGAATAGCTTAACGGTGAAATCACCTGTAATCTTCTATGTGACACATGGCGGGCAGAAGAGACGTGTCGTTTTGGAATCTGAAAAACTTTTACCGCCGATGCTTAGCGTTGGGCTACAAAACGAATCTCAAGAATTCGACCAGATCGCTTCTGATTTCGGTAGCGATCACGGACACGTTTTAGAGCCAGTTTTTGCTGCCAATCAGAAAAATCAGATGAGGATAGTTACGAAGTATCTCGATTTCCATGAGGCAGTGATTTCTCACAGAGTTTTGTTAAATCAATCCGATAGAACATTCCCTTTGCATGGAGTGCTCGACCAATCCAAGGCGATGCAGGCCCTATATTCCTTTGGAGTAATGCCCGTGGCTGCGATCACAATTCCTCGCCTCTACAAACCAGGCCAGATGGAAACGGTCGTGTTCTTACCCGACTCCAATTTTGCAAATCTTTCTGACAGGAGTTTTCGAGAACTCATTTTGGAATCGACCAATGAGACTACGAAGCACGTGCAATACACGATTGTAAAAACCAAGGCGATTAATCCGAGGCAGTTCATACACGCCTCGGTGACCAATCATTCCGGAAGCCAAATGCTGGAGGTGGTGTTCTCCTCAGCTCACGAGAGCGATTTTCCAATCACTGGTGTAAACGCGCAGTGTGAGTTATGGGACTTAGGTGCCGGTCGACTGTTGGCGACTCCTCAGTGTGTGCTCGATTCGAGTTTGAATAAGAAGAGTATTCGAATAAGCACAGCCGCATCCATGTCAAGAAATCTCCTGGTCAGTATTGCCATCGACAATTGGCGATCGGCTTTCGTATTCGAAATCGATCGCGATCGATCAGGAAACTACGAACCCGAAAGCAGTTTCGTGGGGGCTACAATTCGAATCGCAGGAGACTCCAACGTGATAGGAACAGATGCGACGCATGTTCCTATGGAAATGGACCTTTGCATCAATGAATCTACATTTGAGGCGAGCCGTGACCGAATCCATATTGGCATCGATCAAAACCTTGATCGGACACTTGATGGGGAGTCCGTTGTCGAGGTTCGGGATACCAAGTCTCATCAAACCGTATTCCATGGAGTTAATGCGAAAGGAGATATGATTTTGGAATCGCTAATAGGATCGATCCAAGCATCGATTCCTATAGAGTTCGAATGGAATCGAAAGGGAGCCATCCTCGCAAAAGTTATTCGCTCTGGGGAGACGATCTATTCGCATGGACCACAATTGATCTTCGATAAAAAGAAACCAGAAATTCGGTCTGTCCAAGTTCAGTCAGCAGGACCTATACTCCTCGGCAAGCCACTTACAATCGAGGTAGTAACCGATGACGCTGATCTATCGGGTGTTGATTTAGTCGAGGGAGGGTGGTCGGTAACGGGCGAGACGGAATTTCATGATCGCATGACCATGGTTCCTGCACTTTCCAACCAAAGCAATCGTTGGATTTTGACCCTTCCCACAGCCACGATTCTTCCCGGTTACAACACGCTATTGATCAGATCGCGTGATCGTGCTGGCAACATCAGTGAAACCTATTCTCTCAACATCGCCATAACAGCAGAAGCAGCTTACCAACAACAAATTGCCTCCGCCGTGACCATTGTTCGTGGTAGGTTGATTTCTGATTACAAATTGATGCCCGGAGCAAAACTAACATTAGGATTAGAAGTAGAACAGAAGATCGATAAGCAATCAGAGTCGCCTGCTGCAAACTCGGAGCTTGAGGTTATTGCGACGACCGTGTCCGATGAGAGAGGCACGTTCCTCTTTCGAGGAATTCCCTCTGGAAAATACATTGTAGAATCTAATGTAATCCTCAGAGGAACACGCTTAGTACAACGCACCCCCATCGTGGTAGATGCTTTGGTTGGTCCGGCTGATTGCTCTATTACAGTCGGTGAAAAAAAATGAAATCAATCTTCTTGTTCCTAAAGTCGCATGAGGTTGTGATGGCCAAAAATGGAAATCTAACTTCTTTGATTTGTTTTCTAGGCTTTATCGTTCTCGCTACAGGATGTGCTGTTCCCCCGCCGGGCCCAGTCACAGCCACTCCAGCAACACCCATGACGTTGCCACGGTATCTGGGCCTAAATACCGCTTGGGGAGGCGCACGCAATTTAGCCTATCGTGCCAGATTGAGAGCCAGTCACTACATACCGGCACTTGAACCACACCCAGCCACGGCTATACCAATGGCATTAGGTGATCCTGCTTGTTTAACAAGTCCATCGCCAGCCGTGGCGGCAGCAGCGGAGCACCAGACGGCCGAAGCTGCAGCGCCTGCTAAGATTAAAGCGGTAACTTATTTAGTCGCGGCAGCAGCGAGCTCCGATCCTAAGATTGAAGAGGCTATTTTGGCAGCGCTCGATGATGCATCCGAATCGGTACGAGCAGCAACGTTGCAAGCAATTTTGGAGGCGAACGAAAAATGCTGCAAACCTGATTTCAAGAAGTCGCAGGCCAGCGAGTTTTGCACAACCTGCGGTACTAGCTGCGGAGGTTTTTGCACGCCCGCGATTGCAAACAAGATCTATCAAATGGGTTATCAATTTGATGAACGCGGATGTCCCTGCGAGCCTAGTGCGAGAGTTCGGCGGCTAGCTCGCCTGGTAAGCCAAGGGTGTCCGCCTGGGAATGGAGTTGAATCAATTCCACTCCCAGAAGAGCTACCTCCCGCTGAAATCATCTCTGCGGCTCGAAAACCGTAGCCGCATTTGAGTATCACTGGTTCAATGTTCAAATATTCGATACCGATCACTAACGCAATGATGGCTACCAGCTTTACTAAGGCTCGGCCCGGACTATTCCCAACCGAGCTTTTGAAACGACGCAGACAGGGCTTTTCTCCACTTTGCGTAGCCAGCTTCATTCGGGTGTAACAAGTCCGGAAATTCCTCCGGTTTAGCGTCTCCCTGCTCGTTGGCGAATACGGTCCACGTGTCGACCAAAGTCACATTATCGAATTGCGACGAGAGTTTTGTCAGTAATTCGTTAATAGCCTTGATCTTGCTGGCGGGACGAGCTTTCTGTTCCGATGCAGGAAAAACTAAGCAAAGTACAATCGGCATCTTGGGGTTGCTTTCATTGATCCGCTTAATCATCAACTCGACATTGTTGCGAACCATGCTGGGTTCTGCTTTTTCTTCTAGATCATTCGTCCCCATGAGCATTACTATTCCCTTGGGTTTGAGCGACAAAACATCAGCATCCAATCGGTAAAGCATTCCACGCGTTGTGTCGCCACTGATACCGCGATTGGCAAGTTTCATCCCAGGGAATTTCCCTTGAAAGTCATCTCCCCAACCTTGGGTAATCGAATCCCCAAAGAATACAATGGCTCCCGTATCCTGTTGTACTCGTTCGGCCCACTGCTTTCGTTTCTGATTCCAAAGATTGACGAACCAATCGTATCGTCGGACAGGCCCCTCGCCCGCCATATCGTCGTTGGATTTGGGATTAGCCAAGCTCGTTTGAGATGTTTGCTCCTGTCCAAGAACGCAAACGAAACCAAAGAAAGACGGTAATAAACTGAGCAAAAGGACGAAGGATTTTCTGTGAATCATAATGTACATTTTCCAAATGATAAAAAACGGAAACCATGAAATGGCGAGAGACCAGCCATCTCGGCGATTGTCCTGCGAGATGCACTGGTCCCTAATTCATAGCCATCGACTGCGAATCGCTAGCTTGACGCGTTGCGATTAGTCGTTTGTGACGACCCAAACATTTTGAAACACCACAGGATTTCCGTGATCCTGCAGGAAAAGCGCCTCAGGGCTTGGTCCCTCTGGTTTATTGCCCGGGGTACCATGCGTAAGTTCGAGATTGTCGTGGATAACAACTCCGTTGTGCTTTATCGTAACACGCGCATTCGTAACTTTTTTATCGTTTTCGTAACGAGCTGCTTTGAATTCAATGTCGTACGTTTGCCACGCTAAAGGTGGAAAACACATGTTCACCTTTGGCTTTTTGATCGAGTAGATGCCACCGCACTCGTTGTCTGCACCGTCGAGTCCGAATGAATCGAGAACCTGGAGTTCATAGCGGCCCTGGATATAGACTCCGCTGTTTCCACGAGCTTGTCCGCGATCCTTAGGCATAAACGGAGTGCGAAACTCGATGTGCAAAGTGTGGTCTTTCAGGGCCAGCTTCGACGAGACATTGGTTGCGCCGAGGTACTTGGCGTCAACAAGCTTTCCGTTCACCCATTGGTCAACATTGGAACCATCAAACAGGACCTTTGCTCCTTGAGGTGGTTTGAGTCCCAGAGTCGGGCTTTTGCGTTCCACTTTTTCCAAAGTGACTACAACGCGGTCTTCTGCAATGACCTCCATTTTCCCTTTGCCGATCTTGAGTTCAAAATTCTCTCCGTCCACATAAAGGAAGTCTCCTTGAACTGTCCCCTCCCCGCGGTTGGTTTCGTCACCTCGGAGCCAACCGTCTCCAGGTAAACCACCCTTGAAACCGACAACTTCGAATTTTCCATCACCTAGTGCGATGACTTGAGCCCCCCAGGTTTCATCCAAATCACCGATTTGAAGGCGTCCGGCGTACTCGCCTTGAATTTCATAATCAATCCCCGCTTTGGCAGGGTCGGTGATCGTTTGAGCGTAAGACGCCGAGGTGATCAACAAGGCAGGAGAAGCGGCAAGAGCACAGGAAAGAAAAATTCGACCAATAAGTCGTCGCATGATGGCTCCGAGGGTTGAGGTGAGAGGAAAAC
The DNA here is from genome assembly GCA_046318795.1 of Pirellula sp. GTDB lineage: Bacteria > Planctomycetota > Planctomycetia > Pirellulales > Pirellulaceae > JBKCUI01. Next base: position 25,131 of record JBKCTT010000130.1, read on the forward strand.
AAAATCGCAGGCTTAGTAAAGAGTCTACGACCGATTACATTAAGGCAAAGGGTATTGTGACCTAAGGCAGGTCAACAAACAACCACGGAACTTGTTCGGTGAATAACAAACTTTAACTGAGGTTTGCTACCTAGCCTTAAGACATGTTTTGCCGTTATTTTTCGTGGATCCAGGCGGTTGTCCCTCGAGTCACGAGCATTAGATTTGGATGAAAACAGACGATGGTTTTAAAGTGCATTAGGATTGCGTCAATTTTGATTTCCGTATGGTTTTCCCCTGGAAATCCTTCCGCTTTTGCTCAAACGACATTAAAGATCGACACCAACGTCACCTATCAATCTATAGACGGTTTCGGAGCCTCCGACGCTTGGACCGTAAATCCAATGATCAAGAAATGGAGTCGAGAATCGAACAATCAAGCCATCGATGAACTGGCTGACCTGTTGTTTTCTGTTGAAGACGGAATTGGTCTGTCCGCATGGAGGTTCAATATTGGAGCCGGAAGTGCGGATCAAGGGAAAGAGAGTTTGATTCCAGATCCCCTGCGACGCGGAGAGCTTTTTGTAAAGTCCCCTTATGGCCCGCTAGACGGAAGCCAACAGAGCGGTCAAGTGCGAATACTGAGAGAGGCACACCAGCGCGGAGTCAAGGATTTTATAGCATTTGCCAATAGTCCACCTCATTGGGCTACCAAAAACGGACTCACTCATCCGAACGATGGAATCGACGTCGGCTCTAGTAACTTAGATCCAAAGCATCGACATGCTTTCGCGAAGTCGCTAGTCGATGTAATTCAACATTTGCGAGGTACGAACGTCGGAGTACCTATCAACTACATCAGTCCACTCAATGAACCGACTTGGGATTGGCAAGGCAAGACGCAGGAAGGATGTCCGTATAACATTGATGACATCAAAGAACTATACCGCGCCGTCCATGCAGAATTGAACAACGCAGGATTGGCTAAAGACGTGCATGTGGATGGGCCCGAGTCCGTTGAGTATACCGCGGCATTAAGCGACAGCTACAAAATCGCTTTTGACAAAAAAATCTATCAAGCCGGAATGCATAGCAAAAAGGTTGGGCGATATCGAAACTATATCGATGAGTTTTTGGGCGACACCGAGATGCGGGACATTTTACATAACAAGATCTCTATGCACGGATACTTCTCTGACGCTTGGCCCGATCGATTAGGTATGCTTCGCGATTTAACGTTACTAAACGTGAAGCACGTTTCGCCTAATGCGAAAATCTGGATGAGCGAATTTTGTATTTTGGGTGATCCCGGCAAAGCGAGATCTTTCGGCGGCCCAGGTTATAAAGCCTCGGATATGGAGTTTGCTATCCATCTGGCCAAGGTGATGCATCGTGATTTGACCCGTCTTCATGTATCGGCATGGCATTGGTGGTTAGCGATTACTCCATACGATTACAAAGACGGCTTGCTGAAAGTTTCGCCGACGCTTGAGAGCGATTCAATCCAGACAACCAAAGCCTTTTGGGCCTTCGGAAACTTCAGTCGGTTTATCCGTCCTGAATTTGTTCGAACACAAGTCACCAATCCCGATGATTGGAATGGCCTAATGGTTTCCGCTTACCAAAGTCCCGATTCGAAGACTTTGGTGTTGGTGATTGTTAACGGAGCCGGACTAGATCAGTCGCTAACCCTAGAACTAGATGGGAGCGTTACTGAATTGGATCGTCGAAAGATTGATGTCTACACGACGGATCAAAATCATGACCTACATGCAAAATCGCTGTTGGACGAGCTGATGATCCCTCCACATTCGATTACAACCCTGGTTATTGGCGAGCCCAAGCCTGAAAAACTCTAGGACTCGCTCAACGCATCAAGCATCTTGATCAAGTAGTCGTACGACTTGGAGACAGAGGAAATCGAAACTCGCTCTCCAACCGCATGATTCCCCTTAATGGTTGGGCCTATCGAGATCGCGTGCAAACCTGGCATCCTTTCGATCAGCAAACCACATTCGAGCCCCGCGTGAATAGCATGAACTTTAGGTGACTCGCCGAACATCGACGTATAGGTATCGATTGCGGCTTTCAACAGAGGCGAATCGAGGTGCGGTTTCCATCCTGGGTAACCGTCCGCAATCTTGACCTCCGACTTGGTCATTCTGGCTACGCCCAAAATGCTTGCAGTAACATCATTAAGGGCTTCGGGGGTCGTCCCGCGCACGCTGCAAGTCACTTTACCCACGTTCCCGGGAAGCAATTCGATGATGGCCATATTACAAGACGCCTCGACGAGTCCTGGAATTTCCGGGGTCATTTCACAAATACCGGTCGGAATCGCTTGAAGGATTTGAATAAAGGTATCCGACGAAGAGACCGAAAGGGCATGGCGTTCGGTAGGTTGATTTTCCGCGACTTCTAGGTGCAGCGAGTTGTCACGATTGGCATAGAGCTTATTAAGTTCTGCTACCATGCTCGCACATGCATCCTGGACACTCGAAAGTTCCGACTTTGGCATAGCTACAATGGCGGTACTTTTGTCGGGGATAGCGTTTCGACGACTCCCACCCTTCCATTCCGCAATGCGAATCGAAGTAGAGCCCGAGACCTTTTGTAAAATCCTAGCGAGCAATCGATTGGCATTCGCACGCCCTTGATTGATCTCCACCCCCGAGTGCCCCCCCTTGAGACCATCGAGTCGAATGGCGTAGAATGCTAAATCACCCGTCGCTTCCCAAACAGTAGGGAAGCTCAGATCGACATCGCGACCGCCCGCAGCGCCGATGGTGATTTCATCGTCATCTTCTGTATCGATGTTCACGAGATACTTACCTGACAAACCGAGCTTATCCGGCTCCATCCCTATTGCCCCCGTCATGCCTTGCTCTTCGTCTGTAGTAAAAAGCAATTCCAAGGCGATCGGTCTATGGGTACGTTCTGCGGCAGCCATCATCATGGCTACCCCCATTCCGTTATCAGCGCCGAGCGTGGTGTAGGGTGAGTTGATCCAATCGCCATTGGGATTAGAGATCAACACCTTTTCGTTGGACGGGTTAAAGTCTCCGCGCTCCAGTGGTATTTTTCCTGCCGACGCGTCGGCACCCACCGTGTTGCCTTCTTTGGTAACCGAGACTATGTCGACGTGAGATTGCAGAATGATGGGGGCCTTGCTGCTCTTTGTCGTCGCCGGAACATGGACCACGATGTTGTTGGCTTTATCTCGACACGACCGATATCCTAGTTTGTTGGCCCAAGCTTCGACGAAGTCAACCGCCAAGCCTTCGTTTTTTGAGGGGCGCGGAGTTGCGACCAGATCGAAAAAATGAGTCCAAACCACTTTGGGTTCTGGTGTCGAAAAAGTAGGTTTCATGATTTTCTCTATGTGTTGAAATCAGCAGGCGGATCTAACAGATCTTTGCGCCGAAGCTCTGTCTTTAAAAGGGATTGTTCTTGACGCCACTGGGCAATCTTTTTGTGATCACCGCTTACTAGAACATCAGGCACGCGATGTCCGCGAAATTCGGGCGGACGAGTGTATTGTGGAAATTCTAGCAACCGGTTGCCACGGGAGAAAGAATCATCCCATGAGCTAAACTCGTCGCCGAGAACTCCAGGAATCATTCGAATAGTAGAGTCCACCAACACCATCGCTGCAACCTCGCCGCCGTTGAGCACATAATCTCCGATGCTCAACTCTTTGGGCTGTAGGATGTCGATGACTCGCTGATCAAATCCCTCGTATCGTCCGCAAAGGACGATGAGCCGCTCAATTTGAGCAAGCCGTTCAACGCCTCGTTGCTCGAGTCGTTCTCCCTGCGGGGTGAGCAGAATTACTTGTGCGGGCCGATGGTCCAGTGCGACCACTGCTTCTACGCACCGGATTACAGGCTCGACGCAAATGAGCATGCCAGGTCCACCGCCGTACGGACGATCGTCAACTTTGTGATGTTTTTCGTCGACCGACCACTCGCGTAAATCGTGAACGCAAATCTCTACCAATTTTTTGTCGATCGCTTTCGCGAGCAAGCTTTGTGTCAAATACCCAGAAAAGATCTGGGGGAATAGAGTGATGATATCGACCCGAAACATTGGCGATCACACTTAAAAGGTTAGACAGCACGGATCCAAGGCGTGGTACAAGAAGTCTGTTGGATTAGACACTGTTGTATTAGACACTGTTAGATTAGACAGGGTGACCTCGTGAGTACCGCAACTCAGATATGATTGTCCATTCGAAGTTACCCCAAAAAACAAGGGACGGATGTTGTATTCCGTCCCCATGGAGCGTTCTTTTGCAACGGCTTCATTCGAACCGTAATTTGAGGCGAATCATGAGTGTTAGCGAAACCATATCACGCAAGCCAGCAGCACAAAACTAACAAACTGCGAGCGGAAATCTGTCAACAATCAATATCAGTGGCCGCCAATGTCAGTGGCCGCGAGGACTCTTACGAGTATTGGACCTACGACGCCACGGGAGCAGCGACTGGTTTACGGCCCAAGCGTTGCAGTGCATCTTGCTGTTGTTGAAGATGAGAGCCATTGGATCCATACTTCTTGATCAGCACGTCTGCGTTCTCGCTTGGCTGCGCGCCAACGCTGATCCAATAATCAATTCGCGCACCGTTCAAAACGGCTCTTGCATCAACCTCTTTGCACATCGGGTCGTAGTGACCAAGCTCTTCGAGAACTCGTCCATCCCGAGGGCTTCTCTGATCAATTGCGCACAAACGATAAAAAGGGCGGCTCTTTCGGCCCATTCGCTTCATTCGAATACGTACTGCCACGTCTCTATTTCTCCATCTGTTTCTAAAAACCAAGGGGCGAGATGATACCGCCAAACTCTCTCAGTGACGAGTCGTCTTTCCAAAAAAACCGAGGCGATGCCCGATAATTCTCAACACCAACCCCAGAAACAGACACTAAGGCCATTAAGCTCGCACTGAGGAGCTTTAACGCGACGGTAATTGCCGCAGACTTGTCGCAAGTGCTTTCTGTACAAAGACCTAGCACATTTATTGCCGTTTTGCATGGTTTATGTGCAAACCAACTTCATCGATTCCATCAGAAACAATTATATGCACAAAAAACTTGCGTTTTCAGCTTGCTAGCAAATTCTTTTTCCAGAATCTGAGATCTCGGACCAGCATTTGCTAAGCGACGAGTAAACCTGTGTTGTGCGTAATGAAGACGCAGCAGAAGTAGTCAATTCTAAGGCGGAGAAGACGATGGTTCGATTTGCATTAAGTTTGTTCCTCTTGCTGGGTCTGTATACGACAGTGCCAGCGTTTGGCCAAGACCCACCCTTGCCAGACACCCCTGCAACCGATGCAGCGGCGGTGGCACCAGCAGCCACACCGGCACCTGAAGCAGCAGCTGCTCCAGATCCTCTAAACACTGGTGATCAAGCCTGGCTCCTGGCGAGCAGTGCTTTGGTTTTGTTGATGACACCTGGATTGGCATTTTTCTACGGCGGCCTTGTCGGCCGCAAAAACATCCTCAGCGTTCTAATGCAATGCTTTATGTGCATGTGCTTAGTAACGATTCTGTGGGTTGTATGTGGTTACAGTCTTGCATTCTCTGGCACAGAAATCGGTGGTGGTTTCGCAGGGAACCCAATGACTCACTTTATGTTGAACGGAGTTGCGGATGACAAGTCCTTCATTCCTGCAGGGGAAGTCAAGCTAGGCATCAGTCAGCAGACCTTTATGGTTTTCCAGATGATGTTTGCCATCATCACTCCTGGTTTGATCGTGGGTGCATTCGCGGAACGCATGAAGTTTTCGGCCTTCATGATCTTTACTGGCCTCTGGTCGCTGCTCGTTTACAGCCCTGTCGCGCACTGGGTTTGGTACGGTCCTACGCACCCAATTTTTGGCTTGGGAAGTTTTGCAGCATCCGATGCAATGCCAGAGGGAGCTCTGGACTTTGCTGGAGGAACGGTTGTTCACATCAATGCAGGTATCGCTGCGTTAGTTTGTTGCATTGTTCTCGGGCCTCGCCGTGGATACCCAACCCAAATCACTCCACCTCACAATCTACCTTTTGCTGTTCTCGGTGCAGGACTTCTTTGGTTCGGCTGGTTTGGTTTCAATGGTGGTTCTGCATTCGGTGCTAGCAATCAAGCAGTGAGAGCGTTTGTTACAACGCAAGTGGCAGCTGCCACGGCAGGATTTACCTGGTGCCTGATCGAGTTTATTCGAAACGGACGAGCAACTGCATTGGGAATGATCACTGGAGCGGTCGCAGGTTTAGTCGCTATCACTCCAGCCGCTGGCTTCGTGAGCCCCGCGTCCGCCATTGCAATCGGTGCTGGTGGAACAATTGTAAGCTACATTTTCGTAGCATTCGTTAAGCCAGCCTTGAAGTACGACGACTCCCTGGACGTTTTCGGTGTGCACGGCATGGCGGGTATTTGGGGGGCTATTGCAACTGGTATATTTGCGTTGGACACCTACGGTGTAGGTCGTGCAGGCGGTCTCATTAACGGCAACACTGCTCAAGTCATCGCCCAACTTAAAGCGGTCGCAGTAACGATTGTGTACTCAGGGGTTGTATCCTTTGTGCTCCTCAAAGTTATTGATTTGATTGTTGGCCTACGTTGCACGGAAGATGCAGAAAAGATGGGCTTGGACTTGAGCGATCACGCGGAAACCGCGTATACGATCTCGTAATTGCTCTCGGTTTCTAGAGTCAATTCCCAGTAAATATAGTAAACGGCAGGCTGAGATCAGCCTGCCGTTTCGTTTTGGGGCTGTACGGATTTCGCAATTTGTTCACACTGATGAAAGATCGCTCGGTCTCTCTTTCCGTTGACAATTCTTTCCGCACAAATCCCTATGACTTCCTCCTTGAAATTGGTTATCCACGGCGCTTCGGGGCGCAATGGTAAACGGCTTATCGCTCTCGGCAGTGTCGACCCCGAAATTCAACTCGTTGGTGCCATCGTGCGACCAACATCGAGTTTCTTGAATCAGGATGCCGGTCAAGTGGCGGGAGGAACTCCGATTGGACTCCCCCTTTCTAGCTCATGGCCAGCGTCTGCTGACGCAGTAATCGATTTTTCCTCACCAGAGGGCTGCATGGAAGTTCTTCACAAATGTGTCGAACAAAAAATCCCTTTGGTGATCGCATCCACGGGATTAACCAAGGCTCAGGTTGCGGCCATCGAGACGGGGGCTCAGTCCATCCCAATTTGCTACGCACCGAACATGAGTGTCGCTGTCAACTTAACGATGAAACTGGTGCAGCAAGCAGCCCAAGCTCTGCGAAATGTTCCGGGGGGAGCTGATGTCGAAATCCTGGAGCGACATCACCGGTTTAAGGAAGACAGCCCGAGCGGTACCGCTTTGCGATTTGGTCAAATCGTTGCTGAACAAATGGGAATCGATCGACATGTTCATGGGCGTGAAGGGCTTTGTGGCAAACGGCCTCACAATGAAATTGGCTATCATGCCATCAGGGTTGGCGATGATGCCGGGCAACATACCATCGTTTTTGGAATGATGGGCGAAACAATCGAACTTCGTGTCGCAGCGTCCAATCGCGATTGTTACGCGACCGGCGCGATCGCTGCCGCCAAGTGGTTGGTTGGCAAGCCGGCGAAACTCTACAATATGTTTGATGTCCTAGGCCTGTAGCTATGGCACGTTGCGATCAGGGTTACTTGTGCCGGATTTGCGGCGAAGAGGTTGATGCGATAACCGATAGCGAACTCTACTTGCGATACGTTATCGGTGAGGTCGACCCGGAGATTCTGCACACCGCGCCTGAATGCCATTTGAATTGTTCGCCAGCAGTTGCCCAATTCATTAACGACGAGCGGTTCCCTTCCATCACCTACGATGATCCATTATTCGGTGCGAAGAACTTGGATCCGGACTACGTTCTGAGGCGCACAGAATTGATCACTAAGGGATACAAGAGGCTCTGGGAGATTCGAAAGGAACGAAAAAAACAACTAGCGGTCGCCGAGTATCCACTGCCCGAAGTGATCGGGCGGTGGAAAGATTGAAACGGAACCCCTGCGGTCATAGCTGGTCAATCGTCATCGCGACGGGCCTGGCGACCGGATTATTTTCAAAGACTCAGAACGGGCAAACCTGCGCTTTGGGCGTGCTGAGCAAAGCTTGCCGCAACGGAACGAACCACACCGCGACACACCGCTTCAAACGGTTTCGACAAAACGGGGTCTTGCAGTGCTTCGGCCAGACGCCCCTCATCCGACTCTCGCCTTAAAGCAATTTGAATCGGGACTTCTCCCAGGAATGGAACTTGTAGCTCTTCCGCCTTGGCGCGTGCCCCTCCTCGTCCAAAGATGTCGTAGGTCTTACCTGTTTCGGGATCTGTGAAACCACTCATGTTTTCAACAACTCCGAGAATTGGAATCTTGGTCTTCTCGAACATCGCAATCGCTTTTCCAGCATCGAGCAGTGCGACTTCTTGAGGAGTACAAACGATGACAGCACCGGTCAGTGGCAACAACTGAGACAATGTCAGCGCCACATCCCCAGTCCCTGGGGGCATATCGATGATGAGGTAGTCCAGTTCGCCCCAATCGGTATCTCGCAAAAATTGGGTGATCGAACCGTGCAGCATCGGCCCTCGCCATACCACTGCTTGGTTCTTCTCCAGCAAAAACCCCATCGACATGACCGGCATCGTACCGCATACCTTGGGCTGAATCTTTCCGTCCACGATTTCCGGACGTCCTTCGAGGCCTAACAAATGAGGGATGCTCGGTCCGTAGACATCGGCGTCCATCAACCCAACTTTCGAACCCATTTTTTCTAACGTCAGGGCGATGGACGCAGCCAACGAGCTCTTCCCAACACCACCTTTGCCAGCGGCGACCGCAATGACGGCTTTCGCTTTGAGCCCGATCTGTCCGATGGGAACCGGCGGCTTGTGGAGATTTTCCAGACGAATATTGATTTCCTTAACCCCTGGGACTCGGCTCGTAATCAGGCTTTTTAGCCTGTCCACAATCTCATCCGAAATTGGCTTGAGCAGAGAGGTAATGCTGTACCGGAATGAGATCCTCCCATCTGCTACCGAGAAATCACCGACTTGCCCAGTCGCGATCACCGATCTACCCGTTTCCGGATCTCGGAACGACTGGAGAGCATCTTGAAGTTGTTGGTTCAGTTCCAAATCTGACATAGTTTCCCTGTTTTCGCTGAAAGTTTACCTGACAAGTGTACCAGACCTTCAAACCTATGCTAGCGCAGCCGGGGTCCCCAGAACCCTCGTTTGAACGACCGATAGATGCCGAGATTGGCACGCTAAGAGGGGAAAAGCGAAAAGAAAATTCTGCTATGGACCAAACGTGTCACAACCGGGATCGATGATTAATGGTGTCAGGGGAACAGCAACCATCATCTGGAGGTGATGATGCTGAACCAAACAACATCCAAACAATCTTTGGTCACCTTGACACTCCCAAAAGCGTTCAACCCTCTGCTCTCGTCCCCTCACTTCGAGAGCAGAGTGGTTGGACAAGCCTTTGAGCCTAATCTGCCAAAGGCACTCGGTCACGGCATCAAATCAACATCAGCGAAGCAAGGAAAAATTATCATGGCAAAGTTCTACGTACAAAGCGGATCCGTTCGAGCAGTTGTGGATAGCTTGGACATGGACCGAGCGACTCTCTGGGTCGTCAATGAAGTCATGACGACGACACTTCCGATTGATGATTTGAGCGACGACGAAGCCACTGTAGAGCATGCGGATCGAATCGAAGGTCAATATCTTTCGGAGACGATCAAGGTCAGCGAACAAGGGTTCGATCGCGATGATGCCTGCGAAATCGACGTGCTTAATGCCTTTCGACATTGGTATGAGCTGTATCAAGCGGTCACGATTCTCGCCAGCAAGCTTGGGAAACCGGAAGAGAGTGTTTGCAGAACCTAAGTGCGCCATTGTACTGCAAATCGCACTTTTAGGCTCGGCAGCATATGCTTGGTTCGCTACAACTCCGGGTTCCAATCAGGAAACTTTTCTAGTTGGGCTTTGAGAGCGAACCGAGCACGATTGAGTCGCGATCGCACGGTTCCGATGGAAATATCCAGAACGTCTGCAATATCTTCGTACGACATGTCTTCCATTTCACGAAGCACCAGGATTGCGCGATGGTCTTCTGTGAGCAATGCCAATGCCTTGTGCACCAATTCGACATCTTCGGTGCGTCGCATCCGGATTTCGGGGCCTTCGGTGGAGGCAGTGGGTTCCTGGCCTACATTTTCTCGGTGCTCATCCAGCGAGACTAAACCTCTTCGTTTGCGACGTCGGGCGAGTGCAAAGTTAAAGGCGATACGATACAGCCAGGTGAAGAATCGACTGTTTCTTTGAAAGGTATCGAGTTTCAAATAGGCCTGAATAAAGGCCTCTTGGACAACATCTTCGGCTTCCTCGGTCGAGCCAACGACACTGATCATGGCAGTGTAAAGTCTATCTTGATACCGGCGCACGAGAACTTCAAAGGACTCGCCGTTCCCTCCTAGCGCCAGTTCAATTAGTTCTTCTTCGTCGTTCAAGTAAAACAATCCTAGCCAACCGACAGCCGATAAATCTGGAATCTTCCAATAGCAATTGAAGATAGCACTGGATTGAGCAACCCCCAATGGGGGATCAAAAATGGTCCCCATCCTGGTGGGAAAGCGTAGCGATTACGCCGAATATTCCGGCTGATGCATTCGAGACAGCGGTCGCAACGATGACGAAATAGCTCTTTCGGGCAAAAATGCCCCATCGTGTTTTTCTAAATGCGAGTGTAACAGGCTAGCCATTCAGTCATCACTCTAGCGTAACAGGGACCGATAGTAGAGGATATTCATAAGCCGTAAAAAAGTCGTAAAACGACGTAGTAATCACTCAGCACGCCGAGACAAAATTGTCGAGTCGATTTATGCCTCAATCGGGTTGATCCCCACCGTAACTTCGCCGAGCCTACACAGCCACCAGGCTTCGAGATTAGTGAGAATTATTGTTTCCTCATTCTCTATTGTTCGATAGCTAACGCCATCGAGAGATCAAGTATCGCACACTGGGCTTCTTGTCGCCAAATACGTTGCGCACTTGATACAATGACCGAGAAAAAATCGCGTCCATTGCTACTCACTGTTCTCCCCATTAAACGCCTATGTCCACGAAAATCGGAATCCGAGCTTGGATCGATTTTGCCTTCAAGAAAATCTTTGGCAAGAAAGGCAACGAAATCTGCCTTGTTAGTTTGCTTAACTCCGTCCTCGATTTACCAAACCCCATCGAATCGGTGCAGTACCTTAATCCGTTCTCCTTGAAAGAATTCCAAGAAGACAAGTTCATTTGTGTGGATGTCAAAGCCACAGACTCCCAGGGACGGGTTTTCGTCGTCGAGGTTCAGATTGCCCCGATAACCTGTTTCATCAAGCGGGCGACCTATTACGCTGCCAAAACCTATACGGAACAGTTGCCGTCGGGCGGGGCCTACAGTTCGTTAAAGGCAACCTACGCGGTCTGTTTGCTGACTGGCTCGATTTGGGCGGATGACAGATTGCATCACCATTTTCGGATGACAGAAAAGGAATCGGGAGCGGTTTTGCTGGACTCGATCGAGATTCACACGGTAGAATTAGGAAAGTATAGAGGAACGCAGGAATCGCTAGGGACCGCGAGTGTCCTGGAGCAGTGGTGTTACTGGATTATTCATTCGCACGAGCACAGCGAAGAAGAGTTGAGAGAATTGTTACCGGGTCTGGAGTTTTTGCACGCGACCCGAGAACTACGCAAGATCCAAGAAATAACTGAGGAGAAACAAATGTACGATTCCCGAGAAAAAGGCTACCTCGATTGGCAATCGAGCATCTTGGATGCCCGTGAAGAGGGCCTGGAGATTGGTCTTGAAAAGGGCCGTGAAGAGGGGCTAGAAAAGGGGCTAGAAAAGGGCGAAATCAAGCTGATAAGGGCGCTTCAGGAGATTCTGAACATTCCCTCTTCCGACGATACCCAATTTGAGGGCAAGTCTTTAGTGGAGTTGCAAGCGATCACGGCTTCCCTTCGTGACCAGATTCTCAAGCGTTCCTAGACAAGAACAAAACTTCCGAGGGCTTTGGCGGAACGATGAGCGGTTACGGGTTCACTTCAGCAGGCACCAGCTACGACGACGAAGATCGTCTCACGGGCTATGCTCGCGCCAGTGGAACCTTCACTCAGTCCTGGAATCTGACCAAGGTCGGAGACTGGACCAGTGTTACCACCAACGGCACCGCTCAAAACAGAACCCACGGTCCGACCGCACGAGGGGAGGGTGCTTGTAGTGGACGACGCTAGGAGGCCATTTGCACGGGAGACCGCCTGTTATATTGATAAAAGGATTGGTGCCAGATTCGTGCCAGACAGTCGGGCCTCGTAGCCTCGTCCACTACAAGTCGGGGATTCGTTGCCTCGTCCACAAAATAAGAGATGAGACAAGTCAGTAATGCCCCCGCCCACTGCGGACTGGCGGGAGAAGTTTGAATTGTGAAGCTTGACGATTGAAACAGAGCCAATCTTTTTTATGACGGATTCCAAAGGTGTTTTGGATTTCCTATAGTTCCGATCGATGCTCAAGCGAGCTGTTAGATACCGAGTTCGAGCACTTTGTTGCACCGAGTGCGGTCCTAGCCTCACCACTCGGGTTCATCCCAGAATGAATGCCGTAACTGCGCCGAGTCTTGTTACGGCCTACGATGTGCGGTCATCGCCAATAAACTAGCGCCAGAACACTTCTTTGTCAGGATTTTGCGAACCAGAACTAGCCTCTGAGCTGCCACTTTTGAGCACAACGTGATTTAACTTGTCGGGCGAAATCTTGATCAGCTTGCGTAATCCATCAACGGAAATGCCGACACCTCCACTTACAACCGCCATTCGCGATCCATCAAACGCTTTGTGAGTCGACGCGATCGATTCAATCTCTTTAGAGGCCACTTCTAAGTGAGGTTGAGCTTCAGTCAAACTCAAAGCAACAAACGGCTCTCCTCTCCCATACTCGATTTCCAACCGCACGATTTCCAGAGCAACAGCCAAATCCATAATGTGCTGCAATCGACCAAATACGGGATATGGTCCAAGCAGTTCTTTGTAGTTCTTTGTAAACGATTCGGCGAATCGATTGGCTGCTGGATCGTTTTCCAGCGACGCGACTCTCTTTCCGTTTGTCTCGAAATGCTGTGACTCGCTCAACAATCTTACGTTGTCATGTTCCAGCGAATAGATTCTTCGCTCTTTGTCCATCACTATTGGGTTGTCATTTAACGATAACCACCAACGCAACATGGTCGACGTTTTAGTCTGCTTCAGTGTGTCCAATTCTTCCCAATAGGACTTAATCGACTTGGGTAACGGATCAACACCTAAACCTAATCGTTTCATCTCGGCGTCAGCCACAAGCAACGCATAACCAGTCGGTGAATCCGCCGGCAAACCGATTACAATCGTTGCTTGGTTGCCAAGTGTCTTCTTCCATCGCTCTAGCCAACGATCGGGACTGTTCCTCAACGACTTGAGCGAAGATTCCTTTTGAGCAAACGCAAACGACTCCTTCAGTCGCGTTTCATCCGGATTGATCGTACAGCCAAAGCTCTTGTTTCCGTTTAGAATCACTGGGCCAATGCTCAATAGATCCTCTAGCAATATAGGAGGCAGCCCGGTTTCTCGATTAACCAATTGCCCGTCTTCATGCTGTACCAAATCCCCTGCGGGGCCACCGATGAGCCAGTCGTTGGTATCTTTGTCGTACGCGAGATAATCCAATCGGTATATGCCGCCCAGCAGTTCCATCGCAATACTGGATGGCTTGCCACCTCGCATTCGATCCTTCACCAATACATCCAAAGACTTGAGGGATATCCATCGCAATGGCGTTGCTTCTTGCCAGCTTCCCAATGCTGACAGATCCGCTTTTGCGCGTCCCAGTTTCCTGAGCCTACGAAGATCCTGTTCCGAGGCACTGATCCGCTCCAACACTCCCGATGTGTTGATACGAACTCCATTGGTGTGAGGAATCATCGACGAGGTTCCGCCCTGACTTTCCCAACCACCGTCGATGATCGTTTCGATAATGTTGGTCAGTTCGCTGAAATTCGCTAGTGGCGAGCCTCCACTGGCCCCCACTCTTCCAGCTTGTTCACTGGACGCCCCAACGAATCCTGTTCTGTATTTGTCAATTTCTGACAATTGCGATCTCAGTTCTGAATCGCTTGTCGGAGCCGACGTAAAATGAGCCGAACCGGTTAACGCCCCGTTTTCTTGGGGCCAGCATGCACCCCATGTCCCAGCCCAAGAAAAAAGACAAACGTTCAAAATCGTGGCTAAACACGACATTCCATATAGAAGCGTTCTCATGAGCAAACATCCTCCCCATTTGCGAGATCCCTCATTGCGAGATCCCCCATTGCGAGATCCCCCATCGCGAGATCATAGGTGCGATAGCCCGAGGATCAAACGAGTCAATCCCCGATCACGGCCTCCGCCGGCGGTACGATTATACGCGTTACATCCGCAAAATCGAGACACCTCTTGGTCGATTCTCTTACTACTAGACCATGAAGGCCTCCAATTATTTGCTACAATCTAGCCCGATTGAACACCTCTCCGATTTTTTGTTCTCGCATCCCAGTAGGCGTTTATGTCGATAAAAAAACTACACATTCTGTCGCTTTTGTCCTTATCCTTCGTAGCACCAATAATGGTTACTCCCGTGAGTCTGGCACAAGATCCCGTCGATACCGATCCGTATCAGTGGCTAGAAGACGTCACCGGTGACAAAGCGATCGAATGGGTGAAAGAGAGAAATTCCAAAGCGGAATCGACTCTTACGACAAGCGATGACTTCAAAAAACTGGAAGCCGATCTACTGGCTATCCTCGATTCAGACGCTCGAATCCCCTTCGTCAGCAAACATGGCGAGTACTACTACAACTTCTGGCGAGACAAAAAAAACATCAAAGGCCTTTGGCGTAGAACAACTCTAGACGAATTCCGAAAACCTTCGCCGCAATGGGAAGTCATTCTCGATCTAGACAAACTCTCCGCAGAAGAAAACGAGAGCTGGGTCTGGAAAGGTGCCAGCTTCCTTCGACCCGACTATGATCGTGTGCTAATCGACATCTCGCGAGGCGGCGCTGATGCGACCGTAACTCGCGAATTCGAGATCAGCACCAAGAGCTTCGTGAAAGGTGGATTTGAACGACCGGAGGCCAAGGGATCTCTAAGCTGGATCGATCGAGACCATGTTTTTGTTCAAACCGACTTTGGCCCAGGCAGCATGACCGATTCCGGTTACGCCCGAATCGTGAAACGCTGGAAACGTGGCACGCCATTATCCGCAGCTGATTTGATCTACGAGGGTGAACAGACCGACATGCTTGTGGCTGCTTTCCACGATGATTCCCCAGGCTTCGAACGAAATTATGTGCAGCGTAACGTGAAGTTCTACAACGATGAATTGTTTGTTCTCGACGAGAACTCCAAACTCGTAAAAATCGACGCTCCCAACACTGCGAACAAGTCGGTCGCGCGAGGAACACTCGCCATTGAGTTACGCGAAGACTGGAATCGTGGCGACAAAGTCTACAAAGCCGGCTCATTACTCTTTACTAAATTGGATGATTTTCTCGTTGGCAAAGAGACCATTCAAGTTGTCTTTGAACCTACACCAACCACTGCGCTCGCCAGTTTCGGTTTCACCAAAGACTTTGCGATCCTGAATGTTCTGGAAGATGTTAAGAACAAGGTCACGGTTCTCCGCTCCACTCCTCAAGGCTGGAAGTCTGAGCCGATGGTCGGCGCACCTGCGTTCGGAACCGTCAGCGTCAGTCCCGTCGATCCTGACGAATCGAATGATTACTTCATGACCGTAACGGACTACTTGACTCCAACAACACTTTCGATGGGCACGATCGGCCAAGCTCCACAAAAACTAAAAGAGCTACCAGCTTTCTTTGATGCCAAGGGACTCAAGATTTCGCAGCACTTTGCAACCAGTCAAGATGGAACACGCGTTCCCTACTTCATGGTCGCCAAAGAGTCGATCTCGCTTAATGGCAACAATCCGACATTGCTATACGGATACGGCGGGTTCGAAATTTCTTTGCAACCATCCTACAACGCAACAGTCGGTCGAGCATGGACCACTCAAGGCGGAGTGTACGTGGTTGCCAATATTCGTGGTGGCGGTGAATACGGTCCATCATGGCACCAAGCAGCATTGAAAGACAAACGCCATCGAGCCTACGAAGACTTTGCGGCCGTGGCAAAAGATCTCTTCGCTAGAAAAGTCACCAGCTCTGCAAAACTCGGGATCCAAGGTGGTTCGAACGGCGGTTTGTTGGTTGGCAATATGGCCACACTTTATCCCGACCTATTCCAAGCGGTTGTATGCCAAGTGCCGCTTCTCGATATGAAGCGTTACAACAAGCTTCTCGCAGGCGCCAGATGCATGGCCGAGTATGGCAACCCAGACATTCCTGCCGAGTGGTCTTTCATCAAGACCTTCTCACCTTATCACAATGTTTCGGAAAACATAAAGTATCCCAATGTTCTATTTACAACCTCGACGCGAGACGACCGTGTTCATCCTGGTCACGCACGCAAAATGATGGCCAAAATGGAAGCACAAGGTCACTCGGTCCTTTACTACGAAAACATCGAAGGTGGTCACGGCGGCGCGGCAAACAACAAGCAATCGGCGTTCATGCAAGCCATCGCCTACACATTCCTCAAGAAACAACTGTTCGGTAAAGAAAGCCAGTAATAATGCATCGAAGAACTTTTCAAACTAACCTATTGGCGGCAGCTGCCGCAGCCGCGACGACAGCTGCATGGAACTCTGAGTCGTCTGCCGCTAGCGTCCCACCGGGTGGCAGAACAACGAACCCTATCGGCATCTCGACTTATTCCTTGTGGCGATTCAAAAACGAGGAATTCAAAGATGTAACTAAGTGCATTGACTTCGCTGCCGATGCTGGATTCGATGGAGTGGAAATTCTCCTTTATCAAATCTCTCAGACCGAGATGCTAAGCAACTCAGCCCTGCAAGCGATCAAACGACGCTCGTTAGTACATGGTTTGCCACTGTATGGAATGTCCACACACCAAGGGTTCGTTTCACCGGATCCTGAAGTGCGACGCATGAACATCGAGCTCACGTGCGGGCAGATGGAACTCTGTTACAAACTCGGTATTCCCACGATGCGTGTTAATACCGGCCGATGGGGCACGAGCAAAGACTTTGACACCCTCATGGCGAATCGTGGGATTGAGCCACCATTGCCGGGTTACACCGAAGAGGACGGATATCCATGGGTTATCGATGCACTCGAGCGATGTTTGCCAACAGCCGAGAAATGTGGGGTGACCCTCGGTCTCGAAAACCATTGGGGGTTGGGGCTCACTCCAGAGGGAGTTCTTCGTATTGTCGACGCCATTAACTCTCCGTACTTGCAAGTAACTTTGGACACAGGAAACTTCCTCGAAGATCCTTATACTAAGCTTCAGAAGTTAGCAGCCAAGACAGTGCTGCTTCAGGCGAAGACCTATTACGGTGGAGGCGAGTGGTACACGCTCGAACTCGATTATCAGAAGATTGCCAAGATACTGCGAGACGCCAACTATCGCGGCTGGATTTCCCTCGAGTTCGAAGGCAAGGAAAGCTACAAAACGGCGATTCCCAAGAGCTTGGAACTTCTAAGGAACGCATTCAAGCTATGAACCGAGAACTCATCGAACAATATGCCAGCGGCGGTCAAAAACTAGTGCAGGCCTATTGGGGACTCACACAAGACGAGCTGTTTTGGCAACCTCCAGACGGTTCATGGACGTTGCATCAGAACGCCATCCACATGATGGATAGCGATCTCATTGCGAGTGATCGAATGAAGCGAGTTGCCTGCATGGAGCTGCCGTTGTTGGTGGCTTACGATGAGACCGGGTTCAGTAAATTGCCAGGTGGAGATTCAATCCCCGCCTTTCAGGCTATTGACCTATTCGTAAAAAATCGCCAAATGACGGCCGCGATCCTGAGAGCACTGCCTGATTCGGCGTTCGAAAGATGCGGAATTCACACGGAGTCTGGCAAAGTGTCCTTGGCCTATTTGGTGGAATCCTACATACGCCATCTAGATCATCACCTTGTTTTTATCGAAAAGAAACGCGCCTTGATGGGGCGTTGAAAGGCTAAACCGAGATTACCAGTTGACGTATTGGTACACTACCTGAATTGGTTACTTGGTGATAGCGCTCGAATCGAGATGACTTTCACTGAGTAGCAACACCGACTTCCCTCCCATCCTTACTTCACTCAAGGGTTTTTACATGACTAAGTACAGATCGTTGTTGGCTGGCGTAGTTGCCATGGCCATGGTTTCTGGTTACTTGAATTACGAAGGCAACACAATGAATTCCTACGCAGACGAGAAGAAAGCGGATGCACCCAAGGCTCTTTCGTTCCAAATGAAAGACATCAACGACGAAGCTGTTGACCTTTCGAAATACGCAGGAAAGGTTGTCGTATTTGTGAACGTAGCTAGCCAATGTGGTTATACCAACCAATACGAAGGGCTCCAAAAAGTCTACGATAAGTACAAGGAAAAAGGTTTGGTCATCGTAGGTGTGCCATGTAACCAATTCGGTGGACAAGAGCCAGGCTCGAACAAGAAGATTTTGGAGTTCTGCCAGTCCACCTACAAAGTCAGTTTCGACATGTTGGCCAAAGTGGATGTGAAGAGCGACACAGCGTGCGATCTTTACAAGCATCTGTCGTCCGTAAGCACCAAGCCACTGGGTGCTGGTCCAGTCAAGTGGAACTTTGAGAAGTTCGTTATTGGACGTGATGGAGAAGTGATCGGTCGGTTCGGATCAGGGGTCAAGCCAGAAGATGCTGCGTTTGTAAGCCTAATCGAATCAGCACTTGCTAAGTAGTTGTTCGTAGTAAGATTAAGAAGAGTGCATGGCTGGGGGGGGTGTCTTCGGAAGCCTCCCTACCATGCCATAAGGTGACCCGATCAATCGCTCATGGATGTAAAGTCGCACATTGTAGAAAACCGAGCGAGGACGTTGGCTGTTATGGCCTTATGCCTCGCCGTTATCGTTGTGATTCGAGCGTGGTCGTGGCAATCGATTGAGACGCAAGAGGTTGTAGATATCCCCGCCTTTTCTTTTGACCTTAATTTTGCAACTCCGGAAGAGCTGGATTTGATTCCTGGCGTTGGAGAGAAGATGGCGGCTGACATCATCGCTCTTCGAGAAGAAATGGGTGGATTTAAAGCCGTGGAAGATCTTCAGAGAATTCGCGGGATCAAATCAGCGAAGCTTTCGGCTATTTCTCCCTATGTTTTTGTAGAGACTCGCTAGGTCCTGCGTCGGCTTACTAACGAGCGATTTCCCACTTTTTCTTGACCCTAGAAGGTTCGTTCTTACGCTGGAGACCGATTCTCGTTTCGCGTAGGAATTTTCTGACGCCACGGTATACTATCTGCATGTTTGGCTAGGCTTGATACACGAGTCTCGTCCAGGACGCTTGCACAATTTCTGGCGGGGAAATCACACTTTATGGACGCAGTCCCAACAAACGGAAAATACACCGTTGTCGCACGTCGATATCGGCCCAAGACGTTTGCGGAATTGGTTGGGCAGGGGACGGTTGCTCAAGCACTTTTGAATGCGATTCATACCAATCGTGTTGGTCATGCCTATTTGTTCACTGGCGCTCGTGGGGTAGGCAAAACTAGCACGGCGAGAATCTTTGCCAAAGCGCTCAACGCATCGGCCAATTCATCAGGCGACTTTGATCCGAATTCCGATATCGCACAGGCCATCGATACCGGTGAAGATATGGACGTTATCGAGATCGACGGTGCAAGTAACCGTGGTATCGATGAGATACGGCAATTACGAGCCAATGCAGCCGTACGTCCTAGTCGATCTCCCTACAAGATCTACATCATCGACGAAGTTCACATGCTCACGCCTCCAGCCTTCAACGCGTTGCTCAAGACGCTTGAAGAACCACCAGGGCACGTAAAGTTTATTTTTTGCACTACTGACCCCGAAAAGATGCCGATCACGGTTCTGTCTCGGTGTCAGCGATTTGACTTTCCACCCGTGCATACCGCCGAAATACTCGGACGTCTCAAATTCATCTGCGAGACCGAAGGGAAACAAGCAGACGACGCCGCGCTGCAGCTTGTTGCACGTCGCGCAGCGGGTTCCATGCGGGACAGCCAGTCGTTGCTGGAGCAATTGTTGAGCTTCTGTGGAGAGCGAATTCGAGTCGAAGACGTTCACTCGATGCTCGGTACTGCGGACGAAACTCGTCTTGCTGCATTTGCGCAAAAGATGATTCAACGGGATGCAGCGGGGGCTCTCCGTGATCTCAATGATGCAGCCGCAGAAGGAGTCGATCTGGGGCAGCTTGCAGAGCAGTTACTCGGGTACTTGAGAGACCTCATGGCATTGAGCGTGGGAGCGTCCAGTGATCTTGTACGCACAGCCAATCCAGAGAATGCAGCTCAGCTCAAATCGTGGGGTGAACAATGGGGCACAATGACTCTTATCTCCGCATTACAAATACTGGATGAGTCGATCGTCAAAATGAGACATAGTGTTCAAACTAGAGTTCTCATGGAGATTGCACTCGTCCAGATCTGTCAGTTGCAAGATTTGCAAGCGATCGCCGACTTGGCCAAAGCCTTTGCTTCAGGGCAGGCCGCACCGCCCCCTCGCGTTGTAACAAGTGGTTCTGTTGTGGCACCATCGACGACAACATCTCAGCCAGGTAATAATCCATCGTCGGTGGATAGCTCAAAAAAAAAAGATGAGTTAGGAGTTTCTGCTGATAGGAACTCAGCACCTTCAGAGAACATCTCCTCGGTTCAAACGATTCCCGTCAAAACAGTTTCTCAGCCCACAGCACCTGAAACGCCGTCTGTTGCAGCCAGCAGTCCACCTGTTTCGCAGCCAATTCAAACACCTGCGATTTC
The DNA here is from genome assembly GCA_046318795.1 of Pirellula sp. Taxonomy (GTDB): domain Bacteria; phylum Planctomycetota; class Planctomycetia; order Pirellulales; family Pirellulaceae; genus JBKCUI01. The sequence continues at coordinate 46,109 of JBKCTT010000130.1, forward strand.
AGCCCCGAAGCAACCACCGGAACCAATCGCTGACTCAAACTCCGTTCGAGAATCAGTGTTGTCTGCGGCAGCAGACGCTGGTTCTAGTGACCGAGGTGGTGAGCTTGGTATTTTGACAAAAGCCTCAGAGAAGCTCGGAGGTTTGATTGTTCAGTGTGTTGCGATGGTCGTGCGAGTGGTCCCAACATCAGCAGGTCAATGGCGTGCCTATGTATGCCGAGACGGGCAGTTTTCAATCAATTATTTGCTTTCAGCTGACAACGTTAGAAAGCTGGCTGCTGCGATCAAAGAAATCTCTGGGCAAGACGTGCAGATTGAGTACATACTCACCCAGGAGCCAGCTCGCGCCGGTTCATCATCATCTGCCCCAGAAACTCCGCCCGTCGTTGAGCCAATTCGTGTCAATTCAAACCAAGCGCAATTGATACGAGGAGTGATGCATCATTCGCTTGTGAAGCACATCGTCGAAAAGTTCGATGGCCAGATCGTTCGTGTTGATCAACCCTCGCTTGTTCGTCCCCCACAAGCTCATAACGAAGAAGAAGCAGCCGTCCCAGCAGATGCAATCGTTTAACCGCGTTGGGCATCGCCCCGCGCTCAGCGTTCACAAGTCAGAAGAGCTTGCTAGCTCGAGCGATCATTCCCGCCCGTGAGCGCTCAGAGCAGCCGGGGGGGCGGTTAAAGGGGAGAAAAAAAATAACCGCTCATGGCTTTGTTGGTAGCTATGAGCGGCATCTTGTTTTTTGTAGCAGAGGGTTGACTAGTAAATCTGCGTTGGAAAGGAGTGCCTAAGCGGCTCTTCGTGTTACTACAGGTTCTACAGCTGGAGCTATGTCTTTCAAGGAAACTTCCAGCTCGGTTCTTAGGATCTTTACATGCGGTGGAGCCTCAACCCCAATCCGTACTTTATCGCCGTTGACGCGAACTATAGTTAACACGATGTCGTCGCCCAGGTGAACTCGTTCGGACTCTCGCCTGGATAATATCAACATATTGAGATTCCATTCTCCTTATGCCGTTGGGCTTTGCTAGTCTCGACATACGCGGCCCACATTCGCCGATGTCGAGTCCCTGGAACTCGTGAGAGCTAGGCTGCGGAAAGAAGCATATCCTTTACGCACCGTGTACCCGCTCTCTGGCCAGTGGAATCATAAAACAACACTCGAGCCGTCGCGATGTCAAAGACCGCAGTCAATCGGACGCTCCGAGGGCCATGCAAACAGTAGAAAACACCACATGGGTTTCCTTGCTTGCGAAGCACTTTCTCCGTGAGGGGAAAGGCCTTGGGTAGTAGTTGGTTTTGGTTACAGATCTCTGCTTCAACAATCTCACGAATTTGTACTAATTCTGACAATTGGAACCATCCAAAGCTATTACGAGAAAACAAACTTCAGTCGACGAATCGACACACTAGACTATCGACGTTAAGCAGGTTTCTCTTCGTAACGGTGAGCATCTATAAGCGGAATTCTTTGCCATCAGGTGTCACCAGCGGCAAGGTCGCTTTGGCATGACTAATTTGACTGACTGACACATCCGGACCGAAAAAAGTGCAATTCTTGGACGTTTGTTTCAATCAAACTGAGACGGAACTCACGGCGTTGCACACAAAATCAGAAAGCTCCTATTGAGGGGCAGTTGGCTTCGATTTCCTTCATGATAAAAACGAAAAAAGGCAGGATTCTTCCTGCCTTTTTTCAACGCAAAATATCTCTCGTGTAATGGACTCGTATTGAGCCTATTGCTTGCATTGTTACCGTGGTACTGGCTCCACCCCGTTGTGTTAGAAGTGCTAAGCAAATAACAAATACACTACGCCACTTGCTTCAAGAACCCTTCGAGCATCTGAGCTCGCATTGGGTTCTGCAACTTTGCCACTGCCTTGGCTTCGATTTGACGAACTCGCTCTCGCGTTACTTTGAAGATTCGGCCAACTTCTTCCAAAGTATAGGAG
>JBKCTT010000131.1:0-21370 GCA_046318795.1 Pirellula sp.
GTAAACTCGATTAGCTTCTGACACTTGGTGCAGTACAAGTGATCATGTTGTGGATACCCGTAATCATGTTCGTAGACGGTGCGTCCACCGAGCTCAAAGCTGTTCAACAAACCTGCATCGACGAACTCTTGCAACGTCCTGTAAACGGTCGACCTGGAAACGTAGTTGGTTTCCCCTTTGATCGGTAGCTGCTCCATGAGCTGATCCGCGTCAAAATGCTCGTGACGGTTAAAGACATGTTCGAGCAGTAGTTTCCGCTGCCCCGTGTTTCGTAACCCCTTGCTCTGCAGATACTCTTCAAATCTTTGAAGAGGAGTCATCGAGACTGAGACGGGCTGTAGAGTAGAATCGTCGGCTGGCATATGTCTTTTTAAAAATCGATTTTGAAGATCAACCGACTGATCTCGTTTTGAACAATCGGAGTTCGCGTGTCCCAGCAGCCGCAAGCGTGCTAGTCCCATTGTAGCCAGTCGTTAAGTTGTATCCAGGAGTTGAGGCCATTCACTCCAAACCGCTAAAATAATTCCAATTGTTTCATTGTGTTTTCACCTGCTTTTTTCGCATCAGCCGATGTGTTTAATCGAGGCAATGGATGCAAACTGTCCCGAAGCGAGCGAATGTTGCTGTCAAAAAGATAGGCCAATTGCGGGGCAGCTCGATCATCGGGGGCGTGGGTAAAGATCCATGGTTGCAGCCCTTGCGCGATCCAGTCGTTGATCTGTGTAGCCCAGAATTGCCAGTACTGCGTGACTTCGTTGGGGTTGTTTCTACCAATAAGTCGGACCATGGGTCGAATTCCCGTTACCGACGTTCGAAACGGACTTTTTGGCTTTCTGACTTGGGAAGCTGTTTCTGTTAGATCGGATGGATCGAGTGAGTTAAGTGGTCGTGAATCAAATAGAACTCGATCGATCTGTAGCTCACGAAGAAGATCTTCTAGTCGGGTTTCTTGTGGACCAGCATCAAACCAATCGAGATGCCTAAGCTCTACCGCCCATGGCCATTGGTTTGGCAAAGCACGCAAAAACTTTTCGAGTCGATCCAAGCTCTTGTAGGCGAACGATGGACCGAGTTGCAAAAAGGTAGGACCTAGGTGATCTGCTTCTGCGAGTATTGATAGTTTGTTCAACCAGTCTTTTAGTTCCACGTCACAAAACGTGAGCTGTTTGTCATGGGAGATCGATTTCGGGAACTTGAAGCAGAACTTGAAACCGGGAGCTGCTTGATCTCGCCATTTTTCAAACGTGGTGACTGGGGGGACTGCGTAAAAGGTGCTGTTACCCTCGACGGTGGGGAAATGTTGGCTGTACCAGGACAGATACTCGGTAGAGGGGGTACCAAGGGGATAGACGATTCCGCCCCATTCTTTGCAGCCCCAGACGGGACATCCTATCCGGTATAACCAACTGTCCCATTCTGGATTTGTGGGATCCATTTGTAGAATTCCTAAATCTTTCTTGTCTCGAATCTCGTCGCTGCAACCCTTACGATCGCTCCATTCGGAACCGCACTGGCGGGAAATTTTGGTAACAGACCAAATTGCTTTAACTTTTGGTTGACCCAAGGCCTGTTCGTGGCATCCAATTACAACCGAAGGTGTCGTGCGCGCCAAATTACTGCCCGAACTAATCATATCGTCATCAGGAAGTCCTCGAAATGCGAATGCTGTTAACGAGTTGGATTGCAGGTAGCTGCCTGACTCTTTTTGCCTGCAGCGAAACTGTGAATGCTGGCGTGCTCATGGACGCTATCATCAACAATCGAAACACCGCCTATCCCGGACAAACCTATCAAGCTGCTACACCCGTGATGGCTGGTTACGCTCCCGTGGCGAACTACGCTAATGTCGTTTCCAACTACGGAACCTACACCAGCAACTATGCGCCAGCAGCAACGCCTGCTAATTCTGGTTATGGGCCGATTCCTGTCGGCGTGCCTCAGACTGTGCCTAGCTATCTGCCCACTGCACAGTACGACACCGTTTGGAATCGAACACCGGTAACCTACTATCGACCAGTGACTTCGTTTGATCCTCGATTGGGTACCACCGTTACTAGTCTTCAACCATGTACAGGCTATCAGTACCAAGCCTCGCGAGTTCCATTGATTGCTCCTAGGGCGGTGCTTGGAGAGTACGGCTTGCAAAGTAATCAGTGGCCAGCCATTACTGGACCTGGCTACAACCCTGCAGGCTTAGCAGTCACCGCAAATTACCCCGGATACCAAACACTTCCTAACGCCGGTACGCTGGTGCCCTATGCTAATGGCGGTGCGCCAGTCACGACATATCCGACTGCCCCCGCTCCTAACAATGTTACCAGCGGATACTCGACGAACGTCAATCCTGTGACGAGCTACCCATCGTATTCAACTCCGTCAACTTACCGGCCACAGACTCAAAGCTTTACCCAGCCGGATGGTAGCATTTGGACACCGTTACCAAACGGACAAGTGAATGCGCCGATGACGCCGGTTCAGACACAGATGAATCCGGTCTTGCCTGCAACAAGCTATTCCCCCGCGATTCCGAATACCCCTAATAGCAATTGTCCTAACGGTATGTGCCCTCTGCCCAGCACTGCAACGTCCCTTGTAAATCCTCAGTATTCCTCGTCACAAATTCCATCTCTTGCAGGCCCCCAGCCATCGGCTAGTCCGTACATACCTGGCGCAACCAGCGTTCAACCCATAGGGCAGCCAACCTACAGCCCTGTTCCAGCTGTTGGTGATGTGACAGGCAACTCGGGCATGGGTACCGGTGCCGTATTGCCTTACAGCAATTCGTCAAACATTGTTCCTGGCGTTCAGCCTTCGGTTGGGGGAGTGGCTGATCCGGAATCGGTCACGCAGCCTCGGTACGATGGTGGTACCACTGTTCAAAAAGCAACAACTGACCACTTGGTCAACTCATCGGAGCAAGCCAATCGATCAGATCGCCCTGCCGTGAGTGCACCACCGCTACATGGGGGCGTTTTGCCTTGGAATCGCGACCCACAAGTCTCACCAGAAGAGCCCAAGCCTAACCCTGTCGATCGCAGTGGCAAGCTTGAAATCCCGTCGACTTTGCCATCATCGGAAGCCACTCGTGGTTCGTACAAAGCGAATCCACTCCGTGCACCAGAAGGAATTGATACCAAAGCATTATGGAACCCAGATTTTGTTGGCCCCAACAACATCGAGGGGCGATCAGGTGATGATAGCCCGGACCAAGCACTGACACCGGTTTCAAAGCAAGCTGATGCGCCGATCCAATTTATATCCGGCGGATTAAAATCGCGAAAAGATAAAGTCGATCCCAGTATGGGGATCTATTTTCGAGAGATAATACCGTCAAAGAAGTGATCGACTTTTAAGACTAGGCAACCCGACTAGCGGCACAGAGTGGCGGGTTTCAGAGAGCCAAACTGATTTCGCCCTTGGAAAGAGCATCTAGGAAATCGGGCAAACTGCCCAATAAATCGGTTCGATGTCTAAGTTCTTCAGCCCTCAACCACAAGACTTCTGCGACCTCGTCAGGATTAGGATGCGGTACGGATTGAGGATGTCGACTACAATGCATCCATTCTAATTTGGTTCCCCATCTTGTTGTCGAAGTCCATAAATGGCGATGAATTGATACAGAGAGGTTAAGTTCCTCCTGCAACTCCCGGTGCATGGCCTCCTCGAACGTTTCGCCCAGTTCAATTCCACCTCCCGGTAAACACAACAGATTGGGAGCTTTCACAAATTGAGATCGCCGAATTATCAAAAACCGCGATTCTTCTTGAATGACTGCCACCACGCCGTGTCGACCTTGATCGGAAGTGGATTCCTGCTTGTTCATAAAGTATCTGTAGCGATCGTCTCGCGACCTATCGAGTAGTATTGGTATCCAGCGACTTTATTCTACCAGGCGAAAATCAAGACTTGCAATAAGCTGCTTTGTTAGGTTCGCAACCGATGTTTCGTTTGCGGTCCCGAGAATCTCCTCGGCCATCACTTGCTCACTTGGACTGGGGGATCTGTGTAGTATCAAACCATAAACTGCATGGATTATCGTTGCTGGTTCGCTGAACTCGGAGAGAATTCTAGTAGCGATCTTATTACAGCGTTCATCGATCCATGGGCTGTTAAGTAAAACGAGTGCTTGGGGCGCCGTCGTGCTGATGTTCCTAACGCTGGCCGAAAAGCTGATATTGGGCCCATCAAACTCCTTGTAAAGCTGCGGAACCGAGTTGCGAAACCATGGACCATAAACGGTACGATGGCGGCTAGAGTGCTGGTAATCATAATCCTCCTTCAGTGACGAAGAAAAACTGCCGCCGCGGAGGATTTCTAGATCAAGCTCACCGCTGGCCAAAAGCAACGAATCTCGCATTGCTTCTGGAGTTAATCGTCGGATCATCGCTCGGGCATAGGTTCTGTTGTCTGGATCAATCTCGATTTGATCAGCCTGTGCAACGGAAGATCTTCTATATGCGTCCGAGGTGACAATTTCCCGAACCAGCCACTTGGTCGACCAGCCACGCTCCATAAATTCAAAAGTAAGCCAATCCAGTAGATCCGAATTGCATGGTCGCTCACCCGTGGTTCCAAAGTTGTCAACGGTGCGAACAATCCCAGATCCCATTAACTTTGACCAAATTCGATTTACGTATACCCGAGCGGTAAGTGGATTCTGTCTGGATGTGATCCATTGTGCCAACTCGAGCCTACCATTACTTTCTGAGGAAATTGCAGGTGAATCACTTACAGGTAAACATCTTAAATACCCCCTCGGTACAACAGGACCAAGTTGATGAACGGAACCACGAACATGGATTGCCAGATTCTGCGGTGATCGAACCGTTCTCAAGCCCATCGCCGTGGGACGCTGTCCAAGAAATTGCTTAATTGCATTGGATTCCTTTTCCAAGGCTTCTAATTGCCTCTTTAGTTCGGCTTCCGATTTCTCTAGGTTTTTTGGATTGGATGGGCCTGTCGATGTCGAGGTCGCGAGTGTCGCCTCTGCTGGGAGAAACTGAACGGCATCAACGATGACATGACCATCAGCTCCTTCATTGGAAACCTCTACTTCGGATCTCCCGCCCTGTTCGAATAGATATTCGCCGAGGGAGTACCAAAGCCCATCGATAGGAGGCTTTAACTTTTGATTGAAAACTTTGACATCTTCACCATTTGCACTAAAAATCTTAACCGCCACATTGGTGGCTCGATTATCTCCAAATGCATAGGCGATCCGTACCAGATATCGACCGGGTTGAAGCTCGTTTGGTCTAAAGATAGCCGAATGTCTCGTCTTCGAGTTGTTTCCATCGTGAAGATACCCGTTATCGACATAGGCTGGGTGAAAAGTCGATTTCTTCCAGTCTCCAACCAGTGTGGCTGCAGAGTCGTCAATCACAACACCTGCTAGTTGCGTACTCTTCTTAATCGCCGAGGTACCACTTAACGATGCCAACTCTTTTTTGCAGCGATCAATCTCAGACTTGAGTTCTTTCGAACGGGTTTCTGCAAGCTGGAATTTCTTTTCCTCTTCGCTATCGACAGGCAATGGATTTGACACCCAGCGAGATACATTGTCGTGTTCGAGTCCAATCGAAGATTTAAGAATTCCAGCTAGGGCGTAATAGTCGGATGTTGGAATGGGATCGAACTTATGATCATGACAGCGTGCACAACTAATTGTCTGGCCGAGCAGAGCTTTCCCCAAGACGTCAATTTGTTCATCTATAAAGTCCATCTCAAGTTGCTTTTTATCTTGCTCCTCTAGATTGGTATCGCCGAGGACCAGCATCGAGGCGGCTATACATTGCCTCTGCCTTTCGGACCAATCAGAACTTTCCATCAGATCTCCAGCGATCTGCTCTTGAATGAATTGGTCGATTGGTTGATCCGTGTTATAGGCATCAATCAAATACGCACGATAACGCCACGCGTCTGGCAACACAAAACCTCTCAGGGTAATCGACTCCGCGAAACGAACTGCATCCATCCAATGCCGAGCAAAATACTCACCAAATCGCGGGGATGCGAGCAATTCGTCTACAAAATTTGCGTAATCTTCAGGAGTGGAACTGATCGATTCCGACAGCATGACTGACCCTGGTGGATTGATTCCTAAGAGGTCTAGGAATAGGCGCCGCCGGATCGCGTTATCGTCTGCGAGAGTTGACGGTACGACTCCCACACGAAGTTGATCTTCGGAGAGAAATGCATCGATAGGGGTTGATGCATCTCGGACCTGAGGAATCTTGACGTCAGCAACAATAGGTCTATAGGCCCAGTGATCTTGTGAATTCTCGAGAGGCAAACCCTGAGAGAGAGTTGGTCGCTTAGCCGCAGAGGATCGAGGGTCAATTGCACCAGAAGCGAGCCACTGCTTAAGGATGTCAAGCTCTTTGTCGCTTAGTTTCCCGCTAGGTGGCATTTGGAGGTGTGGATCGCGATAGGAGACTGCTTTCCAGAACAAGCTTTGATCCCATTGCTCCGGTGCAATGGCCTGTCCTGAATCACCGCCCTTTATCCAATCTTCTTTGGAATCTAGGCTCAATCCACCGCTCGTTTCTGTTTGGTGAGAGTGACACTCCAAACATTTATCTACCAGCAGGGGACGGACCTTGGATTCAAAGAATTCCAGCGAAGCTTGTGGTGAATCATCCCCTCGACAGTAGGATCCAGGTTCCAGAACGCACAGTCCAACCACTACGGCGAGGGTTTGCCTGAACGAGGCTCGCACACCCCGGAGTATCTTCGCTTTGGCCATGTGTCTAGCTATTGAGCAATTCTAAAATCGCAGTCTCTCTAACTTCCAGATCTTCGCTTAGTACGTCCTCTGCCAGTTCACCCGCAATTCGCTCATAAAAATCCGCCCTTTGGGCTTCATCCAAATAGCCCTTGTGGTAATAAAAATTCACTTCTGATAGCTTGCAAAGTTTGCTCAACTTTTCGTTTGCCACAAGCGTGGGAAGTCGATTCTTTATGATGTAGTCGGGAGTAATCTTCTCAGGTATTGGCTGCAGCGAAACCTTTTCACCCATGCGTCGCAACACAGATTTTACCACATCTTCAACGCCATCGTTTTCCTTCTTGCGGCGAGCTTGTGCAACATCGCGATTCACGAGCGATTTGGATTTGACCAAGCTCTCTACGTTCTTAGGTGAATCAGCGGGAATGACGCAACGAATCAATGCTGTATTGGTGACAACGTTGTTTCGTCTGTTTTGCGTTACCTCTACCTCGAAAATGACGAGAGCATCGTATCCTTGTTCATAAGCGGTTTCGACGAGACTTTTTGCGTCTGCAGCTCCGATGTAATGTAGACACGGTGCGAGAGGCACGATGCCTTGTGCGAGTTTTACGTCAGCTGGATCGATGCTTGGACGTGCGACTCCCCCGGCACCTGTCTGACCACCCATGCCGGGCGCTCCGCCGAATCCGCCCATGCCTGGTGCGGCACCATATCCGCCCATGCCTGGAGCGGCACCGGAGCCATCGACACCGCCGGGGCCCACACCGCCGGGTCCCATGCCGCCGGGTCCCACACCGCCGGGTGCGCCTGCACCGTGACCTACTCCACCTGGGCCACCGATACCTACTCCAGCCATTCCGGGTCCACCTTGGGAGTCGTCACCTCCGCCGGCAGCAGCCCCTGGACCTATGCCAGCCATTCCTATTCCAGATTGCCGAAACTGGAGCGCTCCGCCTGGGGCACCCGATCCGCCAGATCCATCGCCGGGTCTACCTGCTCCCGGAGCCCCCATTCCGCCGGCCGCACCGAGTCCGCCAAAGCCAGCCATTCCCCCCATTCCTTCTTCGCCACCTGGGGGAAACCCTCCAGCCATTCCACCCATCCCAGGTTGGCCTGATGTTAAGGAGCGTCTTTGCAACTCTTCATCTTTAAAGTACAGGCTCCATTTCCCTTCGGCATGTTCTTGCTTGAACGCTTCGATAAAATCGGTAGCCAACTCGCCAGCTGCATCCGTGAGAGCTTTTGATCCAGACGTGGTATTCGTCGGACTTCCGTCCATACCGGGCATACCAATTCCCCCCATGCCCATACCCATGCCTCCCATTCCTGGTCCGCCCGGTCCGCTACCTGGCCCGCCGCCGCTTCCGCCACCAGTGATCGATTGCCAGTCGGTTCCAATAGGCTTGAGATCGGTTACGCCATCCGGTTTTTCGAGGGCTAATCCAACGGCAATTTGGACGCCGATAGCTGGGCTACTTTTGGTAGGAGCAACTCGATACGCCGTAGCGACCTTCATCGCGTCCGAATCTGGGCTCATCAAACTGTGTGCATAAGCCAAGTCGTAGGCTCGCTGCGTATTTCCAGCTTGGAATGCAATTTTTGATCGCTCTTCAAAGGTTAGCTTTTTAGGTGGCAACGGTTTCGAGGCGGGAGAAGATCCTGAGGCGTTTCCACTTCCTGCCCCTGCACCAAGGTCGCCGGAATTCCCGCCTGAACTGAAACCTGCTCCACCGGCACCTGCCATACCGACGCCCGGTGCTCCCATACCTGTCATACCGACGCCAGGCGCTCCCATGCCTGTCATACCGACGCCAGGCGCTCCCATGCCGGACATGCCAGGCCCGCCCGCGTTAAAGCCAGCAGCTGCACCGTACCCCTCGCCATAAGGAGGGGCGGATCCTGAACCGGCGGCTCCCGTTGACGGGCCGCCATGTCCACCACCACCAGGTCCCCCGGCCGAGGGACCGCCACCAGCTCCCGGTCCACCACTGCTGGGTCCACCACTGCTAGGTCCGCCGTGACCACCGCCACCAGGTCCGCCGACCGAGGGCCCACCGCCTGTTCCTGGTCCACCGCTGCTAGGTCCACCGCTGCTGGGACCGCCGTGACCGCCATCTCCAGGTCCACCGGCAGAGGGCCCACCGCCTGTTCCTGGGTCGCCACTACTAGGTCCACCATAGCCTGACGAACCGGCAGGTGAACTACTATCGGACTCATTTCCGAAGCTTGCACCATGTCCAGCGCCCGTTGGCGATTGTCCAGCTGTTGCCCCTGACGAGGTGCCTCCTGTCGCGTCCGCCGTCTGGGTCGGTTTGTTTCCACAACCGGTGGTAGACGCTAGGCCAGCTACGACGATACAAACGATCTGAAGCCAGGACCTTTTCATGGTATGCCCCTTTGGAGATCAAAATAGACAGGTTGCAAGAAGAGCGAGTAGACGTCCATTATTGGTGGAGTGCAGCGAAATGTCTACTAGGATTCGAACTCAACCGACGAGACCATGAGTTTCCTAAATTCCCTTTTCGGGTGATATTACCGAGCATTATGCCTGCATAGATCTCTGATTGATGGCGACACAAGCGGTCTTCAACCATGCACAAACCAAGGAATTTCCTGGTTCATCGATCTACTCTCCTGACTTTGGGTACAAAAAAACCGTGGAGAGCTTCTCCTTTCGGGGAATCTCTCCACGGCAGCCTCTTCCTCACCCGGCCCCACACACACTACCAAAAAGCCGGGCAAAGAAATTTCCGATACAACGGCTAAGGCAATGATGCCAGAGACGCTGATGTGTTGTTCGATTCTAGATTTTGGCTCGTACCTTCACCGGTAGAGTCCCTGCATCCGCAGGTTTTTCGGTGGGAGGCACAACTGCCGGACTGGCATCTGTCCCCCCGTTTTTTGGAGGTTCTGCATCGCCGTTAATGCGAGGTGGAACGACCGACTTACCTTCGAGGTTGAGCGAGCGAATAAATTCCGATGCATAGATGTATTGTTCGGCTGACATCGAGTTAATGTTCTCTCGCAATAAGGCAGCCAAAGACTTCGTCAACTTGTCAATGGTTAATTGGGTTGGGCTACCATCACCGCTATTTTCGAAAGTGCGTGACTTAAAGATCTGCCCAATCTCGATACACAGTGGAGCATACTCCGCTTGTCTTAAAATGTGGGGCCAAACTATCTCGCTGGTGTCGGCATTGAATTGCGTGGCTGTCAGCTTCTTGGGACGATAGTATTCGATGGCCTTCTTACGGGCTTCTCCTACGAAGGGACGAGGAGCGTACCGCTCACGATACTCTGCTCTCATCGCTTTGATGTCCATCGCCGCTTTGGTATAAGCGACCCGATTTTCCAACGCCTTTCTGAACGCTTCTTGATAGTTAACGGCCGCGAGACTGTCCATGTAAGCGAGTTCTCCAGCCCCTCGCAGGACAGACGCGTAGCCTCGCTGTATGCCTTCACCAAACGTACTGGAGTGATCAATGAACTCCCAATTTGTGACCGGAGCGGCAATCGCTGGTCCATTCGTTTGTGCATTAGTCAACCCTGTCAATCCAATAGCTACTGTTAATGCTGCAATGCTTCGTCGAATGTGTTGTGTGGTTTCCATTGCGTTTATCCTACAAAAAAATTTGTATTGCTCAGAACTAAACATTCCGCACCATTTCAACAGACCGAACTGCTCGTCTCTGGTTCGATCTGGGAACCGCGATTTCATCGCATCGCCTCCTGTTTTCTCGTCGTAACCAACAGAAGAGCAAGGTTCGTGCCACGTTTCAGAAATGTTCAAGAATTTGAAAAACGCTGGTAATTCAATCCATGGGTGGACTTTCTGACCTGTACGAATAAGAGAGTCGAGTATCAGCCCGTCTCAAAACGAGACTGTAAGTTAGATTCTTGCTAATTCGAAGGGATGTAATCAGACTGGGGGCTCCTACCGATCGAAGCGGTATTTTTTGCCGACCTCAAGTGAGCCCTATGAACGGTCAAACAGATCTCGACGAGGTCGTACATGATCGGCATGAGCGATCCCCAATCAGCGACGGCTTTTCGATCAACCTCCGACTTTAGTTCGTGGATGATCATTCCGATGGTAGGCATATCGATCTTTTTGGCTAGTGCCTCCAAGGAATCGAGCTTTGCTTTGAGGACGACGGAATTGCCAGACTCGAAGCTATGCAATACGCGTTCGATTTGATAACCAAGCATCAGAATGTCGCGAGTGCACAATTCCGACATGCTCATTGCATTGATCGGTCTCCAACCTGTTGGAGTCACGGCCAAATTCTCAACCAATTCGGGATCAAATAAATCTCCTGCACGACTTCTCATGTATTCAATCGCGTCATCATGCGAGAGAGGCTGATCGCTAAGCACGGACGTCAAAGCATCATACGTACTAGCGATTGCGATAACTCTCGCCCCAATCGGAATGCCGCTGGGGTACTGGCTTCGCATAGAATAAGGAATTGTTTGGAATTTTATAATTTCGCGAAGCTCATCCGAATTGAAAGCCGCATCTAAAAGCTCCTGAGTGACCATGTTTCGATGGAGATTTGCTTCGTGGTCAATAATAGCATGGTCCTGGAGAAGTTCACCCTCACATTGGGGCATGCCTAGATAACCGATATCGTGTAGAGTTGCTGCGATTTCAAGCGTATAGAGCTGATCAACTTTGAGTTGACCTCGAGCTAACTCAACCGCAATCTCGGCGACTCGGTTCGCGTGTGCAGCCACCTTAGGAAACCGTTTGCTTAATGCTGCATTCAACGAAACGACCGCATGATAAGAGATCGGATGATCTTCGATATCAGTCGCTGCAAGTTTCGCAGCTTTGCTCTTATCCTCTTCGATCGCGTCCGCTTCTAATTGTTGGCTCCAAGTTCGGAATGTGTTTCGTCCACCTCTCTTCGCTGCATAAAGACCTTGGTCGGCCTGCTCGATTTGTGCACCGATGTTTGGTGCATTAAAGATGCTGCTTGAGACGCCCAAGCTTGCGGTCACTTTGTAAGGTTCGGCTAAGCAGGTCTGGATACCAGCGCGAATTTCTTCTGCCAGGGCTTCTCCCTCGTCAATTGTAGCTTTTTGCATGATTACGCAGAACTCTTCACCCCCATACCGACTTAGGATTGCTCTGCCTTCGACAATCTTGGAAACGACTTTAACCACATCCTTTAAGACGGCGTCGCCGGCAGTGTGACCGTGCTGGTCATTCAACTTTTTAAAGTGGTCGACGTCCATCATGATCGTGATCAGGCCACGATCGCCTTCGTTGCGTTTCTCCCAAATCGCTTCAACCTTCTCGAATAAGGCACGACGATTAAGGGCTCCGGTCAGACCGTCTCGCGTGGCGAGTTCATGCAGTACCTCGTTCTGTCGTCGGATCTGTTCTCGCGACGCCTCCAGGTCTCGCAAGACATCTAGCAAGTGACGCCGTTGTTCCTCCATCAAACTGATGTCTTCAAACGAAACTAACGCGCCCGTAAGCATTTCGTTGCCGTCGAACACGGGCGTGGCGTTGACCATAAAGGTGTATTCTTTATCGCACGCACTCAAATTCAGTTTTATACCAGTCTTAGGAGCTTTCTGCTGAATCGCCAGTTCCCAAGGCCAAGCACCCTCCTCCTCTCGATTCCAAGATAAACTCGACAGTTCCTTCTCGGCAACTCCGTCGACAGATAGGTTTAACCAACGTGCAAACGAATCATTGGCAAGCAAAATCTTGCCTTTATCGTCGAGGATTACTACCCCACCCACGATTGTGTCTAGCGTATTCCGAACACGTTTTGGAACGGCATTTTTGGGATCCAAAACGCCCAACGATCGACTTAGGAAAAACGCGAAACTTCCCGCGTTGATCGAAAATCCGAACCCAAGAATCATTGCCCATCGGACAAAGCTTGAACTCCAAAAAGAATTTACAGGTTCAAACGCGAGTTCGATCTCGGCATAAACCGAGTCTCCCTTGAGCAAAGGTATGCGAACTTGATTTAAATCCGAGGGGGCCTCCGGAGATAAGTTCCAGTATTGGTGATGGTCTGGAGAGGAATACATGACGAGGCCGTCGTGCCTGAGAATTCTCAAGCTCTGCAACTGATTGATCGTTAATAACGATTCTCTACATGCTCGTTGCAGCTTAATCTGATCGCTTCCGGCCATGTGCTTGGAGCAATTCATGGCAACTTTTTGTCCAGCCTCGCTTCGTTCGACCTGTATTTTCTGCAGATCAGGGGTCAATAGATTTACCAAATTTCCAGCCATCATCGGTCCGAACGACATGGTCGCTAGGATGATCGCCATTTTGTAGGTGATCTTGATCTTTGGCATTTGGTACCGAAGGAACGAATTAGGTAAAAATTGCCGGAAGGGCAAATAGGCACAAGTCGACAAGCAAATGTTGAACAAATTTAAAGGAATGCGGCTCAACCCGACCCTAATTACCTAGATAGCCGAATCGCTAATCCGAGATTGCGGATTATTCTGATTACGCAGTCTCTGAACTCCCAGTCACCATTTTTCCCTAACACGACCAGTCCTAACCATTACGACGCGTCGACCACGCTTGACGGTTATTCAGCTTAGACGGCCGAATCTACAATCCTCTCCACTCGATTGGGTGGTTTGGGTTAACTCTCATTTAGCTTTGTTCGATACCTAACCCCATACGACAAGCTTTAGCGCACACATTTCAGGGAGGAAATACGTGACGGCTAGGTTGGTGGGCAATAATGAAAAGAAATCGCGCCGTCGGGCATTCTGCCTAGCGTTGGCTTTCATTTTGCAACCAGCGATCGGATTTGGTACTGAAAATACGAGCAGAGGGGTCTCGAGCGAGGTGTTCGAGACGTTTCTCCGATCTAAGAACATCATTCCTTCTGCAGCTGGCGAGAATACCAACGTTGCTCCACCCCTCCAGCCAGGATCGCAAGCGGTCGCATCGCCTTCGGACAAGCAGACGCCATCATCCAGCCCGCCGCAAGCGGTGCATAGCGTTGCTCCTTCTATATTACCTGCGACCGAACCGCCGAGTGATCGCACATTAAAGGGGCCATCCGCACCAATTGCCAATTCCCAGGTTCCTGTCGCTCCAAACGCAGACAACAAAGCGGCTAACGCTTCTGTTTCACCCTTAGCACCTATTGCTCCATCGTCTACCAGCCCTGCTTACAACACGAATGCCCTCTCGTCCCAACCGGGGGTCGAACTATTTGTACCTAGTGATTCCGACGACATTGAACCATCCGAGTGGGGAGGTTGTTGGTGGGAAAAGCCACACGCTCTTAACAAGCAGTTAATAACGCGTGATGCTAGCCGTGTTCAATTTATTGATTTAGAACAGTTGGTCTGGTTGTCCGTCCAACACTCGCCTGCCATTAAGGCGATGATTAAAGTCCCCTCGATCCAGCGTTCGGAAGAAGATATTGCTCGCGCGGACTTTGACCCTCGTTTCAATGCACGGTCCAATTTTAAGGACACTTCAGACCCAGTTGGGAACACCTTGACAACGGGTGGTCCAAATCGGCTCAACGAGTACTTTTGGGAAAACTCGGTCGGCATTTCTGATAGAAATACCATCGGTGGTAAAACCGAACTACGGCAAGCCATGGATGCTCGGGACAGCAACTCTCTATTCTTTGTGCCAGGTGATCAAGTTGATACGAAGTTGTCGTTGAACTACACGCAGCCACTGCGCCGCGGCTATGGAGCCTTCTACAACACCTCACAAATCCAAATCCAGCAAACAAAAACGCAGCAAGAGATCGCCATGGCAAACGAAGGTCTCCAAAACCATGCGATGAAATTGCATAATGCATATTGGTCGCTGGTGGCTAACCGATTTCGATTCGTACAAGCACTTAACACGCAGCATAGACTCGAAGACATTTATAAGCGTCTCAATGACCGTAAAGGTATCGACCTGCTAAGTTCCCACATTAAGCGAGTAGAAAAGGAGATCGAAACGCTAAAAAGTCTTCGCGCAACTCTTAAAGCTGAAATCAAATCGACGCAATTCGAAATTGCCCAACTGGTTGCAGCACCAGAGCTCCAATCGGTTCATTGTGCCGAAATCATTCCGCTTACCATCCCGACCAATGCGCTTCCCCCCGATGAACTACTCATGGAGGAGTACTATAGCGCAATTCTGTATAGGGGAGATCTAGCGCGCGTACGGTTCAAAATCGAACAAGTTGCCATTCAGAAGAAAGTCGCCATCCACGAGCTGCAAAGCAAACTGGACCTTACTCTGGAAACCTACGTTCGAGGCTTGGAAGGTGAAAAAAGACTAATGGACTCCCTCACAAGACAGTTTGATTCGGGGGCGCCAAGCTATGCAGCGGGCCTCGTCTACGAAGCACCGAGAGGTAACCGAGCTGCCAAGGCTAATGTTTTTGCCAACTCCGAGAGTCTCGCACAACTTACCTTCGAATATGCGGACAATCTGCAAAAAGCATTCTCCCAGGTCAATAGCGCCGTTGAGAAAAGCAAAGGATCTTACCGCGCGATCTTTGCTTCGCTTAATGCAGCCAACGCTGCGGTCTCCGAGGTGGAACTTCATCAGACTCGATACGAAGACTACTTTTCAGAAAATGCCTCGCGCAGCGTGATTCTGTCAGAATGGCTTGATTCAGAAATGCGGCTGTTCAACGCGGAGCGAGAGCTCGCGGAACAACAAGTCGAGCACATGAAGCATCTTACACAGATAAAATTCGAATCCGGAACACTACTAACAATCCAAGCTGAGTGAACGGCATCAGATAGTCGAACTTAAGTGACCGAGCTTAAGTATAGGAGTTCGTACTTTTCAAGTTGCCGAGTTAATTCGAATTCAGACTTGATTCGCTCCTGGTTTGCTTCACCTAGTTGCTGGCATCGATGGTTGTCACCTGCTAACCGGAGTACCAAATCCTCCCATGCGTCCCATTGTCGCGGCTCAACCGCTTGCTGACACCAATCTTCACCTAGCACCTCCTCCACCCCATGCACAGCCATCGTGGCGACGGGCTTGCCGAGGCTCATCGCTTCCAATAGAACGTTTGGCATGCCTTCGTATCTCGTTGGAAGCACCACGAGACTTGCCCTCCCCATCCAACTCGGTACTTGATCGCTTTGCCCGACGATAAAGATTCGGTCTTTGTGTATTGAACCACTACGATATGCCGCTAATCGCGAACGCATTGGGCCGTCGCCCACGATCACCAAATCGAAGTTCGATAGTTCGGTCAACAAATGATCACCACGATCTATCAATACATCGATGCCTTTTTGTTCATGTAGTCTTCCTACAAAAAGCAAAAGGCTCCGAGGGGATTGAAACGCGGGGTGATTAACCTCCTCGGCGGCACGCGTTTTGATACCAGCAGTATCAACTCCGTTCGGAATAACTACCAATCTCTCGGGTGGTAATTTCTCTCGATGTTCACACCAGTCACGAATGGATTGACTAACACAAACGACTCGGTGCATTCTCCTGGCTGACCAACGACTGAACCAAAAACGCCAACGGCGTGGATCAGCTACACGTACACCACCAATGAGCGGTATCGATTTCGCCCCGAGCGAATAGGCAGCGACCACATTGGCATGCCATAGTAAACTCTGAACTAAGTCCGGTGGATCGAGATCTAAGAGTCTCTTCAGTTTCGTCGTTGCTTTCACGAAATCCAAAACCGAACGACACCCCAAAAAATGGATCTCAATCGACTTGTTTTTTAGCTCTCTGTGTAGCCGATCATGACTTGCTGACGGTTCTGGTCCGATCGCGATGACTCGAACAATGTGACCGCGGTTTTTAAGATACTTGGCTAGCTCGACGCAAAACGTCTCAGCGCCCCCTGTATCCAACTCCGTAATGACGATGTCTAATCGCAAGCTCGTTCGATCTTTCGCTACTCGGCGGCCTTAGCTTTCTTTCGCTCGATCTTGAGATCATCGAGCAGCTTGGCTAATTCTCTACCATGAGACTCGGTGTTAACCTTGTCCAGAACGGCCAGCACCTTGCCATCTTTGCCAATCACAAAGGTAACGCGAGCTGCTGCGTTGCGTTCCGCGTTATAAACACCAAACTTCTTGGCATTGTCACCAGAAGGATCACACAAAATCGGATAGTCCAACTCTAAACTCTTCGCGAAGTCTGCATTCTTCTTGACGTCATCCGTGCTGGCGGTGAAGTAAGCGACCTCGAACTCTTTTAGCTGTGCACCGCTTTCCTTGAGCGACTTGCACTCTTTCGTGCAGCCTCCCGTAAACGCTCTCGGGAACCATGCAATGATGACAGCTTGCTTACCGACCATATCCTTTGAGCTGTAATTCTTTCCGTCACTACCTTGGAACGAATACTCGGGTGCAGAATCGCCTACCACTGGTCGCTTGTCGTCAGCCCCGCTCGCCTGATTTACGATACAACCGAAGCCGAGCGAAACGATCAGAAGAGCTGAAAACCATGTCTTGAACATTGTGTGCATACCTCGCGTAAAAGTTCTAATCTTGGTGCGTATCACCAACTGCCTCTGCAAAGGCAACTTTAAAATCAAAAACCTAGTATAACAGCTTAAAAGTATAACAGTTTAAAACACCATTCTCGGTAGTTGAGAGCAAGTTCGACTAGATTCACTAACTCTTCAATTCTTTCTTCAACTCATCCACCATGGCATCAGCTCGCAGCCGTTGGTAAACCGGAGGGCACTTTTCTCTGCTGTCTCTTCATTGTAAGAATCACTGGAATCTGCGGTGATGCCTGTACCGCAGGTCGCAACGGGAACAAATCCATGCGAATGCTTCTTGGTCGAAACCGGTGTCGGATGATCAGGCATGACCAAGATTCGGTAATCGCCATACTCCTTTAAGGCCTCATGGACAGGACCGACAATCTCTCGGTCGATCGTCTCCAACGCCTTGATCTTCTCTTCAACCCGCCCCTCGTGGCTTGCTTCGTCGGTAGCCTCTATGTGAACGCAAACAATGTCGTATTTCTTAAGGGCTTCAATCGCAGCTTGACCTTTGCCTCGATAATTGGTGTCCAAATAACCTGTGGCTCCCTCAACCTCAATGCGATCCCAACCGATCAGTGCTGCAAGCCCTCGCAACAAATCGACCGCGGTGATCATAGCCCCCTTGGCACCAAATCTCGACTCAAAGGCTGGCAACTGCGGAGTACGGCCCAATCCCCACAACCACACATTGGTTGCCGGTCTCTTGCCTTCCGCAATTCGCTTTAGGTTGACCGGATGATTCTCGAATATCTTTTTGCTTTCATCCATGAACTGAACGAGCGTTTCACAGCCAGGTCCTTTGGGGAAATCTGACGCCACCGAATCATCGGTCAGGTCGTGTGGTGCCGTCGTTTTGGTGTCACCCGAAAAGGGAACTTCACGTCCCTCGGAACCGCGATGTATCAGCAGATTTCGATAACTAACGCCAGGAGTGAACTCCCAACTCGGCCCGCCAATCTCTTTTTGCAACGTCGCTAATAGCTCTGCCGCTTCTGCGTTCGAAATATGATCTGCAGTAAAGTCGACCATGATCTGATCCACAATCGTCACTAGATTGCAGCGAATGGCCCAATCATGAGGTCCTAATTGAATCCCCTGAGCTGCCGCCTCGATCGGAGCACGTCCAGTAAAGTAAACGTTAGGATCGTATCCAAACAACGCCATGTTCGCCACTTCGCTACCAGGCGTAAAGCGGCGAGGCACATTGTCACTCGCGGCCATGATCCCTTGATGCGCGATACGATTCATGTTGGGTATGTTGGCTACCTGCAACGGTGTTCTTCCACCGAACATATCGATTGGTAAATCAGCGCAACCGTCTGGAATAATAATGACACGTTTCATATGTTTATCTTTCTGAGGGCTTTTCAAGGTTGTCGCTATCGGCGACTCGCAAATAGACCGATTCGCTACGGACACTGCTCAATTGACGTATCGCATGATTGGCGGTTGACGCAGCAGATTCGCTAGCATGGTGAGTCATGATGACCAAAGGCACAGTTGGCTGATTCAAATCGGTCTGTTCATTCGATTTGCTCGGTTCGTGCTGAATAATGGAGGAGATCGAAATGCCGTGCTCGCCCAAGATGCCCGTAATCTGTGAAAGCACACCTGGCTCATCCGAGACGTGAAATCGCATGTAGTAACGGCCGAGTGACTCTTCATAAGGCATCACGCCAATCTTGGATTCTCGATCGGACCAAAGCTCAAGTCTTCTAAAGGTAATATCAGTTCGACCTGCCGCTGTGTCGATCATATCGGCAACAACCGCGCTCGCCGTCGGCATCTGACCTGCCCCCTTGCCATGATAAAACATGTCTCCCACAGCGTCTCCGATCACTGCGATGGCGTTGTAGGCACTACGAACTTCCGCTAGGGGGCGACCGCATCGAATCAACGTGGGGGAAACGTGCAACTCCAAAGAACGTCGATCTTCGTGCAGCCTCGCCGTTGCGAGCAATCGAATGCGATAACCGAGCTCCTTAGCAAACTTGATGTCCGCCGTTTGAAAAGCCTCTAGCCCGCGTCGATGCAGGCCCCGCCATTTGACTCGCACACCAAAGGCCAAGTGAGCTAAAATCGCCAACTTTTGTGCGGCATCACTGCCATCAACATCCATGGTCGGATCGGCCTCGGCATAACCCAGCGACTGCGCGCGTTTCAAGGCCGTCGCGTAATCCAAACCGCTCTCTTCCATCTCGGAGATGATAAAGTTACTAGTCCCGTTAAGAATGCCTCGCAGCGAGAGAATCTGATTGGCCGATAAACATTGCGTAATGTTGGCGATAATGGGTATCCCACCGCCAACACTCGCTTCAAATGCAATGGTCCTGCCTAACGCCCGAGCACGGTCGAATAACTCTTCTCCGTGTTCGGCCAAAAGTGCCTTATTGGCGGTAACTACATCCTTACCCGCCTCAAGCAACTGCAGCATAATGGTCCGAGCCGGTTCGATTCCTCCTACTAAGTGGGCTACTACCTCGATCTCGGGATTCGACAGGACAAGATTCAAATCGTCGGTTAAGATGCCCTTGGGCAAGTCGATATCACGAGACTTTTGCAGGTCTCTAACGACGGCTTTTTCCAGCCATAACACCCGACCCGCATGCCTGGCCAACCGATCCCCATGATCTAAAAGCAGCCGAGCGACCCCCGTACCAACGGTCCCCATGCCTACGATTGCGACTTTTGTTTTCTCCATCTATGTCATTCATCCATCGAGTTAGCGGCACGGAAAACGCCCAATGTAAACCAACTTTCCGCCTTGGCAAACCGTGTTGGAGGCAATGTTGAAGTTCGACACTGAAACAACCATCTGTGCGGTTGCGACCGGACCGGTCGGAGCCCCCCGTGGTGCTATTCGTATTACAGGACCTGATGCCGTCGGGGTCGCCAAACGTGTTTTTGGAGATTTTAACACCCCTAAGTACCCTCGACGCATTGCTAGCTCCATTGTTCTCGACCGCCTTGGGGAAATCGATGCTGCACTCTTCGTTTGGCCTGATTCGAAAAGCTATACCGGCCAGCCTTCCGTCGAAATTCATTGCCTCGGCGCTCCGATCATTTTGCAATTGATCCAGCGAAAACTACTTGAAGCGGGCGCCTCGCTTGCTCAGCCTGGTGAATTTACCCTGCGGGCTTTTCTGGCTGGAAAACTCGATCTGACGCAGTGCGAAGCCGTTTTGGGGGTGATCCACGCGACCAATGAGCGATCCCTAAACGTCGCTCTCAAACAATTAAGTGGCGGACTCGCAACCCCTCTAAAAACCGTCCGAACGATTCTTATTACCCTGCTAGCGGACATCGAGGCGGGTTTGGACTTTGTCGATGAAGATATCTCGTTTATTTCGAACACCGAAATTCATAATCGCCTCACCGAAGCAAATGAGCAGGTCTCGCAAATCCTAAAGCAGATCTCTTCTCGCGCTGGCCAGCAACATCACTTCCAAGTCGTCATAGCAGGCCCACCAAATGCTGGTAAAAGCTCTTTGCTCAACGCCTTGGCCCAAGATTCCGTCGCAATCGTCAGCCCCGAACCTGGCACGACTCGCGATTTTGTTCGCTGCCGCATGGAGATGGATAATATTCCGTTCGATCTGCTCGATACCGCAGGTTTGGAATCGATCAACGACAACAGCCCTCGCGCGCTAGCCCAGTCCTTTACGAAAGAGCAACTCGAACAAGCGGACTTGATCCTGCTCTGCGACTCTTATGAGACTCTGGCGGAACAAAGTCAACCTAATCTCAACGACCTGTCTCTCTCTACTCAAAATACAGAAACATGGAGAGTCGTTACGAAAATGGACTTGCGAAATCCTGCGATTGTCGAACACATTGTTGCACCGCAATGTTTTCCGATTAGTACAAAAACAGGGCAGGGGTTGGACACATTAAAACTGGCTCTTCGAATGTGGCTCTCTGAAAAGAATACGCAACTAGTCGATGCGATGCCGATGACCGCCGAACGTTGTTACGACGCACTCCAAAATGCCACCCAAGCATTGGAGGAAGCGATACAAGCTAACGAGTATGCGGCGGGAGAGGAGATTGTCGCAGGAGAGATTCGATTGGCTTTAGATGAAATTGGACAAGTTGCAGGCGTAGTCTACACCGACGATATCCTCGACGTCCTTTTCAGTCGCTTCTGCAT
>JBKCTT010000132.1:0-10143 GCA_046318795.1 Pirellula sp.
CGCATCGCCGTCTTGCCGCCATAAGACAATCCATAAAAGCCTATACGCTGCGGATCTACAAAATCGAGCGTCTGTAGCCAATCCACGATCTGCTGATGCTGAGGTGTTATGATCGAAAACAAACTCTTCTTCAACGTATTGGCTTTACGCTGCAAACTGCGAAACCTATCGGTAAAGATGTAAAGATTTTGCGGTGCAAAAGTTATGAACCCCCGCTCAGCCAGTCTCGACGAAAAAGCCGAATAAAATTGAAAACCAGGTTTGCCTATCGTGTCTTGAGGACGTCCCTCCAAACCATGCTGACAAACCACCACCGGACGCCGCTCGCCCGGTTTCAAGTCATTGGGCACCAACAGCAATCCATAAGCGATCACATCCGGATACACATCCAAGACGACTTCGTACATGGTCCATTCGTTCGTCTCCTGAACCATTCGAGTCCGTGGTTTAAACGGTAAGACGACATTATCAAAACGACCAATGACTTCCTCATAGAAAAACTTACGCATCGGTTCCGCCGACTTTTCATAGGCATCCACCGAAGAGAAATCGAATTTGCTCATGGTTTTCTCGCGGCGAACGTAATGACTCTCCCGCAACAGAAACTGCGAATGGCGATCTAACTGATGCACCAAATCCTGATGTCGATTGGCCGGATCGAAATGACCGAGAAGATTTTCGGGTGCATTACCGATATCCTTGAGCGGAGTCGAGATTCCCAACGCTTTCAAGAACGCTGTTAACGCTTCACTGCTTCCGGGTAGCCCGCGGCCTTCTCCACTTTCAACTAGTGTTATCGTTGCGGGTGGGGCAAGTCCGACCGTTAACTCGCGCGCACGTTTTATCTCTTCGCGAACTCTCTCCACGGCCGGTGTGACAATTTTGGCGGGGGCCCCCCTACCGCCAAGAATGTCCGCTTCAGCCGCTGCGCAAGCCTCGATAATTAAAGCTCGGGGAGCAACCATACTAGCTAGCTCTGCATCACCGAATTGCTCCAGAAGTCCAAAAATGTTTCTATCGATTGGCTCATTCCAAATGTTCTGGCGAGAATCAAAATAGCCGCTTACACCTATCGCATCGATTCGATCATCCAACGCTCCGGCATAAAGACTTATCAATCCACCCTCACTCCACCCGAACACGCCGATCTGCGCGTTCTCCCCTGCGTCCCTCGCGAACCAGTCAACCGCTGCGAGCACCTCTTGGATTTCATACGCCACCAAGCCTCTCCCCAATTCAAACGCCGAACGATAAAGCCATTCGCGATTAGAGAGGTGAGGAAGCTTCTCTTGCCGATTAACCAACAAAGGAACCAAAACGCGACATCCGTTCTCCGCTAATCTTCGAGCGTATTGCGCCTCAAGGGGCACACCCGGCAACAGTCCAACCAATTGCTCCGGCAATATATCGCAGTCCGGTATGGCAATTACGTGCGCGAGAACCGACGTCCCCTTCGGTTCGAGCAACAGTCCGCGTGCCTCCACATCACCAAATGCAGCCCAACTAACGGCGTGAATTTCGTAGTTTTCCGAGCGACCGACTAAAGAGGATCTGCTCAAAGTGGACTGCAAACGAGGTTCCGTGTCGTTGGCTCGCGCATCGCGAACCCCGACTTGATGCTCCAAATGGAGGCGGTTCTTGGCAATTGATTTGCTATAGGCTGCGTGTGAAGAAAAATCGCGTTGCCAAAACTTGCTTCGATTCGATATAGACGACTCTAACTCGCGTAACAAAAATCGGTCCACACCCTCTACTAAATGAGAGGCGATGTCACCCTCTAATGTCAATAGTTCCGTTCCCGGCAACGACTTCCCCTTCGGATCTTGCGCGGTTACTGACGCACAAAGGCAAGTAGTGAAAACGACGGCAATAATCCCGGCAGAAAATTTCGACATGTTGTTCCTCCTCTTTGGTTTACCAAATCCGTCGCTTCTAGAATCCCAAAACATCCCAAAGCTGTTGGGCTTGTTGCTTTACTTAGCCGTAACGCGCTAGCGTCCGGTTGTCCGCCATTAACCGCGGGCTATCGCCCTTCGGCTAATGCTTGTTTTTAAACGCCATTAAAGCAACAAGCCCTGTTGTTCTTTACACCGCCTCAAAGCCTGCCTTAATTTCGGTTTAAGCAGGGGCTCTTAATATGCTTAATAGGGTGGTGTCGTACTGGACAAAAAAGCAAACAAATCTCTCAGTTGGGTGTCGGTCAGGCTATCGAGCAATCCGCTGGGCATCAAAGATGTCTTGCTTTGATGCTGCTCCTCAACCGAGGCTTTGTCAATCGTCTGGCTTTGTCCGTCGACAGTTCGTAGGACTAGACTGTTCGCATCTTCTTCGGTCTTGAATCCGGTGATCACTTGCCCATCATCGGTTAAGACGGTCAGGGTCTCAAAGCCCTCACGAATCTCCGCATTAGGGTTTACAATTCCCAATAGCATTGTCCGCAAGTTGCTTCGATTGTAGGAGGTAAGATCTGGCCCTACTTCCCCGCCTCGGCCAAACATCTGATGACATTTGCCACAATTTCCAACGCCGTGGAATACCTTTTGCCCCTCTAGCGGACTTCCATTCCCTGCCAAAGCAATTTTTTCGAACAACTCTATGCGCTGATCCAGTAGGCTGGCATTGGTTTCGTTCGTCGTAAAATGCTTGGCTGCGATCGATTGCAGATTGGGGTCGCGGTGCCATGCCATGCGGGCAACGGTATCTTGATTGATCAGCTTGGTTAGGATATAGCCACTATCGATCGCCTCGAGCAATTGCTGCGACCAAGCCTTGCGGCTAGCTAATACCGATTGCGCAGTCTCTTGAACTGCGGGAGACATGTTCGGAAAAAGTTGGATGATCGCCGGACCAATGTCGGGTTGATCGTAGCCTTGTAGTGCCCCCAAGCAAACGATGGCGATTTTTTCGTTCGATTCTGACTGTAAAATTTTTAAGATAACTGGAACAGCCACATCGACTTGAGCATGCACTTCGCCTATCGCTCGAATCAACGACACGCGTTCGTCCACGGGAGTTGATTCATCTTGAATCTGTGCAAGGGCTTTTGCAGTCGCATCCATGTCGCCACGACGTATTCCGAGCACGATTGCGAAACGACCTTGGACGCGGGAAAGTTGCGCAACCAATTCGGTTGGAAGTTGGGGGATCGTGCGGCCTTCGAACGCTTTCGTAAATCCATCGATCAGCCTATGCGAACTTTGAGCATCAGGGGAACGTTGCAAAAGTTCGGCGCACATCAACAAATCATCGCGAGTACCTAGAGTCGCAAAACGGCGCATTAGGTTCTCCATCAAGCGGGCTGACGTTGCCAACGGCGAGTTCCAAATCCCCGTTTGCTGAAACCATTGCTTGATGTCCTGGTGATTAGCAGCGTGCGACTCAACACCCCACCAAAGAGCATTCGGAATGAATGGGTCTTGGGCATCTTCCGCGTGCGTCAGCAAATTGCTAATGATCCCCAAGGCGAGTTTGGTTGGCATGCGGCGAACAGCGCACGCAATTTGCAACCGGACGTCGACATCGTCTTCCTTCGAGGCTAACTCGATCAATCGTTCGGCCGTCGTGGTTGACAGATTCCCGCGATCCGCCAACAAACGCACCGTCCAATTGCGTACAGGAGCGCGGGAATGATTCAATAATTGCATGGCGATATCGTCATCAAGTCCGCCGCAGAGATTGAGGGCCCACAAGGCCTCGAGTGCATGAGCGTTGGAGTCGTCTGTCGCCAATATCCGCAATAGCGGAATGACCTCGGCATCGCGGCGATCGCCCAGCAATCTGAGGGCTGTTTCGCGGAACCAGCGATTCGAATGCGAGAGATATTTCTCCACAAGCTCCCGGCTGGAACTAGCACTCATATCCAAGACTGGATATCCCCGTTGGTTATCTGAACGCAGTCGATAGACTCTTCCCAAATCGGGATTCGTTTGGCCTTCATGATTTCGGTAATGGGTGGATTGCATCGAGTACCAATCGGCCAGGTAGATCGCACCGTCTGGACCGGTTTGAATGTCGACGGGAGTAAACCAATTGTCTTTCTCTTTTCCGCCTACCGTTATCACTGGACCGATGTCTTTGGTTTGGCGTGTGCTACCATCGGAGGAAATCGTGCTAGCCATGACATAGTGCAAGATTGGCGAGATCGAAATGAGTTTGCCATGATATTGCGCAGGCAGTGCGTCAGCCTCGTATATTTCAAACGTATGCGTAAAACGTTCGACAGTATGATGACGCATTGCTCCGTAATAGGCATACGTGAATGGGTTGGAATGCAAACCATGCTTTCCGAAATTTTTCAAATAGTAACCACCTGGAACGTAGTGAAATCCGCGAGTGTCGCCACCATTGTGTCCGGAATAAACCCGACCGGCTGAGTCAAACTCGACCCCGAAAGCATTGCCTCCCCCCTCAGCAAAGATCTCGTATTTGCGTTGCTCCGGATGGTAACGCCAAACATTTTGGCCCATGGAATGAGTGGGAGACTCTCCGGCAATAGGCTGTCCAAATTGATCAAGGCGGACAACGGCGGCGCTCACCGTGCTCCCTTGGGTTCCGTAGATCCAACCATCGGGTCCCCACCGTAACGAGTTGCTGATCGAATGAGTGTCTTCAATTCCAAACCCGGATAGAAGAATTTGCGGATTTAACGAGTCGGGCGTATCGTCGTTATCCTTATCTTCGTAGAACAAAAGGTAGGGTGGATTTAGAACAAAAACGCCACCTCGACCTTTGAGTGCCGCAGTGGCCAAATTCAATCCGTCGAGAAAGATCTTTTGCTTTTCGAAGACACCATCTCCATCCGTGTCCTCGTGAATTGTGACCATATCCTTGCCGCGGAAGGGAGAATTTTCATCTTGAGGAGGGGGAGGGGGAAACGGTGGTTGATAGACGTTTCTCCAGACATTGTCCCGACTGACCAGTTTTAATCCGGCCGGCCAAGGATACTGCCTATACTGAACGACCCACAATCGTCCACGTTCATCGAAATTTAGGTACAGCGGATTCGCAACTTGAGGTTCCTGTAATACAGGATCGAGTTCGAGTCCCTCGGCGACGTTAAGCGAAGGTACATTTTTACTTAATCGTAATGGCGGGGGCGAGTCTTGACCCGCGACAGGATCGCTGCCACCAAGAGCAAGGCAACATAGAAACATTTGAGAAAAAAATCGTTTCATGGTTTAACTCTTTCTGGCCTGATGAAATCTGCTGTTTCGATACCGCTCGCCCAAACTAAACCATTGAACAACAATCGTTGAAACGCAGGAATCTGGAAGTCATCCTTGTGTCCGAGCGAGGTGTAAAAGGAACGGCCACCATCGCTGCGTTGAAAAGTCCAAGCAGTCGGTTCCGCTGGCTTGCCATCGATTGCTCCGGTCATTAGAACGGTCGTATTCGCCGCGAGAGGGCTGGTTCTGTACAACGAGCCGCCGGAGGTAAACGAACTAGCCCCGATGCCTTGGAGGATCTTATGAGCCACCTGTTCTGAACGGATCGTTATCATAGGGAGCAGTTCGTTTGCATGATGCCCGTCGTAGTTACCGCCCAAAACCTGAGCGTCGAACTCGGGCCAAGCCGCCAAGCCATCAGGTATTGTTTGAGTTCGCAAAGAGAACGCATGACTTGCGGTTCGAATTCCGACCACAGGTTTCCCTGAATCAACGAACCGCCGCACGATGTCCAGTTGCTCTTTGGCGAGTGGCCGACGACGAACACTTACGAGTGCAACGTCCGCCTCATTCAATACATCTAGCCCCGGAAGCTCATTGGGATTTTCTTCGTCCGAATACACGACCGCGATACGGAAACTGTGTCCCAAAAAGTCGGACGCGAATTTCGGTAGCGTTTGATGCGTTTCGTATTCGTCCTCGGCCAACAACATCACAAGCAACGGTCGCGTGTCCGACTGGAATCGAAAGGGTTTGCCACCGAGCAACTGGTCGCTCGTGATAGTCGGGCAGATACTCTTTTCGATATACTCGACAATGAGATCTGTTCCCGTGTGATGATTGACGAACGGCCAGCGTTGAGGGTTATACATGGCATCGGTCAGGTCGCGGACCAGGACGACACGTTTGCCGGCTGTCGCCATATTTCTCAATCCGAACGGCCGCCCCAACACGCTCGTGTTGGTATGTACTCCGCACAGAATCACATTATCGATTTCGCGGGACTCCATAAGACTCCATATTTCAGGCCCCGAATCAGAAATAAAATCTTGTTGGTCGTCGATCGAGATCAACTCTGTTTGCATCTTCCAGGGCCGTAGAGGGTTTCTGCCGCGAACCTCCAGTTCCTTGGCCCAAGCTGCCTGCTCCGAACGATCGTCTTCTCCACCATCCGTCAGGTCAATCGGATAGGTAAAGGACTTTTCCGCTTCAATCTGATCGCACCATTGTCGCATTACGGAGGGAACGTTTTGCGATTTGGGTAACTCCAGGGCCCGCAAGCGAGCTGGGTGATCCACATAACTCGCCATGCAGTCGCTCGGAGCATGAACAATCGTCGCACCTGATGCGCGTGCCACCTTGAGAAATTGTTCAATTCGGGGAGCCATTTCCTCGACGCGACGCGACGCATGGATCGAATGGTGGGCATCCCAAACGTCACAGACGATAATCACCGTCCGCTTGGGGTCCCAAGTCTCAGTTCGAGTCAGGGTATGATAACGAGTGCTTCCAGTCTTAGTTTCTACTCGACACCGCAGACTTAGGCGCAACGAATTGTTCGTAGCAATTTCGCTTTGCGCAAGAGCCTGGTTACCGGAGCCGTTTTCCATGCCCGTCACGAACAATAACATCATGACGAGCGGCAGAAGATCCCTGAAATCGAACTTCATAATTGCCTCGAAAAACCAAGCGTCTTACTATCGGCATTCCTCGAACATTAGCGTTTTCGAACTTCGAGCACGTACTTCATCAAGTCCAAGAATTCTTCGCGACTCTTGAGCGTTTGCGTTAAATTCGCTGGCATTAATGATGTTCGGGATTCGTTAACTGCCTCGACCTCGTCGCGAGCGATGACGATCGGTTCGGGTTGAGCTAAGTTTCGAATGATTATTTGCTTGTCATCTTCAGAGATTCGAATTCCCGTATAGATTGTGCCATCGACCGTCAGTACAGTCACTTGGGCAAAGTCCTTGTCGATCCGATTCGACGGGCGAAGCACAGAATCCATCAGTTCTTCGGCGGTAATCTTTGTCGTCATCGATTTGAGGTCCGGCCCAATTCGCGGAGCTCCTGCCGCTGGATCGTGACAAGATGCACAGGCGGCAGCCGACTTGTAAAACAGCTCCTTGCCTCTGTCGGCATTGCCTGTTGCCTCCGCCAACCGGACTAGCTCGGAGGTTTTCATCTCCAAGAGTTCGTCTTCTAAAGCCTTGTTAGAAAAACCTTCGGGATTGAGCCCGAGTTCAGCCAGAGCCAACTCAGCTTCCAATGGATGCTCAGCCAACAAATCTTCCGGCTTCCAGTAGATGGAACGTTCCGAAGTTGCCGCGCGAACTCTGGCTACTGTTTCCGCCGAAATACTCGAACCACTGTTTCCCCAGTTGTTTCGAACGAACGTCAAGACATCGGCCAATTCTGAATCCGTCAGCAGGTTCTTAAAGGCGGTCATCGGAGGGACACCGCGAGCCGGATCGTAGGTCTTGCCATGGACTGTAAGTTTTCCCCATAGTCCATGCAACGAAAGTTTGATCAATCGCTCTTCACTGCCATTGATCCATGTGCTGCCAATCAACGACGGGTAAATGACTCCGTTGCCTCGTCCATCGGTCAAATGGCAAGTCGCACAATGCGACTCGCGTTGGTAGATCAAGGAGCCTCGCTGGAACTGTTCTTGTTCGGCGGGGCTGAGTCGCTTTGGAATCTCGTAATTGACAATTTTTATCTCGGCAGGGGCTGCAAAGCCGCTGGCACCGGTCGCATCGACATTGTACCAAAAATGTTGAACGGTTTTTGCTGCGACGACCGCATGAGGAACCGATGAGTTGAGCAGTTGATTTAGCAACGCTTCGTTCTTTACGTTATGCTGCTGGTGCATCCACAAGGCTTCGAGCAAATGATGTGCTTCCCGTTCATTGTTCGGATCAAATCCAGCCATCCATTTTTGAGTGGCAGCAATGACCTCTTTCGAGTTCCGTTCACTCAGCTCCACTCGGGTGCGGTGTCGAACCCCATTGATTGGGTGTTTGAGGTTCTCTAGAAGCGCTTCGATCGGCTGGCCATCGATTGGGACAGGGCGTTGCAGCGGGCGGTCTTTGACGGTTAGTCGCACAATTCGCCCATGCTGGTGATCGCGATTTGGGTCGCGAATGTTGTGCTGCATGTGCCCTATGATGATATTGCACCAGTCCGCAACATATAGGGCACCGTCAGCACCCACTATGGCATCAGTCGGGCGAAAGTTGCGATCTTCGCTGTTAAGTAACTCCTTGACCGGCGTGCCCCATACCTCACCAAGATTTCGGTTTTGGCCATCGCCGCCCCGGTCTAAATCGTACTGTTTGACACCTAAAAAACCGATCGTGTTGCAAATCAAAAAATCTTGCTGCATGTCATCCGGGAAGTGTTCCGACGACAGTATCTCATTGGCAGCGACAGGACGAAATTCGACCTTGAGCAACTCGTGCATCTTAAAGCCCTTGCCTTCCGGACGCACTTGGAACGATCGGCCTCCGGTGCCATCATTGGCGTAGAGATAACCCCAGTAATCGAAGCTTGTACCGTGAGGGTTTGGTGAGTTGCCCGCATGAGGAGCAATAGCAAAGGTGCGTGGATCAAAGCGATACATACCGGAATCTCCGATAGTAAGGTTTTGCTTCCAGGGGGTTTCGTGGTTGTGAACGAGAAAGATTCCGCTTTGCCAATAAATGCCCCCATCTGGACCGTAGATCAAGTTGTTAGCGGCGTGGTGAGTGTCGGATGTGCCTAGCCCTTGTAACAGGATGGTGCGCTCGTCGGCTACATCATCGCCATCGGTGTCTTTAAGAAACAGCAGATCCGGCCCAGAGGTTACGATTACACCGCCACCCCAAAACTCGAAGCCTAATGGATTGTGGACGTAGGCAAAGATCTTGCGTTGATCCGCCGTTCCATCTCCATCGGTGTCTTCGAAGATCATCAACGTATCATTCATTTCCTTGAGTGGTTCCCATTTCGGATAGGTATTCCAACAAGCAGCCCAAAGCCGTCCTTTGCTATCCACCTGCATTTGGACTGGGTTGGCCATATCCGGGAACATTTCCTCGGATGCAAAGACATTCAATTCATAGCCTTCCGGGACCTTTATCTTTGCCACGCTTTCTGCGGGGCTCAAATACTTGACCGATCCTTCCTTTTCGCCACTTGAGCTGGGACTGCCACCGCCAACATTCGAAATCACCTTGATTGGCGGGGGTACGTTCGTGTCATCCGCTTTGATTTTCTTACCAGCTGCGGCGGCCCAAATTACAGGATCGCGATTAGAGGTCATAACATCGAGCATCGTCAATTCGTGCTTCAAAACCTCCGCGTTGCTTTGTCCGTCGACGAAGGTTAACCCGGATCGATTGCCCCAAACGTCATTTCCATCTGTAGCGTTATACCGATTGTGCCAATGCCAGTTCTTATCTTGTACTGCTTGGTAAACGGCCGCAAGACGTTCATGGTCGTTGGGGGTAGGTTTGCCGATCAATGCCTGCGATATGATATCAGCCAGCTTCTGATAGCCAGTTGGATTCAGATGGATCCCATTGATCGTAAACCGCTCTGGACTAGATGCGAACAATTGAAACGTGGGTGAGTAGAGATCGACAAACAAAGCCCCCGAAGCTTGAGCAGCACGTCGAGTTGCCTCTGTATACGCCGCCAAGTTAGCGTTGATTTGCGTTCCTTCGGGCAGGTTGGGATCGCCCTTGCTTTCGTAAGCGATCGGGCTGAACAGAACAAATCTCGCTTCGACTCCTTTTTCTTTTCGCTTTGCTCGATACCTCTCGACCATGGCCACCAGTTCTGCTTGATAATTATCAGCGGCATCGGGACCAGCAAAGGACTCGTTGTACCCAAACATGGTAAAGATAACACTCGGGGCAACGTGCTGTAGATATTCTTCTTCGTTGGGGTGCCCTTCGTCGCGTGGACGCTTGCTGACCGTGTCGCCTGAAAA
>JBKCTT010000133.1:0-108285 GCA_046318795.1 Pirellula sp.
CAGGCCTGCAGGGCCTGGAGCTCGATTCACATTGAGTTTTCAAGGGCCAACGGCCCGGCCGTTTGCTCTTTGCTAGCAGCTGAGACATCACAAACTGTCGGACCTTTGGCCCTTACGTTGTCTTTTCCTTAATACCCAGCCCTTCAGGCTGGGCTAGGCAAAAATAAGGCCTTTGGCCCGAAAAAACCAGTTTCTGCGCAACTTCAAAACTCGCGCTGCGGGCTGGTATTGCTTTTTCAAGCCCCCTCCCCGAGTGATCGTAAACTCCACTCGGCCCTCCCAAAGGCTTTCGGGAGGGTGAACAACGCGAAAGGTAATCAACGATGGCGATCGAGACCGAAACCGACACGCGTTGTTTCAGTCCCGGCATACTTTCCAAAGTCTTGGCGACTTCGGCTGCAGGGGCCTCCCGAATTCTTGGGAGGGTGAATATACCCCATTTCCAATCTGCGGTCCTTAATCGTTTCATTCACCCTCCGCGGTCAAATTGACGAGGAACTCAGCGTTATCGAGCATTGGATCGTCGAAGTACAATCGCACGACCCCAGTTTGCTTTAAATTCGCTAGAAGCTTGTGCTCCTCTGCAATCACATGTTGCGCAATCCGCTTTACCTTGGATGATCGCTGAAAGATGCTAAACACGATCATGCTATAAATGAGTAAAGGAAACAGCGATAACATCAGACTTGCAAACAATAGCGACGGGTTAAGATGAAATGCCTCGAGACTCGCTGTCTCCGATTTCAACGCAAAGGCTTCTGCGCTCGCAAGAAAATAGTGTTTGTAGACCGCCAACACCGGCCCTAATAACATTCCCCAAAATAACAAACATCCCAATAGCGCAGCCAATTGAAGACTCCATCGGGACGGCTGTGCTCGATCAACACACCACTCGAATGTTGTGCGTGCCTGCGATTGCAACTCTTCAATCCCCGTAATCCTTATTCGTGACTCCTCAGGATGATCCTTCGCTACCCCTCTATCGCCGCCGATACGGCTGACACTTCGATAAAACGCAGCTTGAACGGGTTCCAATCGGTCTTGCAATTGCTGTTCGATACGTTGGCGGATCCCCTCACTTAGTTCGCGATTAGCATCGCTAGCCACTCGCATGTTTTTTGCCCATGCCAAAAACGTTCCGAAGATCGATGGCACGCTTCCCGCGAACGATAACAACAATCGATCCCATGCGCCACTCGTCACTCCGAGCACTGATGCGACGGTGCGGTAAGGAAACCAAATCAAACCGGTCTCCGTCACGAAATGAGCCCGCATTCTCGATCGTATCGCCGCTTGCAAGATAGTGGGGGAACCAAGTACCGCCTCGAGCGCCTGGCCCGGAACCGACTCTGCCTCGGACTGCAGACGTCGCATCGCCTGCGCTAACGTCGGTATCTGACTTTGCAGGACGGCCGCAACTTTTGTTTTGAGTCGTTGCTCTGATGCAGCTAATCGGTTAGCTCTAGTTGCTGCCAAGGACTCTAACGACTCGCCAGCCAATCGTGCATAGACCAATGATTGCAGCCTTCGCGACGCTCGGCCTTCGTCACCAGTCGACTCCCAATCTTCCACCAAAATCGGAGATAAAAATCGAGTCTCGGGGGCCAAACGCTGCAAAGATGATTTAAAGGTCTCTAGATCTTTCGCAAGAGATTCATTAGGAACCCAATCGGAATCTGCTTTCCAATCATTCACTTCCAGGGGCGGCACGCAATTCACCACAGGAATACAGATTGCCCCTTCCGTGAACAGAGCCAGACTACCGATGATCGCCCCACGCAATTGATCTCTTCGCACGACTAAAAACTTGACTGGCGAAAGTGACATGGCTTCTTTCGCAATCCTCGCAGCGTCTCTATCGTCATCTGTGATTCCAGGCGTGTCGAGCAACATATAAGGTTGACGCAATGGAATCATAGAATCCGGCTGGCAAGGAACGTAGATTTCTTTTTGGTTATCCAGCCCTTCAGGTACATGTGGGCCGATCCAATACATCTTTGTTGTTGCTTCGTCGGACAGCACACCGCTCGGAAGGAGAGCCGCAACACTCGAGTTTCGAATGAACTGCCGAGCAATCCACGTCTTACCTTGACCTTTTGCCCCAACGATGGCGAGGCTGGGAAGATCTGTTCCGCGTGAATCGATAATTGACTCGCATTGTTTCCGAAACTGGGAACACAACTCTGCGATTTGATCGTATACTGTTCCTCGACCAATCAAAGACAATGATGCTTGTTCGATTCGGTTAGCCAAGTAGTTGAACGAGTGCATTATGTTGGACTTCTTAATGAGTTGATCAACGCCTGAACTTTTCTCATTGCGTCTTGATTGAGTTGTACCGACGGAGGCGTATGCATCGAGATATCAGCATTCGAGCTAATTGCTGAACTGCGGCCGAGGCTTGTTATAGAACTGATCGGTACATTTCTTTTCTTCGAATCAAATTCGACTATCAGAGGCTCGTCATCAGAAGGACGCTCGATCCCAAGTTCGTCGCATAGCACAGCTACCAAGTCCCCGTATTGTTGCCAAGCAGCTTCCGACTCCGCAATTCTCGGCATCGAATCCCCGCTCAAAAGGGCAATGCCAAGCCCCGCCAACCCTGCGCCCAAGAGCTCTTTTAATGAAGCAAACACTAAAACGCTCGAACCACCAAAATCGAATGGCAGCGCAATCACCGCAACGAGCGGAGCGAATAATACCGCAGCAGGAGCAAGCCCCGTGATAA
Source organism: Pirellula sp. (assembly GCA_046318795.1). GTDB lineage: Bacteria > Planctomycetota > Planctomycetia > Pirellulales > Pirellulaceae > JBKCUI01. The sequence goes on from JBKCTT010000133.1 coordinate 2,729, forward strand.
GCCGACGCTTCCATGGCATACCGCTCCACAACTTAGCGGTATAAAGATCCAGTTCCTTAGCATCGAGCGATATCTCGCTCTCTTTTTGGAAGCGATCGATACCATGTTGAATCGAACTAAGTAGAGCTGTTTTGTGCTGTGCCGCGTTTTCTGTGGAATCATCGTCGAGAGCCCAGTATCCCGGTCGATCGATTCGAGCCAACGCTTTCAAAAATAGCTCTGCTGTTACAATCTTCGCATCATCGCCCGATGTCCATCGGCCGCGAATGTATTGAATCAAATTCTCAGTTTTACCCGAAATCCATTCCGGAAACCGCAACCATTGCGAAACGTTAGAAACTTGCTCTTTACCATACTCTCCAATCCTAGCGACCCAGCGACCTGGTGTTGCCCACCACGGTGCCGTTCGTTCTAACGACTGCGAGATCTGTGCAACGATTTGTTTCGACGCTTGTAGTCGAAGCTCGTAGGGTGGGTTGGGATCTCGTGAAAAATCTAAGCAAGCTTGAGCTAGCGACTGCCTCATCATTCCCCGTCGCCGTGCCCGTTCCTCACACTTTTTTGAAATGATGCGCACGACCTCGTTCATATCCGATTGAATGCGAGACAAATGGGAATCGATAGACCCATCGAGCAGTTGAGACTTATCCAACTGCGAACCGATATTCAGCAACCAATCCTGATCAGGCACAGTTTGTGGTGGCTGGCAAACTGGAGCTTGATCGATCCTAAAGAACAATGGTAAAGAATCTTTATAGGCAAGCTTTGAATCGCCTGTTACGTTCCATGCGGTGGGAGGAACTGGAATTCGATCTCGATCGAGGGGCCCTTCAAAGCTATAGGCCATGTAGACTCGACTCAAATCCTCGGTGCCATATAGCTTGGCAATCTCAGACTGAATTTCGTCGGTTCGATAACGTCTAGGGACACGATTAACTGCCGCAATCTGAGGAGTTCCTGGCATGCGTTCTTTTAGCAGATGAATCAGCTTGCTCACTTTTTCATCATGCATCGCATTGGCTGGAAGTACGATGACAAACGCGGAGCAAAACGGCGACACCTTGGCCAGTAGTTCAAGTCTCTTTTGGGCCACAGACTCTACGAAATCTGCTAAGCGATCTCTGGTTATCGAAATATCATTGGTCGGTAGCAGACCCGTCTGAATATCGGGACAATCCATCAATGCGATCCCCCAGCGGTCCAGAGAGGAATCGAAACCAACCAGCGGTGACTCGATCGCAGAGTATTTTCTGACAGTCCCGTCGACCAGCTTCAGTTCTCGTTGATCGATCGCATTGTACTGTTCCCTGGATCGTTCTGGATCGAGATCCAAAAGTTCGAGAGGTGCATTAAAAACAGCGTTGAGACGGGCTTGGATGCTATCCCAAATCAACGCGATCGATCTCCAACATTCTGGTAGCCATAATACAAATCGATGCGTGCCTTGCTGATTGGAAGAACCAACAAGAACGCGTGCTCTATTCGACTCATTCAAAAACGTCGAAACCAAAGAACTCTTGCCTGCATTTAGCAGTCCTAGCACAGCAAGAATCGGCGCGCTCGGGGACTCACAAAGCAAAAGAGCATCAGCCACGGTCGTCGATAACGATTGAGCAACCCGTGATTCCTCGCCACTTAAAAGGCGTATCGCATCGACAATTCCGAACCCCATTTTCGACGTTAAATTAGGAACTGCGGGTTGCCCCAGCGTGATGATACAGTGTTCCTCGGACCTGCCTGCCAACCAAAGCTGGAGCGCAAAAAGGTCGCTAATGATCCGGGGGCCTCGATTTTGGCTTGGCGTCACGCCTGTTAATCCTTATCTTTCCACTCGGTAAAACTCGAACGCTTCCAGTTTATCGAACAATAGCAAATCTCGCATGAACCAGAAACTCACGGTTAAGCCACTTCCACTAACGTTTCTAATGCTCTTTCTGGTGTTCGGGCCCGTCGGATTCGGTGTTTTTTTGTATTCTCGGACCGAGCATTTGGGGGAGCCAGCCCTGCCTGTTGAAATCCAGTTTTCGACTCAATGGGTTAATTCTGAGAAATTAGGGGAAAGACTGGTCCCTTGTATCAAAATTCGAAACACTTCCGATAAAGCTTGGAAAAAACTTTCTGTCGGGCTTAACGAGCAGTTTTACAATCTCGGTGGGATGGAGGTAGCGGCTTCGTCGGAGGTTTCTGTACCTTTAGAATCGTTCATATCACGAAATGGTAGCGTTCGATTCCCAGTTGGAAACCGACCGATCAAGCATGTGATCGTTTTTGCCCAGATTCATACGGGCGCTAGAGGGGTCAGCGAATTCGAAATCAACCCGCCTAACGAATCTACTCCCACCGACTGGCTGCCACCCAAAAAAGCAACGACTCCTCGCGAATAGAAGCTTTTCTGGTCAGCAAAGCCCAAGCGCCCTGGATTAATTGCGTCCCGGAATCCTCGCTCCGTGACCAAATGCCGGTCCTTGCAAAGCCACTTATCACGTGGCTAGAGAGGAATCGCAGTAGCCTTATCCCCCCCTTACACCATCGCCAAGACTCGATGAATTCGATGGATCGATCGCTCCTTACCAAAAATGGTGAGGTAATCAAAAATCGTTAGACCGGACATCTTGCCGGTCAACGCAATTCGCATTCCTGCCATGAAATTACCAAGCTTGATCCCCCTCGACTCTACATAAGCTTTGAGGACCGGTTCGAAATCAACTTGTTCCGTCGACGCTGCGCTTGTTATAACTTCGCAAAAATCACGAACGGCATCACACACCTCTTTGTCCGCTTTAAGCTTCTTCTCAAAGCCCGCTTCATCGAGTGGAAACTCGTCGTCCGAGGAAAACAATTCATCGAACTGAAGTATGTCCCCGGCAACCTTGATCCGATCGCCAGCAGCTTGTAGTATCGCCGTCAATGTCTCGGCAATCTCGCATGGTGGCGGCTCAGAGACCCAACCTGCTTTTTGAAGATAAGGAAGCACCATCGCCACCTTCTTCTTGAGATCGAGATCATTCATCCACCGCGTCTGAAAGGAAACTAACTTCTGAGGGTCAAAGGATGCAGGAGCTTTATTCACTCGTTCGAGAGAGAAATACTTGATCGCATCTTCAATGGTAAAATGCTCAGTACTGTCATCCAGAGACCAACCCAGGAGCAACAAGTAGTTCAAAATCGCGCCTGGCAAGAAACCAATTTCACGGTAGAAGTCCACGACTACCGGGTTAAACGTCTCGGGCGTCGTTACCATGTTCGCCCTAGCTGCCACGGTGGCTCCAAGTTGATTAAGAGCCGCAAAATCTTTTTGCTTGAGGTACTTGTCTAGCTTTCTCTTGCTCAGTTTTGCTGTACCGCCTGGTTCGGCAACAAACGGTAGGTGCGCATAAACCGGGAGTTCATAACCTAGCGAGGTCGCGATAAAAATCTGTCGCGGGGTGTTTGGTAAATGCTCGACCGCTCTCACGACGTGAGTGATCTGAAAATCGTAGTCGTCTACAACGCTGGCCAAATGATACAGACAGGTTCCGTCAGCGCGTTGAATCACGTGATCCTGCTCATCCTTCCATTCAAACGAACAGGCCCCGCGAATACGATCTTCGAATTGGCAACTCCCTTCGCGAGGCATTTTTAGACGGACCACCGCCTCGCGTCCCTCGGCTTTGAATTGAGCCACTTTCTCCGGCGAATCCGCCATCCATGTTCGATCGTAAAGAAACGTTTTGCCCGCAGCTTCGGCAACAGCACGCTGCTGTGCCAATTCGTCCGTCGTTGCAAAATCATAGTACGCTGCGCCCGAATCCAATAATTGGCGAACAGCCGCTTGGTATCGCTCCAAACGCTGCGACTGGTAGTAGGGGGCATACGGGCCATCAACTCCAGGACCTTCGTCCCAGTCTAAACCCAACCATCGAAACCCATCCAAGATCGGCTTGAGGGCCGCCTCGACATTGCGGTTCTGGTCCGTATCATCGATACGTAGCAAGAATTGACCACCCGCTTGTTTAGCAAGCAAATAATTGAACAAAGCGGTCCGAACGCCCCCAATGTGGAGATATCCGGTGGGGCTGGGTGCAAAACGGGTACGAACGGTCATAATGTTCAAAATTTTCTTAAAAGCGGGTTGCCAAAATCAGAGGTAAATTGATACCAAAGGAGGTCGATTCCATCGAGAGGCGTTGTTTCTCGGATTGGCTTATTTTTCAACGGATTGTCGGCATGACTCGGAAATCGTTCGCTGGAATTGGTTTGATTTTGTTCGGAATGCTCTTGGGGGCAGTGATCCCTAATGCCATCAAATTGGGGCGGGCCAGTGCGACACCTCAACCAGATCGCACCCTCGAGTTAGGCTCCACCTATTCCGTTTCCCCTGATGGATTTATTCCTTCGAGCCCTGAAGAATCAATTCACGTCTCAATTTATGAATCGGCCAATCGAGGAGTCGTTAACATTTCGACGACAGCGGTCCGCCCCGAAACCTTGCTTTTAGCCACCGAAATTGCAGGCAACGGAAGTGGAATCGTGATCGATCAAACCGGGCACATCCTCACCAACCATCATGTTGTTAGCGATTCACAAAAAATCAGCGTGACTCTGTTTAACGGCGAGGTCTATCCAGCCACCTTGGTCGGTCAAGATCCCCACAATGATATCGCCGTGGTCAAGATAAATGCTCCGAGCGAATCTCTGTTTCCAATTAGTATCGGGGATTCGAGCAACCTCAAAGTTGGACAACACATAGTCGCGATCGGCAATCCGTTTGGCCTCGAGCGCACCATGACAACTGGCATCATCAGCAGCCTAAACCGACAGATCACCGCCAAGACGGGACGTAAAATTCACTCGATCGTTCAAATCGATGCGGCACTAAATCAAGGTAACTCGGGAGGGCCACTTCTTAACACGAGAGGTGAATTGATCGGGATGAATACCGCCATTGCCACGCGAAGTGGAGATAGTGCGGGTATCGGATTCGCTATTCCTGTAAACACCATAAAAAGGGTCGTTGATCAACTGATCGAAACGGGACGAGTCATTCGGCCAACCATAGGAATCCTACAAGTCTTTGAAATGGACCGCGGTCTGCTGGTCGTGAATATGACTCCAAATGGCCCAGCAGAAAAATCAGGTGTTCGCGGTTCTAAAATGGGACGGAAAAAAAATCGCCTCGGTTTGACCATGGAGTTCGCGGATCATAGCCAAGCCGACATTATTGTTGGAATTGATGAAAAACGAGTGAAAAAGGCAGACGACCTTCTCAGTGTCATCGAATCCAAACACCCTGGTGATCAAGTCATCTTGAGCGTGCTGCGTGACCGCAGCATTGTTCAGATATCCATTACCCTTTCGGGAGAGTGATCTCGCCGATGGCTAATTTCGTTTCGCCATGCGTTCGTTCTTGATGATGTAGAACTTGGGATCATCGATAATCCAATCGGTCGACCAATCCTTGCCATTGTCTCCGTTTACCACGTTGTAAAAGAACGATCGAACCTCTTCAGCTTTGTATCCATACGGCATGGCCGTCGCGATGTAATCGTCGCGAGTCAGTTCGTCTACACCAGGCTTGGCAAAGTAGTGTACGAGTCCATCCGGAGTGAACGAAATTCCCAAAGTCCACCAACCCATCGTTGGAATCTCCGGACCCATGAAATCACCCCCTCGGCGGTCGGCGCGAACTCGGAAATGGGCAGTTGGGACCATCTGCCCATCGACCTTTTTCGTGTCGCGAACGATAAATAATCCCGGCCAGTAAATTTCGTCCTTCTTCTCTTTGCTTGAGAACAAGAACTGGTTTTTGGTTTCCGTGATGGTGGTCTCGACCGCAGCTCGGAACGCAAAGTGAGGACCGTTTCGCTTCTCCCACTGTTCCATAGGGGGCAGGTAAACCCGAGTTGTCATATTGGGAGATTGAGCCACGGGGACCGTTCCGCCAATTCTGTATTGAACATTGCAGATAAAATCATCCTGGTGCATCTTGCGGCTCGGGCGACTTGGGATGCCAGTGTATAAGGATTTAAGCAAAAGCGAGCCAGCGCTACCCTCCAGCCCCCCGGGCGGAGTAGGCACACGCTGTACAATGTCGGGATGGCCTCGTTTCGCCCCTTCGTACCAACGTTTGTTGGTGGATTGTCCGAGTGGCTGTCGTTGATTTTCGTCAATATCTTCGGTGCTTTTCGGGTTATTGAAGACAAACGACCACGACTCGTCCTCGAAATCGTCCCCAACCTGCGTCACGTGCGTGCCAGTACCGGGCACGACGATGTTGGACGCGTATTGCCCCCACAAAGTCGCAGGAGCGAAGAAACAAATCCCGAGGCAAAACACCACGCGAAGATTTAATTTGAGAATGGTCATGGTAGAACCGAAAACTACTCAGAAGAACGAGGGTAACTGGCATTTTTCACGATTGTTAGTCGTATCGGCCCCGCAAGTCTTCTTAAACGGCATTTTCGTTTGAGCTACCAAAGTCAGCCTGTTTTGCGTACCTTAACAAGCTGGGAATTCGCCCAAAAACGCTTGCCCCTAACACTACTGATTCTGCAGGAAACTCTTTGTCAGAAATATCCCCCCCCGATCCTCAAAAAGGGAGTTCTCCCCAAACCCAAAGTTCGTCTGGGACTTCGGCAAGTTCGACCGGGACTTCGTCTGGACGTGTCGTCAGCCGGCTCGGCGAGTCAGCCAAGATAACCGCCATTTTGGCGATCATGTTTTTCGCGATATGGTTCGTCAAGAATAAGCTGCAGGCCCAGGATGTGACGCTCGACAAACTGAAACTCGCAATCAGCAACATTCCTTGGTATCATTTCGCGATAGCCCTAGTTCTCACGATTCTAAATTATCTCGTTTTGACGGGCTACGATTGGATTGCCGTAAGGCACCTGAAGAAGAAACTGCCAATGTCCAAAATTATGGCAGGGGCGGTTGTCGGATACGCGTGCGGCAATGTGTTCGGCTGGCTTTTGGGTGGTAATGCAGTTCGATACCGCCTGTATTCGAGCTGGGGTTTCACTCTGCTGGAAATCATCGCCTTTGTTTCGATTCTCTCCATCACCTTCTGGCTCGGACTATTTCTTTTGGCGGGAATAGCCTTCGTCATTTTGCCTATTCGATTGCCCGAAAAAACTCTGGAGATGCTGCAGCTGTCGCCCAACACTTGGGGTTACATCTTTTTATCTTGCGTCGCCGGCTACCTGCTCTCGTGCTTGGTAGTTCGAAAGCCGATACGTTTTCGGGACTTCGAGGTTGCTTTGCCCCCCTTTAAATTGTCGTTGATGCAACTTTGCGTATCAGCCGGTGATTTTTTCCTTGCGAGCACCGTACTTTACTCATTAATGCCTCCCCATATCATTGGGCCTGGCCCCGAACAGATCAATTTCTCGACGGTTCTTATTGCTTATATCACGGCTCAGATCGGGGCTGTGATTTCGCACGTCCCTGGCGGGTATGGAATCCTCGAGGGAGTGCTGCTGGGATTCTTGCCTCATGCCGTGGGAGCTGAGGTTTTTGCGGCTGTGATTCTCTTTCGCATTGTGTACTACTTTTTACCCGTGATCGTAGCGGGACTCATTTTCTTGTACAACGAACATCGGATTGGTCGACGCCCTCCCGAAATGCTCCATGGCCGATAAATTCGCAGAAATAAACATCGCGAGAGACGAGGGATTTGTTCGACCGGTCTCATGGCAAGAGTCAATGAGGAGAGCCATCAGAGGCTCTTTACATCTCTCAATTGCGGTGCAACTCTATGCTGACGAAGTCGAATGGTTAAACCAACCGAACTTTCCGGTGTTTGTTCCGTTGGAGTATGCGAGTCGAATTGAAAAAGGCAATCCAAAGGATCCATTGTTAATGCAGGTGGCTCCTGCCCTGGCGGAAAAAGCCAATCCCATCGGCTTCTCGGACGATCCAGTGGGCGACTCTCGTTTCGAGGCTGCTCCCGGCCTGATTCACAAGTATCATGGGCGTGTTCTTTTGATCACCAGTGGTGCATGCGGAGTCAATTGCCGCTATTGCTTTCGACGCCAATATCCCTACCAAACGGCTCCCAAAAGTATCCAGCAATGGCATGCATCGTTATCCTACATTCAGCGCGACACCACAATCTCAGAGGTCATTCTTTCCGGGGGCGATCCTCTTACCATTGTCGACGCATTGCTTGCTGAACTAGTTCAGCACATTGAGCGAATTCCTCACGTCAAACGCCTGAGAATTCATACTCGTATGCCAGTTGTGATTCCGCAGCGCGTTACATCGGAACTCTGTAGCATTCTCCAGCAATCGCGATTGGCAAAATGGGTTGTATTGCACATCAACCACGCTCGCGAGATCGATGAATATGTTGCGGAGGCGGTGGCTCGATTAAGGCAAACGGGCGCTAGTGTGCTCAATCAAGCCGTCCTTCTCAAGGGGGTTAACGACGACGGTCCAACACTTGTTGAACTCTGCGAACGACTTGTAGATAACCAGATCACTCCGTATTACCTCAATCAACTCGATCCCGTAAATGGTTCAGCTCACTTTAATGTGCCTGTAGAGCAAGGCCTGGAATTGATGCAATACCTGCGAAAGATGCTACCAGGGTACGCTGTCCCACGTTACGTGCAAGATGCCACGAATCACGATTTAGACAAGGCTCCTGAGTCCAAACGCCCGCTGTCATGATTGAATAACTACCGCAGTCGTATTGTCTTTTCCAGATTCACTAACCGCGGAAAGAACTAATCGCTGCGCCGGAGTCACTCCGGCGGATTCTGAGTCAGGATACAAGATAAGCTCCTCGATCGCTCGGTCCCATAGTCCTTCGATAATGCCATCCGTGCATAGGACGAGTGACTCGCCTGATTCGAGTACAAAGGCTCCCACTTGAGGCTCCGCATACTGATTACCAGCTCCCAAAGCCTTTGCCAAAACATTTTTTCTCGGATGGAACCGTGCCTCTCGCTCGTTGATTTTTCCAGAACGCCGAAGCCAACCGACAAAGGTATGATCCTCGCTTACTTGAATCAATCGACGTCCATCAACCTCGGTTTTCCCAATTCGATACAAACGAGAGTCACCAACGTGAGCAAACAACACTAACGATCTTCGAATCCAAACTAATGTCAGGGTTGAGCCCATGTTGAGGCAAAGCGGGTCATAAGAACCAAGCTTTACCAATTCGCGATGTATGGCAGAGTACAATCGTTTGAGAATATCTAATCCGGAGTCTTCTAAGTGATGATCGCAATTCAAATACGCTTGTGGCAGGATATGTGTAATATTGTCGATCGCAATCTTGCCCGCTAATTCTCCAGACCGCTCCCCACCCATTCCATCTGCTACTGCGAAAAGTAAGTCGGCATCTTTGGTGTTCATCGCGCCTTGTTTTCCGAGATAACGAACCCCTCGTTTGTCGACCAACATCGCGAGAAAACGATCTTCATTGTTGGGGCGAACTTTACCGACATGGGTCATCGCGCTCCATTGGATGTCTCGCGGATTCTCCTTCGCCACCTGTTCAGGCTGGCCGTCTTTGGCCGAAGATGCCGATGAGTCTAAAATGGTCGAGAACTCGAAATCGATAACACAAAATCTACCATCAGTCGCGCGGTAAGTGATGTTGCGTAGAAACGGATCGTCGTGCTTGACACCATAAGATTCCAATTCAGCGAAGATCTCTTTGATGCGATCTTCGCCTATGTGCTCGACACGCGCCCCGCAATTGGAGGTAACGATTTCCAGTTTATCCGGGTTACAATCTAAAAGTCTAGGAACAAACGGACACTTCTTGTCTTCAAGAAATAGTAAGGTACGGCACTCGGTCTCAAACCGTTTCTTGGCATCTGGACCTTGGAAAAGTTTATATACCCTACCGTCGTATCCTATCCGAACGATGGCACGTTGAGTATTCTTTGCTTCAAACAAGATTGGTACGTTCTGTAAAATGTAGAAAAGGGAGTGAAATGCAGAACTGATTTAACTTAGAAGGCATGTGGATGATTCTCATGCATCCAAAGTCCGAGACCAGCGTTACGAATAAAGTAGAACTCCTCACCGCTGCGACTCGTGTTCCAACCGTCGCCGATTTCGTTGATATTGTACTCTCGCATGGCCTCTTCAGGAGCCGCCTTAAAGTACCCGACCGACTCCAATTCCTCTTTGGATAGTTTATCGGTGCAATATTCAACCCGAAATCGGTTTTCTGGAGATGCATGGATCAAGTGGGCTGCTGTCGATAAATTGGCCCGCAGATCAGCATTCTTGGAGACCATGTCGACGACCTCGGGAGTCGTTCTATAGCCGTACTTGCGAATTAAACCGTCAACGTCATCATGTTCGCCGAATCGAGCGACCCCAGGTGCAATGACAACCAATCGCCCACCGTCAGCGATTGCCATGCGTGTTCGGTAGATCGACTTGTTAGCAACCCAAGTCTTTTTGTATTTAGACGGATCCATCCAAACGACTATAGTCTTAGGAGCTCGTTCGATCCGGAAGCAGTTTACTTGAGCCGCCAACTCACCAGCCATGTTAAAAACATCGTGATCGTCACCTGAGTAAAGTCCTCTTACAACCGGACCGCGATCTCGCGTCGATTCCACAACAGTCAGTAGATAAACGATCGGTCGATGTTTGATGTACAAATCAGCAGCCCGATTTAAAATTTTTCGCAATGGAGTGTCGCATCGTCCCATGATGCGTTCCATGCCGAACAAAGCGCTTAAGTAATGACTGCCATCGATGCCAGCATTCCCGCCGGTCCCTACAAAGATATTCTTGGTATAGTTAGCCATGCCGATCACCTCGTGGGGGACAACCTGTCCCACCGACAAAATCAAATCATGATCTCCTCGGGAGATCATTTTGTTCACCTGAGCGGGCCATGGCTCGCTATAGCATCCCTCCGTAGCGTCCGCGACGAAATCTGCATCGACATAACCGAGAGTATCAACATCATTCTTATAGTCATGAACACGGATCAAATCGCGTGGAAAGTTGCCAAACATCTTGGTCAACTCTTCCTCGTTCATGGCGGAGTGAGTCCCCAACGCTGGCATGACATCGGTTAACGATTCTCCTAGCTGCTCCAAGATGGCATGCATAATCGGACCAGCTTGGGAGTCGAGCCGCGTGTGATCCGGAGGCACAGCCAAAACTTTTCGAACGGTTCCACGAGCGGCCAACGTTGCCTCAATAGCGTCGTGGTAATCTTGATTGCCGAGAATCGAGGTTTTAGATCCTCGGGAAAAGTAGATCGTCATTTTGGTAAATTTGGGGAGTCAATAGATCGATATTCGCCGTATCTTCTCAAATTCCGTCCAATGGCGAAAGTCCCAGTATTTTATGCAGATCTCCTTTTCACAGACTTATCGAGGAGAATCGTTCCTAAGAAAATATAGCCTTCCATCCTCGGCGCCCCCAAGGAAATCTCGAGTTCCATCTCCGTCGAAATCAACGGTTGTGGGGCTCACATCATGCCCCTCAATATTTCGCTCATTCAGTCGCCCCGCGTGCCTCATGACCCACCCCTCCTTTTGCTCTCCCGTTTGAACCCAAAGATCAGCATTAACGGAATTGAGTAACAAATCAAAACGGCCATCTCCATCCCAGTCCGTAATACTGAGTTTCCGCCGACCACTTTTTCCAGCCGTGCCAGAGCTGAGTCGCATCGGCGCACCGGATGGTTCTAAGAATCGATGCTTGGGATGTCTTAGCTTTAGTAATCCATCCTCTTCGTACCGTTCGAACAAGGCAAGAAAACCTTCTTGATCTAGCATAACCAAATCCCTTAGACCGTCCTGATTGACATCAAACACAACTGGAGTCGTTCGCCACTGCGTCAACAACTCTTTGCCGGTCGGTTTGAGCCACCCCCAGCTTAAGTGTGGTTGCGATGATGTCCACTCGACATCGATTGGCATTGGTAACGCCAATTTTGGTGCTCCCCGCGAACCGATATTTTTCAACCAGGATACTCGTCCCAGTATCGAATTAAACACGATGTCCTTAAGTCCATCGTTGTCCCAATCGGCGACGCTCAACGTCGTGTACCCCCATTTTGCTTCTGCAGGACCTTGGATGCTTCCGTTGGGTCCCGCCATAATGCGGAACGGTTTACCGCCCGCTTCTAACCGAACAGGCCGCGCCCATGATGGTGAAGCGACCCCCGGGCCACTAAGATTTTCGAAGAATTCGATGTACCCGGCAGTATTGCCACACAGTATGTCCTCGTCACCGTCATCATCCCAATCTGTACCGACGGGCGTTGCCAGAGCCCCGCACTTTAAGGTATCCGCGAATTGCTGAAAATATACAGGCTTCTCAAATACAGGCGCACCACCGACGAACCCCGTGTTCTCCACCAACGCAACTCGCCCATCTTCATCACCAACGATCAAATCTAGATCACCATCTCGATCCCAGTCAAAAGCCACAGGGACGATCATCTGCAGATCCATTTTCAGAGGTTGCCCATCTCGCGACCGAAGAGAAACTCCCGCTGCGAAGACGGGAGTCCGGCGACTTCCCACGTTTTCGAAAAAAGTAAAGCCATCTAGAAACTCACCGCAGATTAAATCCAAATCCCCGTCACCGTCCATATCCCCAAAGTTTTGAGATGGGCAGCCGAATACGTCGATGTCTTCCCCATTGGCCTGCAACCGAAATGGCGATCCATATACAGGCTCGTCATCACTCCCCCGATTGATAAACAGGTAAATCCACCCGTGAAGAGGTCCATTGGTCCAATTTCCTTCGCGATCCCAAGCGTCGTCCCACCCGTAAAAACTCCAGTCCTCGATTCCAACGGATAAATCGAGTACACCGTCTCCATTAAAATCAACGTAACGCCATTGATTATGCCGCACTTTTGGGCCCTTTGATTGCGTACCTTGAGGACGGTGAAACTTGGGATCAATGGGAAGCACTTTCTTCGATGCAGTCCCCTCGGTAATGAATCGATCGTATTCGACACCAGGCGATAGAACTCGGATTGCGTCACCAACATAGCTCGGCATAACGTAGTGAACCGTCGCGCTCCATTTCTTTGCCGGTTGAAACACAGGCAGCTTGATGTCCCCCTGTCGATTCTCGAAAAACCAAACACCATTCGATGGTTTATCCGGACACGACACAATCAAATCATAATCTCCGTCCTGATCAACGTCCCAGGGAATGGGCCACGCCCAGAGGCCAACTCCCAAATCGACGACTAGACCTGGGTTGTTGTACGAAAGGGGAATCAAGGATTGCGAGTCTGCATGCTGGCCAGTCGTTTGAGCTACAGCGACAGAAAAACTCGAAAATCTCCAGTCGCACAAAGACAAAAACACACAGAGCGCAACCGTCGCAGGTCGAAAGGGCACTGGCCAATTGATCACGGCAAGAATCCTTTTAGTTCTTCGAGCACAGACTTCAGGATACCATCGACGCGCATTCGTTCCGGTGGGAGAAAGCGATTAAATGGCTCAGCCATGAAATCATCACAAATGCCAAGAATAGACAAACTACATTTAGTGGCTTTAATGTGTCTCGATGCGTACTTTCCGATGTCGTAAACGTACTGCCATGTTTGAATCAATGCATTAAGCTCCGCAGCTCGGTTTAGATTACCACTTACGTGTGCACGGTAACACTCCACAAAGAGCTGAGGCATCACGTTGGCTCCACCATTGACGCCACCATCCCCCCCCTTTTCGAGCGAGGGAATCAGCATTGCTTCCGGGCCCATCATTACGAACCAATCAGGACGGATCTTTTTCAAGCCCGTCGCTTGCTCAAAGTAATTCAAATCGCCACTACTATCCTTGATGCCGATAACACGTGGATGGTGTGCCAGCTTCAGGATCGTATCGATCTCAAACCAAACCTTGGTCAGGCTTGGCATGTTGTAGATGATCAGCGGCAACGGCAGATCAACGAGCAAATGCTCCATATAACTCAGTAGCTCGGTCTGGCCCGCTGGGAAATAATAGGGAGTCGATAGCACGACCGCATCCGCCCCGGATTCCTGTGCATGTCTGGCCAGAGCGACCGTTTCCACGTACGACGTGTCCGTGACGCCAACCAAGACAGGAATTCGACCAGCGACCTGCTTGGTAACCAGCGAAATCAACTCACGTCGTAGGCGATAACTCAAACTAGGCGCTTCGCCGGTAGTTCCGAGGATGAAAACCCCATGCACTCCCCCCGACACGACATGGTTTACCAGCCGTTCTAAGCCAAGGTAGTCGATTTCATCCCTCGACTTTAACGGAGTTACGAGCGGTGGAATAATGCCATAGTAAGTGCGAGTCATTGCGCTGAAAAATTGAGTGAAAAGGGACGGTTCGTGGCATTGTACACCGACTTTCCGAAAGGTGGAAAAACGGCAAGCCCGGAAATCTTAACCATTTCTTAACACAATTTTAGGGGGGTAAAGGTAGGGGGGTGCAATAGACACCGATGGCATTTCGTTTACTATCTGCGAGGTCCGTGGATAGCGGTTGGAGTCATTTCAAAGTGAGGTGCCAACCCTGCCTGTCGTTGTAACAGAGAAATTTTATGTCCTTTTGGGAAACAGCGTCGCAGCTTCCAATTCTATCGCTAGTTTTTTTGTTTGTTGCTTTGCTTATTGCGTTCGGCTTTGAATTCATAAATGGTTTTCATGATACGGCAAACGCCGTTACAACTGTCATCTATACACGCAGCATGAAGCCCAATCATGCGGTCATATATTCGGGATTTCTTAACTTTTTAGGAGTGCTTTTGGGAGGCACCGGCCTTGCATTCGGAATCGTCAATCTGCTTCCGGTTGAAAAACTGGTGGATAGTTCGCCACAACTTGCACTCGTGATGGTTATCGCCATGTTGTCGGCGTCGGTCATTTGGAACCTTGGTACTTGGTACGTGGGCTTGCCCGTATCGAGCTCCCACACGCTCATTGGATCGATTATCGGAGTCGGCATTGCTCACGGTTTGATGAGCAGTGGAGACTTATCTGGCGTCCGCTGGGACAAAGCGACGGATACGGGGCTGGCGTTGCTTCTTTCTCCTGTCGTGGGTTTCATGCTTGCGGGCGGATTGCTGCTTTTGATGAAGTACTTTATTCGGCAGCCTCGTCTCTACGAACCACCAGTTGACGGAGATGAGCCACCCGGCTGGATCAAATGGGCCATCCGATTGACATGCGGTGGTGTAAGCTTCTTTCACGGATCGAATGATGGGCAGAAAGGAATGGGGCTGTTAATGCTAGTTCTGATCGGATTTATGCCATCGCTCTATGCCTTGCATCCCAACGAGAAAAGTGTTCCTCCCTCCAAAGTTCTGGAAGCGGTCCATGCTATTCGAGATCGATTGCCCGAGGCGGAAGTGGAAAAGCTCCGTGCCGATGCGCTGAAGAAAGAGAAACCGCTTGATTTTGATGTTCTCGATTCAAAATTGAATGGCCTAAACTCGTTCGCGGAGCTACCAGCAGATGATCGCTGGCTGGTGAGACAATCCATCACCAGATTGAGCAAACTCAAAATACAGGATCCAAAGGACTCGCAAAGACAGATTGCTGCCGGTACGAAAGCAGAGGTCAAGGTACTCGATAGCGCCATTCAATTTGTCCCCGTCTGGGTCGTTGTCATGACCGCCTTGTGCTTGGGCATCGGCACCATGATTGGCTATAAACGGATTGTCATAACGGTTGCGGAAAAAATCGGAAAGACCCACCTCACTTATGCGCAAGGCATGACGGCCGAGTTGATCGCGGCAATCACCATCTGCTTGGCGACATACTACAAACTGCCAGTCAGCACGACGCACGTACTCTCAAGTGGTGTGGCTGGTACGATGGCGGCAAACAAGAGCGGCATTCAATCGGCAACAGTAAAGAAAATCGCCTTGGCATGGATCCTTACCTTGCCCATCTGTATGGCTTTGGCCGGCGGTATCTTTGCCATTGGCTACTTTTTGACCAAATAAGACCTGACCAAATGACAGGCTCAAAGGAAAATGCTCCCCGCTTTTGCAATTTCGGCCCCCGAAAATTAGCGGGCGCCCTTTGGTTTGACTAGTAACCAAACTCGTCAAGCCACTTTTGAGTATCGATTTGTCCGTCCGGTTTTTCCGTATTAACTTCTCCCGAGCGATCTTCTCGATCGCTTCGGCGCTTCTGTATGTTTAATGTTTCGATCCATATCTCGGAGTCGACTGAAGCCGCACCTCTCGCTTTCGCAGAACGCTGAATTTGATGATCCGAGGAGACGACCGTTAGCTTTTGCGGACTGGTGTGCTCCCTGATCAACCGTCGAATGCATTCATCAGCGGACACATGCGACGTAGAATAGATGATCCGTATTCCGTGAAAAGTTGACGCCTGATCCTGATGAGACGACCTCGAAGTGTCGAACACAACGCATACGCCAGTTCGTTGATCCGGTGCCAATTTGCTTTCGAGCCAGCGCAAGAAATAATGCCTCGAATCGTGTAAATTTCTTTTAGCTCTGGAATCGGGGCTAACAACACTACCCAACATTAGGTTGTAGCCATCTACGAGCGTGGTAATCATTGGCAAATGAATCGTCATGGGCTTTTCCGGCGTTGCTCGAGGAGCATTCTTTCACCAAAAAACGAAAGCGATATAGCTCTTCAATTTGGTCGAGTCGCGTGACTACGAAACATAGTGAATCGGGCCGCGTATGCGTGTTATACCGAATTTGAGGCCGTTAACGATTGCCTGCCTGATAAATCTTTCCACAAACCGCCCGTGCGAACACCTGGTTCTATTTCGTAATCTAACTTTCGACGGTTGATTTCTGTCAAAGTTTTTTCGGTTTGGGTAATCGCAATGAATAACTCCAGTACAAGATTTGCAGAGTTTGACTACCTCATCTGTCAGCATGGAGGTGATGTCGATGCAGCGTTCGCTGAATTGGAGTCTTTCATCCAAGAACTTCAAGACGACATGGAGTCGTTGGAACGACAAACGAAGCGACAGGATGCAATGGCCGTTGCCAGTATCGCGTATCGTTTGAAATCCAGCGCTAAGCTCCGCGGCGTGGATCTGTTGCATCAGTCTGCGATTCAAATCGAACAATCAGCGCGTCGAAATCGAATGGGCCAACTCACCGCAGAAATCGATTTGATGCGCTACCAAGTCCAACTACTCGCACAATCGGCATATCTGCAAAAAGAAGCCCTCACGTCCAACCGATAGAGTCTAAGGTTCATACGACTTAAAAATAAAAATGCCATCCGTGGCTAAAACCATTCCCGTCCTTGGGGTGTTTTCGATTACAGTTTTTGTGAGCCGCGATGCTCGTGTGTGATCTAGGCATTTAAGCAAACGAATCATCGATTGCTAGCATCCTTCTTTAATAGATGCAGTATGGCAGTAAATCCATGGACCAAATTCTGATTGGCGATTGGACCAAACTCCCCAGCGGCAAATATACCAGTTAATGGTAAATTAGGTAGGTAGCTGTCGATCGTTGTCGCATCGTGGCTTTCTATATCGAACATTCGAGAGCCGCGACCATTGCAAGTAAACAATAGGGCACCGGCAGGTTGGGTCTCTGAATCACGGAAGACACCGAGCAAGTGCTGTAGGTCTGCGGTCGCCGCATCAGCATCTCGCACGTGAAACCTTATGGTCTGACCAACTTGAAAGCGATCGGTAACAATGAGCCCTTGGTTCGATGGATCAACTCCTTGAACGGCTCGAATAAGAAACTCGCCATGGGAGAAGGTTTCGCTATACTCACTGATCGCGCGGCCCACCATCAATGAATTGGACACCATTTCTTGCTCTTGTGTAGGAAGCCTTTCGTAAAGCTCTCGCAATTGCTTCATGGCAGGCTTGCCTCCAAGAGAAACAATCGCTTGATCGTCCATTTGGGTAATCACAAGCGGGTCACCAATCGGGCGGCACCCCTGCGATATGATGGTTTGCCACTTCCAATTTTGTGGCAAAGTCAGCACAGCCGCTCCGCGTGTTAGAACTCGATCACCGCAGAACATAATGCTCGGGCTCTGCCAATCTTGACTGCTGCAATAACCACCTAGGATCGGCACGACGGCGTCACGAGGCGAACTCTTTTCGTACTCAAGCGCCGACGCTAGCAATTCAACGGAAAAGCTAACCGGGCAAGCGACCACCATTAGGCCACCGTTAAGCTCGGCGAGCAACTCCTCAGTTAGGCCCATCACCGATGGACCGTCCGGGGTTTTAATGCATTCGAGCTCATAGGTTTTAGGCAACTCAACCATATCATCGACCAACATGATCGATGCCGCGCATGCACCCTCGATTTCAACCCGCGTCCCTACAACACTTTCCGCTGAACCGCCAAAAAAGGGAATCCCGCCGGAGATATCTTGCCAAAGGTCGACAATTTCGGGAATCTTTTCAGACAAAGACGTACCACTTACAAAGACGAAAGCGAATTGCGCGGGAGCCCTAAGCGTTTCGGAAGCCCGTTCAAACGCAGTTCGAATCGCTACCAAAATAGAATTTGCCGATGCAACGCCTGATGAGCACGCCATTGCTACATTCCTCTTCGATTCGCCGTTACACAGACTGTACGATTTCGTTCAAATCGCGATCAAATTGCCCACGCGTCAGAACAGAGTCCGCACCAGCACGACTGGCTTCATCTAATCGCGCGACATCGACGTGGGCGCCAAAGGCTAATACAGAAGCATTGCCAAATTCATCGTGCAGAGACCTAATCGCCTTTTCTAAATCCAACGTTTGAAGCGACAAATCGATCAATACCAATTTAACCGCATTCGCCTCAGCACGTTCGATAACACGTTCAACCGATCGATCTACGATTAGTTGTTTTCCCGCGTTTCTAACTGCACCACTCACCTTGGATTGGAACATCAAATCATTGGTCAGTAAAACGATCACGGTGTCTCGCGGAGAAAAGGGGCTCGATGGAATGTGGGGATCAACGGAATGAGTTGCTCGCTGGAAACGGAGTCTCAATTCAAAGCAGATCTCGATGGACAAAGTGTTTACTTCCTTTGCTCGAGTTTTCAATTGTAAGGCTATTTTCCTTCACCACAAGCATTGACAAATAATGAGAATCACTCTCGCGATAATTGCGATCGGTTTGGACAATCCTCAGATCGCTCGACTATAATAGATACTTTCCTAAGCGCAATGTTACTGCGTCTCCTCCCGCCACCCTACCTTGTATCAGTCTTACCATAGAGGTATCTGATGGTCTGGAAAAACTGTGCCGTTCTCGAAGACTTGCTGGAAATACCTATGCTCCCGTTGGCTAGAACGAATCGATTCGCTCCGCTGAACACTGTTGTATTGTGCTTGTTTTTAGTTGTTTTCGGCTTTCACCAGGCAGCAAACTCGCAGGGCGTAGACATTCCAAATGATTCGACAAACTCCGAGCCGTTATTCCATGAGGCGATCGTCCCGTTCTTAAAACAACATTGCGAATCCTGTCACAGCGGCGTGGAACCAGAAGCGAAGTTTGATATCACAGAGTACTACGAACCAGCCCATGTTGCGAAGCTGCTAAACAGTTGGCAGTTTCTGGTCTCCCGGGTGACCATCGGTGACATGCCGCCAGCAGAGCAAACGGAAAGACCTTCGGAAGCAGACATCAAAAAACTGGTAGGATGGACCACCCACTTTCGGGCTGAACAGGCTCTCAAAGGAAAAGATGACCCGGGGCTTGTGGCGATGCGTCGGCTTAACCATTCGGAATACAACTACGCAATTGAGGATTTGACCGGTCACGATATCCGCCCTACAAGTTCGTTTCCCATCGATCCTGCTAACGAAGCAGGCTTTGACAACTCTGCGGAGTCGCTCACGATAACCCCTGCGTTGGTGACGAAGTATCTCGATGCAGCTCGGTTCGTTTCCGAGCACATGCTGTTGGTTCCTGAGGGGATTCGCTTCGCTCACCACCCTGTTGTTACGGAGACGGATCGCGACAAGTACTGCGTGCAACGTATTGTTGATTTTTACCGAAAACAACCCACGAAATTGGCGGACTATTTTGTCGGTTGCTGGGACATCGAAAAATCAGGTAAATCGTTGAGCGAGGTGGCAAGAACTCGCGGACTCAGCGAAAAGTATCTCAACTCAATTTATACGGTCATCAAAAACGAACCGTTTGAACATGGTCCCATGGCTGTGATTTTGGAACGTTGGAAGGGGGAGATCCTTACGTGTGCGGACGAGAATGATGCACACCGAGAAGCTCGTTCACTGAGCAAGTTTATCACGGAGTATCGAGAGAAGCTTGCGCCAGTCGTTCCAAGCTTACAAGGCACCCGCGGACTACACGAAGGCTCCCAAACAGTCGTTTTGTGGCGGAACAGAGAGGTGGCTAAGCTAAGGCAATCATGCCGACAAGATATATTCGAACTCTCCGACAATCAATCCGACAACCAAGAATCAGTCAGCCAAGATTCGGACCAAAACAAGTCAGAAAAAAATAGGCGAGCCAGGAACAGAGCGGACAAAGACAAACGGGCTGCATCCGACACGCCGCTGCTTCTCGAACGCGATCAAGCTAATCTGACCGATCATCTGGAGCAAATCAAATTATCGTACGAAAAATTCTGCGAGCTTTTCCCGGATGCCTTCATGATTGTCGAACGCGGCCGACATTATGCCAACGAGGGTAATGTCGAGAGCAAAGGTCGACTGCTTAGTGCCGGTTTCCATAGCATGATGGGCTACTTTCGAGATGACCAGCCTCTCTGCAATCTGATCCTCGATGATGCCGAGAACAAAGAACTGAACAAACTATGGCGAGAACTGGAGTTAATTGCTCTCACCCCCATCCGTCAATATGCTGGTTTTATTTGGTTCGAGCGTGCCGAATCTAGTTTCATTCGTGAACCGCAATTTCATTTCGTTCGAGCGGAGGATAAGGACGCTAATTCTGAAGAAAAAATTCGTCGTTTTGGCGAAGTGTTTCTCGAAAAGATAAAAGGCGGGAAACCATCCCCTCAGCTAATCGAAGCGGTTGAGTATCACTTTGCCGACATGAATCGCCAAATTCGTGGCCTTGAAAAGGAATTGGCCGAGAACGAGCCTAAACAACTAGATGCACTGATACAATTTGCATCAAGAGCGTTTAGGCGATCACTGACCCGAGAGGAAGAGAGATCACTTAGAGGCTTTTATCAATCTTCGCGGCAGTTGCCTGCGGCCGATCATCGTTCCGCGATGGAAGACACTTTGGCGGCCATTCTCGTTTCACCCAATTTTTTGTATCGTTGGGACTTAAAAACCGTGAATGATTCGCGAGTCCCTTTATCAGACTTGGAGATAGCGTCGCGGTTGAGCTTTTTCTTATGGGGCTGCGGGCCTGATGAGTCGTTGATGGAGTCTGTTGCGACAGGAGATCTTTCGAAGCTCGAAACACTGCAAAAACACTCACAACGTATGTTGAGTGATAAACGATCCAAACGGATGATCCAAGAATTCTTGGGCAATTGGCTCGACTTTCGTAGGTTCGAATCCCACAACGGTGTCGACCGAGAGCGTTTTGCCAGCTTCGATGATGAAATTCGAACCGCAATGGCTCGCGAGCCAATTGAAACCTTCTGGAACTTGTTACAACGAGATGGATCGCTGGACGAATTGATTCAGTCTGATCATGTCGTGGTCAACCCGACCTTGGCTAAGTATTACGGTATACGATGGCCGGGCGATGTCTTGGACAAAGAGCGATGGATGCGACTAGATGGCGCCAATAAAGTAAACCGAAGTGGTATGTTAACGATGGGAGTGTTTCTGACTCAAAATTCGCCTGGCCTAAGAACCAGCCCAGTGAAACGTGGTTATTGGGTTGTTCGGAAACTCCTGGGCGAAAAGATACCACCACCTCCACCGAATGTGCCAGAACTGCCAGACTCGGAACATGATACGGGGGACCTAACGCTTCGTGAGGTATTGGCCCGACATCGCGAACACCCTAGTTGTGCCGCTTGCCACAATCGTTTCGATGCTGCTGGTTTGCTACTCGAAGGATTTGATCCGATCGGTAGACCGCGAGATTCCGACTTAGCAGGCCGAGCGATATCGGCGGCTGCCACCATGCCAGAGGGCGTAGAGGCTGAGGGTTGGGCTGGGTTGAGAGATTACATCGTCACAACTCGCATGGAGGAATTCCGACGCAATTTCTGCGAAAATCTGGTGGCTTATGCTCTAGGCCGGACGTTGGTAGTATCCGATGATTTACTCGTAGAGGAAATGATGGAAAAACTCAAGCAGAACAACAATCGAGTGCGCGTCGCTTTGGAATACCTCGTTCAAAGCCCGCAGTTTTTAAATAAGCGTGGAAGCCCCCAGTTTTCCAAGTAGCCGAAGTCATCAGACTTTGGACCGTATACCAGTAAATCATCCAATCTGTGGCCAGATCGGCTACAGACCCGCGTAACCGAAGTCGCCAGACTTTGGACGGATTACCTAACCATCGAACGACAGCAACTCGAAATATGAATACCGAAGAAAGCCGAATGAACAATCTTACGCGTCGTCGCTGGCTTCATGGCGCAGGTGTCCTGGCTGGTCTGCCTTGGTTGGAATCGATTCCCGTCTGGGGACAAACCGATGATGCTACGGGAGCCACGTCGCTACCTCGGCGGTTTGGCGTGTTGTTCATGGCATGTGGTATCCATCCCAATCATTGGTGGGCGAAAGGTCAAGGGGACGAGATGGAATTAAGCCGTTGTTTACAACCACTCGATTCTCTTAAATCGAAGCTTAACGTTATCAATGGCCTATTCAATAAGAACGCGACGGGAGTAGGAATTCACCCTGGCCAAACTGGCAACATTTTGTCCGGTGCGGCTCTCAAAAAAGGGGCAGAGCTGCGTGGTGGAATAAGTGTCGATCAAGCGATTGCGAACGCAATCGGTGGTGAGGACATTGTCCCAAGCTTGGTGCTCGGCTGCGAACAACCAACAACGGGATATCACGAGACCAATTTTTCCATGGCCTACAGCTCGCACATATCATGGCAGAATGCTACATCCCCTGTCCCGATGGAGGTGTACCCATCACTCGCCTTTGACAGTTTGTTTGAGAATCGAGGAAGCCAAAGGAACAAATCGGTTTTAGATCGCATACTGGAAGATGCCAAAGATCTGGAACGGGATGCTAGCGCGAGTGACAGGGCTAAACTGGATGAATACTTGACCAGCGTTCGCGAAATTGAGAAGCGAGTGGAACGACAAAGGAACGCGGTGGAGAGGGCATCGGATCGCGTTCAGGAGGGCAAACCCATCGCCACTATGAAGCGACCAGACAATGGACTCCCGGAAGATATTCGCGAACATATGAAACTTATGTGCGACATCATCGCGCTCGCATTCCAAACGCACCGAACGAGAATTGCATCATTATTGCTGTGTCGCGACATCTCTGGGCTATTCTACCCCTTCCTGGATGTTTCTAAGCCACACCATCTCGCATCACACGATGATCTGTCCGATGAATGGGAACGGGTAACGACCTATTACTGCTCCCAATTTGCATACCTTGCACAACGACTCGATTCTATGCATGAAGGGGATGGTACCGTGTTAGATCATTCGTGTCTCATGTTTGTGAACAATATGTGGTCAGGTAGCAAACATGAATCGACTCGTATACCGCTGCTTACCCTAGGTGGCTTGAACGGTAGTTTGCAAACGGGCCGAGTATTGGATTATGGGGATCGCCCTGAGAATGAACGAAAGCTTTGTAGCTTCTACTTGTCCTTGATGAATCGAATGGGAGTTGCATCAACGGAGTTTGGAGATTCCCAACAAGAGCTGATCGGCTTGTGATCGTGGATCGCTTAATTTGCGATAAGCCATTTCCACAAGGATTGTAAAGGTCTGAGCTCGCTATCGTTTACCTTGCCACGAGCGTACGCAATCCGACTATAAAGAAACCCGAGCAGCCTGAATGTATCGGACTGCTCCGGGAAACGTTTTCCGATTCGTTTAACAAACTCATCCGGAGTCTCTTCTTCCCCCCGTTCAATTCGCTTGTCGTATCCCCATGCCTCCAGAGCTTGAAAAAGCTGAGTTACGATCTGCTCTCGCGATAGCCCTCGCAATGCAAAAGGGTCAACTAGCGATTGAAACGCATCGCGAACAACAACCGGTTCTACATTCGCAATTGCTGGAGCCTCAGCGGATTCGCTTGCTCGACCATACCCAAGCAATTGCTGAATGAAAGCCATGATTTCCTTTCGATGTAGAAAGGCATAAAAGCAAGCAACTGCGATGATGGCCAGCATTGCTATCCATTGAAACAATGCGCCAGGATTCCACTGAAAGGACCACGAAGTCTTGGGAGTGGTTTGCCTCTGGGATTGCATATCCCGAGATTGATTTTGATTGTTGGCTGAAGATTTTCCGTTTTTGGAACCTTCTTCAGAACCCTTCTTTTCACCGTCTTTATTGGATTCGTCACGCTTTGCCCCTTCACTCGATGACTCCTTTTCTTCGCGGCCATCTTTCGATTGTTCCGTCTTGTCTCCTTTCTCTCTTCCTCCTTTGGAATCGGAGTCCTGCTTACTGGATCTACTAGAATCTTTTGGTTCGCCACTCGATTCGTCTTTGGAATTCGAATCGGACTTGGATGGCTCACCCTGTTTGCCATCGGTACCAGTGTTATTTGGGTCGGTATTTTGCTCTCCTTTTTCAGCTTGTGGGGACTTAGCACCTTGTTCGTCCACCCCCTCTTTTCCCCAACCAAATCGACTCGCGGACAAACCTTCCCGTTGTGTTATTTTGAACGGCAGATCCAATTGAAAGATGGACTGACTAGGTAAAGGGATCAGAAACAACAGGATCAGTAGCAGAAAACTCGATGAAACGCCATAAACAATCCAACGAGAAGCCAAGCCTGATTCCATGGCAACATTGCGGTCCCGCAAATACTTACGCAACGACAATAACGCGATGAGTACCAACAAACTGAGCGAACTGAATAAATAAACGAAAACCATCTTCCAAGCAAAGGCACGGTTGTCCGCATCGACTGCAATCCACTGACCGATCGCGAAGAGAGGGACCGCTCCCAGCGCGAAATATAGAATCCATACTCCCGGATTGTGACGACGCTTCTTCTGAGCATCTCGAATGCTCGTGCGAGATAACTGCTGAGTCCTTTTGTACTGATCCGTTTGAGTGAGCCCCAGCGATTGCAATAATCCGATCCCATTGCTTTCGACGTCTTCGTTCATCGACGTACAATCGAATGTAATCCGATCCGCGAGAACCGCTATCAGGACTAACAAAGGCGCGACGAGCAGCATGCCCCCGACTAAGGAACCATCTCCGGTACTCATATACGCGGGAGTTGCAACTAGCATAGCGGCCCCGAGCGCAGTCATATAACCGAGACTGTAGGATCGGGACTTTTCCATTGCGATTCGCGCTATCAATACGCTTGCGATCGTGTAGAGACCGAGAATCCACATCAACCGGACTGGGAAGCTACCGCGATACAGAACGCAAACCAGAAAATAGACCAGCGAGCCGATCATCCCGATAACAAATATCGGAGACAATCCAGCCAAGAAGTAATCCAATGACTCCGGTCGTAGCCGCTTTCTATCAGACATGAACAACGCACCTCACAATCACCACATTGTAATCAGATTTTGTTACTCTGAGGTTTTTGTGAGTTGCAGCGAATCGGGATCAATAACCAAAACCCCTTGTTTTGCTCGTATCGCAATTCCCATCACTAAACGCCTCTGGTCTTCGATTACACTTGTCTCAATCGAGAACTCGTGCCAATCATCATTGTTACCCATCCGCACCCACGCTTCGTTGCCCGACAATCTCCAAACCATCGTTTCCTCTGCATCTTCGAGTGGCTGCACCGATGTTAAGCGAAACCGGCCACTGAATTTGTAGGTACCACTGGTTACCAGTTCAGATCTCTCGATTCCACCGTATCCTTCCCCTTCCTTCGGGACGATAATTCGAATCTTTGATTTTTGATTAGATTCGGGTATACGAACCTCAATTTCGTCTCGATCCTTGCTCTCATACCAATCGGTGAGCCGCATGGGCTGGTTCAACGCGAGACTAGCTGGTCTGGGCTCCTCAGCTGTTAGTTGCTCCTCCAGAATTCGAAAGCGTTCTCTGACTCGCCCCTTCAAGTCGTCGATTCGATCCCGGAAGCCATTCGTTTGCTCTTGAGGAAATGCTTCGATCGCAGCGAGCAGTACGCGGCCTTTTCGCTCAATGATTTGGTCCCAATCCATCTTGGCTAACTTCTCAAATACTTGCCTCGCGACTTGGCGATATCTTTGCCGCCACTCGTTCGAGCCCATAACAAATGCAGACAACATCGGGCTACTGCATTCGAACATGTCCATATCGAGACCGCCAAACAATTGATCCATTCCATGCGGCATAAATACCGCTTGGCCTGATTGAGGATCAAAATACAACCTGTAGTTGTTGGTATTGCAGGTGTAGCCATCCCAATGGCAAAGCAATCGTTCCATAGCCATAAAGGTTAAAAATCGATCCATGTCGATAAACCGGGGGACTTGTGCTAACCGCTCGGAAAAATTCTCTGCCGCCAATGCATCTCGCAACTTTGACAGATCCAATCGCTCATCGTCCCCATCGCCTGCATCTTTTTCTAACTCGGCATCTACATCTTGAAGAAACCCGCCGTCATAAAGATTGCCTTTCGAGTCGGTGAAGAAGCGTCCCAGCAATTTCGGATTGTAGTTCTCTCGAACAACATAAAGCATCTTCTCTCCTTCGTTGAGCGTCACCCATGCGTGTCCGACACGTGGATAAGGATAGCCAACCGCTTTGAACATCTCTGAGCCAAGCCACTCATGCAAAAACGTTTCATCCTGGGCAGCATTGTTGAGATGAAACTTATCGATGCCATCGTACGATTGCTTTTTTCGAAACTTATCTAGGTTGATCGTAAAAGCAGGCTTTTCATCAAAATGCCGATAGCTTCCCGCTGCCCCCTTTAGTTTCAGCCCGTTAGATGCGAATGTTTCTCCGTTTATAGTCAGCTTAGTGCGTCCGTAAGGCCTATGCTCCGCTTCGACCTCTCTCATGGTCGATTCAGAGATTTCAATTTGAATTTCATGAACCCGCTCACCGAAGAGCAATTCACCACGTTCTCCCCCAATATTTTGCTCTATCCCGTCCCGCGAACCTGCAACTCTGAAAGGGGAGGATAAAACCGACTGGGTGAAAGCGTATGGCAATGCTAGGCAAGCAATCCAAAAGGCCAATACTATCCCGCTAAGACTAGCTGCGCCAGACGGGGCTTGATTTGGATATGGACGAGACACACGCATCGTTAAGCCTCATAGAAGATCTAGGACTTTGCATCCAAATTCAAACGAACTATTTCACAGCAGAAACCAGCCAAGGAACGCGAGCATTAGGTCGCGGGTTTGGGAGTCGCATCCTTGGGTGAGGCTGATGGGGCTGCTGCATGTGGTTTCGCTTTAGGTGCAAAAACTAAAACCGTAACAGCCCCTGCAATTCCCAATAGCAAGGCTCCGGTAAAGTACAAGGAAATCTTATCCAAGGTTCCAGCAACAAACATGGATACAAACGTGTTGATCACCGGTGCAAAACCAAAAACGAGCGGCATAACAAAAATCGGCTTACCACCGTAGTTGAACGCCAAAATGATTCCCAAAGCACCTAGGGCACCTGCGCCACCCGCGAGCACCGCCCAAGTCATACCGCTCAAGATCTGCTCAAACGTTAACGTGATTCCATCCGGCGCGGCCATTAAGATCATGACCGGTACCGCCACAGCGATCAAGAAATAGGCGATACCGACACAGCAGAATGGGCGCAATCGTGAGCCCCCCATCTTGCTCTGTCCCAAGTGCAAAACCGGGCCGTAAGCTCCCCAGCAAACAACAGCCATGGCGATCGCAAAGCCTACGCTAAGTGGGTTGGGCCCCTTTTCGTTTGCGTTTGCTGGTTCCTTTACGTCAGCAGCAGGAACTGCAGGCTCAGTTGTTGCGGATGATTCTTTCGACGCCGTCGATTCGGTCGCTTGTTCGCTGTTGGATTCCGTCGGAGTGGCCGGTGAGTCAGCCTGCGAATTGGCCGGCGCCGTGGCTTCGGTTTTCACGGAGACACTTTTCTTAGTAACAGGTTTGTTCACCAGAACCCCAACCGCTCCACACGCAACCAAAACTAGCCCAACCAGAAACATTGGCTTGATTTGAGTAAACGATTTGTTGATCCAAGACGTCACGAGTGTGTTTACCACCGGTGCACCACCGAAAACAATCGGCATGACGTAAATGGGATCTGCTTTAAAGGCCAAGGCCAACGTTACACCTAACGCGCCGAGCGCGCCCACCGTTCCTGCGAACAACGAAAGAATCGTTCCGGCAATCGACCAATGCCCTTTCTCAGGCTTGCTGCTGAGCCATATCGCGGGGACGAGGACCGCGACCAGAAAGTACGCGATCCCAACTCCGATAAAAGCCCGAATCGAGCTGTGTCCCAGCTGATCGGTACCTTTGTGAAGAACAATTCCGTAAACTCCCCAACTCAGTGCAGTCAACGCGGTAAAGGCTAAAACGAAAGGGAGCTTTATCATAATCGATGTTGATTTCTCGGATGGTTAACGGGCCGCGATCGCAGCCTGCAATGGTTTCAGGATATTCTCTACGACGTAATTGTCCATTAGCTCTCGCATCAGAGACTCCAGTCGACTCAGTTCTTCCGAGAATTGTTCTTCTGGTGTCAAGGACTCGAAACGCCGAATAGTAACATACACGCTCAACAATTCCTCCCCATATTCTTGGCTTTTCGACTGATATGTAGTCGTGCGAGGCTCGAAATTGATCCGAGCATGAGTTTTGAATGTCTCGTCAAGAGAAATTTGAATCGCTGGTTCAAAACTCATCAAATGAGATCCAGGTCGGTTGGCCAGCGGCACCAATGCCTCTGGTAAACCAATCGCTTCTGCCAAGAGCAAATTGTGATTCGTTCGACAAGCGTAGTCGAAACCGTACATCAAACCAATCGACTCACAATCCAACTTGCTAATGGACATGTGATAAGGGACCATTTCCAGAATGGTTTGATGTTGCTCCATTGCCTCTTCAAGAGTGTTGGGATTCACAATGCCACTGCAGATTCGCTTTTGCTCGATCGACGCCCATCGATATGCACCATGGGAGCGGTCTTCCTCCAAGATAAATTCCCCACGTTCACGTTGACAAAAGCGTCCCATCTTGGGATACCGTTTTTGCAATTGCTCGAAATAGTGCAGAACCGTTTCGCGTTGACTTGGGAGATCCATCTCGGTGTGTAGATGGGTGTTGATGTAGAAGTCGTCACTCAATGACGCATAGGGATTCATGAGGTTAATCTTTCTGCGAGTACGTCAATTCAGAGCCTTCTGATGTGTCCAACAAGCATCCTTTGTTGGATAACCGATTAGCAAACTGCTAACGGTAACAAGTATAGACCTGATCGATCTGCTTTTGAAGTCACCCTAGTTCTAGGATCATCCCGTCGGCTGCCAACGCAATCTGTTCCGGGGTTCTCTTTAAATTGCGAGAAGTGACAAACTCTAATCCAACTGGGTCATCACTCAATGTTAACGGATTGAAGTGGGTTAACAGAAGCTTTGAAATTCGTGCACGAAACGAGTTTTCAAGCACGTCACTTAGACAGCTGTGGCCAGTTTTGATCGCTAGCTCTGCATACTCATCTGAAAAGTTGCATTCGTGCATCAACCAATCGACACCTTGAATCTCCGACCAATAAGGCGAATCCGCTTTAGACGTCGTGTCGGTAATATAGGCAAGCGAGGTAGTTTGCCATGTCAGCTTGTACCCAACCGACCCACCGGGATGCTCTAGCGAAAACCATTTGATCGTCGTTTGGTCGACTACGAACTCAGCTCCCATATCCTCTAACGCATGCCAACGAAAATCAGGTTCTAGTGGAAACAGAAGGGGTTGAAAGAGGTGACTGCGTATTGCATTTATCTTTTCTCGCTCCGCATACACGTGTATATGCTTTAGACAGGTGGTAGCAAAAAGATCCAAAACAAATGTCAATCCCAACACATGGTCTAAATGCGCATGGGACAACAGAATGTGAAGCGTATCCGAACGGAGCAAATTGCCTATTCGGTAAAAACCACTGCCCGCATCCAAGACGATATTCGCCTCTGGGATAGCATAGCAACTAGTATGACGAGCATCGTTAGGATGATAGCCCGCCGTTCCTAGGCAATAAAGTTTCATCAATCTCCCATTTCCATCTCGTGGGCAGTTGCTCCAATCTTCAGACTCTCTGACTCGGCATCTTACCATGTAATACGAGGAACCAAATGCGACCCCAAGTCTACTCAAGCGGATTTTTGATCTTTCGCAAGCAACCGGACTGGCAGTTTTTACTCATGAAACATGCCAACCGCTGGGATTTACCAAAAGGGCATCTCGACCACTCCGAAACAAAGATCGAGGCAGCCTTTCGAGAACTAAAGGAAGAAACAGGGATCGAATCCGAGTCGGTTTGGAGAGACCCTGAATTTGAGTTTCGGTCGCAATACATGGTGCAATATTCTCGATCGGAACTCGCCCAACTAAAGGAGTTAACCATTTTCCTGGGGGTGCTGCGTCGCGATGCCGAGATCATCGTCACGGAACATCTTGGTCATAAGTGGTTTCCCTGGTCCCCTCCCCACGCGATTCAAACAGAAACGATCGACCCATTGCTTGAGCAAGTCGCCCGTCATTGGAAGATAAACGGTCCCCCCGAGGACAACATAACTTATCACTAACTTACGCTATCGGGTTGGGATCACAGGCATATGCACCGAAGAGTAGGACGGTTCTGCTACGATTCGTCCTGGGAGACTTCAATCATCGCCTCGAACTGACCATCCGAGGGAGAAAATCGCCCGGCGTAAAACTCGTTGTTAAGGTGCAATCCCATCACCGTGCGGCGAGTACATGGGGTGAGGGAACGGTAAAACACCCAATGCTCTTGATTGATCTGAAGCCGATATGCTTCAGCCACTTCGCGCGGCTGAATTCTCAAATCTTCTGCTACCGTAAGTTGTCGCCATGTGTACGCCATCGGCTTGCGAAGCTTGTTCAACGCAAATACCATCGGGCTATAAATCCGGCTACCTACAATTTGAGACGTGATCTCCAGCTTGTCGCCCACTTGACGAATCGAGCCATGGGACTTCGATCGCTTCCATTCTGGCAACGAAACAGGGAGCATCAGAGCTACGGGGTCTGGTTCCTCTTCGCCACGCTCTCGTACTAACTTGCATTCCGTCGTTTCTTGATCTTGTTTCAGCGTCAAACCATTTACCAAATCCAAGGTTGAACGCAGTTTCCAGTTTGCATTTGAACTCGCCATGAGAGCATCTGCGGTGAAAAACATTCCTTCGTTTCGCATCAACATAATTTGACGCTGAACTTTGCAAACTTCATCGATCGAGCATTCGAGCTCCAGGTAGTCGACATCATCGTCACTAAACCAGCAAACTTCTTCCCATGCGTTTTCGATTGTGAGTTCTTTGCCATCCTTTTCAACGCTCAAGTCCCAATCGCCCGAAAAGATTCGGGAACCATCAGCCCCCAAGAGATCGAGCCAAATGACGTCGGACGAGAAATCGACAGCAGCGCGATTCCCCTTTTCTCGCCACGTTTTTCTCATCGTGACGATTGATGATTGGTCACAATAGTGACTCGGCTTCCACATGATCGCGTCGTTGGTCGCCTCTTTGCGAAGCCTGGACGGTTTTTCCCCGAAGGCTTTTCCGACGTGATCCGGTAGACCGCAGCACATCGTGGTGGTCAGCTTTTTCGTCTGTTCGGCAAGCTCATAGGCCGAGAGCCAGAAGTCCGAATCAAACTTCGAGTCCGCTTCATCGAACAGCAGTTGCAGACCATTCGCGTCAGCCAAAGAAACAGCATGGAGAATGAGTTTCGATAACGCCTTGCGCTGGGGCGGATACCATTTGCGAGCACCAACTTCGTTGGCAGCCCATCTGCTCCGAACTAAAGAACCGATAATCGCTCGCAGATCCAATCCACCTCGACGCAGGACCTGTGCGGGCGAATCAGCCGATTCTTCGAGCAGTTCCGCGATTCTGTTGAGCGAGTCGCTTACGATCCGGTCCTTGCCCCCTAAATGCGATAGCTGCTTCGCGAGAGCGAGCGGAATTTCACAACTCCAGATCAACCATGGGAATACCCCATCTTCCGACGATTCATTCCAGGCCCTGTCCACCTGGGTCATGATCGACTGCAAAACGTCGATCCACATACTAGGCGGAATGTCCCGTCCCACGTTGGGAAGAGCATGAATCCAGCCCGCACTCACCAATGCAACATAGGGATCAAAGCTCGCCTTCGGCAGTTGCTTCGATATCCAGGTGCCAACGCTTTTGGCTGTCGCAATCTGGGTCGGGTTCAGCGATTCATTCACCGCTTTGGATTGCCCCCGCTGTCGTCTCGGATAACGAGCACCAAACGCATGGACAAAATCATGCAATTTCGACAATCCCTCGTCAGAAGCCGTTTCCCATGCGCCAGCTCCCCACGCCAGTGCATCGACGTACGATTCAACCGTCTGTCGATGTTTGGAGGGCTTCTGTTCACGGCCATCGATTGGCAACGAAGCTTGAAGCAATGCAACATTTTCGTCACAAAGCTGTTTCAGCCACATTTCCGCCGTGATTTCGCATTGGGCAGCTGTCAGCTGTTTGCGTTGTCTCGCACGTTGTTTGGGTTTCACCCAGTCCATAGGTCACTCGTCCCGAATTCGAAAAGTGATAAGATGTCGAGAGCCAATTGTTGTTGCAGATTTTTAAGATGCAAGCTTCCAGGTCGGGAATATGGCAACTGTTTTCTAAATCACAAAAATTACCCTTTGGGGTATAGACAACAGCGAAAAACTCGCTCTCGGATTTATATCGCCAAGATAACACTTACAAAAATCGTACCGAGGACCACAAGTTATGCAGGCAACTTTTAGATATGGTCTCCCCATGACCACGGTCGTTTCTTTCGCGACGATGTGCAGTATGTTGGCATATTTCGTTGTATCGTTGTCCCCCACGGTCTGCGCTCAGTCAGATGACGGAGATGCATGGCTCTCACCTACGGAACTTCGCGAGAAGATCAGCAAAGCCTTTGCACCGCCGAAGGAATGTCGTGCCTTGCACCCTAACGATCGAATTTGGATTCATAAAGACCAACAAGCAGTGGTTGTTGATGGGTTTATCGCACAACGACAGGCACCACTCGAAATGTTCGCTTGCCCCGCAGGCACTAAGGAACACGAATCGGTGGTTTCCATCTTCGCGAAGTCCCGATTCGTACATGCAGGACTCTTGGCAGTCGGCGGCAAGCCTGGCTCTCCAGCGAAATTCGAACCATTCCGTCCTGCAAACGGAACGACCGTCCGCATCTATGCCCTTTGGTTCGATGAAAAGGGAGAAAAGCAGTCTACGATCGCCCAGAAGTGGGTTCGAAAAATGGGCACCAAGGAGAATCTAACCTCCGACTGGGTATTCGGCGGAAGCGGAGAGTATGTTGACGAAGCCACTAAGGAACGGCACTACATGGCGGACAGCGGAGAATTGGTATGCGTCGCGAACTTTGGTACATCCACGCTCGACATTGTCGTCCGAAGCGACCAAGGGAACGACATTCTCTCCTTCGATACCTACACAGAGAGAATCCCCAAACGTAACACCCCCGTTCGGCTCGTTTTCGTTTTGAGTAGCGACAAACCCCACGGGGCATCTCCGGAAGACTCGGAAAAGGAACCGGAATTCCTGTCACAAAAGACCCCCGACTTTGTTATGAATTGGCTGGAGGCCCCAAACTCTTCTGCAAAAAAAGAGCCTCCGACGGACACGAAAGACAGCAAGCAACCAAAATAACCAAGCACAGGGCAACCTCCAGAAGCGACTTCTCCCGATTGTAGCGATTTCAACACCCCGAAACCCAGAGCTCTGCTCCAATCGACTCGCGACTCCGCAAATCAGGAAACTGATACAGGTTTTCCTTTCCGACTCCGGGTGACCGGGATTATACTGCCGGATAGGTTTCGTCCGCGAATTCTTGCCGATTTGGGGCAATTGTCGGAGGGCGAAGATTTGTTGTCGCTAGGGGTACAAGGCTCGATGAACGTGAAATCCATGGTCTTTCGTTGCTTTTTCGTTTTGATAATCGCATCTGGTTTGCCAAGTTTTGGACAACTGCCAGACAATGACGCTGGGTTGGATTCTGCTTCGAACTCGACCAAACCACGCAAACTAGCACCGGGCGTGTTGACGGTGGTTCCCGCTACTTTCGATGCTCAGGACACGGCCCTCGGTCCTTACGAACTAGATTTGGTGAAAAAATTTCCCGAGCTTGCTTGGGAAGCTCCTAACTTTCCGGATAGCAAGCCTCATTTCGCCTCTTCAGAAGAGACCTTGGTTCAGCTTTCGAAAGGCATAACATTTCGACCAAAGAGAGTCTGGTCCCTAGAGTTTGCATTCAAGCCAGTCCGCAGCATTGCTCTCGAAATTCCGGACCAGCAGGGAGAATTGCAGAAACGAATCGCTTACTACATGGTTTATGCAATTCGAGATCCGGGCAAGGCGGTGCGATCGGTAGCAAGCGAAAACAGTTCCGAAATCAAAATGGTCGACCTCGCCCCCGAAGCAATTCGAACTTTGTTGCGGTTCCAGATTGTAAGTAAAGAGCGAAACTTTATGCAGGATTCAACGATCGAGCCCATTGCCAAAGCCCTGATCGAATCCAAAGAACGAATCGGCCAACCCCTGCTCGACCCAGTCGAAATGAGCCAAGTCCGAATCCCAACCGATGGGACACCGGTATGGGGTGTTGCGATTTGGATGGATGTTGACCCGAAAGCGGACTTTTTTGCAGTGGATGTGCGTGGTCTAACCAGTGCCTACCAAATTCGCGAAGAGGATGGAAACGAGACAAGCTACGATCGAAAAACGCTGCGAATCTACCACTGGCGAGCAGGCGACGATTTGGCTCAGGAAAAACACCGCATCCGCCTTGGGATCCCCCCCTACATCGGCCCTGACAAAGAAGAAATCGCTTACTCGTTCAAAGATCGTGAAGAAGTTTTAGCGGAAACCAATGCCATCGAAATGAGGCTTGCTCAGCTTACCGACGAAGAGTCCACCTCAGCAATGCTGGCAAACACTCTCAAAAACGCGACCGTCGAGGAACTAGGCCTAGCGTTTGAAATTGCCAAGAAAGCCTCTGACGAGGCCCAGGCAGTCCTTGCCGAAGACAGCGACTCCCTAGCACAGCTAAAGGAAATGGTGACCGAAACCGAGGCAGCTCTCGCAAAAGCCTCGGAAAGCCGCGATTCGTACCGAGCCGTCGTTTCCATGGTTCCTCGAATAACCGAGACCTCCCATCAGCTAATTCGGTCAATTCTCTCCGTAAGACTTTTATATTTGCGAGACCTAACGTCCGAATTAAATAGGACGCTCCGCATGAAAGACACGCTCGATAAATTCAATCTCGAAGGACGACTTGATTATCAGTGGGTCTATCGTTAAACTTTTCGACCCCGAGCGGCGATAGGTTTCGCGGGATTACTTGGAATAACAACAGACATTGGCTTAGGATTCAAATGGCACACAAAAAGGGTCAGGGCTCCACGCGAAACGGACGCGATTCGAATGCACAACGGCTTGGAGTTAAGAAGTTCGGTGGAGAAAAGGTTTTCCCAGGCAATATCTTGATTCGACAGAAAGGGACCAAGTGGCACCCAGGTCGCAATGTAGGAATTGGTAACGATTACACCATCTATGCCTTGGTAGAAGGAAACGTTTACTTCGACCGCGAAGGCCGTCGTATCAATGTAAAGCTGGCTGAGGCTTCCTAGAGCCTCACGGTCTCGCCCAGGAACCGGTTCCAGTTTAAATTACTGATAGACCCGAAGCTGACGCAAGAAATGACTTGCAGCCGCTTCGGGTTGTTGTATTTGCAGAGTCTTGTTCCCCGCATAATCCTGATCCTGCGGGCTCTTTTTGGAAGTGAATTATGTTCGTTGACCGCGTCGAAATTGAAGTCATTGCTGGAGACGGCGGTAACGGGTGCATGGCTTTCCGTCGAGAAAAACACGTACCGCGCGGCGGGCCTTGCGGAGGCGATGGTGGTGGCGGTGGAAGCGTGCTGATTCGAGCTAAGAACGGAGTGAATTCCCTTACCGAATTTGCTCATCAGCGACATTGGCGAGCGTCACCAGGAGCCCCGGGCTTGGGCTCTGATTGCCACGGTCGAAACGGGGCGGATCTGGTTTTGCACGTGCCACCCGGAACCGTCCTGATCGATCGAGAGTCGGGCGTTGTCATTCGAGACCTTGTAAATGAAGATGACGAAATCATCATCGCACGTGGCGGTCGTGGTGGGTGGGGTAATACACACTTCAAATCATCGACCAACCAAGCACCTCGCGAAACCACTGAAGGGGGCAAAGGAGAAAGGCGACGAATCATTCTCGAGCTTAAATCCATTGCTGACGTTGGATTGATCGGAATGCCCAACGCGGGCAAAAGTACGGTGCTAAGTCGACTTTCTCGAGCCCGACCTGAGATTGCAAACTATCCCTTCACGACCAAGTTCCCCAACTTGGGCCTAGTCTCGGTAGACATCGACCGCACCTTTGTACTGGCCGACATCCCCGGATTGATCGAGGGGGCTGCCCAAGGACACGGGCTGGGCCACGATTTTTTACGCCACATCATGAGGGCAGGTATCCTCGTTCATCTCGTTGAACCATCTCCCATGGATGAGTCCGATCCGATTCACAACTACGAAGCCATCAGAAAAGAGCTCGCAGAGTACAGTCAAGAGCTCGCAGCGAGACCTGAAATCTTGGTTGTCACCAAGGCCGAACTTCCCGGTGCAGATGAGGTGCGGAGTCGCTTGGCAGAAACAACTGGTCGTGATGACATACTGCTGATCAGCGCTGTAACCGGTGTCGGTCTTAACAAACTGGTGACTCGTATCGCCGATTGCTTAAAGGCCCGGGAACCCCAGAAAGCATGATTCTTGTCGATATCGGCAATAGTGGGTTGCGCGCGGCTCGAATGGAACCTCGTACTGGGGTTTTGGAAGACAATATCTGGAAACTGTCCTGGCCGGCAAATTTTTCCGTAAAGGGAAAGAGTGTCCCACTCCAGTTGCAATCGACAAACCACAAGTGGTGCGAACAGGACGATCAATCAGCATTCCATTGGTTAGTACACTCTTTGGAACCGCATCATTCAGAAACCTGGATCGTATCCTCCGTAAAACAATCCGCTCTGGACCAACTACAGGCCGCTTGCGGAAGCCAACGGACAGAAAACCGCTTTCGCAAGGTCAACTACTTAGATCTGCCAATGCATGTCGATGTCGACGCACCTGACAAAGTTGGCATGGACAGGCTCATTGCAAGCTGGGAGGCATGGAATATTGTCAACGGAGAGATGAGGCAAGACACGGAAAGCCGCAAGGCCTTCAACAACAACCGGTCAGTCGATAACCAACCAGTCATCACAGTACAAGCGGGCACCGCAGTCACCGTCGATTTAGTCACAGCAGATGGTTCGTTTCGCGGCGGAGCCATCATGCCAGGTCTTGGTCTTTCTTTACAACTCCTAGCAGCAGGAACGGAGCAGTTACCATGGATTGCCAACGGTGCGGTCTCAGGTTTGCCTGAATTACCTGGAAAGAATACGTCGCAAGCGATTGCAGCGGGTGTTCACGCTAGTTTGGCAGGGGGCGCGACCTTCTTGATTAACCGTTATAGACATGAGCTTCAGCAGGAAGACATCCCGGTTATCGTGACCGGCGGAGATGCGAACTTGCTAAAGTCCTTTATTCAGCCCCCCTGCATTCCTTTGGATCACATGGTTTTACGAGGACTGAACCGACTCATTGTAACCCATCGATTGACAGAGAACTAAGACGATGAATCTAGAAGAGCTTAAAGCGAAACAACAGCCTATCAAGGATCGATACAAACAAAACCCTTCCGATGCCATGGTGGAACTACGTTCAACAGGTAAAGTCCTCGTCCATGAACAGCAGTGTTTAATCCAGACGCATGCTGGCCAATCACGAGCGGGACTGCATATCGCTGCAGGCGGAACAGGCGACGACGCATGCTCTGGTGAAATGCTTCTAGAAGCCTTGATTGCATGTGCTGGCGTCACATTTTCGGCAGTGGCTACGAATATGTTGCTCTCAATTAAATCGTGCAACATCGTTGCCAAAGCCAAAATGGATTTTCGAGGTACCCTAGGGGTCGACAGAACGGCACCCGTCGGACTAACGGAGTTGGAGCTTATCTTTCAGATCGACTCCGATGCCGCACCAGAGACCATCGATAAGCTTGTTCAGCTTACCGAACGCTACTGCGTTATCTACCAAACCCTCAAAAATGGCATTCCAAAGATTGGTAGCTCCTTGGATCGCAACAGCACTCTCTAGCCTA
Source organism: Pirellula sp. (assembly GCA_046318795.1). Classification (GTDB taxonomy): domain Bacteria; phylum Planctomycetota; class Planctomycetia; order Pirellulales; family Pirellulaceae; genus JBKCUI01. Next base: position 41,177 of record JBKCTT010000133.1, read on the forward strand.
AAACAAAGCATTTCCATGTGCGTAGAAATGCCATTGGTTTCTAGATAAGTTAGATATAGAAGTGTTCGCGGCACTAGCGATTGTAAATCTGCGAGATGCGTTGCTTTGTGGCTACTTCAGCAAATCGATGATCATTCTATTTGCCTGCAGTTCTGCTTGATTGTAAACCGTCTTTAAGTCCACCGGTTTACCTCCTTGTCGCTTTGATTCATCCGCGGCCTCCATAAAGGTGAACATCTCCAGTGATTCTTTGGTATCGACACCATCATATTTTCCACGAAAAAACTGACCGACTCGGTCGACCAATGGAGCATATCCATCGTATTTTCCTCCGACTTCGATCGCCTGCTTGCCAAACACTACGAATCCGTATCCTGAGGCACCTTGACGCAATCCTCGGAACTCGCCGATGCGGCCACCAGACCACACGCCTACTGCAACATCGGTGTCCTCTGTCGAAACCCGCGTGACCTGCTCACAACCCGTTCCCATAATCGTGTAAAGAACCTCAACACCATGAATACCGTACCAATACAAATCAGGATGGGTCTTTTCGAGTGAGCATGGCCCCCATGAAATGGCCCCCAAGACGGAACTCTGGCGATTTAGGTCCTCTCGATAACGAATCATTTCTGGAGAGTAACGCAAAGAGGAACTTGTAAACCAACGAGTGTTGTAATGGTCTGCAAGCTTCTTGATCGCGATACAGTCCGCGAGCGTCCCGCCGAGCGGCTTATCGATGAATACCGGCTTTTGGGACCTGAACAGCGGTGCAGCTTGCTCCAAGTGTTTGCGTCCATCGAGACTGAGTAACAATACTGCATCAACCTCGGGCAGCATTTCGTCAATACTCTTTACGATCTTAATTCCCATACCCGACAACTCTTTAGTGTATTCGGGGACTCGCGAGTAGCTCTTTTCTATGTCGTCACTTCCTCCTGGAAAAGCGTGAGTCACACGTTGATTGACAACATGTTCCGAGGGGGAGTCAGAGTTAAATAGTTTTACAAAGGCCGGTGCATGCGATGTATCCAGTCCTATGATTCCGATTCGAATTTGTTCTTGCGAATACAACGCATCGTTAGTGGACAGTAGGAGCATAAGGAACAGACCGATGCAGCAATAAGTTTTTGAAGTTAGCATGGTGATTAGGCTTCTGGTTGTTGAGAGGATGGTATGCGAATATTAGGAATCTGTAACACGAATTTTGACCCTCGCTGTTTCGTTGAATCATCCACGTGGATAGACCCTCCCATCCGTTTTACGAAAGAACGCACAAGAAACAACCCTAGTCCCGTACCCGGCTTACTTCGTTCCAGCTCGTCGCCGACGCGATAAAATCTTTTGAATATGGCGCGTCTCAGGTGGCGAGGGATGCCATTACCGTTATCCTGAAAAACCAACCGAAGCTCTTTTTCATCACGAGAAATTGTCCCCACAATGGAAACCTTGGGAGGAGCCCCCGCATACTTGATGGCATTGTCTAGTAGATTGCGAACCAATATCTCTACGTCGGATCTCAATGCGTTAAGCTCGCACTGAGGGATATCGAGTTGTAAATCTTCAGGATTAAAAGCGTGCTCATCACACAATTTTTGTGAAATCTTGTCAACGATTTCGTCCACGCGAATCCATTCCGGTTTATCTTGAAGAGACCGATCTTGCTGTAGTTTTGCAACCTCGAGCAGCTGAGAAATGGTCCGATCTAATCGCTCGACGTCCTCCATCATTGAGGAATAAAATTGACTACGCTGTTCGTCTGGCAGTGATCTACGATTCAAGGTTTGCAGGTATAACTTAAGCGAGGCGATTGGACTCTTAAGCTCATGAGTCACCGCATCCAAAAAATTGCTCTGACGCCTGTTTAGATCAATCTGCTGAATGCTCCACACCAGATACACAATAACGCCCGTTAAAACCAACGCAAACATGACCGAACCTACGGCTAATAGCGTCCAGTATAACGCTGGGCGTTCGTTTGTGACGGCACCAAAAACGTTGAGAATGACCCATGCGACCGTCAACCCGACGATCAGGACGATCATAATTACGGCCAAGAAAATTGGCCATTTGAAACTCTTTCTTTCAAACATACGAGTAGCCTAATCTTTGGCAAACCAATGTGGAAACACGTACTTATAATTCTAAAAAAAATGTCAAAATAAGGCGATTCCGTACTCACCGCTCCCTTCCCATAAAACTACAATGGGTTGTTGCTTTTTAACACGGGGACTTAAAGGCTAACGAGACTCCCTTAGTCGAAGGATTCGAAACATGACTCCAGACGCACCAAAGATTCAGTTTTCTAAGCAGATTTGGCAAGCGGTTTCGGAGCACGCCCATAATTGCCTACTTCGCCGCGAGTTTTGCCCAGAGCAATCGCGGATCGAGAATTTGCGATGCGTCGAGTTCCTAGAGGAAAACGACGACTCCTTTGGTAAACAAGTTTGGTTTTTTGAAGGGATCGGTGTCGATGCGATGGGACGTCGACACATGCTCTTCGGTGTCTTAGAATTCTCAATCCAATTCGGGTTATTAGAAGCAGCCACGGCTGCTCTATTCGAAGAAGATGACATGAGAGAACGCTACGCCTCTCCTGCTAGTTATGAGAACAGTGTAATCTTTCCTGCACGCGGATCGAAGAAAGCTTGGATCTTTGTCGTTGCAGCTCTCTTTTTGATACTGGCCGCGGTATGGACCACCGCTGCCATTAACTTTCTGAGAAGCTAATCCTTTTGTCGAGCTAAGATAGGCATCCCGAGAATAACAATTGAGAAAGTGGATCTACTGTAGTTGATTATGCTGAGACTTGCCAAGTGTCGCCGCTATTGAACAGCCTTTGCAAATCCCCTCGCCCCTTCTTGCCAATCGCCAAGTCAATCTGACCTCGAATCGCTTCCTCGAAGGTCTGTTGATCCACATCTCGGAAGACGCCAATCGGCTCAGGAAATTCCGGTCTTCGCATTCTCGCTAACATGTAAACCAAAACCGAATTCGCTTTCTCATCATGAAAAAGCAAGTCGTCTTCCTTTACCTTGCCGTCGCTCAAATCCACCACTTCCAAATTAAGCCCATTTAGGCGAATCCCTTTATCCCGGTTTTGACCGAAGATCATAGGCTTGCCATGCTCTAACTCGATCGTTGCATCCGCTCGGGTCGCTTTATCTTGTGCATAAGACCACGCGCCGTCATTAAAGACGTTGCAGTTTTGGTAAACCTCTACAAACGAAGTACCCTTGTGCTCCGCAGCTCGCTTTAGCGTCGCAGCTAAATGCTTGATGTTACTGTCTACAGACCGGGCAATGAATGTCGCATCGGCACCAACTGCAATGCTAATCGGGTTAAGAGGGTGATCTACAACCCCCATCGGCGTACTCTTTGTGATTTGCCCTTCCACACTCGTAGGTGAAAACTGCCCCTTGGTCAATCCATAGATTCGATTATTGAACAGAACGATGTTGAGATCTACGTTACGGCGTAGCAAGTGCACGAAATGGTTACCACCGATACTCAGTGCATCGCCGTCTCCCGTGATAACCCAAACGCTGAGGTCAGGTCTCGAAAGCTTTAATCCTGTAGCCACCGCCGGAGCACGACCATGGATCGAATGCACGCCATACGTATTGACGTAGTAAGGAAAGCGGCTGCTGCATCCGATACCAGAGATGAAAACCGTTTGCTCAGGCGGAACCCCAATCTCAGGAAGCACCTTCTTCATTTGAGCCAGAATGGAATAATCCCCGCAACCCGGACACCAGCGAACATCCTGGTCACTTTCAAAGTCGGATGATTTGAGAACGTTTAGTGCAGTACTCATGATCTATATTTAAAGCTCTATTTTGAACGATGTGTTGGTAATATCAGTGATAAAGACATGACTAAAGCTGGCAACTGCTAGCTAGCCTTGGCATGCGAAGAAGATTTCGTTAGCTCCGCAATCTTTTCTGTCAGCTCGGAGACCGCAAACGGCTTGCCCTTGACCTTGTTGAATCCAATAGCATCAACCAAGTATCGGTTTCTTATCAACATGCGAAGCTGCCCCATGTTGAGCTCGGGGATAAGAACCTTTTCGTAGCGAGAAATGATCTCACCCAAGTTACTTGGGAATGGGTTCATGTAACGAATGTGAGCCAGCGCGACACTGCGTCCCTCCGCTTGTGCTTGTTGAGTCGCCGTTAAGCATGCACCGTAAGTCCCCCCCCAAGATAGGACTAGCAGCTCGCCGCTTTGTGGACCTATCACCTTTTGTGGCGGAAGCAACTTGGCAGCATTAGCGACCTTTTGTGCACGAATGTTGACCATCTTTTGGTGGTTCTCAGGGTCATAGCTGATGTTCCCTGTTCCATCTTCCTTTTCGATCCCACCAACTCGGTGCATCAATCCTGGGGTACCAGGAATCGCCCACGGCCTGGCCAATAACTCATCCCGCTGATAGGGTCGAAACGCACCGTCAGGGTTATTGGATCCCTGTGGATGTTTGATCTCAATCGGAGGCAATTCCGAAACATTGGGAATTGCCCATGGCTCCGCACCGTTAGCGATATAACCATCCGACAACACGATAACGGGCAACATCAATTTGGTCGCCAACATCCACGCTTCTTGCACAATTTCAAAACAATCAGCAGGACTTTGCGCTGCCAAAACAGGCAATGGTGATTCGCCGTTCCGCCCAAACATGACTTGCAACAAATCGGCCTGCTCTGTCTTAGTCGGTAATCCAGTACTCGGGCCACCTCGTTGCACGTCAATAACTAACATCGGCAACTCGAGCATGAGAGCCAATCCCATCCCCTCTGCCTTGAGTGCAATCCCAGGACCACTCGAGGTGGTAACGGCCATCTGCCCACCATATGCCGATCCTATCGCCGAGCACATGGCTGCGATCTCGTCTTCGGCTTGGAATGTACAAACACCATAGTTCTTGTACTTAGCAAGCTCGTGCAGAATATCGCTAGCGGGAGTAATCGGATAGGTTGCATAAAAAAGTTCTTTACCAGACCGCTGAGCAGCCGTCATGAGCCCCCACGCCAATGCTTGGTTACCCATGATGTTGCGGTAGGTACCGGGCTTCAATTTGGCAGCTTCGATTTTGTAGGAATGGCCGATTCCTTCGATCGTTTCACCGAATGCCCAGCCAGTCCTAAGGGCTTTCTCGTTGGCGGCAGCAACCGTTGGGTTGCCCCCTCCAAACTTTCCATGGATGAACCTTAACGTCGCATCCATATCTCGCCCGTAGAGCCAATAAACAAGCCCCATCGCAAAAAAGTTTTTGCAACGGTCAGCTTCCTTAACACTCATCCCAAACTCTTGGACCGCTTCTTTGGTTAATCGAGTCATCGGCACCTTGATCAAGCGATAGTTTTCCATCGCTGGTTCCTCGAGCGGATTGGTTTTGAGCTTCGCTAGCTTTAGGTCTTTGTCCTCAAAACTGTCCTCGTTAACGATCAATAGCCCGCCCTTTACCAGATCGTTGAGATTGGTAACCAATGCGGCGGGGTTCATCGCGACTAACGCATCGAGAGTGTCTCCAGGTGTATGGACTTCATGAGAGGCAAACTGGACTTGGAATCCGGAAACACCCGCTCTTGTCCCGCGAGGAGCCCTGATTTCCGCAGGGAAATCAGGAAAGGTGGCGACGTCATTCCCCAGTAATGCAGAGGTGTTGGTCAACTGTGTACCGAGGAGTTGCATGCCGTCACCAGAATCTCCCGCTAATCGAACAGTGATTCCGCTGACGGACTTTACAGGTTTGCTTTTTGCTTCGGTGGTCATCAAAAATCAGTAATTTTGCTGCACGATGATCCGTGCTAGGTATTTGGTTTGGAGATCTACCCCCCTACGGCTTGGGGTAGCACAAGTAAACACTGAGGAAAGCGGTACGCGAATGCCGGAATCGTGTCCCTTCAAACGACAAACCAGCCCCTCCAACGGCGAGTACAGTGAAAACAGTTTCGGATCCGTAACTGGGAAACTGTAACGATAGTATCGAATCGACAGGATTTACCGCTTTGGATTATTTTGACAAATCACTCGAACATTGAGTATCTCAAAATTGCCTATCCAACGCATCTTTCCTATGCGTTCATTCGTTTTGTGGGCCGAAACGACTAAATCCCCCGCCCGGGAATCGACATACCGATAGGCCCCACAAGTCGTCTTAACCGTTACCATCCATTTCAATCAACCAAAAATCCCCCCTGAAAAACAACCTAAACGGGGGGGCTCGCATTTCAAATTGCTTAAGTTCCTATTCGTCTTGCGTACAGCTTGCGAGCGAGATCGACGTCCTCGGTCCCGGTTAGCACGGCTCTCCCGTCGTGAAATACACTCCAGGTCAATCCATCTAACTCGAATCGCAGCATAAACGGCAACACTTTGACATCACATTCTTTGGACAACCGTTGTGCGATGGCATCCAATCGGAGCGGCTCGCTTCTTCTCGCGTGGAGCTGTACCGAATTTCGACCACACATCGCTCTCGCCTGTGTTTGGAAGCGACCATTTAAAAAATCATAAATCCCCTGCTCACACGCGACACACCCCTCCTGACTATCCGTCTTGCGATTTCTCTCGAGCCTTAACTTTCTGATGTTTCCGCTCCACAAATCGAACTGTCGCAGTGCTCCGTCAATAGCCTCATGTCCCGCCACAATGAGCTTCATCGCCTCTAACGCTTGCCAGTTGGAAATAATCCCCACCGCAGGTCCGATCACTCCCGCTGAATCACACGTTTGCATTTGCTCTGCCGGAGGAGGCTCGGGGATTAAACAACGAAAACAAGCGGTCTCCTTCGGTATGATGGTGAGCGATTGCCCCGACGCACCAACAATTCCAGCATGCACCCAAGGAACGCCACTTTGGCAAGCATAGTCATTGATCAAATACCGAGTTTCAAAATTATCGGTGCCATCGATTATGACCGATGCTCCAGAAAAGAGATCATCGATATTGTCCACGTCCAAATCGCATACATGGGGTTCGACGATTGACTCAGAATTTATGCGATGCAAGTGGTTGGCAAGAGCAATTGCTTTGGGTGTTGCATTGACTGCGTCCTCTTCCGTGTAAAGAATCTGTCGTGGTAAATTATCGAGCTCAACCCAATCGCGATCGATTAACACGAGCTTTCCAATACCGACTCGACAAAGCCGCTCCGCTACCGCAGACCCGAGCGCTCCCACGCCGCAAATCACTACGGTTGCTTGTCCGAGCAGTTGCTGTCCCTTTTCTCCGATCTCTGCGAATGCTATTTGTCTTCGATAACGATTCACGATTTCACCATGGCCACAAAAACTTACGCTGCGGTTTGGGCTTTCGAGGCAGTTTGCGATATAGGGATTCTACAATCAAAGTTATCTGCATAGCGCCGTACTAGTGCCACAACTCGGAGATAACCGGGATTGGAGAACCGCCGAAAACCCAAGCTCGCAGTATGAGCGAGGGACCATTCTCCCGACAAAATCCCTTGCATACGCGTCGGGTTATGATCAACATCAACTCCAAGTTACGGTACTAGTAAAAGGAACGAGGTCGAGCCAACCGTTGTTAACTCGACCTCATTTTCCAAGGCTCCATCAAATTGAAATGCACACGGTCTTATAAACCCGCTTCGGTGCTACTTCTTGTTTTTCAAGGCTCGAGCGACTGCGGCCCCCATGTCGGCAGGCGAATCGGCGACAGCGATGCCCGCTGCTTCCAACGCAGCAACCTTTTCCGCTGCTGTTCCCTTGCCTCCGGTAATGATCGCTCCAGCATGTCCCATGCGTTTGCCTGGAGGAGCTGTACGTCCCGCAATGAATGCTGCCACAGGCTTGGTCACATGGTTCTTGACGTACTCAGCAGCTTTTTCCTCGGCGTCGCCACCGATTTCACCGATCATGAGAATGACCTCGGTTTGGTCGTCATTCTGGAATCGCTCGAAAACGTCAATGTAGGATGTGCCAACGATAGGATCTCCCCCCAAACCAACGCAGGTAGACTGACCAAAGCCCAATCCACTGGTTTGCCAAACGGCTTCATAGGTCAAGGTACCACTGCGGGACATGATGCCAACCTTACCCGGCTTATGAATATAGCCTGGCATAATACCAATCTTGCATTCCCCTGGGGTGATAACACCCGGACAGTTTGGTCCGACAAGGATGGATTTGCTTCGCTTTACGCGATCATAGACGGTGACCATGTCGAGAACAGGTACCCCTTCGGTGATAGCACAGATGACTTCGATGCCGGCATCAACTGCTTCGAGGATGGCATCCGCAGTTCCAGCCGGTGGAACGAAAATCATCGTGGCGTTGGCACCCGTTTGCTTGACCGCTTCTTCAACGGTGTCGAAAACTGGCAGCCCTTCAACCGTCTCTCCTGACTTGCCCGGCGTTACCCCGCCGACCATCGTGGTGCCGTACTCTTTGCAACCCTTCGTATGGAACGCACCTGCTTTTCCGGTGATTCCCTGACAAATGACTCTAGTCTCTTTGTTGATCAAAATGCTCATAATAGTGACTCTTTCGATTGGATAGTGGATTCGATAGTTAGGAGATGGAAGCGACGACTTTCTTGGCTGCGTCGGTGAGATCGTCTGCGGAAATAATCGCCAATCCGCTCTCTCTCAACATTTTCTTTCCTTCCTCTACTTCTGTTCCTTCCAATCGCACGACCAGCGGAACCGAGAATCCAACTTCCTTTGATGCTTCAATAATGGCTTGGGCTATCGTCGTGCAACGAGCAATGCCACCAAAGATGTTGACCAAAATGGCTTTTACATTCGGATCGGACAGAATGATCCGGAATGCCTCGGTCACTTGTTGCGTGTTGGCACCACCCCCAACATCCAAGAAATTCGCTGGCGCCCCGCCGTGATACTTGATGATGTCCATCGTCGCCATGGCTAAACCTGCACCATTGACCAAGCAGCCAATGTTGCCGTCGAGCTTCACATAGCTGAGCCCTGTGTTAGCCGCTCGAATTTCAGCTGGCTCCTCTTCGGCGAGATCTCGCAACTCCTTGAGATCAGGATGACGATACAACGCATTGTCATCAAACGTGATCTTGGCATCCAACGCAATCATCTTATTGTCTTCCGTGATCACCAACGGATTGATTTCCGCCATCGAGCAGTCGAGTTCGACGAACAATCGGCTGAGGCTCTTCATGAAGAAGTCCGCGCTCTTCGCAGCATCGCCGGTAATGCCTAACTTCTTGCACAGCTTGCGAACTTGGAAACTCTGCAAACCAACCTTCGGATCAAAGTGCTCCCGAAGAATCTTTTCCGGAGTCTCAGCAGCGACTTTCTCAATTTCTACGCCACCTTCACTGCTAACCATGAGCAATGGCTTCATCGCCGCTCGGTCAACCACGACAGCGAGATAAAGCTCACGTGCAATCTTGCAGCCTTGCTCAACGAATACCTGGTTGACAATAGAACCCTCAGCCCCCGTTTGTACAGTGACCAAGTGATTGCCGATCAAATTCTTGGCGACAGTTGCTGCTTCCTCGCCCGACTTTACCAACTGCACCCCTCGTTGGGATGGTACCTCAGTAACGGTTCCCTTGCCCCGTCCTCCTGCGTGCACCTGTGCCTTAACCACCGCGATCGGGCCACCCAATTTTTCGAATGCCGACTTGGCTTCATCCGGCGTTCTAGCAACAAATCCGGATAGAACAGGGACCTGAGCTTTTCGAAAAAGCTCTTTCGCTTGATATTCGTGAATCTTCATCAACAACCTTCAAACAATGGCAAGAGTTGGGTTCGTGGGATCCTAAATTTCTAGAAGCAAATGATTTAGGATTGTCTAAAGATGTCAAGCCGGAATCGATGGCGGAGGATTGCTCCGAGCCAAATAGATCGAAATGTTGATCTGCTCCCGGCCGCACCTACGGAAAAGCTTCCTAAATCCCCATTCGTTTCCCTATGATGATCGCTCCCTCGGCCGCTATTCCCAACTTCTGAGCCGTTCCGATAATTTGGTCAATTGATCCCTTTTGCGTTCAAACATGGCGAACAAGACCATTATTCCGATCCCAAGTGAGATCCCAAGAACCCACCATGGCCACGTATGCTGCACGCTCTGCTGGGCATGAGCTACCATCGCCACCACCGCAAAGAGCGTGAATAGCAGACTGCTGTATAAATAAGACTTAACCTGAAACGCAATCCCCAAAAAGCCAACCAGCAGACTCAGCACCATTAATACCATTGGCGGCCAAAGACTTCGCCCTAAGCCCTGAATCAAGATCTCGCTACTCGAACTGCAGAAGATGGTTGCCATGCACAGATATCGTAACCAAGACGCCGCCTCCTTGGGGATTCGATCCCGCTCGACGTGAGTGGCCAAGACAATCGACGCCGCCGGTGGAATCAACCATAACTGAGGATGCTCCGCAAAATCCAATGACTCAAATCTGTTCCAAAAACTCAGCAACGCTCCATTGGCAAACGTACCACCGATCATCGCTAGGTTACGTGATCGCTCAGTCGCCCCTAAGAAGAAATAGAACACAGCCCCCAAGGCAAGAACCATTTCGAGCGACGCATCGGTCGCAATAAACAACATGGCTAGCGGAGCAACGAGCGGTATCAATAGACTCGTGTTATGCAACGGATCTCCCACTGCCGAAACACCCGCTTGCTTTAACATCATCGCCACTCCCTGCACTACAGCTGCTGTTACCAACATGAGAATGGGCCAGTACTCCCGCATCGGTAATCGGAACCACTCAGGGAAGATAGAAACGAGAATTGCCCCAGCCAGGACGACTGCGACCTCAGCAATATAAACGTAAAGACTTCGCAGCGAATCGGGAAATTGGGCGATGTTCCATGCCGTCCGCAGGGCTTGAACAATTAGATGCGCCGCCCATATTCCCGTGAGCAGAGCGATCCAAATTGCTTCTACCGCAAAGTTCCTTTTTTCGATCAACTCAGATACCGCTCTAAATTGAGCCGATGTGGTTGCCAAAATCGCAACAAAGCCACCGAAAAGAAATAACAAGGCGAGGAAAGTCGCCCCGATCCAAATATTACCAAGCGTTTGAGGCCAACTTTCTCGAATCGAACGATCGATTGACTTCCGACTCGAAAAGTCACGTAGAAAAGCGAATGAGCTACCGATTGCCGAACTCTCGCGACTTGTTGGCTCCACCTCGTTGGTGCTTTTGCTGGCTTCTGATCGACGGAGCCATGCATAAGCAAAGCCTAAACCTATGATCGTAGCGACCACGATAGCTGCAGCCCGTAAAACACGCTTCGATATAAGTATACTCGTGTCCAAGCTCTCCAAACGGGCCCATACGGCGAACAACATAAAAAGCGAAATAAAAATCACCATTAGATATCGATTCAATAATGCTGGTATCAATGGCAAGGCCGCTGGCGAGGTCTCCTCAGTCGCTCGTCGCACTAACAAACCATTTGCGAAAGCAAGTAAAGAAACGGCTAACGCTTGAAGACGCACGACCTCAGGATTCGTGGACTCAATCGCAACAAGCAAACATAATAGTCCCAAACCGAGACCCATCAAATTCGAGTAGTTCCAGCATAAACGAATCGCCTCGGCCTGCCCCGCTTGCTCATCCTGTTTGAGATAACGCCGAACAAAACTTGGGATTTGATCTCCCCGCAATACATAAAAAGAAACGATGAAAATTTGCAGCGTCACGCCAACGATCATCAGCGATAAAGTCGTTGCGACATCCAGTTTGGTCGCAAACGTTCTCGTAATAGCGATCGGTAAATTCAATGAGACAAATAGCGAACCCGTCAGAAAATAAGCAACGAACAATCGTCGCAGCACGACATGGCTACCCAACCAAAACGAAGTCAATCCGACAGTAACCCACAATGCTCCTACTGGAGACCATAATCCACACGCGCGAGTCGTTGGACTTTCGAGATTACCTAGATAGCCTAACCATGTCACGACGATCCAACAGAATATGGTCCCTTGTGCCACCACGGATTCATAACGCCCCTTGGTAGACAATCCCGATAGTGGTTGTTTGCGTTGGAATACGTCGATCGCACTGGCGATCCCAGCAACCAACTGCGGAGCCCCCAAAAGAAGATAAACGAAAGCTACTTCGTCCCCCCCCTGCGGAGACCAAATCCCGAACATGGTAAATACCACAATGGTGCTCATGCCACCTGTTAACCAGATGTAAAGCGAACGTCGACGTACCGCGGTGAGCGTTATCGCGCAGAGAAAAAGCAGTACAAGACTGACTGTCCAAACACTGGCGTTGGCTCGTGAGTACAAAACGGCTTGCCACCAATCCCTCGACTCAACCAACCAATGAGCTAAAAACAATAGAGACACGGTGATGAGCAGCCCGTCCCCATAACTCGTCCCCCAAGCCTTGAGCTTAATCTTACTGCACGCGATACGAGTCGGACGCAAAAAGTAAATCGAACACAACGTACCAAGGAAAACGACACATGCGATCGCAATCGATAAACTCGAACTGACCAACACCCCCGTTGGAAAAACTCGATCGAAGCCCAATGCTAAAAAGAAACAAAGGGAGCAACCACTTACGAACCACCCTAGCGATTCCCTCGCATTCCCACGCCCCAACATCCATCCAGCCCAACAACAAACCGCAAGTATCGCCAAAACCGAGGCTTGCCATATCCAATGCAAGGAAGGTTCGATACGAATCAACAGGGGAGTGCACACCGCAGCAGAAACCAACCCCGTATCACTGATCCAATGTTCCATGCGTGGCTCTCGTAATCGCCGAGCAACGAGCGGCAACACCCGAACCCCAATCGACTCCCTACGCGTTAAACTGACGGCTGAAGCAATCAAAACTGTAGTGATCGCATGCCCAGAAAGAGTAAATGCTGCAAAATCTTCCACGAACGATGTATTGATACCCCAACGAGCACTGATCTCCGTTGAGGGCCTCGCTAGCATGAACCAGGAGAACAATAAAAAGACACTTCCGATGACGGCAGGTTCCATTCTTGCTCTGATGGGACAGAACAACACTACTATTGAGCCGACGAGGGCAAAACAGACAATCGAGTATGCGTGTGGCCCCAGGGCGGTCGCAGTGCAACCGAGATAGCCTGCGATCCCTAACCCCGCCATGCCTGTGAGTGCTCCCGCAACGAACAGAATAACTTGATGGCGGTAACTCGAATTGAGAGCAATTCCCCCAAAAATCCCCGCCAACACGAGAAACGTTCCCGAACTACGAACCGTTTCCATCGCCCGGAGCAACCAACCCCATTGCATGTTGGGGGCCGGGAAATTACCAGACAATCGGTGCACGAGAAGCCAACAAGAAACCGTACCAAAGGCTGAAGCGATGGCAGTCAGGGTAGGATGTCTCCACAAAAGCACCAAAATGATACTGACGATCGCATTGAAACAGGCCGTCTCCAAAAACAAAGAAGAACTATTCCAAGCGCTTCCCAAGGATAGCACCATCACCCCCGCTCCCAAAAACGAGATTGCGCTACCAATTACCGACACGCGATCAATCAAAGAATCGCTTAACTCAGCACTTACCCGAGACTCCTGGTCATTGCTTTCAAAGGAGATAATGGAACCTGCACAAACCATTAACCCGCCAAGCACCGAAAGCATCAATGACAACGACATCAAACCGCCTGGCGTTCCTCGAAGCAAAAAGAGTATTAATCCGCCAGCAAAGAGCGACCCAACAAAAGTTATACCTAACAATCGAAGCTGCGATCTCAGAGAAATGGAACTGCCACGCTTTCGAAATCCGAAATGGTAAACCATCAAACCCATAATGGCGATCAGTGGTCCAACCACTGTAATGTTGCTGGCCCACTTTAACTGGTCGAGTTGTATCTCAGGTTCTAACCAATGACCTAATAAAAGCGGAGCAACGGCACTCAAAGAAACGGCAATCGTCCACAGAGGCCTCATGCCTGGAAATAAACTTGCACTCGACAAATGAGACAGAACCCCAAACCCTATTAATCCTGCAACTATCGGTACCAACGCGTGAACCGGTGCACTGGATTGTTCTGTTAGTAGCACCGTCGCTAGCGATGTAACGCACATCATGACTGCCCCCAAAACCAGCAAACCTCGAGAAGTCGACGGGAGCTTCCATCTTTTCAAAGTGTAGAAACCAGCTAAGTGAATCGCGAGCGTAACAAGAAAGAAAAGTACCGACGGAAACATCGGAATCAATCGATTCAATTCGGTTCTGAGACTGAGAATTAAACCGACAGCACTACCCACGATGAGCATCGCGCTGACGAGTTCTCCCCAATGAATATTCTTTTCACTCAGAAACTGCTGAAGAACGTTGCCTAAGGTTTTTCTCGTTTGCGATGCGATAGAGTCTATCAGCGGAGGAGCTGAGGGCGAATACTCTTGTTCGAGCGGATGGATTTCCTGCGATGGCTTCACCATCGCTTCGGGTTGCATTGTCGAAACATGGCCCATATCAGAGGTAAAGGGCACAGACTCGATCGTTTCCGTTGAGGAATTGAGAATCGCTTCTGCGCTTGCATCACCTTGTGCAAGTATATTCGATACCAAGTGTTTCGATGGGATCCACGGTAATACTATCCCCTGCTGTACTGCAGCTTTTTCTAAAATCGAACAGGACTGCTGAAACGATTCGATCGAGATCACTTTACCGCGATACAGACGATCGATGGCTAAATAACTCTGCGCAAGATCGTTCTCGGCAGAGTTCGTGGTAGGTACACTCGTAGATGGATTTGAGATTCCGCTGAATGTACGAACGATAGCAGCCAAGACGACCCAAACACCATGTCCAACTACGGCAAAGATTACGATAAAAACGAAGAGACCAAGCAGTGTGAAAATGACTTCCATAATCTCAATCTCTTGTTCACTTTTGTTCGGAGGAGGATGGCAAGTTAGTGTGCCGGCATGATTGCGGTCCCCACCAATCGTGCGAACTTTATTCTAATAGATTCTTCAAACGCATGGTCACGGGAGGATAGACTCTGTTAAAATGCTTTATCTTTCGTAAATTCTCAAATTCAATCCCCGAAAATTCCAGGACTATAAATGGATCCACTGGTAAAAGGCTTGTGGCACGGTTTCGAAAAGAATCATAGCTATCTACTGTCCTTAGTCGCCGATCTTGAAGACCCCCAAATGGTAGCTCAGCCCTCGGGAAGCCTACCCAAACCACTAAATCATGCCGCTTGGGTTCTTTGCCATTTGAAAACGTACCGCCCCGTTATTGCGGGCTTGATTTCCAACGGAGAAATCGTTGATCCAATCGACAATCCTTACGGAATGAAATCTTCTCCTCAGATGGATAGGTCTATCTATCCTGCCAAACACTTGATTCTAGAGGAACTGGAAAAAGGAAAGGATTCTGTACTGTCTGCACTAGAAAATGTGGACCCAAACATTTGGAGCATGGGTTTACCACTAGAACGTTGGCAAACGAGGTGGGGGTGCCGAGGCGTGGCCGTTTCCTACCTTATACTTAATCACGAAAGCACACACCTAGGTCAATTGAGCGGCTGGAGACGGGCACTAGGCTTGCCACCAGCCTAGTGCCGAGACTTTGCATATACGAAAGACCATAAATCGACGCATAAGCAAGGGAATTACCAGGGGAATTTGCCCTCGCTGACAGGCTTACTGCTTTAGTCGATGCTGGTTGTTTAACGAACTTGAAATGGGCACTCCAGCCCGTTTCTTGGCTCCAAAGTCGGTACAATCGGCACAACCGATATATCTTTCTATACACGCTAGATTGCAGCACCAAATCAGCCGACTCAGAGCGACTCGATTGACATCGAAAGCCATGCTACGGCATAAATAGTCGCGGATTTTCACCGTGGCGATTCGTAATATGATCTGCGATCAGTAGTTTGGAGTTGTCATAGAATATGACTACAGCATCTGCCCCTGTAACTTGGGAACACACAATTGCCACCCCTACCGTTTCGATAAAACCCAACGACCCAACGGCCGGCTGTTTGTTGCAGATCTACCCACTGGATTTAAACCGACGACTGGTGGAGCTGACTCAAGAGAGACTCGTAGTCGGGCGAGACCAGTCATCGGATATCGTCGTCGACGATCCATCTGTTTCACGTCGACATGCTAAAATTGATCGAAACGAAAATGGCTATACCGTCGTCGACCTGAGCAGTACGAATGGAACGCACGTCAATGATGTCCGAATCGAAAAAGCGAACTTAGAATCGGGTGATTGCGTTCAATTTGGAAGCTTCATTTACAAGTTTCTCTCCAGCAACTCCATTGAGCTTCAGTATCACGAGACGGTTTACTCGATGATGACACGCGATGGGCTCACCGGGACCTTTAACAAACGCTACTTCATGGATGTCATCGGTAGAGAGTTTAGCAAAGCAGATCACCGTGGAACAGCATTGACTCTTATACTATTGGACATTGACCATTTTAAAACTGTGAACGACATACACGGCCACTTAGCAGGCGACGACGTGCTGCGCGAGATAGGCAAAAGGGTTAGTGAAGTCATCGCACAGCACGATGTTTTTGCAAGGTATGGCGGCGAAGAGTTTGCAATCTTACTAGCGGGCGTCGATTACGAAGAAGGCGTGGCAGTTGCGGAGAGATGTCGCGCAGCGGTTGTTGCAAAGCCTTTTCCAATATCGGAAGGCGAATTGCCAATCACCATCAGCCTCGGGGTCGCAGAATTTAGCTCATTACCGAATCCCGAAAAACCAGAGCAGTTGATTGCACTAGCCGACGAAAAGCTTTACGAAGCGAAAAAGAGTGGACGAAATCGGGTCTGCTAATCGAGAATTCCATCCGCTTGAATCTAATAACCAGAACTGAGCTATTCCATGGAATCAAAGTTTGCTGGGCTTGTAACGACTGGCGTTTCCCATCCGTCATAAACTCCCCCGAACTCACTAGCAAGATCAAAGAGGGTCAGCGTTACGTCAGCAATGGACCAATAATCGACGGGATGTTGCCGAGCCAAAACGACGCCCCATTCTTGATTATCGGCGTTCGGTTCGATTCGATGATCTATAGTAAACCCTATCGCCAAGGACTTTTCTACGAAATTCTCGCGCGTCAAATGATCAGAGAAGTAGATCCAATGCAGTACGGTCCGTGGAGTCGTAAGCAGATCATTCGATTCTTCAAGTTTACGGATTACATGTTCGTTTTGGATTAATTGCATGTCCCGCGGCGAAGGAAGCAGAAATGTTTGGTAGGTCGACCAGTCGGTTTCTTGGCGATGACCGACCTCATATTCGTAGTCTGGGAACTGAACCATCGCTTGGCAAAGGAGCTTCTCAACTTGTGACCCATCACTGGTATAAAAAAAGTAATCGCGACCACCTTGAGAAGTATTGCGTCCGACGTAATGCGCTTCCACGCCCCCCTCTTCTAGTTTGTCGATGCACGCATCCTCAATCGCGCATAGGGACTCAAACTCTTCTGGATGCGAAAGACCGTCTTCCCTTTGCTGGAGAAAACGTATACTCATCCAAGCGAGTTGGTTTGCGTGAGCAAAACGGGAAAATTCACGATAGGATAGATTCACATAGATCGAAGCAGACATTCCGTCCACCTGGGATGGGTAAAACTCCCACTGATCAGCCATAGTGAATTGCTCCATTAAACAGTAAGGTCTAGGATTAGGTAGATTCGAAGATACAGATCTTTTACGTTGGACAGATATCACTCATTGTCAAATTGCGATCCGCAGTATAACTCAAAGTTACAGTGCTGTGAGAAGACACCAACCGCAAATTCGAAGTATCAAACCGAACCTGAAGCATATTCACTCCAGCGTGAATACCCCCAGAACTTATTAACTTATCGATTGGTAGTTTGATATTGATGGCGTCTTTGCGCGAGAACCAAAATCCTGATTTGGCAGAAATATCGAACGCAGGAAAATGAGTGTCGTATCTTTATGCGTTCGATTTTTCCGCCCATAGAAGGATCATCTATGCAAGAGATTGGTATTGTTTGATCTCTTTAGCTATCGAACCGTAAAGAGGTCGGGAACACTAATCCTCAGTAATGGACACTAATCTCGAAGCCTACTGGCAGTTGGCTATGCAGGCCGAAACAAGCTAGGTAGGTCGTAACAAGGCTCGGCGAAGTCCCGGTATTTATTCTCCCGTGGAGGGAGAGTCGAGCGTACCGAGGAGAGGGTGAGAGGCACAGAAAGTAGGCTATTAAACGGCTTTGCGAAGTTACGTCAGGGGACAAGGGTTGGTAGCCGGTCTGGCCACGGATTGGATGCATTACTGGGGTGCTTTCCAAAGTCTTAGCGACATCGATAACAAACCCCTCCCGAATTCCTTGGGCGGGTGAATTAGTCACAGCTCAAGAACACGGATTGGCGATACACGAGTCAAGTGTACGCGTCGATCAGCACGCTCGCAATAGACGAAACAATAACCTGCTCACTACTATAATGTTCGTGCACTCATGCGAACAGCTTTGAGCGATCGATGGTCCAACTACTACTTCGAGTAGCCGACGTGCGCTAGCACCAGTTGCCCCCGTGCGCCAGGACGCGGTTTTATACTAAGTGCATTGCATTGATCACAATAATGCCAGAACCACAGACAAAGCTGTATTCACAATGCAACCGGTCATTCCGCCACCTTCGGCCCTGTGCCGATGTAGCGATGACTGAGTGGCTACGATACGTCGCCCCTTTTTCCCTCCCCCCCCACCTCCTCCGTACTAAAGTAGAACCATTCTCCCACATGTTCGTGGAACGTCGTGAGCCTTTTCGAGTCCGTGACCAAGAGTTGGCCGGTACTAATCTCATTGCCGTTTTCGGCTTTAGATAGCAAACTGGCGTGCGGAACAATTGAGGACAATGGTTCTACTATGATTTCCCAACAATTGAGGCAATTGTTCTACTATGTCCGTACGGCTTACATGCCGGTTTCTGAGGTCATAAGTGAACGACTCTGTAGCCCCGACAGATGTTCCGGTCGCTTCGGTGTGGGTCGCGACTAATCCACGACCATTGTAAGACCAGGTTTCTTTGGCTTTTTGATAGCCTTCGGTATCATTCAGTCCGGCCTATCGGTTCCTTGAACCGGCTTGTTCTCTCGCGCTTGCAAAACACTCTCTTGCCAAATTCTAACCTGGCTGTGAGGAACAACCATTCTACGCCACGTCCCCCCGCAAGTTGTACGGCGAGTCTGCCTCGCGACTGTAATCCAAGCACTTTTTAAAGTTCCATACTTAATTGCACCACACTCCATCTTTGTTTCCTGGCTCGCTCAATCTGTGGTCGAATCGGTAACGCACGTTAACTGATAATCGCCTCTGATACGCCAACAGCGTTACACGACATAGCCTAGGTTGTGGGATAAATTGCTTTGGCTATTGCCCCCAAAACCCTCGGAACAGATTCAGCTATCTAGCTTAGCCAAGAATTGATCGACCAACCCGTCTGGTGCTTTGACCACATGTTCAGGGCCAGGAAACGCTCCACTTTTTACATCGGCGATGAAGTCGCGAAATCCTCCGACTCGCTCCTTTTGAATCGCTTGCTCCATCTGAAAAAGATTTCGGTACTGCTTGGTATGGCGTGGGTAAGGAGGAGCATGATTACCAAGAATATCCTCCGCGAACATAAACTGGATATCCCCACCACTCCCAGCCCCAATCGATGACACAACCAAACTGGTACGTCGGGAAATCTCGACCAACAAGTCCGCCGGAATAACTTCGACTTCAACCGCCCACGCGCCAGCCTTTTCAAACGACTGAACCTGCTCGTAAATCCAACTAGCCTCCTCAATCGTTTTGCCAACGGCTCGCAATCCACCCGTCCAAGTACTCAGTCTCGGCACAAGCCCCGCGTGTGCCTCCACCGGTATCCCAACACTCGAAACAGCTCGAATAAATTCCGGTCCCCATTGGCACATAATTCCATCGGCTCCTGCCTCCATAGCATCGAATCCAGCTCGAACAGCTTCCTGCACCGTAGCGACCTTGGTCAACCCTATGCAAAACGTCATAAACGTGGTAGGAGCCGCTTTACGAATCGCAATCGCACTGGCAGGATTCTTTGGATCAAACTTGACCTTAAGCGTATCAATCCCCGCTTCCTCCGCTGCGGCTGCCTCGTTGGGGGTGAACGGCATCGTTTCTGTAAGAACCGCTTTGCCCTTTAAACTCTGAAGATGTTTGATGGTGTAATTACGAAGCCCATACTCCCCCCCCATAGTCATGATCCTGTGAAGTCCGCGTTTATGAGCGTCTCGAGGAGGAATCGTATTAGGTGTTGGTAAATCGGGATTCATGGGTAGGTCTCTCTCCAGTCGATGTTCCACTTGGCAGATGCGATCACCATCATAGAGATCTAAACGGAATAATCTAGTTGTTATGCGCTCGCGACGGGCTGAAATAGCGAGTGTGCATTAAGTACGGCGTCCACTTTTGCTAGGCGTGTTTCTAAATCCCCCTCAAGCCTTACAAATGGAACCTTTCTGGCCAACAAATCCGATTCCACTCTTCGGTGCATCTCAGCACGCGAAGCATCTCCTGATCGGTCCCAGGTGTCGTCGTAGGGGATATCAGGCTGGCACAGAAAGAACAATTCGTATCGCGATTTCGCTTCGTCTGCCATGCGAACGAGTGTCTCATCCGCGCAACCATGATAGTATCGAGCGAATTGTAGGGTTGTGGAAGCGTCCGTATCGACAAACAAAAATCGATTCGCATTTATTAAGAGCGTTTCCTCTCTCTCCAGATGCCCTGTGGCGATTTCAATTAGTTGCTTATGAGTCAATCGACGATCTATCTGATTCGCTTCCCAATACTCCCTCCCATATTCAGGCATCATCGTTGTTTTGTATCGTTCTGCTAAAGCCTCGACGATCGTAGACTTGCCCGTTGATGGAGCTCCCAAGAAGACAACCTTTGTAATGTGGTCTCTATAAACTAGCGGATCGAGATGGGAGCGATTGGCAAAGGGATTCGATCGAATAGCAGTGCCTGAGATCGGAATATGCCTTCTGTCCAAATCGACCAAAAAATGCTTTGCTTTTAAAGCAAGACTCACATGCTCTCCATAGGGTTCACTGCTGAAAAAATGCGTGATCGTCTTACCAGCAAGAATTCTCAACAGATACTCATCATGCATTTGAGTAACATGGGGATCTAATCCCATTTCTGTTGGACCACCCCACGCCTCCATGACCTCCACCGTCGGATATAACTTTCTGATCCACTTAGCTCTTACCGGCAAGGGTAACGTTTCGATATCAGGACAATCGTATATGAGAACAATCAGATGCTCGACTTCGTTCAAAGCCGTCTCTATCACAAACTGATGCCCCTTGTGCAGCGGAGCGAATTTACCAAGTGTAAGACCTGTTTTCATTTTGCTTCTTTATGTCGCAGGGCTGTTCGAAGAGTTCATCTGTCGTAGCGATTTACGCCAAGCAATATCTCCCCAAATTGCCATAAACAAGAATAGAACGTAAAGCACGGCGGTGGGGTAAAGCTCTTTAGAGGCGAAAACTCCTATCCCAACGATGTCGACCGCTATCCAGAATCGCCAATTCTCAACATATCGCCCCGCTAACAAGCATTGCGCTATGATGCTCGCAGCAGCGATAAAGGAATCCCATATCGGTAACGTAGCATCGGTGTATTGGATCAGCAAACCCGCAAAAATCGAGGTAAGAAACGGGACCGCGATAATACTGCCCATCAATCCCGCGCGATTCAACGACCTAACTCTTATTCCATATTGAATCGGTGCATCAGACGATTTCGGAACATCATCGTAGGGAGAACGATCTGAAAAACTGCTGCCAACCGCGACCTCTGATTTAGACGAGTCTTTATCCCCCCGTCCACTAAGCCATGCCCACCATCCATAAATCTGCAAAATTGCATAAAGCACATGCAAACCAAAATCGGCGTAGAGCTTTGCATTCCAAAAAACACCCCAAAGCAGTAAAACTTGAACGAGTCCAGTTGGCCACGACGCTGGGTTTCTGTTAATGTAAAACCAGACGCTGAGAAATCCAAAGATCGCTGCAACAATTTCGATTAGGCTCATGAGGAATTATGTTCTCTTCTAACGAATTACTTGAGCCATCCAAAAGGGAATCGACACTGGTTGTCGTGGTTCGTGTTGCAACAGACTGCTCTCTAGGGTGTCAACACTGCGGCTTTAGTCGCGAGTTGTCATTTTTAAGACGCGAGATCGACACGTCAACATTGATCAATCTGGGTGGTAGTCTACAAAGCATTCAGGAACGTAGCAATCGTCGAGTTTTGGTGTCTTGGCTTGGGGGCGAACCGTTTCAATGGACAGCTTTGCGAGAAATGACAGTGCGATTCAAGAACGAATTCGGTCTCGCACTAAGCGTAACGACGAACGGATTGAAGCTCGCTTCGGACTTGGTTCGGTCTTTTGCATTAAGTCATTTCTATGAAATTACCATTAGCATAGACGGACTAGAGCCTCACCATGACTTGATGAGAAGCTGTCCCGGTATGTTTCTGCGATTAAAAAAGATTGTCGAAAAAATTCACCGAGAGAGAAATACGGCGCGAACGCGTTTACGAGTCAACACCGTTTTGACTGAGTTTAACATGAGTTCCTTTCCAGAATTTTGTCGTCAGATGGCACAGTGGGGATTTGACGAGCTGACCTTTAATCCACTGGGAGGAAACGATCGTCCTGACTTCTTTGCACAACATCGATTAACCCTAGCTCAAGTAAACGAGCTATCGACGAACCTAGATCGCATTCGCGACGAATGTCATGGCATGGGACTGGTTATTCGAGGTGGCGCAGAGTACCTAAGTCGTCTGCAGGCGACCGCTCGCGGTGAAAGAATTCCCATTGACGATTGCAAACCTGGCGAAAACTTTCTCTTTGTCGATGAGCGGGGATTGGTGAGTCCGTGTAGCTTTACCTGTGGTACGCTTGGCATCCCGGTGGATCAATGGATTGCAGAGGGGACAAGCAAATCAGCAGAGGATTTTCTGCAGAGAAAGCGTCTCATACGACCAGTAGCCTGTGATGATTGTTTAGCAACTAATGTCTTCGATAAATTTGCATAAACCAAAGACGCACTCGTTCCGACCTATTCCGCATTTCGGTTATACTGTCAGCTCGCTGATCGATTAGTAATAGACCGACAAAACAACAGGCGAATTGGAATCGCGATGCTTAAGAATTTTTTCCGACGTGTCTCCGCAGCTCCCACCAACCCAACCCCCAAAGCAGCCCATCGAGATTTTGATATTGCGGACCTTTATCGCGGCCCCATCGAGGTTCGTGATGAGATAGCTGAAAACGCCGTTGCTCTAGATGAAAAGCTCCGTCAAGCATACTTCTGGATTGTGAACCATGCGGTGATCAGCCCTTTTTACGACATCGAGTACAACGAAGGGATACCGCAATCATTTCCATTTGGTGAGCGAGGCAATACCGTGGTGCTCCCCTCGGGCCAAAGCTATTGCAGTTTTGTCCTACTGCCATTGTTGACTTTTGCAGTAAGAGCAAAATGTCTCATGGTCGGTGGCCCAGGCCGAGGGAAAACAACTAGCGCTGTGTTGATGGGCGTGTTAGCGGGTTACCCTATCCGCGAGGTCCGGCGTGCCATTCAAAAAGGGCAACCTCAGATGACCATCGCTGATTTGTTAGGCAATCCGCTCCCCTCCGACTTAATCAAGGCCCAGAGTATCGACCAAATAGGAATCGCATGGCGAAAATGGCTTGGGATGCGTGTCAAAATCATCGATGAATACAATCGAATACCAACACGAACTCAATCCGCGTTACTAACGTTAATGTCGGACAACTACGCGGAACTCTACGATCAAACCTTTGAGTGTCCAGACTCTGCATGGTACTTGACTGCCAATGACGATGCTGGGGGAGGTACCTATCAAGTGATCGAAGCCTTGCGAGATCGAATCGACATTGTCGTAAAAGCATTGCACTTCAACAGTAGGTTTCTAGGGGAGTTATTGGAGCGTATTGAATCTGGAATCCGCCCGGAAGAAGTAATGCCCCCTGAAATCGTATTCACTGAAGAGGAAAGCAATCGTTTACACAAGGAGATTCGAGCACTTCCGGTCCCTCGCAACATTGTCCGTCGACTTGAGTTTTTCGCGAGTCAATTTGAATACTGCGAAGGGGCCGCGACACAATTCGAATACAAGACCAAGGATACGGTTAAGCTGTCTGCTATTGACTGGAATCAAGTTGCTAACGCGGAAACAGGCAAGGACAAACTGAAAGATATCGGTGCGCAGACCAAGAACGGGATGTCGGTACGAGCCATCATGACGACACTATCTTTCATCAAAGCGATGGCCTATTTTCGCGGGGCCAATCAAGTCGAATTGGAGGACTTGCGACAACTCTTGCCGTTTGTCCTTCATGACAAACTGGTTCAGGATCCCGATTGTCCATTTTTCGAGACGGCCGACAACTCCGCACTAAGAAGCGACAAGATCGGCTGGATTCGTAAAATGTTCGATATGTCCTGTGCTGAATACGATCGCTTGCAACTCGATCGAGAGGATCCGCTGACTTTGTTGAGCGAACAATTCGACCAAGGGCTAGATGGAGTGGACCAAAAAGAAGTACGAAAACGTTTGGTTGAAATTGAACGGCTATTAAAACAATGGAGCAGTTCTCGAAAATTCTACGGACACATGTACGACGATGTTCTAAAGCTAAAGTATCTACACCAGCGATACACAAATTACTTGCGCTGGCTTACGTGGAAGGAGTAACGCGTACCTAACTTTGTGACTACTAACAAAATGAATTTTCTAAAGCCCCTATCAAAACGGATGATCGAGTTGCTCGAGGAGCAACGAGATGCTTGCAATGAGAATTTTCGTTTTCACGTTTCGCAAGGTGCACGTCTCGATCCCACGCTTTGGTTCCAACATGTTCGAAAACGTTTAGCCCCAATCGTGGATGCCGTCGACGAGTATTTGCCAGAACGGTCCAGGATTGTACTCACCGAGTTGTATGACATCTCTTTGGATCTTT
Source organism: Pirellula sp. (assembly GCA_046318795.1). Taxonomy (GTDB): domain Bacteria; phylum Planctomycetota; class Planctomycetia; order Pirellulales; family Pirellulaceae; genus JBKCUI01. The sequence goes on from JBKCTT010000133.1 coordinate 66,176, forward strand.
TTGCAATCGGGCACTTGAGCGAGGAGGGAAGCTCCCTCCCCTTGCTGCGTGTTTGGGAAGAGTTGCTGCCCAATCTGAGTAAAGTGATCGCGCGCGATCCACGTCGAGTCGTTGGCTGCTTGTGCAATGCTGTTCTGAATATTTCTCAGTCCGATGCACAAACAGCCCATTATTGGATTGACGTCATGAAAATCGCAGGCCCAAACACCGATTCTGTTGATCAGTTGTTGGCCATAGGAAAATTCGCGGCATGGAGAGCCGGCCAATCAGAATACCGTCTTGCGGCCCTTAATATCGCGGAGAATTTGCCCGCCCAGTTGCTCGCACAGATTTTAGGGCCCGCCTATTCCGTTAATGAATCCGAGGTGCATGCTCTCGTCCGTTGCATGGAGAAAAATCCTTGGCGGCTATCTCACAGCGGACAAGAGCACGGCATACGACTAGCGTGCACAGGAGGTCAGTTTGTGGGTTACGGCGGATTGTTCTTTCATCCACCTATGGTCTACGTGATAGATGGTAATCTTTGCGTCACAGATCGGAAAATAGTCTGGCGAATCGACGCCGATTCCTTTGGATTTCGACTCCATAAAGTGGAGTTGGCTCCCGAAAATTTGCCCCCCCAAAAGAAAAGTCAAGCCGCTAAGGTTACCATCGATGGGAAAATTACGTGGGATGATCAGATTCTGTTGCGTCCTGATCTCGCGAACTCGACTAGTTACGCATGCGACGGTACGACACTCGCCGTTACCATCCCTAGTTCCTTTCATGTGTTCCTGTTTTCCCGAGCCGCGCGAGACAGAAATTGAATTCGACGATTACCGAACAGGACCAACAATTGCTTCTGCAATGGCAGGCCGCATGGCCAGATGCTATCAATGATTGGAGCCGATACATTCAATTACACGAACCAGCATATTGCTTTACCGTCAAAGACGAGAAACGGGAATCCCTCTCTGGTAGTTTCGCAATGATAAGGCTCGTCGACCATAGTGTGGTCATCAGTCTTCGTCAGATCCGAGAATTGGGTCTACAAGCGTTCGGACCAGAAATCCTCGCACATGAGCTTGGACATCATGTCTATTGTCCAAGCGACTTAACTGACAATGCAAGAATGCTCGCTAGAATGCGACGCGGTCTCCCCGGCTGCGAAGCCATGGCTCCTATGATCGCCAATTTGTACGCCGACTTGCTCATTAACGATCGATTGCAACGATCCTGCGGCAGAAATATGGCGGGGGTTTATCAAGCGTTAATATCTACGGAACCGCCAACTCGATTATGGCTGCTCTATCTCCGCACCTACGAATTACTTTGGAATCTGCCCGCTCGCTCTCTGACTCGGGAATCAATCGACCAACGCATCAACCAAGACGCTTTATTGGGTTCACGACTTGTAAGAAATTATTCGAAAGATTGGCTGAGTGGCGCGGGACGGTTCGCGTGTTTGTACTTCCCTTACGTTATCGATGACTCAGAAAAAGCGCGCAAGAATGCTATGTTGTGGGGCGATACTCTTCAAGCGGGAGCAAACGGATGTCCCGATGGCTTATCGGAACTTGAAGATGATGAACTCAGCGGTGCCATTCATCCCGCTGAGGATCCCATCCTGTCAGGCCTCGATCCTATCGACCTCAGGGATGTCCTAGACGGCAGAGGAACAGGGCGTGTTGCGGGTAAAGATTCGGGGCGCAAGACACTTAAATCTTTCCGCGATCCATTTGAGTACGCCGAAATTCTTAAAGCATCTGGAGTGAATTTAAACGAAAGAGAAATCGCTGTTCGCTACTATCGCGAACGAGCCATTCCGTATCTGATCCCGTTTCCCACTCGCAAGTCACCAATGGCCAGTGATCCCCATCCGGAGGGGCTCGACGTTTGGGATCTTTCCAGCGATTTTGATCGAATCGATTGGGTCAGCACTTTTACTGCAAGCCCTACTGTTATCCCGGGCGTAACAACGCGAGAACGATTAACAGGCACCTCACCTGGAAGTGAACCGGAAACAGTCCCATTCGATTTATATCTCGGGGTAGATTGCAGTGGTTCGATGGGAGATCCTGCTTATTCTTTATCTTATCCAGTATTGTCCGGAGCAGTCATCGCACTTTCGGCTTTGCGAGCTGGGGCAAAAGTTAAAGTGGTCTTGTCAGGTGAGCCTGGTCGATCTGTATCCACTGATGGATTCATTAAGAATCAAGCGGATGTATTGAAATCATTAGTCAACTATCTTGGTACGGGATACTCCTTTGGAATCCACCGACTCGCAGAGACTTTTCGTACGGATATCAGATTGGACAGACCAGTTCACATTCTCATCGTGAGCGATTACGACATGTTCCAAATGCTCGATGAAACCGGCAGTGGTCGCGAAGGTTGGGAAGTCGCGAAAGAAGCCGCCATTCGCAGCGGCGGTGGAGCAACTTATGTTTTGCAGCTTCCCGGATATAGCAGCGATGTAAAAAACTCCTACTCGCCCAAACTGGATCGTATGCAAGCAGACGGATGGCATGTCCATTTGGTAAACTCCATGGACGAGATATTGACCTTCGCGCGAAAGTTTAGTCGAGAACAATACCACGTCGCTGGGTATTCGCCCCCTGGCAGAAAGGTTTGAGTCAATCAATGGAGCAGACAGGGCCCAAGTTAGAAACATTGCTGCGGCGTTTAAGTGAATGTCCTGGCGAGTTCCTAGAATCCGTGCAAGGCAATCACGGTTCTCAGCAAATCATTGCCATTGTATGCGACCACTTTCGAGCGTACGGAGAGCAAAACCCCGTCCAATTATCGGACGCATGGATTCAATCGATCCTTCACGAGTCAGAGCCAACAATTCCTCGAGTTCGGTATTGGGGCATGCTGTCGATCGCTTGCTGGCTTTTGCACGACGAGTGGTTTCGTCAACGACCGCAATTTGCGACGATGACGTGGAGTTGGCTGCGGAGTGAAAGCTTGGAGAAGTTATCTCGTATCGTACTACCCTCTCTCTGTTTATCCGATCCAGACCGGCGCGAGGAACTAGTCCGATTGTGTTTGAATGCAATACAAATTCGCCCGTTGGGAGAATCGTTCGAACAGTCGATGGATCGCAAAACAACCTTAGATAGCGTCGAACGTCAGCGCATACTTCAAGAGACCGCTGAGGCAGAACGTCGCGCGAGAGAGGTGCGAGAAGCGATGGCTCGAAAACAGGCGTTGGAATCAGCAAGTCGCTATGGCGAATAATGATCGAGGTAAGGATACGAGGAATCCATGATTGGCTACCCAGAACTGTCTGAAACGGAACGTTTTCCACTACTGACTGCAAGTGGTCGGAAACTACTACATGCAATGCGTCAAGATACGAACGCACCGATCTGGAATTGGCCTAATGGAGAACAGCTCAATGACCGTGGACTCTCGCGAGTAAAACAGTTCGCCGATGCCCTTCGCCAGCATGCAGAATCAGGCAATGAATCGCTCGACGAACCAGTTTGGATTAATGACTATATCGATTACTGTTTGACGGAAGTTCCTTTCTACAGGCGACGAGGCAGGCGAGGGTCATCACTCCAGGAAATTCCAACCTGTGGTCGAGTCGACATGGCACCGCGAGCATGGGATTTTGTACCCGACGGTGAACCACTCGATGAGCTAATTACATTTTCTAGCAGCGGTACAACAGGGCATCCCACCCGGACTCCTCATCATCCCTATTCGGCAGCTTGTGGAGTTCCTTTGATGGAGCACGCAGTCAGAACGTTCTGTGATGTTCCATTCCCGCGTGGCTGTGAAAATGTTGCGATCTGCAATGTGGCAGCGTATCCCGGCGCCTACACCACTGCCATCGTAGTTTCTTATTTGCAAGAAGCCGGATGCATTCGAGTGAATTTAGATCCGACGGCATGGCGAAAAATAGAAGATCGAGAAGCCTACTTAAATCGTTGGGCAGCTCCCATTTGGCTGGGTGATCCGATAGCTTTCGGAGCATTAGAAAAACTCGACGTCGAATACAAACCCAAGGCGATCCTTTCGAGCATCCTGCACTTGTCACCAACCTATGCGAAGCGATTATCGCTCAAGTTCCATTGTCCAGTATTGGATATGTATGCTATGACGGAGGCTGGAATTATTGCTGTCGGGAATGAGAACGGACATCGAATCATTCCGCACGATTTATTTGTCGAAGTGCTGGATAAAGGAGAACGCCGTTGTGCACCGGGTGTACGGGGTGAGATCGTGTTGACGGGAGGACGCAACCCTTATTTTCCGCTGCTTCGGTACCGAACAGGTGATTTTGCTTCGCTACAAATTATTGACGGACATCGTATACTTGTGGGGCTCGAGGGACGAGAACCAGTTGAGTATCCAATCAAAGACGGTCGAGTAGTTCATAGTATGGAATTGACTCGCTTGATGCGTCGGTTTCCAGTCCTTCAGTACGAAATGAAATCACTCGGCGGATGCTCTTACGAACTGCATGTGCACGGGGACATCGACCGAATTTCTTTCGAATCCGAGTTGGCAGATCTCTTCAAAATGCGCATACCCATCCAATATCGCTAATCGCAGCTCTAGTCTGTTCAAGCCGAATCATTCGGCATCGCTATTTGCGGACTCTTATCCACGCGAGCTCACGGTACATCAGACTTAAACTTGGCAACAACGACACCTGCACTTAGTAACTCCAAGTCGTTACCTTGAACGTGAAAACCATCCACCAACGTCATTACGCTGGAGAATTTGGACTCTAGTTCCATCAATTCCGCCGGACCAGCCATACGAGTACTCATCAGATCGCCAATGACCACACTTGATTCGGACAACAAATACGAGCCACTCAGCCTATTCACACCACCAAATATAATTAGTCTGCCCCGTTCAAACTTCATGGTAGGAGTCTTCTCAACATCAACAGGCTGACCACTTAACTCCACCAATGCCCATTCTTTACCAGCCGCTTGATTCAACTCAGCCCGGTCGCAAACGTGCGCTCTCCACTTCCGCGTCATCACCGATTCATTGCTGACCTTTGGCGTTGTACTGTCAAAATCTGCGGGTGCTGGATAAATCGTTTTTCCGTTTTTGATCGTCTCCACAATCTTTATTTCTTTGATGGTCTCAGGCGCAACCTTTAATGGATTACGATCCAAGATGACTAAGTCGGCGATCTTTCCAATTTCGAGCGTCCCCTTTGAGTCTTGTTCACCGTACTGTTCGGCAGCCCAGGCGGTCATGGTTTTGAGGCCTTCATAGGGAGTCACGCGCTGATCAGCTCCAATAGTAGCCCCTCCACGAGAAACCCGATTCACTGCAGAAAACAGCATCATCATCTGATCCAATGGTGCGACGACAAAGTCGGTATGGTTGCTCGGATGCAACCCAGCATCGATGGCATCGCGTATTGGGCTGATATACATCGCTTGCTCTTTTCCTCGGTTCGCAATGTGTGCATCAGCAAAGTAAAAAGTGTGTAGCGTGTAAAACGATGGACGTACTTTGTACTTCACGAACTTGGGTATATGATCTTTCCGCATAAACTGCGTGTGTATCGTGGTAACGTTCCAGGGACGTTCGAAGTCGCCATTTCGCGCAAATTCGTAAGCGGTCAAGAATGCATCGATCGCAGCATCTCCGTTGCAATGAAGCAACAACGGGACGTCCATGTCGTACACCTTCTTTACCATCTTGTTTGCGAGATCTTGAGGAAAAGTAGGCTCCCCTTTCCAGTCTTTTTCGCCGCCAGGGCCACCGGTCAAATAAGGAGTTGTAAATGCGGCTGTTCGCCCTTGTGGAGATCCATCGAGGGTGATCTTAACTCCGCCAATCTTAAATCGATTCTTGTATTGAACCCATTTATCGAGCGGAATCTCTGCCAACACTCGATCCACATCTGTGATAAAGGGATAGGCAACCACATCGATGATATTGGCACCCGCTTCACTAGCACGCTTGATCGTCTGAATTTGTGGAAGATGCGACGCACCTTCGTGAGCTGTTGTGACACCTGCTGCCGCGTACAACATTTGGCCGGCTCTAGACCAGTCGACTTCTTGTTGAGCCGTCATAGGCTCCGTTTGCTCCATGATGGGTAAAAAGGCTGTTTCCATGATTAGCCCCCATGGTTCCTCCGAACCGGGCTTACGCACGATAACACCACCCGGCGGAGTCTTGGTTTCCGCATTGATACCGTATTTCGCCAATGCAAGACTATTTAGAACGGCGCCATGCATCGACACGTGATCTATGCGAACAGGATTGTCAGGAAAGGCCCCATCGAGATCATCCCGATTAAGCAATCGTCCATTGGGCATCACGGTATCGTCGTATCCGTACCCGACGATTAGCTCCCCCTTTGGAATCTTGCGTTCCGTCGCATACTTCTTCAATTCAGCAAGGATACTAGGCACGTCTTTCCCAGGACCCGATGGTGGGGCATAAAGTTTGCATTGATTGGCAACCAATAACGAATTGATGTAATGACTATGAGCGTCAATGAATCCGGGCAAGAGAGTTTTGCCCCCCAGATCGACCAGCTTGGTCGCCTCTCCCTTTCTTTCGAAAGCCTTATCCTTGTTGCCCGCAAAAGCGATAGTCCCATCCTTGACCGCAACTGCTTCCACATAGCTGGGGGTTGAGCCAGCCATAGTAAGAATCGTGCCATTGTAATAAATGGCGTCGACGGATTGTGCACGCAATGGAGCAGTTAATACCAACAGTAAAGCAGCAAAGGCAACCAAATGCCGTGAATATGTCATGAGAAACTCCCCCTCTTTCAGGGTTAAACTATCTATTCTGATATATCTACTAAACAAGAGGTTATAAACCGACTGCCGATAGTCCTTGACCGCGCAGCGTCGTTTTGAACTGGGTGACCGCTTGGCAATCACCCGTCCGTATTACATCTTAACTAGACATATCGGATAAAGGGTTGGATTGAATACCTAATCCGAATTAATTCCAATCCAGCGGCGCGATCCAACTCTCTTTCAAGGCTCGCCAGCTGACATCGATGAGGCTTTTTCCGTCGCAACGAACTTCCACATTTTCGCCGACTGTTACCACACCAAGCTTGTAGCATGGCAAATCTCTGAAGTTGGCTTCAAAGGCTGCAGCTTCCGATTCGGGAACCTCGCACAATAATCGACTATTCGATTCTGAAAACAGGGCGAGTTCAGGACTGATGAACGATCCTTCACGGAACTGCGATAGATCGACATCGACACCAAGCTCCCCAGCAAACGCCATCTCTGCTAACGCAACAGCTAATCCCCCTTCGCTGAGATCATGACAGGATACAATCTGCTTTGCCTGAATACTTCGGTGCACAGCTTTGTAGACACGCATCGCGAGCGAAGGATCCACTTTTGGTACCGAGCCACCTTCAATACCCAATGCTTCACAGATGTAAGAACCGCCTAGTTCGTCTCGAGTTACACCCAACAAGTAAAGTCGATTTCCCGATTTCTTGAGGTCCATCGTTATCGCTTGGTTACAATCACTGATCTGCCCCATGGCACTGATGAGAAGCGAACACGGGATAGCGATGTTTTTCTTTTCGCCGGAGTCTGTCGTGTAAGAAAATTCGTTGTTGAGACTATCTTTGCCGCTGATAAACGGAGTTTTCCAAGCGACAGCCAGATCGTGACATGCGATTGCAGCTCGAACCAAAGTGCCCAGCGTTTCGGGGCGTTCGGTGTTGCCCCAGCAAAAATTATCGAGAACAGCGAGACGGTTTGGGTCGGCCCCAACAGCGACTGCGTTGCGAACTGCTTCGTCCATAGCAGATGTCGCCATGTGGTAAGGATCTAGATCTCCTAAACGAGGATTCATTCCGCAGGAGAGAATCACCCCTTTGTTGCTACGCAGCTTTGGCCTAACGACCGCGGCATCGCTAGGTCCCGAACACGATGGTCCAACCAAAGGTTTTACAACACTGCCCGCTTGGACCTCATGATCGTATTGTCGAATAACCCAATGTTTGCTTGCGACGTTGGGATTGGAAAGAATTTTATGGAGGGCACCTTCGATTTCCGCTTGTGACATTGCGGGGAGTTGCACGGTCTTTTCAGGTGGCGCTTTGTAGATCGCTTGTCGAACGACCGGCGGCCTGCCGCCGTGCAGGAAGCTCATGCTGATCGCCCCGACCTCTTGGCCACGATACATGAGCCTCAACATTCCGGTTGGGGTAAAGACTCCAAGAACTGCGGCTTCGACACCTTCGCTGGCGCAAAGTGCTTTGAGGCGGTCGATCTTTTCGGGAGGGACGGCCAAGATCATTCGCTCTTGAGCTTCGCTAATCCAGACTTCGGTGTAGCTAAGTCCATCGTATTTGAGTGGAGCTTGATCGAGCCACACTTCTGCGCCGATCTCTTCCCCCATTTCTCCTACAGCGCTGCTAAAACCACCAGCACCGCAGTCGGTTACCGCGTTATAGAGTCCTTGATCGCGTGCTTGGAGCAACACATCGAGGACCATTTTTTCGGTGATCGCGTTACCGATTTGTACTGCCCCACCAGAAATAGTTTCGCTTTCCTCGGTGAGCTCGACGCTACTGAAGGTGGCACCGTGAATACCATCGCGACCTGTACGCCCACCGATTGCCACGATGAGATCGCCTGCTTTGGCGTGCTTTTCGATTTTGTCGTTAGGAATAATGCCGACGTTGCCACAATAAACAAGCGGATTACCCAGATAACGATTGTCAAAATAGACCGCTCCGTCGACTGTAGGTATACCCATACGGTTTCCGTAATCACGTACACCTGAGACGACACCCGTCATGACACGACGTGGATGCAACACGCCGGGAGGCAATTGTTCCGGAGCAAAGTTTGGATCCGCGAAACAAAAGACGTCGGTGCTACAAACTGGCTTTGCACCGAGACCAGTACCGAGTGGATCGCGAATCACTCCACCTAGGCCCGTGTTCGCACCACCATAAGGCTCGATCGCAGATGGGTGATTGTGTGTTTCGACTTTAAAGACCACACAGTCTTCGTCATCGAACTTAACAACACCCGCGTTATCTTTAAACACACTAACGCACCAATCGTCGGTCCCCAATTCTTTTCGAATCTGAACGGTTGCTGCAAAGATCGTTTCTTTGAGCATGGATTGGAACTGTCGAGTTCCCTTTTCATCCGTGTATTCAATTTTGCCACCGAGTGTTTTATGGCTGCAATGTTCGCTCCAGGTTTGGGCGATCGATTCGAGCTCGATGTCCGTTGGTTCGCGGCCGAGATCCTTAAAGTGCTTCTGAACCGTTTGCATTTCGGCCAAAGAGAGATAGAGCTGGCCAACTTTGCTAAGCTTCATCAGCTCGTCGTCGGAAAGCTGAAGCAATGGAACGATTACTTTCTGAAATTCGTAATGCGAACCGACTCCTAGATCATTTAGCACAAGCGGTCCCACGTTGACTTGTTCGATCGAGTCGTTCGCCAAGACCTTTTGGCACATTCGATCGAGTATATGCTTGTCGACACCGCCATTCGTATTCGAAGCGATCCAATACTTGCGGAACGTTCGAACTTGTTCGACCTTCAAGCCGATGTCGTTAAGAAGCTTGTGTGTACTTTGGGCCACGGGATCCATGACGCCCGGTTTAGGAAGAGCGTAGACCAGAGCTGGTGATAATGTGCTATCGGGTGGAGTGGCCAAGCTCGCATCGCCAACCTTAGCAATACGGCATGTCTGCGCGATAGGATCCGATAGCAGCTGTTGCCCAATTCGCTTGGTTTCTGACTCGGATAGCGGACCGCTCAAAAGAAAGCCATAGGCTCCGTGAATTGTAAGATCCTTTGCGATTCCCATGTCCGCAGCTGCACTAGCAGCGGAGGAGCCCAAGGCGTCCGGCTGGCCGTCAGCCGGATAGATGTCGATTTGCCACAGCGTCACGTGTTGCTTTTCCTGCTTGAAGGAGTTGTTCTACGCGATCAAAGTCACTCCCCTCGAGCGCTTCGATCCACGTTTCGCAAATTGTGGCAAACTTCTTCAATGCTTGTAGTGCTGGTGCGTGGTTTTCTTCTAATATCTGTCGCCAGAGTTGAGAATTACTAGAAGCGATTCGCGTCGTATCCATCCAACCCTTGCCAACAAATTGAAGGATTTCCCTGGGTGTTGAGCTGGCCAGGGCAGCAGAAACTATATGAGGCAAATGGCTCGAAATCGCCAACGCTTCGTCGTGTTCTTTTGGTCCGAGCAAGCAGGTTCGAGAGCCCATGGATTCCCAAAACTTGATCGTTCGATCGACAAGCGACTGCGGGTTTTGCTCCATCGGAGTGATGACCACCAACGCTCCGTCGAGCAAATTCCCTACGGCGTGCTCAACTCCACTATGGTGACCACCCGCGATCGGGTGACTGCCGACGAAATTATTGGGAGAGAGTTTTAGAACGGCGTCGCGAATGATCGTACTCTTTGTGCTACCTACATCCGTAAGCAGGGAATCTGGGGCTGCGACCGAGGATGCGACCAACAACGAGTCAACGATCGATTGAACGGGGGTGCACGCAATAACCAGATCCGCCCCTTTGGCTCCGACCAATATGTCATCGGTCGCTTGGTCGATCGCGCCCCTTTGGATAGCAGTATCAAGCTTTGTAATAGAGCGACCTACACCAACGACATGGTTGGCCAAACGCTTTCGCTTTAGAGCAAGACCGATCGACCCGCCTAAAAGCCCGACACCAATAATGCAAACTCGCTGCCAAACCATATCCCAACGTCACCCGGCACATCCCGCTACCGACTGACTGCCGTCTGTACCGAGTCCCAACCGTAAATTAGTCAAAGTAAGTGTAACTCGGCGTAGTCTAGCGTAGCGTGAAGAAAATGGGAGTGAGAGGAGATTTCTTTTGCATCATTCCAGGGGGTTGACCCATGAATTTTCTGGAACGGCAACAGGGGTCGCTCCGCCAGCGGCTGAAACAGCATGCTTAGGATACGTAGAAGGACGAAACCGACTTCAAAATAGTGTGGTCGTCCGGGAAGGTATGAAAAGCTTGGATTAGAAGGTGGCTTTCGCGTTCTTCCACGTGAAGAAAGCTGACAGCGCCGTAGGCAATTCTGCCACTTGATTGAAAGACATGTAATAGCTCATTATCGCAATCGCTTCGTTGTAATTGGGATTGCACCATCCAAAAAAGGTCGGGGGAAACAGTTTCGCGTTCGCACTCAGTGGTGTAACGAATCGTCGATTGTCGATCGACAGACTGGTTGTATTTCCCTCGAATCGCGGACGCAGCGATCCGTCTTCGCTGTGGCAACTGTTGATTGCGGGAACACACGACCTCGGATAGTACCGAGTGATTTCGGACAAACGTGATTAGATGGCCGTCGGCCGTGATGTCGATACGTGCGGAGTATTTTGTTCGTTGAATGTGCTTTGTTCGAAAGACTTGGAAGAGTTCTGGATGAATAGACCGTCCGAAGAGATGCAACGAGTGTTCTGCGATAGCGGGACGGATCGAAAGCACGTTAGCACCTTTCGTGGAGGAATGAGATTCGAGGGGTGGCGATTATAGTACGCGAATTATGTCGCAACCAATATCAACTTCGCAACTTTTACGTCACGAATTTTTTTCCTTTGCTAGATTTATCACCCCTACTTTTTTCAAATGTATCCTTGATCCCCTATTGACATCGACATTTACCTGGGACTCAGGACAAATCGTATTTGGTCTCATTTAATCTGGGATGTCGTTATGCTATGATTATGCCGCTGAACGTCGTGAGACAACATCACAAGAGAAGTGAGTTGTCAGCGACTGCATGGCACGAATTTGTTTTGTCCTCTCCTTTCCTTCACGCCAATGAGCCAAAGGCTTAGCCAATGCACATTGTAATGGTTACGTCGGAAGCGGTTCCGTTTGCCAAGACCGGTGGGCTTGCAGATGTTTGTGGCTCGCTTCCTGTTCAACTTGCATCGCGCGGACATCAATGCTCCGTGTTTCTTCCAGGTTATCGACGAGCATTGCAGTCGGGACTTACGATAGAGGACACGCATGTTTCCTTTGTCGTCGACATGGCAGGCCGCCAGGTTTCGTCAAGAATCCTCAAGTCTTCGCTACACAATGGAACTGTAAATATCTATTTTGTCGATCAACCGCACTACTTTGATCGCAATGGACTTTATGGCGATGATCACGGCGACTACCGAGATAACGCAGAGCGATTTTCTTTTTTCTGCAGATCGGTAACGGAGGCTATCGATCGATTGCGATTGCATCCGGACATTGTCCACTGTCATGACTGGCAGAGCGGATTGATCCCAGCCTACCTAAGGACGCAGTTTGGCAACAAGCAATGGTATCAACATGCTGCGTCAGTCATGACAATACATAACTTGGCCTACCAAGGTCGGTTTTGGTCGCATGATATGCCACTAACCGGTATGGATTGGCAGTATTTCAATTGGCAACAGATGGAGTTTTTCGGCGATCTGAATTTACTTAAGACGGGTATCACCTTTGCTGACTTTATCACAACGGTTAGCCCAACCTATGCAAGCGAAATCCAACAACCCGAGCATGGCTGCGGGCTGGATGGCGTATTACGGAGCAAACAACAGAGATTGATCGGCATCGTTAACGGCGTGGATTATAACGTTTGGGACCCACGGCACGACGGCCACATCGCCCAAAACTATGGCGTTGAGAATTGGCAAACCGGAAAGGCAGCCTGCAAGCTGGATTTGCAGAATATCATGAGGCTACCAACCTCAGAGTCTGTACCCGTCATCGGCTTGGTCGGCCGCTTTGCAGAGCAAAAAGGCTGGGATCTTTTGAAGCCTTTTTTGGTGGACTCCATTGAACGCCTCAATGCACAATGGGTCATCCTAGGCAATGGTGAGCAACGCTTTGCATCTGCATTGAGCGAACTCTCACAACGCTATCCATTCAAGATCGCGGTACGGTTTGAGTTTTCGGATTCGCTCGCCCACAAGATCGAGGCTGGATCGGATATGTTTTTGATGCCCAGCCGTTATGAACCTTGCGGATTGAATCAACTTTACAGTTTACGTTATGGAACCATACCCTTAGTCCATCGCACGGGAGGCCTTGCGGACACTGTTACCGACTGCAACCCGCAGACGGTCGAATCGGGCGCGGCAACTGGTTTCGTCTTTGGGGAATATTCCTACGAATCTCTCCGAAATTGCGTCGAATCTGCCATGAATGTCTATTCGCAGGAGCCATCGCTCTGGGGTACACTAGTGGCGAGAGGCATGCAGCAAGACTGGTCTTGGGCCAGCAGTGCTGCTCAGTATGAAACTGTTTACAGTCGTGCTCGTGAGCAGGCGGCGATCGAAGGGCGGCTCTAACCCCTAATGCTAAGGGAGCCCTATTGCTATGCAAGAAACCAGGTACGACTGGCTGGGAGATCGCTGGGTGCTTTTTGCCCCCAATCGAGAACAACGCCCCAACGAGTATATTCGCAAAGCTCACGAGTCAACCTACCAAGCCAGCGAGTCCATATGCAAAGTGACCGCTCCAGCGAGCAACCTGGATACTTGTCCTTTCTGCGCCGGTTTCGAGCAATCAACTCCCTCGCCAAGCTTGGTCCTCCCTCTTAGCGATCTCGAGTCGACCACTATCCTGCGCCGAGATGAAGTAAGCCAGAAAATCGAAAGAGCACGCGCGAAATGGAAAGTTCGCGTGGTACCGAACAAGTATCCGGCTGTTCAAGCCCAGGCTGCTGCAACAGACCATTCGCAATTAGCTACATTAGCCCGAGGCTCTGATGCCTTTAGCAGCTTCTTTCCCGACCATGCATCCGAAGATGGCACGCGAGAAGAGTCAGATTTGATGATCATGGCACCCGAGTTATTCAGAAAAGATATACCCAATGGGGTTCACGAAGTCATTATCGAATCACCGGAACATGATCATTCACTCTCCGCACTTTCGGTTTCTCATGTCGAATTAGTTTTCCAAGCGTATAAAATGCGTTTGCAACACTTTCGATCGAAACAAGAAATCGTCCATTCAGTCATTTTTAAAAACTACGGACCAGATGCAGGAGCCTCGCTCTCCCATGCCCATAGCCAACTGGTTGGGTTGGGTTTTGTTCCGAGCGAGGTAAGTCGCCGAAACCAAAAACTCGCCGAATTTTTTAACAAGCACGAGTCATGCTACTACTGCCAAGTCGCAGCAGAGGAGGAACGCCTCGGCGATCGACTCATCCTTTCTTCGGCGCACTTTGTTGTCTACACTCCCTTTGCGAGTCGGTTTCCTTACGAGTTTGTTATTCACCCTAAAACCCATCGAAACCATTTTGATGAATTGAACCGGGCTGAACTCAAGGATTTAGCAAGTGTTGTTAAATCGACACTCGGTGCGATTGAAAAGACGCAACCGCAACTTTCATACAACATGATCCTGAATACAAGCCCATTCAACAATTCCCATCCGCTTGCTCACCACTGGAACATTCAGGTTCTACCGAGGTCTGCAAGAATTGCGGGATTCGAATTGGGCACTGACTGCTTCATTAATACGGTCAAACCGGAGCATGCAGCGGCAACACTACGAAGCGCCATATAACCAAACGCGATTCGCAGTGTTCCCGTTGCGACTACCAAAGCCCCGCTAGCTTCACGGGTTTCTAAATCACCTGTGTTAACATGCCAAAAGGTGTTGCTAACCTACCCGCGGTTTTTCTCTAGCAAGACCATCATCAAAAGAGAAAGCAACGCTCTCAGTTCATCGTCTTCATCGATATCGGCTAGTTTTTCGATCACGAAGTAACGCTCGAAGATCGAGGGCTTTTTCGTAGCCCTCAAAGCCGGCGTGCCATCCGCCATCGAGATCAAATAAGACGGGTTCAGCAAGTAAATAAAGAGGAATCCTAAAATGGGAATCTCCCCGAGCAAGCTCTCAACGAGTTTCTTCCAAGGATCCTCCTCGTTTATGTGCATGTCTACGACCCCGTTTTCGTAGATTTCATAGTGTGCGGACCAAAGAGAACGCATACCCTTGCGTCGCACCGCCCCCCAGTCGCTTCCATCAGCTCCACTAAAGTGATAGCTCGCAGAAAAGTCGATCATTCGATCCGCATTGATTTCAAATAGCTTTCGACTCATGGTCGAGTCAGAGAACACCTCGACACTTTCCTTGAATCGAAACATCTTTTGTTTGACATGCATCACCGGATTCTTATTGGCGTCAACCACGGAAATCTGTTGTGACAAACTGAGTATCTTGAAACGCAATTCAAGCGGGTATTGCATCTTGGTTCTGTCCTGACGTTGAAAAGAGAAAATCGTTGGCACTTAGAATAGCGATTCAGATTTTGCAAATCTACTAGACAAATCCGCCACCTAGCCAACATTCTTACAGCCGCCTTCTAGATCGTACCGATCTACCAATCAAGCCGTAGGAGCTCTCGTGTCGGCCTGATGATGGCAAGGGGACAAATCATTGCAATTCTCTGGTAAGAACGTTCTCGAACGACTCACGAGTTTTTCAATGGCTACCAAGCGATGCGTCAAACTGGGATGAGTCCAACTCGTTCGTTGGTTACCGTTGGATCCATAAAGTTTACGTAATACGGAGGAATATTCCTCGCCCGAACTGACTAGGTCCATACCGTAGAATCGACTCCCATGCTTGATCGCTTGCGAGTCGGCATCCCACTCAGTCCACCAACACGTGGCAGCAATCATTCCCGCGAAGGACGCAAACAGAGCCAGGCTGCTCACCACTAGAATCAGTCCCTCTGCTTGCGATAGAATCAGATATAGTGCAGGTATCACCAATGCAGTAGGAAGCAAGCGTATCAGCTGATGGCAGCGATTCGTGTGCGCCAGTTCGTGCAGGGTAATCCATTCCAGCTCACGTTGATGAAATGTCAGGAGTAACTTGTCGGTAAGCAAAAGCTTTTTGCTGAACATGTTGCCCACTAAAACCGCGTTGGAGAATCGGCAACCAGTAGGCCACAAGTAGACCAACGGACAACGTCCATGGAAATGACTCCAGAAGATCTTGAGCTCCTCAGCCCGCCCATCTATCAACGGTTCTGATTGAGATGCCCATAGAAACCATCTCGGGATAAGAAGTGAGCTCAGCCATGCCGAAGCAATCAAGGTTAGAAGGAGTCCCCAAGGAATCGATTCGCTTGATACTGCATCGAGCCGTAGACTCATGGGACTCAGTCCAACCGTCTGCGAAAGATCCAACAGCAGACACACAGTCATGGTCACAAAAAGAATTGGCCAACTCAGCGTTGAATAATTTCGACTTCGACTCGCTTGTGCGTAAACTGCTAACCCCGGCAAAGTACCGATCAGGGCAGTCAGGGCAACCGAGCCTGTAAGGGCCCATGTGCTGGAAACCAAATTTGGCCAGCGGAAAAGAAGCAGCATAAACGGCTGGACGAAAATAAAGCCGATAAGAAATCTAGTAGTAGCTCCACGCGAAAAATTGCTGAGACTAGGAATCGACAGGACTCCAATCGTAAACACGGACAATGCCAGAAACCAACATTCTGTATCCGGTCGTCCCAAACGGATGTATGGAGAAACCAAACCCAATATGGGAAACCGCCCGGATTCAACCAACCAGTGAAGAGGCCAGGAGAGTAGCGAAGAGATAACAAGGAATAGACCCATTGAGACACAGTTACCGATGGTCAGCAGGTCGACATTCCTCTCGTAGACGCTAACAGTGGAAAGTGAGAAGTCCAATACCCGGCGCTCCGCCCGGAATCCCAACACTAATCGCACAGAGAGGATTTAGGTAGCTAAGTCCTAGCCGACAATCATATTCCAAACTGTCTTGTGGCCGATTTTAGGGGCTACAAGGGATCTACCTGGGTCTTTTCGACAAAAACAGAGTCACGATGAATGCCGCCAAACATCCTCCTCCCACTGCGAAACATGTCTGCATAATGGGGCGTTGCGTTTCGACCATTCTCTTAAATCGAAAGTAATCTGGGATCGGAAGTTCCGTAATTCCATCAACCGCCACATCGTTCCAAATATCCCAGACCCCCGATGGCGGCAGGTCTAGCATCGACTGCCGGACCTCTTCGATAAGATCCTCCTCCGTCAACTCGAGGGGATCCGAAACGCTAGCGCGAATCGAGTAAAGGTAGCCGCCGTACGCCAGGCAAGGAACGCTAACAAGCAAAAGCAGAACGGCCAAGATCCTGACAAAGGCATTGCCCCCCGTGGAGGTCGATGTTCGCGGCTTACCCTCTGGCTCAGCTAACGCCAATTCGGAAAACCCACGAATGGTTGGTACAGGTACATTGCTTCCACATGAGGGGCAATTAACGATCATTCCCGCCTGGCTCTTGGATACCGACAGTTTCGATTGGCAGTTCGGGCACGGTAGGTGGTATAGGCTCATGGTTCAGAAAGTGTGGTGTCTTATTGAAAATGACGTCGTTTTCGACGTTATCAGAGGGGCTGAAAGTTAGCTGGGCGGATTTTAGCGTAAGTTGTGGGACCTAGGGTGCAATACGCTCGAACTTGACGGTTGGTTTTCGGCAGATAAGAGCGAATAGCCACGTTAGGCGAAATCCTCACCCAAGATTGCGGGCGAATTATCTTGGTCTAAAGTTTTTGTCGGTGGCTGGACCCGCGATAAGTGGTGGTTAAAATATAGGCGTTGTCGGTGGCAAAGATCACAAGATCCCTATCATCACACACACTGTCAGAATCGTACAAGCCTGTGCTGAAAGACTTTTGTCTATTCCGTCATGGGTTTGTGGATCATCCCTCCTTAAGTACCGGATCGTTCGCGTCAACTAAAGTACCCTACGAACACTTTCTCGGGTTGGCATTATCATAACACGACCGCCGAACGGTAATTAAGATAGAGTGGAACTAGCAACTTCGCGGTTAGCTGAAAGCGTTCCACCGGATGAGTGCGGAGTTTTTGTTTTCCTATACGTCATTTCCTTCTTGGTGGATCACCAGTTTCGGTGATTCTGCTAGCAGGTTTCTCGTAGTGGGTTGACTTGCTCCATCGTGTGAGTGGTAGCTATCGGCATCGATCATGGAAGAGAAAAGGTCGTGTTCCGTTTATCACTTCAATTTGGTTGTAAGACTGCCTGATTTCCAGCCCTTTATTTTTTGCTGTTTTTCCTTGGGCTTTTTTACATGTTCCATTTTGTGCTGAGAAAGCCGCATCGAGGCGAGCATTTTGCGGGCATCCATACAGTTTTGTTATTCGTAAAAATTTACCATTTGTAATCGGAGCGTCGTTCGTTTTCAGTTAGGTGCTACACTTCCCTTGCCTCGCTCAGGCAAGGGATGGGATGCAAACCTTATCGTACTTGTCGCGTGTCCATGCGATCGTGAAGACTTTTCGTCATCACTTTTGCGAAGAGTCAGGGCGACAGATATAGATTGCGTTTTGCGTCTCGGACCGTGCTGAAAACTGAGCACTCCGATCCTCCATTTTTTCGTGGTTTCAGGAGCTATTACCTTGTTCGACGGCCTGTTGGATTTCGATGATGATTTGCCTCGCAGCGCTGACGACTTGGATGGTCTTCGCAAGCTGTCGCTTGAGGAGGAAGGTGATGATCTGGGCGATACCGTAGCAGAAGTTGTCGTTCCAGAGGACCAAGTCCAACTGGAAAGCGATGACGATTTGCTCTCCGGTATGGACGAGATCGAGACTTGGTCTGACGATCCAGTTCGAATGTATTTGACGCAGATGGGTGAGATTCCATTGCTCACCCGCGACGAAGAAATCCGACTGGCGAAGAAAATCGAAGTTACCCGACGACGATTCAGGACCAAACTGCTCGAGTGTGATTATGTGGTTCAGTACGCCTTCAAGATTCTCAAGCGTGTTCATTCCGGCGAACTACCATTCGATCGCACTGTCCAAGTCTCGGTCACCGACCGATTGGAAAAAGACCAAATTTTGGGTCGACTACCTCACAACCTAAAGACTCTGGATGTTTTGCTAAAGCGAAATCGTAGAGATTATCGCAACGCTCTTAGCAAGAACTTGACAGACAAGGTTCGGGTAGAGGCGTGGCAATCACTTGCTCGCCGACGTCGCAAGACGGTTCGTTTAGTGGAAGAGTTGGGTCTGCGCACCCAGCGAATCGAAGCAATGATCAGTGTTCTGGAGCGGCTAAGTCAGCGAGTCGACGAGATTCTGCACGATTTGGCAACTCTAAAATCCTACCAAGTTGCTCCGTCGCAGGTCGCTCAGCTAAAACGAGAGTTTCGTCAAATTCTCGTCGCGACCCAAGAAACGCCTACTTCCCTTAGAAACCGAGTTGCGACCGTCAAAAAGGTCTTCACCGAGTACCAAAGAGCGAAGAAACAGTTAAGCGAAGGCAATTTGCGTTTAGTAGTTTCGATTGCTAAGAAGTATCGAAATCGCGGTCTCAGTTTCTTGGACCTCATCCAAGAAGGAAACGCGGGTTTGATGCGGGCTGTCGATAAATTCGAATATCGACGCGGATTCAAGTTTTGTACGTATGCGACATGGTGGATACGCCAAGCCATTACGCGTGCGGTCGCAGACCAGAGCCGAACCATTCGAATCCCAGTGCACATGGTAGAAACCATGTCGCGAGTTCGAAATGTTTCACGGCAATTACTGCAAGAGCTTGGACGCGAGCCCACCTTAGAAGAAACTGCTCGACGTGCAGAAACGACAATCGAGGAAGCGCGGCGGGTCCTGGCGATGAGCCGGTACCCCATCTCGCTCGATCGTCCTGTCGGTAATAGCGAAGACAGTCATTTCGGCGACCTGCTGCCCGACGGCACCGCCGAAAGCCCTGCTATCGGTGCTGGACAAGAAATGTTGCGAATGCGGATCAACTCTGTCTTAAAGACACTCAGTTACCGCGAACGTGAGATTATCAAACTCCGGTATGGATTAGGGGACGGTTATAGCTATACGCTCGAAGAAGTCGGCCACATCTTCAAGGTGACGAGAGAACGCATCCGTCAAATTGAAGCTAAAGCGGTTCGAAAGCTTCAGCAACCAAGTCGTTCACAAGAATTGGTCGGTTTCCTAGACTAGTTCTTGCCAACCCCTTAACGAGTTGTTTACTCAACTCAAGCCAAACTCCAAAAGCCTTGGTGTCCCCTCCGACTCCAAGGTTTTTTTATTGTCCCAAAAATACCTTAGAAAACAGCAATAAGTCACGCGATCGACGCGACCAATCCTAATTCAATGATGCGGTGAGCGATCGCCGCTGTTCGTGCGACGATGATCGGTTCAGCAACAAACGGATCGGTACTTTTGCCGAGGGGATTTATAAACACTCCCCCCGCTTCCTCCAAAATGATTTGGGGAGCAGCTATATCCCATGCCGCTTGCTTAACCTTGGCAGGATTATTGTCGTGAATCGCGGCTGCCAGTGCGCTGCGTCGCTCCGCGATGCGCACTGCGACACCGGAATGGGGAACATTGCTGGTGACGAGCTGCGCCCCCGCCGTCGATCGGAGCCGTCGGCGTAGATTGGCAAAATACTCCGTTTCGAACTCCGATGCACCGTATTGATTCATTTCCACCCATATATCGGACAGACATTCGTCCGAATCACAGATAAGCCGACGTCCATCTTTCCAGGCGCCTCGAGATCGCTGCGCATAAAACCACTCGCCAGTTAGTGGGAAATAGGTCACCCCAAGTTTCGTTTCTCCGTCCAGGCGAAGTGCAATGAGCACGGAGGGGTATTCTTTTCCAGCTCGCATTAAATAGGCGCTGCTGGCGTCTAGCGGATCAACGATCCAAAGATTGTTACGTTCAGCTATATCATGATGTAGCTCCTCGGATAGGATCGGAAGTTGGCTAAATTGGCGAAGCACTTTAGAAGAGGCCTCGTCTGCTAAACGATCAACCTCCGAGACCAAATCACCGACCCCTTTTCTCTCGACTTCACTCCCCTGGCCAGCCGCCAATCGATCGTAGCCCGAAATCAGTACCCTACCTGCAGCCTGTGCAGCCAGGACGGCCACTTCCATTTCATGCGAAAACGAGCGTGCATGCTCTAAAACCTGTTCAAAGGTCACAATTGGCCCCAAATTCTTTGAATCATAAAACTCGTACAAAACGATAGCTGTTCCAGCAGTTTCGAAACTACTGGAAATAGCAAAAACGGTAAAGCCAAATCTGAAAGAGAGTCGGGGTCAGTAGCCAGTAATTTAGATCCTAATTCCAAGAATCCTCCAAAAGCCCGTGCTCCGGAAGTTTGCCTCTTTTCATTTTCCAGAAACTAATTCAATCCAAATTTCGGGGTATAGGGGAGGGGATGCCCGCACCTGATTCCAGTATGAAGTTTAGTGGTTCTGCTACGGGGGCATCAAATATGAGCAGTTATACCTCTGTCAGTTACTGGCCCGAAGGTCGGAAACCGATCTGTATTCTCAATGTCTCAACCATCGCCTCAAGATCCGCCAAGTCCTTACCTTCCATTTCTTCGTCAGACGATTCGGCGCCCCCGAGAATCGCTTGAAGCGATACGGACCGTCTTAATGCTAGCTGAAAGCTTTCCCCGTGCCTCACCCCGCGCTTCGCCTTTTTTAATGAAGTGGTCAGCAACCGAGCCAGGTTCGGGTTGCACGGGCCAGAACTCGGATACTAATTCGCTCATTTTTTCTTCTCCTACCACTGGATTGACCGACATCACATATATCCGAATCGCATCTAGTAAATTCTTCGCACGCTCCGACGTGAGCCCCTGCGAAAGCAGTTCAAATAACGCCCTGAGGACTGCTTCTAATTGCTTCGTTCTTCCATATTTTTACAGAGTCAATGCAACTTGCAAAATCGGCTCGCCTCTCATCTCCGAGTCCTCCATGCGGCTAACATCTAGAATTGTTAGCTCCAAAGCGGGAACGTACCGTTGCCCACTAGCGGGAACCAGGAGCAATTCCGCGAGACTGCGGCTAGATCGCCACGGTCCTACGCCGTTGTGGATGATCCATGGAATAATGGGAACCAATGGCAGGCCGTTAGTAAGTGCGTTCTCCCATATTCGAGCGATGTAACCAAGCGTTTGGATCAGAGTTTCGGGATCGTTAGTACTCTTGTGATCAACCAAAACCAGAACATAGACATCGCTGGTCTTCATTCGGAGATTCTGGATTACCTCCTCGGATGCTTCGACTGATAGAAGTTCGGTCGGCGAATTGTCCCCTCACATTATGATCGATGAAACTCGTATCAACATGCGCCAGGGTATCGAGTTTAAGATGTTCTGCGATTTGGCTTAGTAAATGATTTGCCAGAAGAGACCGCGCGGCATCGATCTATTGCAGCGCTTGATTAAGTAATCTATCGTGAGGAGATGGAATCCGCTCATCACGAGTTGGCTCATTGGATTGGTACGATTCGGGATCGGTGGCTTGATTCATACACAAACCTGTAATCAAAAGAGAGCACACACCAAGTGGTGCTCTCAATAAAAGACAATCAGACTCACGGCGGGCACCCTAAGATGCCGTAGGGGATATTGCAAGCCAGTAAAGACAAACCGGTTCTGCAACATATTCGCCGTCTACTTAGCCAAACAATTGTGTGACCGCTGCCGCTTTAACCAACTCTCTTGGCTGGTTGAGATGGTTGAAGACAATCGACTCGGGATTGATACCAAACGAGTGATAAATCGTGGCCAACATTTCGGCTGGATGCAATGGTGCGTCAACAGGCGAACTCGCTGTCTTGTCACTCTTACCATGCACATAACCACGCTTGATTCCAGCACCAGCCATCACAGCGGTGTAGCAATATGGCCAGTGATCGCGCCCATCATCCGAGTTACCATTACCGCTCGTGCTGACGCCTCGTTCGGGAGATCGGCCAAACTCACCAACCGCAACCACCAGGGTATCCTCGAGCAGCCCACGATCGTCCAGATCGGTAATCAATGCGGAGAGACCTCGGTCCAGCATCGGTGCTGATTGGTTTTTCATACGTTTGGATAGGTCAACGTGATGATCCCAAGAATGGTTATCACTATTGGCTACTTTTGGCCAAATGACCTCAACGACTCTCGTTCCGGCTTCAACTAGTCGTCTAGCGAGCAAACAGCTTTGGCCAAACGTGTTTCTGCCATAGTTGTCGCGCAAGGCTTCTGACTCTTGTTTAAGATCGAACGCTTCTCGAGCTTTGCCAGAAACAACGAGGGACAGAGCTTGTTGAAAATACTCATCGAGTTGATGCTGCTGTACCGCAGAATTGATCTCCGGCATCTTAGCATTGATAAGGTCTCTCAAGGCCGCACGTCGCTTGAGTCGAACCGCAAATACCTCTGGCCGTAGTTGTAGATCGCTGACGTTGATACGGTCCATCTTGTTCATATCCAGATCGTCACCTTCTGGAAATAAAGTATACGGATCGTAGGCTTTCCCCAAGAATCCAGCATACCCACCCTTTCCAACCACATTAGACTCCTGCAGTGGTCGAGGCAGTGTAACGAACGGTAACATCGGCTCATCGGCTGGCTTGATACGGACAATATTCGAGCCGAAGTTTGGAAAGTCCTTGGGGCTCGGTGGTTCCAATTGACCAGACGGACTAACTTTGTCGGTCGTATAACCGGTCATCATTTGGTAGATGGCAGCAGTGTGGTTGAACAGTCCGTTGGGCGTGTAGCTCATAGAGCGGATCATTGTGAACCGATCATTGATTTGACTCAGTAGAGGCAAATTTTCGGTGAACTGAATCCCTGGAATCTTGGTTGAAATGTTTCCGAAAACACTTTTAACCTTGTCAGGGACATTTTCTTTTGGATCCCAAAGATCGATGTGACTTGGCCCCCCTTGCAGATAGACCATGATCATTCTCTTGGCCCGATTCCAACCTGGCGCGTTGTTGGTATCGTTTGCTTGAGCTGCCTGGAGCTGTAGGATCTGAGGCAGCGAAAGTCCAAACAGTCCAGATGCGCCGACTCGAAGCACATCCCGACGCGTTACTCCTAAATGACCGTCACACAAATCGCGACCAGCACTACCAAGAATTCGAAACATCGTCTTTTTTCCTTAATTGGATGAAACTATCGATTGATTACGGACTTTTGAAAGATGGGATAAAGGAAACATGGTAACGATCAATGGTTGAAAAGAAACGCCGGGCTATTGATCAACGCCCAGGTAATGTCTTCTGCCGCAGTTAGCCGTGACTTGCTTTTTTGCGTTGCGCTTTCCTTGACATCGACTCGCATGCGAACCAAGAGCGAGTCATCCGCAACCGGCTGCGATAACCGCTCAATTCGCTTTAGTAGCGTTGCAACCAGTTCATCTTCTGGTAACGGCATGTTTTCGCGACCCAAACGGGCAACATGCTCCTTCCGCTCAGCCGAAGTTTCGCGAACATAAGCCTTGGGCGATTCGAGATCCAGCTCGCTCCACTGCTCGGGTAGTGTTGATGCCAGTGCCTGAAGATTCTCAGATAAGCCTATTTGCAAATCTCCAGTCTTGGTCGCAACACTTAGGCGGAAGTGACCAACTCGATGTTTGGCGGCATTGTGCTTTTGGTGAATTCGCCATTCGAGCACTTCTCCTGGTGCAAGTGCTACAGTTTCAGCCAACTCAAAAACAGCCCAATGCTCAAACCCTGTTGCGCCATGTATGGCCCATCCTCCTTGATCATCTCGGTTTCCATCGATGGCCGCTGCTGCGGAAAATCCAGCCTGATCGTAATCAGTTAACCCCTTAGTAAGCTTGAGCTGTCTCATTTCGTTTGGCTTATCGGGGGTTCCCGCAAAGAGCTCTAATTCCGTGATAACGAAATTTCCATTATCGGAAAGACCAGGGCCTTTTGCAGCAAGGTCTGGCCGTGTTAGGGCTTCGAATCGAATTGCGTTAAAGGGAGCAGGAACCGTCGTCTGCAACGAATAGACTGCTGGCGTTTCATCTCCATTCACAAATACAGATCGGTCTCCCGCCGATTGGAATTTCGCTTGGTTGGTTGATTTTGCCGTTGCGAGCAACAAGGGAATCCATGCAGGTTGATTCTTTCTAACATTAATGAAATCTATGACTCGTTGCTTTAACCCAGCATCGAAATCGGCAATCGCCTTTTTGGCTTCCTCAACTCTTGTCAATCTTGCTGCTTCGGCTGCCTCTCGTGCTTCGCGAATCGCAGCTCTTCGAGCCTCTAACTCTTGTTCAGCCAACTTTTTATCATTCGCCAATTGTGCTTCGCGGACTGGTTTTTCCTGTAACCACCAGGCTTCTCGGTCTGCGAGTTGCTTTTCCAACGCGATATGATCCTCCTCGATTTGCTTTAGAACAGTTTTCGCTGTTTCTAATTCTTCGGCTGTTGCAAAACGGTTTAGGACTCTGAGAAAGAGCTCATTGGTCAGATCTTCATCGCTCGGTGTGCTGGCAATCAGCTGTGATAACGAATTGTTCTGATCTGCAATTGCAGTCCCTACGGTCGGTCCGCTTACTAAGGACATAACCGCACCAAGCCGTAATTCGTTTGAACGCTCACATTCACAAGCGCTCTCTCGAACAGGTCGCCCCAGATTGTTCAAAAAGCCATCGGGAAGTCCCGGATCGGCATCTGCTAATGATGCAGCACGAGTACCCGGCGTTAGGCCTGGGAGATTTGATTTGGATCCAGTTACTAGGTAAATCGCATCATACAACACCTCCGCCGGGAGACGTCTCGGAGTTGCCCGAGAGTAGTTTCTCGTATCGTCATCGTTCCATTTGTTCTTGACGAGAGACCTTTGGTATGTCTCCGATTGACAAATGGTTCGCATCGTTTGGCGCATATCAAATCCGTGCGCAATAAAGTCCGACTCTAGATGCTTGAGGAGCTCGGGAATGCTGGGAGGGTTACCAGCTCGAATGTCATCAATGGGTTCAATTAAACCCGTTCCGAGCAAGTATCCCCAAAGACGATTCACGAAACTTTTTGCAAAATATGGATTCGTAGAGTTGGTGAGCCAAGCGGCAAACTCAGCTCGTCGAGACATTCCATCTGTTTTTGCATATTGGGTTTCGAACGGAAACTTGGGCGCAATTACCTGTTGCGTTCGATCGTGCTTCATTTCTTTGCCACTCGAGTCAGCGACGATCTCGTAAAGTGGCTTTGCCCCCTCAACTGCAGTACCGCCTATCGTGCGATCACCCGATTCAGCATCTTTCGCTAGGCTAACATGAGAGAAGAAGGCCGCCGTCTCAAAGTATTGATCTTGTGTCCATTTTTCGAATGGATGGTCATGGCATTTGTTACAGTTGAATCGCACTCCTAAGAACAGGTGTGTCGTGTTTTCTACCAAATCTTCAGGGGTACGTAGTATCTTGTAATACGCTGCTTGGGGCTGCTCCCGATTGGAGCCGGTGGCAGTAATGATTTCACGAACGAATTGATCGTATGGCTTATTGGTGGCGATACTGTTCTTGATCCAATCGCGAAAGCTTGCCGCTCCTTCCTTGCCGAGAAACTTGGAATTTACCTGCAGAAGATCGGACCACTTGTTGGTCCAATGTTCAACGAACGCCTCACTGGCAATAAGTTCATCGATCTTTCGGTTTCTCTTCTCCTGCATCGGAGTCTGGTCCGCCAAAAAATCGCGTACCTGATTCGCGGTTGGTGGAAGCCCTGTTAGGTCGATGCTCACTCGGCGCAGGAACTCCGTATCGCTGCATAATTGAGATGGTTCTATCTTCAATCGCTGCAGTTTATTTGCCACAAAAGAGTCAATCGGATTACTAGTCGCCGGAGGCGACCAAGCATACCCTGTCCTATCCCCCATTACGGTGAGTGTTGTGGCTGCATAAGCTCCTTCGTATCGCGCAAGAATCGGAGCTTCTCCACGCCTAATGGCACTGACTCGGGCACCGTCCATTATAGATGCAACTTCGGCATTTCCGGTTTCGACAAATGCATCGTGGGTGACGTCCCGTTTGCTGCCGTTCGTAAAGGTTGCGACCACCCGAACTTGCTGAGTTTCTCCCACCGTCTGAATGGTCGGATCTTTCGGGTAAATCTCAAGGCTCTGGACCCTGGGGCTTTCGTTATTCAGCTTTGCCCCCTCGCGAATCCACTGCTGCAAAACGAGAGAAGTGCGATCGCCTGCCTCGAATAATTTCCCACCAACGTGCGGCACAACACCCAGCGGCTTGGTAATCATCAAACTATCCAAAGGCGAGGATGGATTGAGGCGGCGACTAGCGAGATCGTCCGCCAAAGATCGAATATCAAAAAGTGGATCGTACCCGCGGAGCGACAATTTGAATCCGCTTTTTCCTGCCTGCGCACCATGACACGTCCCCGAGTTACACCCAAGCCTGGACAGGACTGGATTTACGTCTTTAACGAAATCCATACTCTGATCAGCTTTGAGCGAAACGCTAACTGGAACCTCAACTTTATGATCTGCTAGATTCACTACAAGACGCGACTCACCAGGAACTAGCGGCTGCACCCAACCACGCGGGGACGCCCAAGCTTGAGAACCGGATACCGTATAACTACAAAAACCAGTTACATCCAACAACTCTCCTGATTTAAGCTTGGCCGTAACAAGACACTGCACCGATTCATTCCATTGATCGAAAACAATCTGTTGAGGCTCAACGTTTAATTGTTCGATGCTCGCAATAGGCAAAGACTGCAATCGTTTTTGCCAGTCGTCATGCTGTCGTTCTTGCTCCTGTAGTGTTGAAATTTGAGTGAGTCGCGAAACTCGACTTTCGGCGATCGATTTGGTATCGGCTGGAACCGTCGAACCGCTAGGGGTTGCATCAAATCGATGAAGAGATTCCGAGGTAGGAATTGACCATACGCGAATTTGCCCGTCCGCTCCCCCGGCAGCCAATCGCCCTTGTGAATCTATTGCAATCGAATAAAGAGCGGTATCTGGAACATCCCATGTCGCCAAAATCGCAGGAACGGGAGTAACGTACTTTTCGAGCGTCTGCTTCTCCTCTTCGGTAAGACCAACCGGACTCTTTTGCTGAATCAGTTTGATCGGCTCCGGAATTTGACCATCAACATCATAAGACCAAACTCGAACAACACTTCGATTATCGAGAGTTGCAGCCGCAGCCAAATAACGCCCATCCTCGCTCACCGCAACATCGAAAATTCGACCTTGCATCGGCTCTAGCTTTCGAATGAGATTGGCATCATCACCAATGACTCGGGCCGTTTGACGAAAAACACGATAGATCTTTGGCGTACCATCCGCCCCACCTACGACGATTTCGTTTCGCTTCGGATGTCGCGCAATCGCTTGCACACCACCACGCAAAGCTCCCGGCGTGATGGAAGTAATATTGTCAATAAATCGCTCTGTCTCGACCTCAGTCAATTTGACCGTCATGTCTCTCGATACAGAAATTAGATGTTTGCCCGCAGGTGTGAATACCGTAGAACGCGGCCAGTCTTCGTGTGTCCTTTGAAAGAGCTTTTGTTCTCCCGCTAAGTTGACGGCTCGCACAGAATTGTCAGAACACCCGAAAGAGATCAATTGGGAATCTGGAGACCAACTGACACCAAACAGTGTGTCGTTCCCAATGACAAAACTGTTTTCAAGCGTCTTCGTTTCTCGATTCCAGATTTGTAACTCCCCTCTTACACCTGGCTCGCCAGCGGCGACCGCAATCCATTTTCCATCAGGCGAATAAGCAATCGATTCTAATCGAGGACTGAGCCCTACCAATCGTTTCAATAAACTCCATGTCGAAGTATCAAAAACGAGCGCTTCGTGAAGCCCCGTCGCGATAAGTTCCTTCCCATCAGGAGAAAATCGGAGACTACTGATCAATGGTGGCCGAATATACTTCGGTGGATTTGATTCTGAATACGTTGACTGTTCGGAAGACAAATCGATGATCGCTCCTTCATCGATCCAACGCTTTATCAAATCGATTTCGGATGATGCCAGCGGCTTCCCACCCTTGGGCATCTCCGCTTTACCGTCCACAATTTCGATTTCGTGAATTAGATAGCTCTCCTTGGAGTTGCCCGGAACAATGGCAACAGAACCGCTATCCCCAGCAGCCATGATCGCCTTAGTGTCGGTCATCAGGTATCCACCCATCTTCTTGGCAGGCTGATGACATCCAAAGCAGTTATCTCGTAAAATCGGATAAACATCTTTAGAAAAGCTGACTGCAGGGATATCTGAAGCCAAACAGGAGCTCATCAAGCTGTTGCAGAAAAGCAATACCGAACAAGTCGCTGCGCAGAATATGACGCGAGGTTTTAGGCCATTTTCCATGAAATTCGACTCCGGGATGGAGATTGATTGGGTGAGGCGGGGAGGATGATGCATCGGGAGGGAGGACTTTGTACAAGCTCCATAATCGGTAAGTTTACCCCCCGATTATATCTCGTGTACGCTCTATAGTGTAACCCATCGCGGCTTTGGGTCTATGATCTTAACCCAAAACCCAGCTTTTTGCAGCATGGTCTCACTTTGCCCCGATACGCATTGAACTATACAACCACTTATACACGCATCACTATTGACAATCCTACGAGAGCTTTGCTACTCCCATCAATACTGGTTGAGCATCTTCCTCTTTTTTTCTTCTGTATTCAAAATTACTCCAATGACCTCACTAGCAAGGTTCATGCTTACGCTTTGCTGCCTTGGAGGTGCCTTTGGCTGCGGCCATCGCGTGTTTGAAAATCGTCAAAATACAGGATCTGTTCTAGGACGGATTCCACTACTTCAAAAAGAAGCTCAGAGCGTCGGAAGGGTTTGGCGTCCAGACTTAGCAATACTGCCCTTCGCTGAATTCCATGACAACGAGATAACGATTCGGCATGTTCGAAATTGCCGCTATCGCACAGAAGAAGACTACGACGTTCGCCACTACGACTTGCGTTTTGCTCTAAGCGATGTTGTATCCGTGGACTTCATAGTCGTCCCTTTCAAAGAGACAACTCTACTGGCTCATACCATGCTAAGCTTCGGGTTGCGTTCCGGACAGCAATTTTGTATCTCTGTTGAGGCTCGACTTGATCAGGGGGAATCCTACTCCGCCATCGGAGGTTTGCGAAAAAAATTCGAACTGATTTATGTCATTGCCGATGAAAGGGATGTCATCCCCCTGAGAACCAACACACGCGACGTCGAAGTCTACCTCTATCGCGGCAACGCATCGCCCGAACAATCACAAAATCTGTTGGTCGATATGCTGGCTCGCTCTAACAAGCTTCAACGGGATCCAGAGTTCTACGAACTTATAAGCAATAACTGCACTACAAACCTGGTTGCACATGTGAATCAATTACGACCGGGCAAGGTTCCATTTGACTGGCGAGTGATTCTACCTGGCCATTCGGATCGGCTAGCCTATGAACTGGGACTGATCCAATCAGCGGGTACTTTTGAACAGACAAAAAAAATGGCCAACATTACAATGTTGGCCAGAATACATGCTTCAGATCCGAATCTCCCTCAGGTGATTCGAGGCGTTCGCCCGGCACTCTAGCCGCGAACAATAAGTGCCCTAATCTTCCTACGTTTCGCAACACCGAACAGACCAGTAACCAGCCCCAAAAGCGCGAGTACGCCCGGCTCGGGTACAGCAGTAAATCGCAGATTCAAATTGTTACTGTTGCTATCAAAAACCCAGGCCAAAGTGCCATTGGGAGCCCCTGGGGTGTCGATGACGATGTTCATATTGTTGACCGAGTCCTGCGTCACAGCGACGTTAGAAAAGACAGTCCACGTCTTGTTATTCAACCAAAAAGGATTGTTGAAATTAGCACCGACAAAGTTCAGTCGCGTGTCCATCAAACCGTCTACTGTCAACGTCCTGCCCGCGCCGGAAAATACAATTTGATCATAATCGCCCGGAGTCAACGAGTTACCGTTGAGTTCCCACACGAACGTAGAACCAGCCGCATATGTCAAATTTCCCGCAATCGTCTGGGTCCCAGGAGAGTTTCCAGGACTGTGTGTTGCACCAGTTTGAATCGCAACATTTCCATTGATGGTAGAGGTCCCACTTAATACGGAACCGCTATTAACCGTAACGCTTCCACCGATAACCCCAGAACCACCCAGGCTCGAGTTGTTGCTAACCGTGATGCTACTCGCTATCGATCCCGTTCCACTAAGATTGATGTCCGCACGGTCGACGGCGGTGATGGAGTGGTTTCCGCCAGTAACGTTGATGCTGGTAGTATTGGTTCCTATCGTGTTCAACGCACCTATGTTCAGAGAACCACCCGTCAAATTTATCGCAGATGCACCATTGATAGTACCAAAGGTTCTTGTCCCGCCGTCTACGTTAATCGTGCCAATGCTCGAAATGCTCGTTCCAGTTGAACTCCCCCCTCCGGAAAACGTCGCGATCGCCGTCGCGCCCGTACCCGTTAGGTTCGTGAAATTGGTCGATCCGGTGCCGGAAACGTTCAAACTACTGACACCATTAATCGCTCCCAGATTTCGCGTCCCACCCTGAACATTAATCGTCCCAACACTCGAGATCCCCGTTAAGGTTGAGCTACCGGCCCCTGAGAATGTAGCCACTGCAGCAGCACCAGTCCCGGTCACTGTGTTGAAATTTGTGGTTCCCGAACTAGACACGTTCAAACCACTAACGCCACTAACTGTTCCCAAACTTCTCGTAACCCCACCCTGCACATCGATTGTCGCAATGTTTGAGACGGTCGACAGAGTCGAGTTGCCTGTTCCTGTGAAAGTTGCACTCGATGTAGCACCGCTGCCAGAAAGAGTCGTAATGTTAGTGGTTCCAACTCCGCCGATACTCAATGCATTCGAACTACCAATATTCAACGAGTTGAAAACGAGAGAACCACCGGAGTTGCCGTTTGTGACAGACATGGTTTTTCCCGTCCCAAGCAAATTGACCGAAGCAGTAAACCTACTAACCGCGGAGCCGTACCTCTCTATAGAGGAAGTTGATCCACCATCGAGATTCAAAGTTTGTCCACCGACCCCAATCGTAAACGCAGTGGTCGTATTCCCCGAAAGAAACCTAATACGTCTCACCGTTTCGGTAGCCGTTGCAGGTGGGGAAAAACTAATCGTTGCCGACTGTACCGGTGGATTACTGATATCGAGACTGTAATCAGAAAACTGAGCCGTGTCACCAGCCACCGGTGTGCCAACACCACCCCAGTTGCCAACAGCAGACCACGTTCCGCCTCCATTAACACTCCAATCATATGTTGATTGCCCAAACGCGGCGCTAGCTTGCAACATCGCTAGCATTATCAGGGAGAGGCTAATTCTTGCGGTCATCACGTACACCTTAGGGCTTTTCGGTTTTCTAGAAAAGGTCAGCGAACCAACTAAGAATACTTAAGAAGTGATGGCAAACAATACTTTTTAGGACGACTTTTCCAAAAAATAGTGTCTTAACACCCCCATAAGGGTGGTCTACAAACAAAAAAAGGCATGGTGGAAGGTTCCGCCATGCCTAAAGTTCTCTTGAAATCTCGTTTGATTTTATCTACCAGCCTTGAGTCGGTCGTGCACTGGAACAAGACAGACTTTTCGCACCAATTCTAATATTTTTCGAGCGTCCGATTCCGTCGATGTCACTCCCTTTACCTCAACTTCTCCCGAGGGAAGTGAAACAATTTGCACCCTCGCGTCGGGAAAAACTTGACCAATAAGCTCTTTCACTTGATCGATTTCGCTCTGGGGTCGAGAGAACTGTTGCCCCACGGGGAGCACGTTGACCTCGATGACCCGAGTTTCACCGGTTTGCGATGCAACGGCGACTCTTGTACTTCCTGTAACGCCACCAGCGATCGTTATCGATTTGCCATGTTTGAAGACGGTGCAAATGTTCGAATCGAGTGAAATTACCGAGGCAACTGAAAACGGCGTATCGATAGCGTACGTTCCTCGAGACTCGATATCGTAAGTTTTTTCCGGCTTGCTACGCGACGCGTGTTGTCGAAGGACGGTGTCTTCACCGGCCTCTCCCGCTTTCGATTGCGGCTGTGTTGCTGGAGCGGGCACGGTGGGATCTGCTGGTTTGACAGGAACCACCGCAACCGAGGAGTTTGTTAATGCCGTTGCTGAGGCTCGAGCGTTTTTCGGAGGCACTAATGGACTCGCATGTGCAATCGGAAGCTCGGTCATTCGAGCTTCTACTGCTGGGGTTAGAATCGGCTGTGCCGGTAAATTCTCTGAATGAATATCGTTGGGTAAAGTCGCTACCGGCAATGGGTTATCGGCCGTAGCCAGGTTGGGAGCGTCGACCGGAAAACTGGGGTCGATCGGAGGTGCTGCAACCTGATTGGAAGGGGAGTGCGTCGACTGGCTCGAATTATCCACCGACTGCAATTCTGCTGCTTGCGCTAGCACAACTGGCTGAGAAACGCTGTATTTTCTTGGTTTTACCAGTTCGGGAGCCCTGGAGTTAACCACGGCATCTTGGCGTGGTCGTTGGACGCCGAGATCAACAATTCCACTGTCGCCGATACTAAGTTTAACCGGTCCCCCTGCATTCGCTTTTTCATTTTCGATTGTCATGGGGGGCGTCGCAGTCACTGCAACAGAGGACGTGACATAGCTCGTCGAGATAGGTGCTGCTGGTAATGCAGTATTCAATGGAGCTGCGGAAGCATGCATCTTTACTTGAACAGTGCCTTTATCCGATCCTTTGCTTGGGACCGGTGGCATAATGGCACGATCGTCAGTCGCAGTAAACGCGAATGCAGCAGGCGCCCCTGCTGGCGGCAAACCCGGCAGAATTTTGATATTAACAGCAGCTGCGCCTGTTCCGTTTGGGGGGGCTGCTGAGTTAACCTGGGTAGACGCCTTATCCGTTTGAGCAGATCGAAGACTGCTGCCAGGCTGCATTTGTGGCAAGGGCAACAATTTTGGGTGAGCGTTCGAACCGGACGCGGACGGCTCCGAACCGGGCAGCCCAGGCAACCCCGGGGGATTTGCAAGCAATGTTCCCGCGAAGAACGAGGAAACAGTTCCGAGGCTGATAATCTGACGAATGGTTCGCCTTTCCCAATGATTTCCTCGTTGATTGCTCATCTTTTTCCCCATTTTGATTTTGTTTTCTGGCAACGGGAGCAAGTGGATTCGAAAACCCCAAAGCCCCTTTCGACGTTTATCGGTGTTGAGACGTACCGAATTGAGAGAATTTTCCGGATGTGCCGATTGAATCGATTTTTCGGCCGACCGGATAGTCGGTCAAGAATTGAGGTACATTCTGAATTTTATCGTGAAGCCGTTTTAGAAAACGGTCGTTGCTTCTATAATGGTGTTTCACCAAAATTGTGCAACGCCGACGCTATACCTACCTTTTCAACATCCTCCCACACTTCTGTGTGTTGAATTTGTTAATCCCTCGCGTCAGCCTGCACTCGCTTTCTTCATACCTTTTGGAGCTTTATTTCCATGGAATCCGTCGTAAAAACCCCGCGTAAGAAGAAGGCCGTCACGGATGTCGACCAAGAAACCGCAGCGCCCGTCAAAGCGAAGCGAACCAGAAAGGCTGCTGCAGAACCTCGCATTAAACTCTATTGGGGGGTCTTTAACCAAAACCTTAAACGAGTCGCTGTATTCGAATACGACGACCAAAAGAAGGCTGAAAAGCACTGCAAAGAACTTTGCAAGACATCCGGAGAACACTTCCTACAAAAGATTAAAGAAACTGTGACCGAATAAGCTATCTCTTGCTCGTTTCGTGAATCGAACTCGAAGCTCGCGGACTCGAATCCGCGAGCTTTTTTTATGTTGATAGCACCCTATCGACCTTCCTAAAGCTCTCGATTGCCTCAAGCCAGACTCTCAATTGGCTGAATAGGATTCAGAGTTCATTCGAACGCTTCGTTCGACAAAGATACCGTTTAGTTTAGACCGCAACCCTGATGCAGACACGATCCCAATCAATGCGATGGGAAGTATTGGAACATCCAGGACCTCGAAGACACTCGAGCTAACCGCACAACTCACCGCGAGCAAGACGTAAATCGCCACGGACTCCTTTGAACTCTGCGACCATAACCAAACCAACGGGGGCAATAGCACGCATAGGTCGTAGTAATAGAAATGAGGACTGAGCAGCGCCGTGCCAGCTAGAACCATCAACCAACTAGTCGGTCCATCGAAACTGGGGGCATGCATAATAATGGAGTAGAGGACGTAGAGGGCCAAAGGAATGCAGATCGCGATCTTTCCCCATGCGACAAGATCGACTGGCAAGGAATAGGCTAAGGTCAAAATATTGCACGACCAGTCAGCTCGATAACCCATGTTTTCAGCGAATGAACCAGCACTTCTCGCTACCTCTATGAATCCGCTCCAAGCCGACCAAGGCATAAGCAACGCGGTCATACCCCAAACAACCGCCGCAGATAGAGAACTCCCCGCTAAAAAACTCCACCGTCTTTGTTTGAGCATGACCAGCGGAACCATAAAAAACAAGGTTGGCTTAATAGACAGGAATCCAAAAACAATCCCTGCACGAAAGTCCTTGCCCCCCGCATACAGACTCATCGCGACAGCAATTGTCATCATCCACAATGTACTTTTCTGTCCGACTGTTATCGAAAAAAGCAATGCAGGGAACAGGATCAGTGCCAACCAAAGCGCTCGCCCCTCGACTGCCCCAGAATCGGTCTGCGCACGATTTGTCTGCTCCTGCTCGATTAAGGGTCTCACCGCTAACCATGTGCCATAAACGAAACACAACTGGCAAGCCAACCAGATCAAACCGGCCCACCGGTAAGGCAACAATCCAACTGGACTAAACAATAGATAATGAGGAGGTGGATAAACCGCCGGAAAGTATTCTTCTTGATTCCATGTGAACCCAACGTAATTTGGATCGTGTTGATTCAGAACGAAACTCTCACCATATAGTTGACTAGCATGACCATGAGCAATCATTCTAGCCCCCACCCACTCCTGGAGAAAATCCGCTGCGAAAGGAGTCTCCTCAAAGGAGTTACTCCACTGATAGTTCGGGGAAAAACTAAGATAAGCCCCGAAAATCACCGCGAGCACCAAAAGGACTGCTTTGGTGCGTCGGAATGGATTCTCTGAAAACATCTTGTTGTGGGTTTAGGTAGAGAAATGGCGAGACCCATTGATCTAGCTCACGATCCCTGGATTCCCGACCTCAATTTTTAATCCCGAAGGCTCACTCTAAGAAAGAGACGGCATAATCAGAACAATCCCTACGACATGAAACGACACCGGTGAAAACGGTTACAAACTAAGTCTCTTGATCATAAGTCCTGCCATGTAGGCACCTTTAAAGCCGGCATCAATATTCACTACAGCAACATTCGAAGCGCAGGAATTGAGCATGCTGAGCAAAGCAGAGACGCCAGCAAAATTGGCCCCGTACCCGACACTAGTGGGAACACTGATCACAGGACAGTCCACGTACCCCCCTAAGACACTCGGTAATGCACCTTCCATTCCGGCAATGCATACGATGACAGAAAACGATTGCAACTCAGAGACACGGGAAAGCAGCCTATAAGGCCCAGCCACTCCCACATCTTCTATGAGCTTGGCAGGGATTCCCATCCACGCCAGTGTCTCCATGGCTTCGATGGCGATTGGCTGATCCGTCGTACCAGCAGTTATAACACCGACCACAGCGACCTTTCGCTCCGCAAGCAACTGGTCCGGTGACATTGGCGCCTTGTCCCGCCCCACTCTTAGCACGTGACCTTTGTAGTTCCAATGATGAAAAGGAAATCTATCCGAAATCACTCGAACCTGTTCTGGCGAGACTCGGGTGATCAATATCTCTGGCTCGCGCTGGAGTAATTGATCGAGCGCTCTGCATATAACATCGGGTGACTTTCCCTGACCATAGATGACCTCAGGAAATCCACACCTTCTGCGACGGTCTAAATCGACATGCAAATCACTTTGGGCGTTGCTCCCTTGGTTCAGGATTTTTTGGGCGAATTCAATCGCTGTCAATTCACCACTTCGATAAGCTTCCATCCATGAGTCCAGTGACAACTGTAGGCTCCTTTGCACCCAGTGTATTTTCAATACTTAGAATTGATGATTACAGACCCAGGCAGTCATTATGCCATTTCCGTCGCCGTACACGAGGTGTGCAAGATTTGATCGAGAACGATACTTATCGCTTCGGCTGCTTGCTGCTTCGACATGGACGGCAGATCTCTCATGCTCTGTATGGTCTGCTCCGATGTCAATGGAATGTGCATAAATCCAACCGGCCGATTTAGATTGTGTTGTTCGAACCAGTGCTGTGTCAAATAAAGAATTGCATTGCAAAGATAAGTCCCCGCGTGATACGAAACGCTGCACGGGATGCTATGTTGACGAAGGGCTCGGTACCAATCGTTAAGCGGGAAGATAGTACGATAAGCTACCGGTCCGCGTGGCACCAAGGGACCAAAAAAATCTCCAGAGGCTTCCGTCATCCCTGCGACATTTAGAGCAATGGCCTCTAGCTGTATGCGACTCGCTCCCGGTGCTTGTCCGAGGTGCAGGACCGCGTCGTAACCTGCCGACAGATCTTTGTTGAGTCGTTCTACTAATTGCCCCAGATCGCACGGATAACGTCGCGTGCTTACTCCGTTCATCGCTCCCCGTCGATGCAAAAGCTCTACCAACGCTTCCCAGCTAGAATTTTGTTGCCAAACATCGTAAGGCTCAAACGCGGTGATTAAAACTTTCATTGGCGGTCAGCAAGTTTTGCGAAGGTACAACAAAAAACACCAGCGGGATTATCGGCTAACTACCCTTTCAGGAAGCCCTTACGGCTGTCCTAAAAAATCACGCTGACCAAACGTTGACGAACGCATAACTCGAAACTTCCTCTTTCTCGGTACGTGGGCTCATTGGTGGCTCTCGGAACGCTACGCGTGCTCAGATTTGAAGCCAACTCATGCTTCAAATGCACCTTGGTTATACCGTTTTAGTTGAGAAAATGCGCAGGTCTATAGTCCCCAGAGCTAACAATGCTGGAAAACACGAGGTTGTTGGGCTACAGTGTAGTGCTGGGAATCGTTTTCGACGTACTGTTACCTCTCACCGTTTTTGCGAGTCCACCGATGCCAGTCCTAGCTGACCTAAAAATC
Organism: Pirellula sp.; assembly: GCA_046318795.1. GTDB lineage: Bacteria > Planctomycetota > Planctomycetia > Pirellulales > Pirellulaceae > JBKCUI01. The sequence goes on from JBKCTT010000133.1 coordinate 104,128, forward strand.
AAAAACTCCAGGAACCTTTATTGTCTAGCAGCGTTTCTGATCCAAATCGTCACGACTTGCCCCGCTTTTTCCCAAGACGTTTTTCCGGATAAAGCTCTGGAAAAAGCAGTTCGCTGGGAGGTTTTTGAGAAACGATATAACGATCAACCTCTCACCATCGACGACGTGAAAAGCATTTCCCAAGTCATCGCGAGAGGAAAAGGCATAAAAAGCCTAGAAGGTCTTCAACACTGCAAAGCAATCATGAAGATCGATCTAGCTAATAACGAGATTTCGGATCTCGCCCCCATTTCGGAACTAAAGCTGATTCAATCTCTCGACCTCTCCGGAAACCAAATTTCAAGCTTGGACTCCCTCAAGAATTTTATTCAAATGCAGTACCTCCAACTGTCTAAGAACCAGATCACGGATTTGTCACCGATCGCTGGTTTGCAAAAACTTAACGCTCTGTATCTAAACGATAACCAAGTTTCTAACGTTCAGCCTATAGTCGGTCTAAAAAAGCTTTGGACTCTCCAGTTGGCGGGCAACCCAATTGAAAGCATTCAGGACGTTTCAGCCCTTAAGCACTTGAAGACTCTCAACCTGAGAAATTGCAAATTGAAGCGAGTGGATTTTCTGGCTCCCTTGAGTGAGTTAAACCTGCTCATGCTCGATCAGAATCCCCTGGAAACGCTACTCCCCCTCGTTACGTCCTGCGAGACTGGGGCTGCTAAACAGTATGCGCCGTTTCTAAGACTGTATCTCGACGCGGACCAGCTGAAAAACTTGACCCCGGAAGTAGATCGACTCAAAGCAACGAACGTGAAAATCAACCCTGAGACCAAGTAATGCAACCTAGAGCCTGCAGCAAGTTTCTGATCTTTTCGCTTCTTCCATCGTTATCAATTGGCAGTTCGCTCGCATTTGGTCAGGCGGAAGATGAAAATGCATCCTCCTCCGACAATCAGAAACGCGGATTGCAATTCGCTTCTAGAGTCGATGACCAGGCTCCGGCTGACTTGAAAGAACTGCGATGGATGCTAAGCCAGATCGAAAAAGAATCAGGGAAGAAGGATCCTCTTGCAGACTATGTTGAAAAACCGAGCTCCCTTGAGGAACGAGCCAAGCGGACGGAATGGAAAGAAGATGATGAAGCATACGTTACACCTAAGCTGTTCAAACAGGCAGCAAACAACTACGCTTCCCCCAATCTTCAACCAAACTTGGCCGGTCGTATCCCACCAACCTCTGCCGGCACGGAAGACTCCACCAACGAACCAACTCAGCGTGCGCGAGTCGAATCTGTTTATGATTCCTGTTATGTCCCGATTCTCAAACGTGTCCCTATCTCGACCAAATTGGTGTCATCGAATCCAAATCTATCGGCGTTCCGACAAGAGGTCCCATTCAATTCGCAACCCGTAACCTTGCCGGGACTTAGTGGCCAAGGGCAACCAGCATTCGGCGCCCCACCCCCAGGATTTGCCAATCCCCCCTTAGGTAATCCTGCCCTTGGTAATCCCGGCGCCGTAAATCCTGGCGCCGTAAATCCTGGCATGACGAATCCTGTACTCCCTAACACCGGGGTTGGCGGGGTGAACAATGGACTGGGAGGAGTAGCCGCCACACCTCCGACCTACAATCCTCCCGGAATTGGTGCCGCTCCCTACGTCAGCCCGTCCACGATCGCACCAGGACCCTATGCGGGCATACCCGCCGCTGCGCCGTCCAACACTTTTATTAACCCGAGTCCTTCTGGCTACACGAACACTCCTCTTTCCGGCGTCGGAAATTCTCCGGGGGCTGGAATGGTAATGCCTGCCCCACCAGCTACCTACGCTCCAGCAAACGGATTGGGGGGGAATCAACGCCCGGCGTACGATTCCGGAACCGGTATTGTCAATACGCAACCCTTCGTGAACCCACCTCCCTGCCAAAAAGATGCGCGTTACATGGTATCACCGACTGTCTATCGCCAAAACGTCGGCTGTAACACATGTAGTAGCCAGCCCTACGCCCCCACAGGAGGTTCCGGCTCACCATTCAGCTACGTTCCGACAACCTACTTCCCAGGTGCATTTAATGGTTACGCAAGCCAATACAGACCCTTGATCGGGCTTGGACAAGATGTGAGGCAAGCACAGTTGGGGCGAGGCATCGTCGGACAACCGGTCGCTTATATGCCCAGCCAGCCGCTGCGAAACGTATTGCGATACCTTTTTCCATAACCGCAAACGTCATTTTCCCAACACGTACGCGATACATTTCTAATGACACGACATTACCTGGACCACGCTGCAACAACGTGGCCCAAACCACCCGGAGTCATGGAAGCTGTTATCGAGTATCAATCGATGTGCGGAGCACCTGCCAGTCGGGGGCTCTACCAAAGCGGCCTCGATGCCAATCAAATCGTCCTCGAGGCTCGCCGTGCAGTACGCAACTATTTTCACATACCCTCCATCGACGATGTCGCTTTCTGCAGCAACGGAACGCATGCGCTTAATGAGGCTATTTTTGGACTTGCCTATGGACATGGCCAAAATGATATGCATGTTGTCACCACATCGACAGAACACAACAGCGTTCTAAGGCCTCTTGAACTGGCTGCCGCCCGTGGTTGGTTACGATGGACGGCTGTAGAGTGCAATTCAAGTGGTTTGGTCGATCCAGACGAGTTAAATAAAGCCATCCAACCCACCACTCGCGTTTTGATCGCGAGTCATGTTTCCAACGTGACAGGAACGGTGCAAAATCTTCAAGCGATATCACAAATCGCCAAGTCTCGGGAACTGGTTTTCATGGTCGATGCATCTCAATCGGCAGGATACCTCCCCATCGATGTACGGACTCTGGGAATTGACATAATGGCCACGGCGGGACACAAGGGTCTTTGTGGAATGCTGGGTACAGGCATTCTGTTCGTTCGATCCGATCTCCAGAAAGCAATGGCTCGAATGTTGATCGGAGGAACCGGTGAATCAAGCGATCGAATTGATGGCGATTTTTCCTGGCAATCAAGCGTGGAATCCGGAAACCAAAACGTACCAGCTCTAGCCAGTTTGCTTGCCGGCCTCAAATGGAAACTTAGCTCGGTCGCTCCACCGTTTGAAGCCTGGAATGATCAGATCTTGGCAACCGTTCGCGATTGCAAGAACTTGATACTTATTGGAGTTGATGCCAAAAAACTAACCGAACGGCTTCCGGTTTTTAGCTTTGCATCAAAGCGGAACTCAAGTCTTTTGCAGACGCCACAAGAGATGGCCATGTTTCTCGATTCTACTCATAAAATCGAATGTAGAGCAGGTTATCACTGCGCTGGCAAAATCCATGATTCGCTTGGCACGCGTGAATGCGGTGGCACGTTGCGATTAAGCCTAGGCTGTACCTCCACGCAATCAGATGTCGACGCGGCTTGCCAAGGTATTGTGATGCTTGATCAGATGCTGAGTAACTAACACCCCGTCATAATAAGTTGGTCATTCTTGACCGATGCCCACGCCATTAAGTGGGCAAAAGTGCCCATCCGTCGTAAAGATGCCGCTACAGGATCTCTCGTTTGCGGTCGACATAATCCCATAGTACGAATCGGTCCAAGTCATTGCCCGCGGTAAAGAATACTCTTCCTTTGGTTTGTTCCGCCATTCGGTGAGCGAATCGAATATCCTCTTCGGATTGAGACCAACTCGGGACTAAAAATATATTGATACGTATTCCCTCCGCTGCGCAAGCCATCGCTTCCCGCATCGTTTCACGCTCGGTGCGTATGTCGGGAGGATACAACAAGAACAACGTTTCGTTTTCGAAGTGTGCTGTGGGCAATCCATCAGTGATCAGCACGATCTGCTTATTAACCGTATCTGCGGTCGCGAGATTCTGCCTTGCCAGTCGAAGGGAATGTTGAATGTTAGTGAAGTGAGTTGGTATGTCGTTTTCGCTGACTCGCGGGTCGCTAAGATCGGCCTTTAGCCTGACGACTGGATTATGGATCGTGACGGGTTTTGGCATCAAGTCCAGTATCTCACCAGGTCGTGTCATTTTGGCTACAGAATACATCTCGACAAAACGCAAGAAGTCACCAGGATACTGGGTCGTAATCAATCCTTGGAGCGCGAGAGCCATACGCTTTACGTTGCGATATTGGCCGTCGTATCGCATCGAGCCACTCATATCCAT
>JBKCTT010000134.1:0-66666 GCA_046318795.1 Pirellula sp.
GGCCACCTACGCGGTTTGTTTACTGACGGGCTCGATCTGGACCGATGACAGATTGCATCACCATTTTCGCATGACGGAAAAGGAATCAGGAGCGGTTTTGCTAGACTCGATCGAGATTCACACGGTAGAATTAGGAAAACATAAAGGAACGAAAGAATCGCTCCGGACCGCGAGTGTTCTAGAGCAGTGGTGCTACTGGATTATTCATTCGCACGAGCACAGCGAAGACGAGTTGAGAGAGTTGTTACCGGGTCTGGAGTTTTTGCACGCCACTCGAGAGCTACGTAAGATCCAAGAAATAACGGAGGAGAAACAAATGTACGATTCCCGAGAAAAAGGCCACCTCGATTGGCAGTCTAGCATCATAGATGCCCGTGAGGAGGGTCGTGAGGAGGGTCGTGAAGAGGGATTGGAAAAGGGCCTAGAAAAGGGCCGAGAGGAAGGTGAAATCAAGTTAATAAAGACGCTTCGGGAGATTTTGAACATTTCCCCTTCCGACGATTCCCAGTTTGAGGGAAAGTCTTTAATGGAGTTGCAGGCGATCACGGCTTCCCTTCGTGACCAGATTCTAAAGCGTTCCTAAATAAGAACAAAACGTCCGAGACCATTGGCGGAACGATGAGCGGTTACGGATTCACTTCTGCAGGCACCAGCTACGATAACGAAGATCATCTCGCGAGCGTTTAACCGCAGTTGGTCAATCGATAGCATCGGATCCGACGGGGAACATCACTCGTCTTCACTTAAACATTACAGACCCCAACGACAACTTGCAGTTCGAGATGGATAAAGGCAAACAAGATTTATAAACCAATGATAGGAAGACAATAAGCCAATGTCTCGACGTCTCATCTGCTTGGTGCTAAGTTTATTGCACTGGTTAGTCTCCGGGATCGCTTATCCCCAAGATGAATATGGCGTAAGAAAATGCATCGTCAGCAGTAAGTATGTCATAATTCTTGGTCAAGAATCGATCAGCGCGGTTAGGATTTCTGATGGCGAATCGCAAGCGGTCCCGCGTCGCGCAGAAGGTACAGAAGTGCTTGTCCTCGATGAGGAGGGAGTATTTGGCTTTTTCAGCAGGGATAAAGCACCGCTTCTGGTAGACTTCAGAACAGGAAAAAGCCAATCGATAAGCATCTTTGAGAAGAACCACCACGGTTGTAACTTGATGGTCGCAGACTCAGATAATGTTTACATTTTCAGTTCGCGTCGTAAAGGCGTAGGTTTCGAGGAGCCTGTAGGAAGGGATCGGCTACACGGAAAGAATTTGTCAGTCTTTTCCAAGAAGAGTCTTTCGAAATTCTGCGAATCAGACTCGGATATCGAAGCGACGAAGAATTACTCATTCGACGAGATTCCAGGCATCCCGATAGGGGGAAGGGCTGTAGATGGAAAGCTACTGCTAGTCTATCTTTCATTCAATCTTCGGACGCTTGATCACAGTGTGCGGTTTGTGACGTTTGATGGCACCACATTTTCCACGAGTCAACAAAGTCAAGAGTTTGATTTTGACTAGACAGATCAAGAGATAGACTCAGTCAGTAATGTCTCCGCCCAAGGCGGACGGGTAGCCGGTTGGTTTCTTGGGGCTGATTTGCCGTTTTCTCAATCTTTTCGAATGCGGGTTTTCCAACGGTGTTTTGGATTTCCTATTGTCCCGATCGAGGCTCAAGCGATCTGTTAGATACCGTTTTCGAGCACTTTGTTGCACCGAATTCGGTCTTGGGCTCACCACTGTGGTTTATCCCAGTGGGAGCATGACTGAGCATCTACCAACGACGCAAGTTGCACACACCCCATCGACTCATCTAGCCGGCTATATCCGCTTGAACATTTTGTCCAATTGGTCGCGAGAGAAAAACAATGCAGTTGGTCGACCATGGGGACAATGATGCGTTTCTTGATACATGTCTCTCTGCTTGAGCAATTCGGAGATTTCGTCGTCGGAAAGCTTGTCGCCTGCTTTAACCGCAGCCTTGCACGCCATCATGTTCATCATCTCATCAAGCAGATCTCGAACGTCCGGTTTTTTTCCACCCTTAAGAAGCGGCTCCAAAACTTGCCGCAATACTTCCACCGGCGAAATCCCCTTGAGCATCGCAGGATAGGAATGAATCAAAAAAGTCTCACCACCGAACGGCTCCACATGCAAACCAATCTCCTCTAAAACCGCTTTGTACTCCATCACCAACGCCGCTTCCTGGGGAGGTAACGACACGGTCTCAGGGACAAGAAGCCGCTGCACATCAACCGCCTTTGATAACACTTTGGCCTTTATCTGCTCAAATATGATTCGTTCATGTAAAGCATGCTGATCGATGATCACCATGCCATCTTCATACTCAGAAACTAAGTACCGATTGTGAATTTGAAAACCGCTGGGGCGAGTCGGCGACGGTCCCGCATGAGCCGCATCCCATCGATGCGAAGACGCTGCTGTTTGAGTAAGTGATTCGGGAGAGGGGGAACCGGTTTCGGAAGCAAGTACATCGCTGGAGGGGTCATCAAACGCTGCTTGTGGAGACCAAGCGGTGGCATTCGATGGCAACTCGGGCAGTGGACGCATGGACTCGTTCCTCATTGGGCCAAACGGGTCGTGCTGATAATCCCCTGAACTGCTCGGTGCACCAAAGCTATTTCTCGCCGAGGGAAAGGGCTGAAACTCGGGAACAGCTCGCGGCAATGCGGCAGTCGTCGTTTGCGGCCAATCTAACAAGCTACTTGTGCTGGCTGCTGGCCTGGGCAACGTGGGAATCACTCCTTCCGAAGAAGCAGTCGGGATCATGCTCGGCAGAATAGGTTCTGCTGTTGGCCTCGCTGCAGGAACGAAATCACTGTTGAGAAACTTGTTTCTTAAACCAGATAGTAGCCGTGTATAGATCGCACCACTGTCTTCAAAACGCACTTCGACTTTGGTAGGGTGAACATTGACATCAACCGTTTTCGGGTCGATATCAACATGAAGAAAACAGACCGGCATGCGGCCCACCATCATAAGCCCGCGATAAGACTCCCCCAGCGCATGCTGCAAAGCTTTGTCGCGAATATGTCGTCCATTGAGAAACAGATACTGCATTCGATTGTTGCTGCGCGACACCGAGGGGTCGCACACATATCCATGAATGGCGACTTTATCATCACGTTGATCGATGGCGATCAAAGCATCAGCCACCTCGTCCCCAAAAAACTTACGTATCCGCTCTGACCATCGTTCCGTCGGTGGCAAATCGTGCACGGTTCTGCTACCACTATGCAACACCATATGGACGCTGGGGAAAGCAAGTGCCACTCGCGTAAAGGCTTCAATCACGTGCCCCATCTCCGTTTGCGCACTCTTCATGAATTTGCGCCGAACAGGTGTATTGAAGAATAAATGCCGAATCTCGATGGTCGTACCAACCGGTCCAGAGGTTGGCCGAACCGGCTCCTGCGCTCCCCCTTTGACCAGTAGCTCATACGCGCTGTCCGACTGGCTCGTGCGGCTTCTGAGTGTCATATGACTGATTTCCGCGATCGATGCCAACGCTTCACCGCGAAACCCTAACGTCCGAACATCGAAAAGATCATCGTCATTTTGAAGCTTGCTCGTCGCATGCGGAGAAATCGCAAGCTCCAATTGCTCGGCATCGATGCCACAGCCATTGTCAGAGATCCGGATCAAATCCAGCCCTCCCCCCTCGATACTGATCTCCACTCGCTTGGAGCCCGCGTCGATACTGTTCTCCAATAACTCCTTAACCACGCTCGCAGGGCGTTCAATAACCTCGCCTGCGGCGATTTTATTGACCAATCCTACAGGTAGTTTTCGAATCGTTGGCATCGTGTCACACTTTCCTGGGGTCGCGGCATTTTAATGAGCCTCAACCAAATCAACAGGAGACTCTCGCTTACATCCTTCGTATTACATTACCGCACATGATGTTAATGGAAAAGCGAGCATCGGGAAATGGTACGCAAATGAGATTGCGAAATCGATCAGATCTGTTTGAATACTGCGAAACACTTACGCCACAACCACTTTAATTCTCCCGATTTCTTATCTATCACAGGAACCACTCGATGGACATGCATGACTTAACTCGCGAACTCCAATTGAGCAATGACAGCAAAATTGTGATGTTGGTCGCCGATGGACTGGGTGGCTTACCTATGCACGCAGGTGGAAAAACAGAACTAGAATCTGCCTCCACTCCAAACCTTTCCGCCCTCGCTAAGCTCGGGGTCCAGGGTGCGAGTATCCCGGTAAAACCAGGCATTGCCCCAGGTAGCGGACCTGGTCACCTGGGTCTCTTTGGATACGACCCGCTCAGGTACCAAATCGGTCGAGGAGCGTTAGAAGCGACTGGTATCGGATTCGCCCTCCAAGACGGAGATGTCGCGATTCGATGCAACTTCTGTACGCTGGATTCTAACGGTAACATTTCGGACCGACGTGCAGGGCGTATCAGCAGCGAAGAAAGCGCCCCGCTCGCTATATCCTTACGCCAAATCAAAATTCCTGGCATCGAAATCTTCGTTGAACCAGTCAAAGAACATCGCTTTGTTGTGGTTCTACGGGGCTCTGGCCTAGGTGGCAATGTCGCGGATACTGATCCACAAAAAACCGGCGTCCCCCCACTCGATCCCGCCGCTGTCGATGAAGCTAGCAATAAAACAGCAGAGGTCGCAAAAGAATTCTTGTCCCAAGCAAAGAAGATCTTGGCAGGGCATCCCAAGGCAAACTTCCACACGATGAGAGGTTTTGCTAACAAGCCCGCATTGCCTAGCTACCAAGAAGTCTACGGTTTGAAAGCAGCCGCCATCGCCGTTTACCCCATGTATAAAGGACTTGCCCAGCTCGTCGGAATGGACATCATCGGAAAAGCTCAATCGCTGTCCGAACAAATCGATACGCTGGAAAAGGCTTGGAACGACTATGACTTTTTCTTTTTACACTTTAAGTACACCGATAGCACCGGCGAAGACGGTAACTTTGCTGAGAAAGTGAAACGTATCGAGGAGCTGGATGGAGTCCTGCCTCGGATTAATGCCCTCAAGCCCACAGTGCTGATCGTGACCGGTGACCATAGCACTCCGTCCTATCTCAAGAGCCATTCGTGGCATCCAGTTCCAACACTATTGGTCTCCGATTGCTGCCGCCCTGATCCACACGTCACATTCAATGAGTCGACCTGTATTACTGGCGGCCTCGGGCACTTCGAAGCGCAATACCTTATGACTTTAGCCCTATCCAACGCCGGACGGCTTGGTAAGTACGGTGCATAAGCTTGGGTGGCACGAACGCCAAGTTCGCGATGATCATCATAAAACCAAAGGTGATCATTCCCATAAAAAGAGCAATTCCTAAATGAACAAAGACGGCCAGTAGCAATGCTGCTGGCCGCGTCCATTTAGGCCAAACGATGGCAGGATAAAGAACTTCCCAGAACAAGGTGACGTGCGTAAGCAACGCTACCAGAACCGGGTATCGACCAATCCATGTCAAGTCATTGGACTGGTACTCATACGAAGCCGCAGCAAACCAAAGCGCCGATCCATCCCACCACATTTCGCCGCGAAGCTTGCCAAGCCCACCAAAAAAATAAATGACGCAAAGATGGATTTGCATCAATCTCATGGAAACACAGTTCTGCCACGAATCCTGCGGACCAGTCTTCGTATTTCCACCCAACCCTGTCAGCATCCGTACAGCCCAATGCTGAGATAGCTGAGGGAATCGCACACAAAACCATCGGTCCAAACTACCCACTTCATTGGATTTACCAACACTTAGGTAAAAGCCGAGCATGATAACGATCTGATCCAATCCGAACAGAAACCCAGTCATCCGATGAACCGTCATCAACGTAACGAACCATGCAGCGGCCATGGACAGCCTCGTGAACAATCCGAGCCCAGCTAGAACGCCAAACAGAACTCCCAACGCTTCGTGCATTCGGAACAAAAATAGAGAATCGGTCCATGACAAATATGTCCACTTAGAATCCACGGGAATTCCAAGTTCCGAATTGCCGCCGTGCAAACGAAGCCAAAGATCATTGCTGACCAAGGCATCGGGTCCGAAAAAATCTTCTAACCTTAAAAGCCACACGCAATGCACATAAGCAATCATGAATCCCGTTGCGACTCTGATTGGAACAAGTGTATGCGCCGATGTGGGGCGAAAAAAGAAATCTAATACGCCGCTTGCAAGGTTAAATCTGAAGCGAGATTGCCGATCGAGAGAGGGGCTTGTCATTTTGGCACCAACAACTCTTCGGTTGCACTCGTAGACGAATCAGTTGAGGATGACGTCGGAGCGTTGTTAGGAGCGAGGACCCCAGAAGCGCCCTCCCCGCCGAAGGGCATTGGGGACTCAGGCAGGATTTGAATCCAACGAGGATCCGATATTCTTACTTGTTGCTGCAACGTTGAGATCCGATCGGGAATTTCTCGTTCCAATCTATCCACTCGTACAAACGGCTTCTGTGTTTCGCGTTTCACTTTATCCGAAACGGCACGAACGAGGTGGGTATAAATCGCACGATCCCTAGCCCAGCTTTTCTGAATAAACGGATCTTTGGCTAGTTCAGGATTCAACTCCCTAGGTGCAAAGCGGGAATTAACAAAGTCCGCGTGCATGAGGTATCGGTGATAGAGCAATCTTGGCTTATCTCGATTCCGATCAGGAAACAATACACCCTCGTACGGGTTCACGCGAATCCCCTCCTCGGAGCCTGGTAATGGGGCGTCGTCTGCCATCACTCTGAGTAAATGACCGGGCCCTGGGTTCGGCGCAAAGAAAAAGTAGCCATGATCGAGAAACATAAACTGAGCATAGGGGCGAGTCGCACGGCGAAGCAAATCTGCATCGGCACCAGATTGGACCGGGCTTCGAGAAAAAAACTGAAATGGCTCTGCAAAAACAGCCACCAAGTGAAAGCAGATCAGACCGAGCCATACAAATTGCCAGGGTTTTGAAAGTGCACCGTCCGCGGTACTCCATTGCCGATCGCTATCGGGTTCTTTGCTCGTCATCAACTATTGGTCACTTTCGTTAGTTTTGCTCGCTCTCCTAAGACGAAGCCGAATCGGCCCCTTGATTGTTTCAATACTTCGTTCATCCAAATCGATCACAGCCCCTTGCTGGGTAACATCGATCAAATCATCACGAAACATATCCGCGACAACATCCCTCACCAGCGGCATATGTTGTCGCCATTTGGACCCGAAAGACCGAGCGGCATCGGATGGACATATACTCTCCCCAGACTTTAAGCACATCAAGAGCCTAAGAATTTCGTTTTTCACATCATCCGGACCGGGTTCCTCGTGATCCAACCAACGCGTTTTTGCCATTTCTGCCCCTATTTCTATCGAACACCAAGCCACCGGCTCAACATTAAACCATTACAAGAGAGGTATGTATAGGCTGCACAAAGCGTGCGGCTAATGTCAGCACATCAGTCGACGCAATAACATCAAACCGTGCCGACTTTTTGTGTTGCCTATGCTGAATTGATAACGCCGGCGGGAATGGTAGAAATCATGTTTGATGAAGTTTCGCATTAGTTCAAATCGTTAATACTGACAAAAATCGTTTTATCTATCACTAAAAACGCGTTGACTTATAGACCTTGGGATCTATCATTTGACCATCTTTCGAAGTTTGGTTTCCCCATCGATCTCGTGGCCCTCTGCCCGGATGAGATCGACGATTAGGCTACTGTTTTTGCCAGGCCTATGAGGAACCCGGACACTTGTAGCCGCTCAAAAACGCGTGTCATAACGCGACATTTGATTTGGCCCAAAGCAATTGATTTTGGCCACGGCAGTTGACTTGGTCGACAAAGAGTTTCACTTGAAATTCCGTATCACATTTACATTCCCAGGGAACTTAGGAATATGGTGCAAATGGTTGATGTAGAACGTGTTGTAACGCTCGATGAACTAATGGAACGAGTCCCGGAACATCTGGTTCGAGAAGCAGAGTCAAAAAGTGATTTAGTTGAACAACTTGAGCAATCCCCTTCATCCGAGAGTAATAGAATGTCAAAAGAACCGAGCAAAGCACAGCGAATTCGAGCTTACATGGAAGCCAACCCTGAAGCTCGCAACAAGGACATCGTCGAAGCGTTAGACAAGTACGATGTCAAGGCCGCAGATGTGGCGAATGTCAAGGCACATATTAAACGCACAGCGGGAGAAAAGACACCTGCCAAACGAGGCCCTGCTCCGACCGCCGCCGCTACACCAGCAGCAGCATCCAGCTCCGGTTTCCCCAATGTCAATTTAAAGCACTTGGAAGCAGCCGTCGATTTCGTTAAGCTTGTGGGCTCTGTACAAGATGCTCAGCACTTGCTGATCATCGTAGAACGAGTCAAAAACGCATAGGCGATTATGTCTTATCCAAGAATGATGGCGGGAGTCCCAGCTCTGAATGCTGGACTCTATAGAACGGCTGGTTTTTTAGTTGGCGATCCAGTGGTCTGGATCGAACTGGGTCCACCCAGCGATGAACGTCACTTCATTCTTCGAGATATAGAACTGGATCGCGCGAGACGCTTGTCTCGCGCGACTCATTGTTGGTGCCCGAATGATTTCTCGCCCCCAACCGGGTTATCTGGTGATCGGGAGACAGCGACAGCTCAATCCGCTGCAGAGTTTTTCGTCCGCCGCAATATCTCCGAGGTTACGGTTGATCGATCGATTCCTATGATCTTCGTTCATGCCATGACGGAGCGTGGAATTCGAGTTGTCTGTGATACCGAGTGGGGATTGATCGAACGCCGGCAGAAGTCAGCTGAGGAAATTGAGAAAATCGCCTACGCTCAAAAACAAACCGAAGTCGTCATGGAGCGTGCGTGTCGGTTTATCGCTCGCGCAACTCCAAACGCCTCGGGAATATTGCATGCGGATGGTGGTATTTTGACCGCCGAACGGATCCAGTCCCTGATCGATGTTTGGCTGCTCGAACTGGGATTTTCCAGCCCCGGATCGATCGTAGCCTGCGGACCTATCGGTGCAGATTGCCATGATCATGGCCATGGCCCGCTCGTCACTGGTCAACCGATTATCGTAGATATTTTCCCGAGAGATAAAAAGACACTCTATAACGGTGACTGCACGCGAACAGTTGTTCACGGCGATATCCATCCGAAAGTTGCAGAAATGCATGCCGCTGTCGCAAGAGCTAAAGCAGCAGCGTGCAAAGTGATTCGGGCTGGAATTTCAGGCGATTATGTTCATCAAGCAACGATAGCCTCGATCACTGCAGATGGATACAAGATGGGCCTACCACCTGACGGGGCTGATGACAACTACACCGCGATGACGCACGGTACCGGCCATGGGTTGGGACTGGAAGTACACGAACCTCCACTCCTCGCGATAGGAGGCCCCGAACTGCTGGTCGGCGATGTGGTCACCGTCGAACCTGGCCTTTATTGCAAAGCTTTTGGGGGCGTACGCCTTGAGGACATGGTCGTCGTGACGGAACACGGCCACACCAACCTCAACAAACTCCATGAAGGTCTGGATTGGTCTTAGGAAGCCCCAACCTTTTTGTATTTCATCAAAACAAAAGAGCCCTCGTTAGAAAGGGCTCTTTGTCATAAAAACATAAACGCCATCGGACAAAGCCTAGCACCTCATGGAGGATAACCTTGATAGGTCACCCCAACCTGCAGCATTAGCTAGCTGCAACCAATTCTGGCTCGTCGGCTTGAACACCCTTGTGATACACGGTGTAGACATAGATCGGAATGTCCAAGTCGCCCAGCTGGGCCTCGACGATAGACTTAACCTCAGCCCATTGCAATCCACCTACGCCGGTCGCCAATGCTGGTATAGCCAAGCTCTTTATGCCTTCGGTTTCAACCGCGTGACGGAGCCTGCGTAAGGCATGATTTACGTTAGCAAGATTAGCCTTTCCTGGTCGCGATCCGTGACCATGATCCCCCTCTTGAGTCATCAAGTTGAATATTCTCGCGCCACCTGTTCCTCCCCACATCCAAATCTCGCCAGGTTTTGGGTGGGACTGGTGAGCGTAGTGCCGGAAATCCTTGGCCATCGATGGCCAGCGCTCCCTCAAAGCTAGGGCCAAGCCCGAGTCAAAGTGATCGTTCGGAGCCACCCCGTGCGCGATTGCCTGTGCTTGGGTTAACAGTATGTCCCCACTAACTTCGTACAACATTCTTTTCTCTCTCCTGAAGGACGTCGGTCTCGATCACCCAAATTGGGGATTCTTCACGTAGAGGTAGATAAGCGAAATGCGTGCCAACGGTCCTTAGCGTTAGAAAACTCACAAAATCCACCAGTTCAACGAAAACCGTTTAGACATGTTCGTGGCAGCTCGCCGCAGTTGTGCCGAGGCGCGTGCCCAAACGACACGGCTTGAGCGTCGCATACGACATCTTCTGAGAAATAGTCCCAATTTCTGCACGGAACCCTCGAATTCGGGACACATAGTCGTAGTCGTAACTCCAAACTGCCATTTATAATCGGCCAAACGGTGTCGAATCTAGTTAACCGGAAATATCAACCCTGCACTCGTCGCAATACATGGTGCTGAATACTACTCAATGGACTGTCGTTGTTCGAGCGGCGCAAGAAAACCGATTGTCGGAGCGGCCAGTCCTGGGGCAGTTGCTGGAGAAGTATTGGAGGCCTCTTTACTTTTATGCACGGCAACGCGGACTCTCTGCCGCCGATGCCGAGGACGCCACGCAAGAATTTATGAGGGAACTAATTGAGGGACAGATTTTGTCCACAGCAGATCCCGCCAAAGGTCGCTTTCGAAATTTCCTTTTGACGATTTGGAAACGTTTCCTCATAGATCGAAATCGGGGCGAAACCCGACTGAAACGAGGAGGAGGCGAGGTAGTCACCTCGATTTTCTACGCCGCCGGAGAACAGGACTTCTTGGAACACTCTCATTACAGGCCGAAAAATCGACAACCTGAAGAGTTTTTCGAAGAAGAGTGGGCAAGCTCGATTGTAAGGGAAGCTTTTTCGACGCTGGAATCGGAATACTCGAAAAGCAACCGTTCCAAGGTTTTTCATGGATTAGCGTCCTACGTCACCACCCCTGTCAACGGGGATACATACAGTACCATCGCTGCTCAAAACGGCATGACAATCGGAGCAGCCAAGGTGGCTTTGCATCGATTGAGACAACGGTTTGCTGACGTTTTACGGCAATTAGTCGAAGAAACCCTCGACGATCCCAGCGATTTAGAAGCGGAAATTGAGGTGCTCTTGAAGTTCATATCCGACGCAAAATAAAACAGAACAAATTTCTGCCCGCCCCCTGTAACTCATTACAAGCTCTGTCGAATCTATTCTTGTAAGCTTGTTACACCTGATCTAACCCAGTCGAAATTAATCTTGCCATGAACGTATGTCCTGTATGCTCCACACCGCTCCGAGTCGATGGAATCTGCTCGAAATGCCTTCTTAAACTCGCACTGGAGTCTCGCCAATCACCGTCCAGCATGATTTCTTCCGACAACCTCCGCCAACTCGATTCCTCCTTCCCCCATCTAAGTATTCTCCGAATGGTGGGTCGAGGAGGCATGGGAACCATCTACCACGCTCGCCAAACATCTCTCGACCGGGATGTTGCCCTCAAGATTATCGACCGCTCGATCTCCAATAACACGACCTTTCTCGATCGATTCGAACGAGAGGCTAAAGCTCTTGCGAAACTGAATCATCCTAACATCGTCTCGGTTTTCGATTACGGAAACACTAGTGACGGCCAGGCTTACTTCATAATGGAGTTTGTTCACGGTCTGAATTTACGAGAAGCGATGCAAAGCATGCCAATCGATCTATCTCATTCCACTGAGATCGTCTGCTCCGTTGCGACCGCTTTGACCTACGCCCATACCAAGGGTGTTATACACAGAGACATTAAACCCGAAAACATCCTTTTGAGTGACGATGGAAGCATCAAATTAGCAGACTTCGGTATCGCAAAGATCAATAACGCTGCCGCAGAAAAGAAAATTACAGCGACCCGTCAAGTTCTCGGAACCGTGCACTATTTGGCTCCCGAACAACTAGAAGCCAGTAACGAAGTGGATCATCGCGTTGATATCTACGCCCTCGGTGTTGTTTTCTACGAGCTATTAACAAAACAATTGCCCGTCGGCAATTTCGAACCCCCGAGCCATCTCAATCCGGCTATCCACCGTGACCTGGATTCCGTGATCCTCAAATCGCTCAGCCGAAAACCATCGCTGCGATTCCAAACGGTCGAAGAATTTCAACAAGCCATATTATCTGCCGTCGAAAAATCGTCTTCGGTGCATTCTTCTGTTAAACCGAATCCTGTGTTCAACGCATCCGTACAGAATCTTGCGACCGTCACCGTTCCCTTTCAATGCGAGGGGATGAAAGGTTTTTCGATGGTCCATGGGGCCATCCAAGCGAACGATGATGGTTTAAGAGTCGAGTATCGCAGCCAAGATGCATTCTTCGGTACCTGGAAATCGAAGCTTAGAAAACTGGAATTGCCATGGAATCGACTTGTTCGAGTTGAATTGAAACCTGGAGTTTTCGAAAGCAAACTGCAGGTCTACGGCGATACGTTTAGTTTGTTCGAGGATTTTCCAGGTACCGAGGGTGGCTACTTAACGGTCAAAGTTAAAAAGCAAAACATAGACCTTGCGGAAAGACTCATGGATCGAGTTCGCCAGCACAACCCCTCCGCACTTTTTGACTTGAACCGTAACCCAATAAAACAACTTCAAACCAATCAAACGATCGCGGTCCTGCTTATTATTTTCGGATTTTTGAATGCAGGCACCTTGGCCATCTTACAAGTCGCCGCGGCCGAGTCTGGCTTTGCATCTAGCATCAAGGCGATGTTAGCAGTCGCGATCGCTGTTTGTATCGGTCCTCTCATAATCATTCAAATGATTTCTGGAATGATTTATGCCTCGACAGGGGTAGCGAAAATCGGACAGGTGGGTGTGATCGCATCGATGTTACCACTGTCCCCGCTATTCGTATTCTCTTTCCCCTTTGCAAACTGGGCCAACCGGAAATTATCAGATACGCCACCTCAAAATAATGCACTATCTCAACAGAGCTATCCGAGATGGGGCGTAACCACGATGATTTTCATGAAGGAATCGAAGCACGCAACGCTCGTTTCGACATTAGAGAGCTTGGTAGGAGTATTACTGGTGGCTGCAACCGCGGTTTGGGTAATTGGGGTGTACCCGAGCAAGATGCAATACCGTGTAGTGGGCAGCATTCCGTCGGAGAGTGTAAAAGAGTTCGTAAAACAGCGGCTTTATGAATTTTCAGACGTCGATATCAGTATCGATTCCGAGCAGAGGTTTACGCTCGCCTGCTGGAGATACCAAAGAAATCGTATTGCAGATCGTCTATCGATTACGGAAAAGCCAAAGCTACTGACCTGCGTCTCTTCAGAGGGTACGTCTAAGACAACAAACCCTTCGCAAACGACGGATGGTTTGCCATCCGATTCCGATGCCATCACAGAACGGTACGTTCCCATCTTTGCAGGTGAATATCCCAAGGGACTTATTTCTCGCAGCTCAAGCTACGGGGCAGAGACTCTAGTCGACAAAGAAATAGCGTGGGACGAATCCTGGCTTGGTGCGATCCAAAAACAATCCAGTTCGAAATTAAAGATTAACTGGAGTAAAAATGGACTATCAGCGTTCCGCGAACAAATGATCGATACACAGGACCCGATTATTGCGATTCAAATAAACGGCTGGATCGAGGCAGTAGCGGATAAAGAAGATATGAAGGATAATTCTTTATCCTTTCAATGGCTATCCGGCGCGAAGAGGTCGATTGAGAGCATCCAATCCGCATTGCGAGGCCCGTCCTTATCAGCTGAACTTGAGCTATTGGAATAGAGCAACCTAGCCGATAGCTCGGTCGAACGTTTCTCAATCGACAAGTGACGGCTTCATGGACTTACCCTCTCCACGGATTGAGGCTTGAGCTGGGCGCATTACAAAACGTGGCTTACGCATAGCGATACTCCTGCTTGTACAGGCAGTAAGATAGACCGCAGAAAGATACGAGACTCATTTTTATGCGTTCTATGTGTCTGCTATGTCTGGATTTCCTCCATGGCAGCATATTTCTGGATTGCTGAGGGGCGATGACTGTGGCATGCTTCTGGCGTATAATGCAAGCTGGAGTTGATGTGAATGAGTACTCGTACTTGGTTTAGAAAATGGCTCAGGCTGCTCTGGATGGTGATGCAAATACGGTGAAAGCTCGGGCTTGGTACCAACACGAGGATTATCTATCGATTGGAATCGCAGTGTTCTTCCTGTTCACAGGCGCACTGGGATGGCTAATCCTATCGCCAAACAACTCCGCAGATATACAGGCTGACATAAAAGTCACCAAGCAACTGCTTGCGAAACTGGATCCCGCGTCCGATAACGTTGAGGAACAAGAGAAAGAGCTTAACGCCAAGCTTACGAAACTCGAAAGCAGTCTCTCGCCGAAACCGTTAAAGGATTGGATCGTTAAACCGGAGAAATGGGATTCGAACCCGATCGACGCGTTTTACTCCGGCAAAGGGACAAGCCGAAGCTTGATCTTAGTAGGACTAGGCGGAACGCTGGGTCTTCTCCTAGTGATTTATATGATTGCGGTTCGAGTATCGGGACAGTCGGCGATCGCCTTCGCGCAAGGTTTCCTCGGTGTCTTTTTGCTTGCTTCCATTGCTTACGTTTTAGCGGGGCAAACAGTCATTAGGACCTACAATTTAGAGTTCGTACTTTGGGCATTATTGCTGGGGCTTGTAATTAGCAATACGATCGGCACTCCAAAATGGTTAGAACCGGGAGCTGTTACGGAACTTTACATCAAGACTGGACTTGTTTTGCTGGGAGCAGAAGTCCTTTTTAACAAGCTTCTAGCGATGGGTATGCCAGGGATTCTGATTTCCTGGGTCGTAACACCGATTGTCCTCATCGGGACTTATCTTTTTGGCCAGTACATTTTAAAAGTGCCTTCCAAGTCGCTTAACATGGTCATCTCTGCGGATATGTCGGTCTGCGGAGTATCTGCTGCCGTCGCAACCGCAGCAGCTTGCAAAGCCAAAAAGGAAGAATTATCACTGGCCATCGGTTTATCACTTATCTTCACAGTCATTATGATTGTGATTCAACCCTATGTTATTCTCTGGTCGGGCATGGGGCCTGTCATAGGCGGGGCATGGATTGGAGCCACCATCGACTCCACGGGCGCGGTTGCGGCTGCTGGCGAACTAGTAGGTGGATCAGCCAAGGATGTCGCCGCAGTAATCAAAATGATTCAAAACGTGCTAATCGGTGCCGTCGCATTTGGTGTCGCTACTTATTGGGTAAGTTTTGTTGAAAAGAAAGAATCAGGCGAACGGCCTAAGGTTTCTGAAATTTGGAAGCGATTTCCTCGATTCACACTTGGCTTCATCGGCGTATCATTGGCCATGTCGCTGATCGCTTCCCAGGGGATGACTGGAAACGCGTTTGTCCAAAGTGTGACAAGCGTCTCGAAGCCTGTGCGAGAATGGCTGTTTTGCTTGGCATTTGTGAGTATCGGATTGGGAACGAACTTCAGAACCTATGCTCATATGTTAGCGTCTGGCAAGCCAGTAATCCTTTACGTATGCGGCCAAGCGTTTAACCTGTTGCTATCCTTCCTGATGGCTTGGTACGTATTCACATACCCGTTTGCCGAAGTTGCAAAGAACTTGGCAAAGTAGACCACCTATCGCATTTCAACTGCTAGCTGACGCAGCACTTTGATACCTCGATCGAGAGTCTCGTCACTAGCTGCAAAGGAGATGCGGAAATGGGTATCGCGCTGCGAGAAAATGTTTCCTGGAATGACCAAAAGTTCACGTTCGATACATTTCTCTACGAATTTAGTCGCATTTCCACCCGGGGCTTTCGGGAAAATGTAAAACGCACCACCCGGAACAACAAAGTCGTAAAACGTACTTAGCCCCTTGACGATTCGATCTCGCTTTTGAGCATAATCGCGATAGTGCTTGGTCATGTCAAAGTCCATGGCGGCGAGCGCTCCCCATTGAAAAGGAGTTGGCGCGCAAACGAAAGAATACTGCTGAATCTTTTGCATGGTTTGCATGACCACTTCAGGGCCATGAACCCACCCCAGTCGCCAACCGGTCATTGCATGACTTTTCGAGAATCCATCGATCACGATCGTATTTTCATTGAACTCCGCAGGTGACCGCATCGGTGCATCAAAATGAAAGCGACTATAGATTTCATCTGATATGAGTGCAATATTCTTTTCCTTGCAAAGTTTTGCTAACGCTTCGATTTCTTCCGTGGAAGCAGTCACACCGGTCGGATTCCCTGGAGAGTTGAAAATCACAAGCTTGGTTCGGTCAGTCATCGCATCACGAACCTTGTCGACATTGATTTTAAAATCGGGATAGGTGTCTATCAGAACAGGTTTACCCCCAACAAGTTGAATGAGTGGAACATACATCACAAAGTAAGGATCGAACACAATCACTTCGTCACCGGGATCGATGAGGCTGAGCATAGCGAGAACCAAGCCACCGCTTGTGCCTGAGCTAACGAAAACTTTTCGATCCTTCTGGGCAAACCGCAGATCAACCGTTTTCTGAAGCTTTTCGAGGAGAGGTTGTACGCCTTGGGTGGGAGAATAAGCATTCTTACCTGACTCGATCGCTTCGATGGCCGAGAAGCGAATGGGCTGCGGGATATCAAAGTCAGGCTGGCCGATGGACAAGTTGATAGGGTTTGGGAGTTTTGCGGCTAGTGCGAAAACCTTTCGAATCCCGCTAGAATCAAAGGAAAGTGTTCGTTTAGCGATCCAAGGATGGGATTGAGTCATAGGAGGGATTGATTCGTTTTTACGGGTAAAGATGGAGCGATTAGGCAACTCCTAAGCTATTGTGGTAAAAATCATACGCAGAATTCTGAATTTTAGCAGCCCGTTTTGGGTGCAATATGGTGGCGGTTTCATCTCGGTTGTGTAGCATACAGCTACATTCCTCCCGCTGTTTCATTGCATTTACCCAAGTACGAGTTCATCCATGGCGCGTGTTCGTTTATTCGGGTCAGACCGAAGTTTTACCAGCTGGAGCTGTCTGCTGTTATTCTCGTCCGTTTGCAGCGTTTTCATCGCGTTTACCGCTTCAAACATCGCGATGGCTCAAGCCCCAACACCGGGAGCAACGTCGGAGCAATCTAACCCTGGGCCTTCCGATGCCGGAACGGATTCTTCGTCACCAGCAACACCGGCTTCCGATGGAACCTCAGGGGCCGAAGCGGGTGCATTAGATCAACCACCTTCCGTAGCTTCCCCAAGCCAAAGCAAACCGGTTGACCCATTCACGATTCCTTTACCGGACAAGATGCCAGAGGCCTCTAGCAAATCGCAACCCGTAACAGACGATTGGATTTCCAAAGTTGACGGACTCTTTGGTGCGCTGTTGGTTGGTCCTATGGAAGCAGTGCTGTTTTTTGACTTCGGAACTAAAGCCGCTTTTGGAACCAGCATTCCATTTGTTGTGATCTGGCTTTTGTGCGGCGGGATATTTTTGACACTTAGAATGTCGTTTGTGAATCTTCGAGGCTTCTTTCATGCGATCCAACTAGTTCGCGGTGTATACGACGAAGACGATCACAAAGGGGATGTGTCACACTTTCAAGCGCTTTCGTCGGCGCTGTCGGGAACTGTTGGTTTAGGCAACATCGCCGGCGTGGCTATTGCCATCGGCATGGGAGGCCCAGGTGCAACGTTTTGGTTAATCATGGCCGGTTTTCTTGGTATGACCAGCAAATTTGCGGAATGCACACTGGCAGTCATGTACAGAAAGACCGACGAAGAGGGGCGAGTGCTCGGTGGACCAATGGTTTATCTTAAGGAAGGACTCTCGCGCATTGGACTAGGACCATTGGGATCAGTACTAGGTATCATTTTCACTGTTTTGTGTATTGGAGGTTCCTTTGGTGGGGGAAATTCCTTTCAAGTTGTGCAGTCTTTGAACGCTTTGAAAACGGAGCCCGCTTTTAGTTTCCTCATCGATTATCCGTGGATCTATGGATTGTTAATGGTGGTTCTGGTTGGGGTTGTCATTATTGGTGGCATCAAGTCGATTGGAAACTTTGCAGGGGCGATTGTTCCATTTATGTGCATCGCCTACATGGCGATTTGCTTCGCAGTATTGGCTATGAATTACGATCAAATAGTGCCATCCGTGGGTTTGATCATCCGCGGTGCTTTTACACCAGATGGCCTCTACGGTGGATTTTTGGGGGTGATGGTTCTCGGGATCAAACGAGCTGTTTTCTCAAATGAAGCGGGGGCGGGTTCCGCGGCCATCGCTCACTCGGCTGCCCGGACGGACGAGCCAGTGAGTGAAGGCATAGTTGCTTTGTTAGAACCATTTATCGACACGATCGTTGTGTGCACGTTGACTGGCCTAACGATTATTGTAACCGGGGTGTATCGTCAACCAGACGTTTTGCAATGGGCCGTTGACAGCCAGGGAGCGAGTATCACTTTAGCAGCATTTACACAGAACCCAACATTCGCATGGTTTAAGTATGTGCTGTATTTAGCGGTGTTCCTATTTGCCTACTCGACATGTGTCTCGTGGTCGTACTATGGAGAAAGATGCTTTGTGTCCTTGTTTGGCCAAAAGTCGTCTCTGTTCTACAAATGCCTATTTTTGACCTTCACCTTTCTGGGGTCGATCGTATCGCCGACAAACATCCTTAACTTTAGCGATATGCTTATTCTTTCGATGTCGATTCCTAACTTGTTGGGGGTGTTCCTGATGAGTGGCATGATCAAATCCGAATTGGATCGATACTGGGCACGATATAAGAGTGGTGAATTGAAAAAGTGAGATCGACTAAATGGCAATGGTGGGTAAGCTTTCTGTTACTCCTTGCCACGATGATCAACTATATGGACCGCCAGACGTTGGCGAATCTTGCGGTCCGCATCAAAGAGCAGTTTTCGCTATCTAGCGAGCAATACGGTGATATTGAATCATTGTTCGGTGTCGCGTTTGCCGTTGGTTCACTGGTTTTCGGTTATCTCGTTGATAAGGTCTCCGTGCGATGGCTCTACCCAGTGGCGCTTGCTGGATGGTCGATTATTGGTGTGCTTACTGGATTTGCGACTGGCTATTACTCGCTGCTTGTTTGCCGTGGGCTCTTAGGGTTCTTTGAGGCGGGACATTGGCCATGTGCTTTGGTGGTAACGCAGAGGATTCTCACAAGCAAAGAACGGGTACTAGGAAATAGTATTTTGCAAAGCGGCGCTTCCATCGGCGCCATCATTACACCGCTGATCATCCAATTGATGGTCCGTGGATCTGAATCGGAATCCGTTTGGAGAACTCCCTTTATTGCCATCGGCGCTGCGGGAATCGTTTGGGTGCTGTTCTGGTTCATGATCGTTGGGGCGAACGATCTGAAGTTGCCTACATCCGAATTCGAGAACCACCGTAGTCCAGAGAATTCATCGGCGCCAAAAACATCTTGGCTCCATGGGTTATTAGCTGATAGAAGATTCTGGGGCTTAGCTGCCATGGTTGTGTGTATCAATACATCATGGCAACTCATACGAGCATGGCTACCGATGTTTCTGGAAAAAGGACGCGGATACCCTGAGTCAACCGCTCTCTATTTCAATTCGGTCTATTACATTGCCACTGATGTAGGCTGCATTGCGGCTGGGCTGGGGGCAGCCATGCTGGTGAAAAAGGGCTTAAGTGTTCAAACTAGCCGAGTGTTGATTTACTTAATTTGCGCGCTTTTGGCAGCGTTGAGTACGGTGGCTGCTTTTTTGCCACAAGGATATCTGCTACTGGGAGTTTTACTTCTCGTTGGGGCAGGTTCTCTGGGCGTTTTTCCATGTTATTACACGTTCACCCAAGAGTATTCTGCGACTCACATGGGGAGAGTCACGGGTGTATTGTCTTGTTTAGGATGGCTGCTCTCAGCACCTACGCACAAACTCTTTGGCTTTATTGTTGACCAGACTGGATCTTACGACTGGAACATTGCTGTTTTGGGTTGGGCACCCCTTTGCGGTCTCATTGCGTTCTTGCTTCTTTGGCCCCGGAATCCGGACAAATCAGAATGAACAATTCTTTGAATTGGGTTCCCTGCTCACCGCCCCAACCCGTTGTGTTAACGGGAAATTACTGCCGGTTGGAGCCCATGCGTGTTCAGCATGCCGATGAACTTTTCGCCGCATCGATGGCTCCTGGATTTGAAGACCGTTTTCGGTATTTGACGATCCGACCTCAATCGCGAGAGGAATTTTCCCTATGGCTCGATCAGTATTCGAGATCCACTGATCCTCTTTATTTTGTTGTCATCGATCTAAAAACCAATCGCTGCGAGGGGCGACAAAGTTTGATGCGAATCGATTGCAACCATGGTGTCATAGAAATCGGCAACATCCTTTGGGGTCCGGCCATGGCCCGTTCGAGAATTGCCACGGAAGCATTTTTCTTGTCAGCCCAGTATTTGTTTGAAACACTGGGCTTTCGACGTTTTGAGTGGAAGTGCGATGCGTTTAACCTGCCGTCGCGAAATGCAGCATTACGGTTTGGGCTCACTTTCGAAGGTGTTTTTCGCCAGCACATGGTGATCAAGGGGCTCAACCGCGACACCGCGTGGTTTTCCATGCTCGATTCCGAATGGGTCAGCACAAAGAAGATGTTTACAGGTTGGTTAGCCTCGGAAAATTTTGATTCGCAGGGTAGGCAGCGATCACGACTGCAGGATTTCCGAATACAATAGTTTTTTCTTGTTCGACAATTCATAACTCGACCAACCATACTACTGTTTGGGATTTACCATGCTAACCTCTCGAAGAAACTTTCTCGCCGCAACAGCGGCAGTCGCAGCAACGTCCGCCGTTGCTCGGCATGCATCAGCCACAATTGCCGCGAAACCTCGCAAACTAGTTATGATTGCGGGACGTCCGAGCCACCCTCCCGGGTGCCATGAACACAACGCTGGCGTTCAACTCTTTCAAAAGTGTCTGGCCGGCGTTGAGGGTCTAGAAACATCCTTTGTCCTCAATGGATACCCACAGGATGATTCCATTCTCGATGATGCAGATGGAATTCTCTGTTTTGCGGATGGGGGTGGAGGCCACCCATTGATCCCCGACGAACGACTCAAGAAAATCGGCGGATTGCTCGATCGCGGCACCGGGCTGTTCTGTTTGCATTTCGGTGTTGAAGTACCTAAAGGACCCGTCGGAGATACGTTCCGAAATTGGATCGGCGGATGCTACGAGCATGAATACTCCTGCAATCCTATGTGGGTCGCCAAATTCGAAAGTTTCCCTGACCACCCCATCTCCAACGGTGTAAAGCCTTTCTCCATCATGGATGAATGGTATTTCAACATGCGATTCCGTGAAGACATGAAAGGTGTCACACCGATTTTGACCGCCAAACCATCCGACGAAACTCGCGATGGACCTTACGTATATCCACGAGGCCCCTACAAACACATTCAGGAAGCCAAGGGGCGAGCCGAGCACATGATGTGGTGCACCGAAAACGGAAATGGTTCTCGAGGCGTCGGCTTTACCGGTGGTCACTTCCATAAGAATTGGAAAAACGACGAGTTCCGAAAACTAGTCTTGAATGCTCTCTTATGGATCAGCAAAGTCGACGTGCCTAAAGAGGGAGTGACGTCGACAGTAAGCGATGAGGATATAGCTAAAAACTTGGATCCGAAGTAGGAACCAAACCTGCAGCCAGGAGCACGCGTTGGCTATGGTACGGCGCGTGCTTCGTTTTCATTTTGGGTTATCACTACTGAACAACCCAACTGAGATAACGAATCGGGCTAACTAATGACGATACGGCTATTCTTAATTGGTGCCGAATGCGTAAAGGAAGGAATCCGTTAGCACGTATATGATCCCGTCAGTCACGTTGATCCCCTTTTTGACCGCCGAGCCCATATACAGTTGTTCTGGTTCGGAGGCTTCACGCCCATGATCAAATACCAATAGATCGCCATCTTCGGTCCCGACGAATACTTTGCCAGCAACTACATAAGGGGTCGCCCACGTACTGGTGAGCATATCGTGCATCCATAGCATCTCACCTGTCTCAGCATCCAAACAGTGGAAATACCCTTCTTGTTCGGCGATGTAAGCTAATCCATCGGCGACCGTGATGTTGCTCAGCAATCGACCAACCTGGTATTCGCGCTGCCCCTTCTTGGGAAGTTTTCCACCATAATGCCAAACCAACGCCGAATCTTTATTCTCTGGTGCCTTGGGGTCAAAGTTATCCCCTACCGGTGAAACGTCCCCTTGTTTGGTGACATCGATACACCATACATGACCTACCCCAGAACCATCCTCTGGGTTGGTACCGACACCTATAAAGACCTTGTTATCATGCACAACAGGTGACGCGATAAAGTAGCAACGATCCGACTTCCGTTTGTTGTAATGATCGTAAACAGAACTTTTAGGGTTGCAGAAGAACTTCCACACAGGCTTGCCTGGCTTCACCGCGTCAAACGCATAAAGCCAACCGTCTCCGCCTGGAAAAATCACAAGTGGCTTTCCGTTGTTCTCGGCGTAAACCGGACTAGTCCATTGCCCTTCCATGACTTCTTTGCCGGGCGAACTATCTTTCCAAACCAACTCACCTGTCTTCTTGTTAAAAGCTACAAAGCTAGGAGCATCGGGAGCGGGGAAGGTCCATGGGTTTGTCGCGATATTCCAACCATTGCCCGTCACCGCAAAGACTAGGTCCCCAACGACCAGAGGAGAACTAACCGCCAACTGGCATGGAAAGACCTTTAACTCCTTCATCATGTCAAAACTCCAAACCACCTTGGCCTTACCCTTATTGGCCACGTCACCCCGCACATCGAGGCAAACCATCTCGCAACGATTACTCACGTACCATGCATAATCTCCCTCGACGGCCAAGTTCGATACGACCCCTTGCTCGGGATAATCCATTTCCGCCCCAGGAAGCTTCTCATGCGTATGTTGCCAAAGGAACTCCCCGGTCTTTTGATCAAAACACATAACTACGCCGCGATCCCCCTCCAACGCTGGATCTCGAGGAGACGCATTATTCGTGCCAACAAATATGCGTCCTCCAGCGATCACGGGACCGCCGTACGATGTTCGTCCCAACTTCGCTTTCCACAAAAGGTTCTTCTCACTCCCTTCTTCAGCGCTGAAGTCCGACAGTACTTCAGACTCAACCGTATTCACGAAATTGTTCGACGCCTTAACGCCTGCATTGTTGGGGTTAGCAGCGTCGCTATCGCTGGCTAGCAGACTAACGTAGGGGTTCACGCTCCCAATAAGAGAAGCTAGAAGCATGGAGCGAAACAAGGAGACCGGAGTGCGACGCATAGGATTTCGTAACTAAAAGGAAGGAGATTGCAGACGGAGAAATCCCCAAAGATACCACTCGAAAACACGACTCCTTTATAGTCAGCGACCCCTTCTGGGTCAACCAACTAGCCCGCCAACACGCCCCTAGCGTGCAGCATCACAAGCGGGCTGGTCGCCCTTAAACGAAGTTTAGCCAAACTGGCAGGCGTGAACCTTGCCCAGCTTGAAGTCGTTGTTACATACCTGTGACACACCGCCTGAACGGCATTCCGTAAGATTTCGTCTCAATCTCATTCGACCTAAGTCCTAATCTTCGAAGGGAAAATTTATGGAACCTCGACAAAATCCAACCTCTTTGCATAACGCGGGTCTGTTCAGTTTTGCAACCATCGCCGAAACTCAAACGCAGCGGGACGAATCTGTTGAAAACGGGGCATTTCTGGCCCCAAAATTACAGAAACCGAAACGAGATCGGTGAGTGAACGAACTTACAGTAATTGGTCAACACCATGACATCTTCTACAATAAAACGGGTTTTGATCGTTGAGGACGACTCTGCCATTCGTCGTGGACTGTCGGATGCTTTAAGATTCGTAGGCTATCAAGTCATCGAGGCAGCGCGCGGCGACGACGGCCTCAAAGCTGCTCTTGCGAACCCAGTCGATCTGGTACTCCTGGATCTGGTCCTGCCGGGATGCAACGGTATGGAAGTACTCAAGCAGATTCGGGAATCGGATGCAACCCTACCTGTCATTCTGTTAACCGCTCGCGGTGAGGAAAGGGATCGCGTCGCCGGACTACGAGGCGGAGCAGACGATTATGTTGTCAAACCATTTGGATTCCAGGAGCTTCATGCACGAATCGAGGCAGTTTTAAGACGCACTCCGGAGCGACCTAAAGCCCTGGGGAAAATAACATTTGACGGCGGCTCTATCGATTTTCAGCGTCGAGAGATCCGACTCGGAAACAAGACACTGCACCCATTGTCCGAAAAGGAATGGGAGCTACTCGCCTATTTGTCGAAACATCATTCCCGCGTGGTGAGTCGAGATGAAATACTAAGCCATGTTTGGAAGATTTCTCCGCATGGCTTGCCGACCCGTACCATTGATATGACGATCGCCCGCTTAAGAGAAAAACTAGGGGATGAATCCTCTAACCCCAAGATCCTGATCACGGTAAGAGGGCTCGGATATATGTTTTGCATCCCTAATGCCTCGCAAGGTTAGTCGGCATGATCAAGACTTACCATTTTATCAAGTATTGGATCGGCTTTGCCGCGCTCGCTTCTATCGTGTTTATCGGCCTGTTTTTTATCACCAAATTGGTTCTCGCCTCGGAGGCCGCCGAAACCGAAGCTCGTCGGATCGCGGCGGTATCCCAAGATCTGCGGGTCGCGTTGTGGCGACTTGACACGGCATTGTCGCCCTTGATTTCCCAAGAAAGCTTGATACCGATCGATTCTTTTTTGACCACACCTATTTTGAATTCATCGGTTGCATCCGACACCATTCAGCAGGACGTTAGCAATGATACTTTTTTTCCTATTTCCGAATTGCCTATTGTCGATCGCTTTGACTGGTCCGAAGAGACAGGGCAACTAAAAACGACATCTATGCTACCACCCGAAGCCCATGAACACCTGCAATCGTTGGTGAATGTAGCGAAACAAGGTCCCGGTTGGCTCCGACGATTCAAATCCATTGCGAGCACTACACAATCCGATCGTTATCTGAAAAACGAAAGCGATCCGAGCACTCAGCAGAATGCCCAAACATTCCCGAATGCTAACGACGCGTTACAAATGTTCAACACTAGCGCCAGCAACGAAATAGACTATCAACAAAGACGCCAGAATTCAGAACTCGGCAACTATCTTGCAATCGAAAACAAGTACCAATCCGAAACTCCCCCTCCCAAAAATCAATCCATGGCCCCCCTATGGCATGAGAGCAAGCTACTGCTAGTACGGAGCTTCGGGGAGACCGGCGCATTGCGAATCCAAGGTTGCGAAATTGACACTGAGAAACTGGAACCAAAGATTAAGCAACTTATCTCAGATCTGTTTCCCGAACTCGTTATTGTGCCTGTTGGATTATCAACTGATGATGCCGCGCCGATCCAAGAAGATTTCGCAAGACTGGCAACTCTACCACTACGATTAGAACCTACACTGGCCCCTTCACAAAATGTTCCATTAGAGCTTCGCCCATCGACTTGGTACACGCTGCTAGCGGCTTGGGGGGCATCATTGCTGGCTGCATTGGCTGCAGGCCTGTCGCTAGCGGCATTTCAACGCATCAATCATCGACGAACTCTCTTTGTTTCATCTGTTACCCATGAACTGCGAACGCCCTTAACAACGTTTCAGCTGTACACCGATCTTTTGACACAAGGCTTTGTTACAGATGAGTCGCGACGAAAATCCTACTTGGAGACGCTCAAGTCGGAAGCATTTCGCTTACAACATCTCGTGGCGAATATCCTTGCATTTTCTCGTATCGAGCGGGGACGAGCAAGTCCGGAGACGAGCGTATGCAGTCTTTGCGAAATGATTGCCGCGACGACTAGCAGGGCACAAAATGCTGCCCATCGTGGTGAGATGACGGTCGAATGGCAATGTGAAGACCACGCAGACCAATACGTACTCTGCAACTTAGATCTATTCGAACAAATCCTTCTTAATCTTGTGGATAACTCATGCAAATACGCGTCTCGCGCAGTTGACCGTCGCATTGTTATCCAAAGCTCAATCGTGAACAAACGACTGCACTTGAGCATTCAAGATTTTGGACCAGGATTCTCGAGCTCCACTCGCTGGTGGCAACCCTTTTCCAAATCGGCCGAACAAGCAGCCGAATCAGCGCCAGGGATCGGACTGGGACTGGCTCTCAGCAAAAGCTTAGCACGACAATTTTCGGCCGAGCTATCGATCGACTCATCCCAGGCTGGCGCGAAAGTGACGCTCAGCCTGAAAATCGTACCGCAGGGCATGATCGACACGAACCCGACTTAGTTAGCCCGGACGTATTCGAGAACAGCGTTCCCCAACTGTGGCAAAATCTGCTCAGCCTTTAGAACCATTTTCGACTTGGTATCAACCCAGATCGTGGTCTTCTGAGCTGGGAGCTCCAAATTGGTCAATACCAGCTTGGTTGTTGCAGTACCACTCAAGTCCTCCGTTCCAACAACTTGTACCCGTGTTGGCTGTACCTTTCCAGTCTGCAAATCCGCAACATTGGCAACGAAGTTCAGATCCGCCTTCAGATCCATCCCTGTCAGGATGTAGTCCCGTCCCGGACCATCACAGAACAATGCCCCCGAATACTCGAGATCTTGCGAAGAATCACCTTTTTGTAGTGTTATCTTTCCTGCAGCGTAATTCGCTGTGAGTACCTGCTCACCTTCGGAAAGATTTCTTGAAATTGGTTCGAGTTTGCTGGAATAGGTAACACGATCGGTCATGTTTCCGAGAGGCCCAACTGTAGAATCCTCGATGGTCCATTCGTTACCTTTCTTCGAGATTGTTCGCTTTGTCTTCATCGATAAAACCTGCCCTTGAACAGAAATCTTCACGTTCCAGTTCTCTGTTCCCTCCTTGAGAACGGGCGTGACGGTCGGAAGCTGAGCCGCAACCGAAACATCCTTAGGATTAACATAGGTCACCTTGGAAACATCCACCTTGAGTTCACCCAATCGCTTGGCAACGTCCTCAGGCATGGATTCTTGGTATCGACCACCGATCTTGCCTGCTAGGAACCGTTCGATTTCCGCATACATTGCCATCCGATTGACCGGCTTAGCAAATCCGTGCCCTTCGTCCTCGGCCAAAATGTAGCTGACGTCATGACCGCGATCCCGCAGCGCGATAACGATCTGATCAGCCTCAGCTTGCTTGACGCGAGGATCGTTCGCACCCTGAATGATGAGGAGAGGCTTTTGAATTCGGCTAGCGCTAAAAAGCGGGCTAGCTTCCTGGATTCTCTTTTTTCCCTCGTCGGTGTTGGGATCTCCGACCATACCGTACAAAAATGCACGTCCTGATTCCCAATAAGCGGGAATCGAATCGAGAAGTGTGAAAATGTTGCTGGGCCCAACAATATCAACACCACACGCATACAGGTCGGGGGTAAAGGTTAAACCTGCAAGCGTTGCGTAGCCTCCGTAACTGCCCCCCATGATCGCAATTCTGGACTTATCTACCGTTCCCTGCTCGATTAAATGCTTGACCCCCCAAGTAATATCGTCCTGCATCAGTTTGCCCCATTGGCCGTCACCTGCATTCAAAAACGCTTTTCCATAACCGCCACTCGCTCGGAAATTCGGCTGCAGCACCGCATAGCCACGGTTAGCTAGGAATTGAGCCTCAGGGTTGTACCCCCACATGTCTCGAGGCCCTTTAGGACCACCGTGAACAACTACAACCATAGGAAGATTCTCAGGCTTCCTACCAACAGGAAGAGTCAAATATGCGGGAATCTCCAATCCGTCACTACTGGGGTATCGAATAGGAAGCATCGGCGCAAGATGTTGTTCTACTTCTTTGAGCTCGGGTCGTGGCGTGTACTGGAAAATCAGATCTTTGGTTTTTGCATCAAAGAACCATGCTTCCGTCGCATAACGATCTCCAGAAACCGCAACCAAAAACTTAGAGTAATCCTTGGTTGAACTCTGGAACGAGATCTCTCGTCCCGGAAATTTATTCATTAGAAATTTATAGTTGGCTTCCCAGGTTGCATCTTTCCAGTAGTACCGCACTTTGTCTTCGACATAGGAAGTCGAAATGACCTTGCGAGTATTTTGATCGAGTTGCAGTGATCCAAAATCTACACGTTTCTCAGGATCATTTTCGAAGAAAGTCAATTCCTTGGTTTCCGGATCCATTATGTAAACAGAAGACAAATCCAGGTCACCTTTGTTGGTCTCGAGATAACACTTTTTGTTATCGGGCGTCCATCCAATAACTCCGGCCCCCTCGGTAACGAGGGTGTCGTAGATGGGCACTAAACCACTTTCGTCTTTTCGAAGAAGAGTTGTCGTTCCCTTCTCATCGGTGCGACTGAGCAACCGAAGATTGTCATCCCAATCAAAATCGTATCCGGTAATTCGATCATCGTTTTGGTAAAGCAGCGTCAACTCACCAGTCGAAATACGCAGCTGGTAGAGGTCGTGCCAGGCTTTGTCCCGATCGTTGAGCCCCACCCACAAAAGATCAGGATCCTTTTGGCTGACATGAACCATTTGAGCCGATACATCCTTGAGAGGTGTCAGATTGCGAGACTCAGGTATCTTCTCTTTCGTGGCTTGTTTCGGATCAACGGCAAATACGTTGATGTTCTCATCGCCATCTTTATCCTTGATGTAGAGGATGTATTTGCCGTCATCTGTCCATGCATACCCCATCAAAGGTCGTTGGCTATCTGTAATGGGAACGGCGTCTTCAAAGGGCTCGTCAAAGTCCTTTACCCAGATATTCATGATGCCGTTGTAGGCTTTCATGAAAGAAATAGTTTTCCCGTCAGGACTAAGCTGCCCGCTGGAAATCTGTGGGTTCCCAAAGAATAGATTCCGATCAAGAATCGGAGGATCTTGACCTAACACGTTATCTGGCGACATGGTTGATACCAAACAAACAAAGATTGGAAGCGTAAACAAGGATAGCTTCGAAGCTAACTTTGAAAAACTCATGAGGTTAAGCACCTATAGAGAAAGCCAATGAGACGGGCAGCGAACAAGAAAACGTTGTCTGATTCGCGAGACAATAGAAGGTACCGAAGTCCATTAATTTGGCAAATGGTACCATCGATTGAAAAGTGTCTATAAAGATTGACAGGACCGTGAGGTGTTGTAAACTAGCGAGCGTTCGAGGTGACTGAGCTTGGTGTTTCCAATGCGAGGTGAACAGGGAACACCGGTGCGTTTTCTTATGGAAAACCATTCCGGGACGGTCCGGCCGCTGTGTGCCACCAACGATCTTTGTGATCGTAATCGTTGCTCCTTTCTTAGGATTGAGCCATTGTCCTCCCGTTAATCGGGTACGCAGGATGAGAAGGCTGCGAGCAAACGGTATGGTGGTGAGTCAGAAGACCTACCTCGAGCTAGACGATGTTGTGCCTTCCTGGATTGAGGCAGTCGTTGCGAATTTTTTCGTCATCCCACAGATTCTGGTTGTTCACTCGTTTGGGCGTTGCGTAGTACTCGTCAAAACAAACAACAAATGATTGGGAAGACCTTGGAATTCGGAGTCCACCCGGCCTGGTTGCATGTCCCGATCCAGTATCCGTTACATGTCGCTTTGCCTCGCACATTATCCCCGCAGAATTAGGCCCAGCTCCTTTGATGCTTGAACTGCCAGGGTAAACAAGTCGTTTGGAAACGTAGCGTATGATCCATCGCGAACCGATTGGCGTTGCTTCGCCGTGCAACGGCGATTGCAAGCTGAATGCCGAAGATCAATGCCAAGGATGTTGGCGCACTCGCCTGGAAATTGCATCATGGCGTTTGTTAAACGAACAGAGCAAAAATCAGATTTTGATTCTCGCTGCGAACCGTCGCCTTAGAAACGTCCCCGCCGTGTGCGGCTTTACGCTGGTTGAACTGCTCGTGGTGATCGCGATTATAGGTGTCTTAATCGCGTTGATCCTACCTGCCGTGCAATCCGCACGAGAAGCGGCCCGCGGACTTAGCTGCCTGAACAACCTCAGACAAATCGGATTGGCGATTCATAACTATGAATCGAGCCACAGAGCCTTTCCGAGCGGATGCGTAGGTTGCCGGCCGCCGTCTAATGTCCACCCCAGCACTTTTCAGTATCGAATGTTCTCCTGGAACTGCTTTATTCTTCCCTACCTGGAACAAGAAAATCTGCACAACAAAATCGACTTTTCTATTGGCCACTTCGAACTTCGTAATTTAGAAGCGGCAGGTACTGTACTGCCCGTCTTTCTTTGTCCGAGTATGAGTACTACAAAACGAAAGGGACCAAACACTGGTGACATCAATGGTAACGGACGATGGAATCGTGGCGATGGCTTGGCGTGGACGGATTACGGGGGACTCTATGGTGTTTCATACAACGGTCCGTTCTTGCGCGAACACGAGGGAGTAATGCTCTACGACCGAAAAGTAGGTATTCGCGACGTCTTGGATGGAACAACAAACACCGCCGTTATCGGGGAATGCACAGGAAGAGATCACTCGGCAGACGGCGAATGGGCGAATGGATTCAATCTGTTTGACCAAAGATTCAATAACCCCATCAATCGCACACAAGACAACGAACTGTTCAGTGATCACCCCCATGGTGTCAACATGGCGTTCGCAGACGGCCATGCTCAATTCATCTCAGAAAATATCGACCAACGAGTACTCAATGCCCTTTTAACGCGAGCCGGAAACGAATTAGTTTCAGGGCAATAACTCGGTTTGTTCTTGTTTACGTCTTTCCCCTACTCGACTTTGCAACTTAGCTTCTGGAGCCGTTCATGACCTTCTTTCCACATCGATTTAGCCTCATTTTGCTCATCGCCTTTGCGCTGTTACCTGCTCAGCACCTTCGAGCCGATATCCTGGTCAATAACTTTGATGACATCGTCCATTGGACAGGAAGTGGGAGTAATCGTGCCGCTCTTGCGATCGATTGGGATGACTCCAGCGCCCCGTTGGTTTGGGGGTTCCGATTCAATGGTACCGCAACAGGCGAAGACATGTTTAAAGCTGTAGTAACAGCCGACCCTAGACTGTTTGCCAAAGTTCAATTTTTTGACTTTGGCGGAGGGCCGTCCCTTTTTGTTCACGGAATAGGTTACGATCGCAATGCCGCTGGCTTCTCAATCGATAGCGGTGATAACTTTGGTGCAACAGGTCTTCTGGTAAGTGCCTCTTACGAAGACGCAAAATCCGTTGACCCCCTGGATTCCTATCGCGAAACCGATATGGCGTTTTCACGAACCTGGGGATACTTTGGGGCAACCGGTTTCAACTATCCGCCAAACTGGGATGGTGCTTCGCTTGGCGCAACAGATCGAATTTTGACGGATCTGTCCTGGGACGGTTGGAGATTCGACAGTTCCTCCGCAGGTCCACGAGCCGCATTTGCTGCCGTCCCAGAACCAACAAGCGTGGCGCTTCTTGTACTCGCCGGCGCGGGCTCGCTCTGCTGGCGACGCTTGAAACGCCGACCAGCACCACGCGATGAGGAATAAGGCTTAACTCGTTATTGAGAGCTGCTTTCCTTCTTGCAACTCCAACGTGTATCGCGTTGAGTTCCGTTGAATAAACTCATCGACCAACCTGTCATTTGATTTTCACTAACGACTGCGGAGTAGGTAGTCAGCATCGTTACGTCTCGGAACTGAGTTTTTGCATTGAACGTCAATTTGTTACCGATCAAAACCAGATCGGTAACAGGCTGAACCTCCGTCTCACCGTCAGCTCGTTTGACAGTTAGCTCTCCTCGCCATTCATTGCCAATGCGCTGAATCGATAGCTTATAAAGAGTTAACATGTCTCGGTTTCTACGCTCCCATATCCAACTCCCTGCAGGATCGGCTAATCCTTTGGAGTCAAAGCCCGGAAACGGGTCCTCCATTTTGGGAGCAATCGCTGCCGCTTGGGCGACAAAATCCTCTGCAGACTTTTTTACACTCGGATCATCTCGCCATATCCATCGGAGCATGAGCGGTAACATAGCACCACCATGGTCATCGGAATGGCCACCTTCTCCCAAGACGAATGCGAAATCATATTCTTTCTCGGCAAAGGCAGCCTTCATCTTCTGATTTTGCACATACCAGTCGCGTTCGAGATTTTCCGGACTGCGCAGGTCGCTGATGCCATCCTGTAAAAAAATACGAATTGGCTTCTTGGGTTCCTGGCGAATCAAATCCGGATAAACATGCCCACCGTGTATGTTCGTATAACTGCCGATCAAACTAATCACATTAGGAAATTGATCTGGGCGATGCCAAGCCACAGTAAAAGCACAGATGGCACCGCTACTCGAGCCTCCTATGACGCGCTTTGCGGGATCGTCCGAAAGCTTGTATTTTTTGCCAACTTCTGGCAGCATTTCCTCGATGATGAAGCGAGCATATCGATCATCTAAAACATCGTATTCGCGATCGCGATTGTTGGGGTTACCAAATCCAATATTGTCGGGAAAGGCATTTCCTCTCTGCCCTGGCGTGATAAAAATACCAATGGTCACAGGAATCTGTTGCTTAGCGATTAAATTATCGAGCACATTTTGTACACGAAGAACGCCATTCGGATTCGTAGCTCGCGCCCCGTCTTGAAAGACCAGCACAGCAGCCGGATCACTTTCTTGGTACTCGGCTGGAACATAGACCCAATACTGCCTTACCGTATTCTCAATGATCTTGCTTTCGAACAAGAACGGTCCCTCCAGTCGACCACGCAATTCCCCCATTACTTTCGAATCTTCCTGCAATGGATAGGAAACAATTGGCTGCGGAGATAAATGGACCGGAGCATCTTGGCCTGATGCAGCCGACCAAAGAAACGGCAATGCCAAAGGAAATACAAGCCGACAAACAAATGCCATTCTCATGGGTAGTTCTTTCTACAGACAGATAGGAAAGGAAAACGGCACGATAGATTTCCCTAGCGTGCCGTTTAGAAGTCAAACATTACTTATGCGGGAGGTCCCGCATATAGCGGCTACATCTCAGCGCCAATCAGCGGGTCGACTATCGCCGAAAAGCTGATTGTTGCACCGAAGCCGGGATTATTCGTTGCTCTTTTCCGTAGAACTTCGTTTCTCCAACTGCTTTCCGATGTACTCCGTTAGTCCTGGTCCGCGGAGCTGGCGAGATGTACCGATGATTTCGCCCGTATCGCCATCAACCAAAAGCACAAATGGAATACCAGAAACGTCGTAGGTAGTAGCGAGATCAATATCCCAACCTTTGCCCTGATAAACCTGAGCCCATGGCAATTCTCGTTCTTCTAAGAATTCACGTACCTTTTCATCCATTCCCTCGTTGTCCAAACTAATTCCGAGGATCTCAAAGCCCTTTTCGTTCCAGTCCTCGTAAGCCTGCTTCATGTTCGGGATCTCTGCGATGCACGGTCCACACCATGTCGCCCAGAAGTCCAGCATCACAATCTTACCCGCATAGCTCGACGGAAACTTGATGTCAGCTTTATCCATCGTTGTCGCAGTAAACTCAATAACCTTTTTACCCATACTGAGGTCTGGCGGGAGTGGCAATTGCTCCACTTTCTCTTCCGAGACTTTTAGTGCGAGCTTTTGCTCATCGATTACGAATTGGTAGGTTGTACCGGTAAAGTTAAATGGCTTTCCAATCGCCGCAACCTCAAAGCGACGGCTGATATTTCCGTTCCCGTCTCGATCGATCGAAAGAGGTGCTCGGTCTGTCGGTGCACCTGAAATGAAGGTGCTGAACTCGGAACCATCTAGCTTGAACTTGTACTCGTAACCAAAGTCTGCGTAGTACATCACGGAATTAGCAAGCTTCTCGCGACGCTTATCGTTGGGATCGAACCGATATAGATTGACAGTCCCGACATCGCCACTCGGCAATTCCACCTTGCATGAACCGCTGAATTGGTTGAACTCACCAATCTTTTGCCCCACCCATTGAGTAGCGGGATCATTGGTCAAGTCCCCATCACGGTTGGAATCGACAAAGAGCCGTGGCTCTCCCTCTTCCGGTTCTTCAAGAACGTACGCCCACTCTGTATCTTCGATTTTCAGTTTGCCAAATTTCGGACTTTGAATCCCCTCTGGCAATTTTTTAACAATCTCCTCCGCTTCTTCCATCTTGCTTTCGATCGGTCGATATCCTCCGACTCGCCGCGTAATTCCTGAATCGACAAACTTCTGTGTCAGATCATCCGCCGCAACAGTAACATTCAAAACACCAAACATGGTGGCAAAGCCGAAAGCGTAACGCCAGATTGCCATAAAAATCTCCTACTTGTAAAACCGATCGAGTTAAAAAAGAGAGGCAGCGTAGATTGTAGCCTAAAAACTAAGCGTCGGAACACCGCTTACCTGACCTAGCCGAGCACTCGGAGTCGTCGAATACGCAGTATTCCGTCTCGGCGTCCCGTTTCGTTCTTAGATCCTCCGTCGAGTCGCTCCTGAGAGACAGGCCCCGGCCCATCCTGTTTTGAGACTAGAATTTCCTAACGAAAACTTAAGAATTTGTCTCGATGAGACGTTCGTGACCACACGTGTCACTCGTTCCGCCTATCTTAAAGGCCTGTTACTTTTTAAACGCTCACATCGGACAGCAAGGACGTTCTGAATGGTGAAAAAGAAATTGACGAATGCCATCACCGGAAATTTACTCGACACGAATCGCCCCATGAACCTCGAGTATCTAGGTTGGGAACGTCCACTACTGCATTCCGCAATGGATTACTTATTCAACCGTTTTAGCCGTGGAACGAATTGGAATCTAGATAGCTGCATATTGGTACTTCCAGGGTCTTACGCTGGGCGTCGGCTTGCTCAATTGATGGCGACTAAAGCCAATGAACGAGGCCTCGTGTTTCGTCCGCCAGAAATTCTTACCATTGGCTCCCTCCCCGAAAAACTCTACCGCGCTAAACTTCCGTTTGCTAACGAATTGGAACAGACTCTGGCTTGGACAAACGTCCTCAGATCAGCCGATCCCGATTTTATAAGGCCGCTTCTGCTCGAACTTCCCGATCCCAACGAGCTGCGTGCTTGGATGGAGCTTGGCAAGATGCTCGGTAAACTCCATCGCGAACTGGCTTCGGATCTGACCGATTTTGCTTATGTTGCGAGTCAGATAAATGACGAACAAGAGCTGATTCGATGGCAAGTCCTCGGTAGTTTACAACGCATGTATCTAGATCAGCTTCACGAAGCAGGCCTCTGGGATGTTCAGACTGCTCGAAAGTTTGCAATTGAACACGACGAGGTGCGCACGGACAAAGAGGTCATTGTGTTGGGAGCTGTCGACCTTAATCGAGCACAAAGAGCCTTCTTAAAGGCGGTATCGAGCAACGTTACAATCCTGGTTGGAGCACCAAAATCTTACGAGGCTGGATTTAGCGACGAGGGAACACTACTGCCAGAGTATTGGCAAGATCTCGAAATTGGCATCTCGCCCGAATTGATTCATGTTCGCTCAACCCCGACCGACGTGGCCCGCGAATTAGCCATTCAATTGGCCAATATTGGATCGATCTACTCAAACCAGAATATAACAATCGGCATACCTGATGCATCATTAGTTCCTATCTTGCAAGAATCCTTAAGCGGATTTGGCGTAAAACTAAGGTACGGTCCCGGGTCCCCCATTCTGCAGTCTCCACCCATTCGTCTCATAGATACTTTCGTGGAATATGTCACCGAGAGCAGTATCGAGGCTTTTAATAGGCTCATTCGAATACCGCACGTTCAAGAGTGGCTCACAGAAAAACTAGCTGAACGAACAGCAAGCCAGGAGATCGATCTAAAACACACTCGCTTTCTCTGTGAAATCGATAAGTATTTAGAATCAACATTAATCAACAGTGTGAATCAACCGGAATGGCCACAAAAAGAGGGGCTTGCTACGTTACAGGCAACGCTTGCCCTAATCGACGATTGGCTGGCACCTCTTCGAGTCACCAATCAAAAGATTTCCCAATGGGCTGAGCCATTACGAATTGTCGTAAAGACGGTCTACGAGAAACAAGAAATCTCGATTTCGGACGAAACCGGCAATATTTTTGTTCGCTCCAGCGATGGTTTAAACGAAGTTTTCGAGACATTGGCTACCGTCCCCTCCCATCTCGACGTTTCTGCATCGCTCAGCGAAGCGTACACCTGGACTCTTGGGCAATTGGATGCCATGCAAATCCCACCCGTTCAGAGTGATGATGCAATCGAGATGCTCGGCTGGCTTGAGTTAGCCCTCGATGACGCCCCCGCACTCATGTTGACGGGCATGCACGACGGAGTCATTCCAGAATCGGTCAACGGTGATGCGTTCTTGCCGAACAAACTAAGAACAGCACTTGGTTTGATGGACAACTCCCGCCGATACGCACGTGATTGCTACGTCATGCTTACGCTGCTGCACACTCGTCAATCGATGCAAATCATATTGAATCAACTCAGCGTGGAGGGGGACCCGCAGCCACCTAGTCGTTTGCTACTCTCCGTTCCCGGAGAGGAGTTGGCAAAACGAGTCAAATGGCTCATCGATCCGAAACCAATTAATTCTGACGCTGAAGTTGCGAGCATCTGGATACCGAGATCAGGTCAATCGAATATACCAATTCCCATGCCATCTCCCGATGCCAAGATCCGGGATATGGCGGTTACAGACTTCAAAAAATATTCGCAATGCCCCTACCGGTTTTATCTTAGACGTATCGAAAAAGCCAAAGCATATGAACATGAACGATTGGAGTTAGATGGAGGTGGCTTTGGTGACTTGGTGCATGTGGTCTTAGAATCTTTAAAGGGATCACCCGCGGAATGCTCCACAGAGCCAAAACTTATCTCAGACTTCCTAATCGATGTACTAAGAAAGAAGGCTCGCGAAAATTTTGGTGTGCAACCACCTCCCGCCATCATGATTCAAATCGAACAAGCGGAAAGGAGATTGGTCTCATTTGCAGAACATCAAGCAAGATATGCGCAGGAAGGCTGGCAAATTCAGCACATCGAATTCAGCGTATCGCGAGATAATGGGGTACTGCTACCGCTGGGCGATGAAAAATTCATGTCGATACATGGTCGTATCGATCGAATCGATTTCAACCCGGGCACGCAAAGTTATGCTGTTTGGGATTATAAAACCGGCGATCGTACGACCAAGCCTCGCGAAAATCATTTGCGTCGAAATGGAGAGTGGATCGATTGGCAGTTACCACTTTACGGACTGTTGATAGAAAAGCTTGGAATCACTGATTTGTCTAAGGTTACGTTCGGCTACATTTTGTTACCGCGAGACCCCAAGTACACCGAGTTTGTCAAAGCAGACTTTACCGCACAGGAGCACCGAGATGCCATTGAGTCTGCGACGGAGCTGGCTCGGCAAGTCTATCAAGGAGTCTTTTGGCCCCCAGCTTACTCAGGTATCTCGACCTTTGATGAATACGGAGCCATTACGCAGCATACCGTGGCCAGACGCTGGGAACCTGAGGAAGCTCAACGCGATCCGAACGCAGACCCTAATCAATCGCAGCAGTCTTCGTCTTCTACGAACAGCGACGATCAAAACGAGTCTTCCGACGAAGGTGACTCGCAGACTCATAAAGAAATTGCTCATCGTCCCGGCAAGAATTGGAGCCCGAACAAACTTTACG
Organism: Pirellula sp.; assembly: GCA_046318795.1. Lineage (GTDB taxonomy): Bacteria > Planctomycetota > Planctomycetia > Pirellulales > Pirellulaceae > JBKCUI01. The sequence goes on from JBKCTT010000134.1 coordinate 37,711, forward strand.
TGGAACCGCACTTCGCGATCGGAAGCCCTGACCCAAAATGGTTTCGTCCAGAGATGATTCTTGCTTCTGCAGGAACGGGCAAGACGTATAGCTTGGCTGCTCGCGCGGTTCGATTGCTGTTTTCCGAAGAGCCTGTCGACTCGATATTAGCCACAACGTTCACCCGCAAGGCCGCAGGAGAGATTTTACATCGCGTCCTATCCTGGCTGGCGACTGCGGTTGAAGACGAATCGGCTTTAAAACAAATTCAGTCCTTATTAATACCACTAACCATAACCAGAGAATCGGCGAAATATCAGCTGGCTAGACTTTGCCAACATCTTCATAGATTTCGAGTCAGCACGTTGGACAGCTTTTACTCGCAATTGGCCCGCTCCTTCGCTTTGGAGCTCAAATTACCACCAGGCTGGAACTTGTGCGACCCGTTCCAGTTCGAAGAACTCAAACACGAAGCCATCAACCGCATGTTCGATCATATCGATCGAACAGCACTCAAGTCTTTAGTATCACAGCTTTCCAAGAGTGAAGCTACCCGAAGTATTCGTAATGAAATCGATCAAGCGGTTTCCTTTGGCTACGATCTGTTCCGACGAACCAAGGAGGAGGCATGGCACCAACTCTCAGTGCCGACAAGTCCCGAACCACAAGATCTGGAAAACGCATTGAACTTTTTCCGAACCTCGAAAATTGGTGACAAACGATACGAAACGGCCAGAGACAAAGCGATCGCTAATTTTGAAGCCGGAAACTGGCTCGACTTTTTGACAGTCACATTTGTACAAGCTTGCCAGGATGATTGCGTCACCTACTACAAGAAGAATCTCGATCTCGAACTTATACATGCGATTCGAACGCTGGCCCGCAAAGCAGCATCTGCTGAACTCACTAGCCGTCGAGGACAAAACGAAGCGTCGTTCAATGTTATCAAATGTTTTCACGAACAACTAAATATCGTAAAGATGAAACGTCGTGTGGTTACATTTGACGACATCTCTGAACGTTTGGCGAATTGGATGTCAACTAATATCGCTCTTCACAAACGCGATGCGTTGCATGAGGAATCCCATGCCCACTCTGTAAATTCTTTAGCTGAGAATCGACTTGAGGAATCGATGGATGAGGACTCCCTCGAATTGAACACTGGATTCGAAAGCAAAGTCACCCTAGATACCGTAGCTCACCGTTTGGATTGCCCGGTGAGTCACCTCCTGCTCGATGAATTTCAGGATACCTCACCAGTTCAATGGGAGATTGTAAAGCCATTTGCCGAAGCCATCGTCCAAAATCAATCCGGCAGAACCTCTTTCTTTTGCGTCGGGGATACGAAACAAGCGATCTATGGTTGGCGAGGTGGCGTTGCAGAGATTTTTGAGTCCGTAGGACAACAGATTCAAAATGTCTTCAAAGAGAAACTCAGCCTCAGTCGTCGCTCGTCTCCGGTTATTATTGACTTTGTGAACCAAGTCTTTACGCAGCTAGATCGTCACGACAATTATAATGACGAAGACGAAGAAGATGCAAAGAACGGCGACACCCGAGCCATTGTCGACTGGGTATCGCGAAACTATCAAATTCATAAAACGGCAAAAACGGATTTAGCGGGATTCGTTGAGTTCAGAAACGCTGATATCGACACTAAATCACGCCGCGACGATGGAGAGTCCAGCGCCGAAGGGCTGTTCGAGGAAGTTGCTGATCGGATCGCGGAATTGCATCAAGCGAATCCATCGATCGAAATTGGAGTCCTCTCCAGAACAAACCACGATGTAGGTAAAATGATTCTCTTGCTCCGAGAACGAGGAGTAGAGGCCAGCCAAGAAGGCGGCAATCCGCTAACCGATTCGGCCTCCGTACTCTTGCTGCTCAGTTTGATGAGGCTAGCAAACCACCCCAGCGATTCTCTTGCACACTTCCACGTTGTCAATTCACCACTCGTTCCTAAAGCGGATGCCAGCGACGCGACGGATCCCCTGTTTAAGCGGGCAACATGGGCAGATCCCTACCAATTGTCGGAAGCCGTTAGAGCATTGCTTATTGCACGTGGTTTTGGCTACACTCTGGGTGTTCTCTCAGGGATGTTGGCACCAGAATGTCATGAGAGAGATCAGGAACGCCTCAAACAACTCATGCAACTAGGTTACCGCTACGATGCCATGGGAGCAGATAGCATCTTCGGTTTCGTTGAGTATATAGAGCAGCATAAAGTTGCCTTGCCCGGCGCTAGCAAGATTCGCGTGATGACGATCCACCAGTCCAAAGGCTTGGAATTCGATGCCGTTTTCTTGCCTACTCTGGACCAGACCATTTCGGCGCGTCCTCCACTCTATGTTGCTATGTATGGCGATCGCACGAAACCACCGATTGGTGTCACCCGCTATATGAATCGTGGCCTACAAAAGTTTCTCAGCGAATCTTGGCAAATCGCGTTTCGAGAATTCGCCAACCAGCAACTCGCGGAGGCTCTCTGCGTCTTCTACGTCGCATTGACCAGAGCTAAGCGAGCCTTGTATCTCTACACGGCTCCCTCGTCGTCAAGTAAAAAACGATGGGGCTCGGTGCTTCACTCGATATTCGCCTCGGAAGAACAACAAGCCGAAAAAGGGGCGGTGATCCAGCAATGGGGAAATCCTGATTGGTATAAAGAAGTCGCTCTAGAAGAGCCCCCCATATTGACTGCAGTAAAGCCAAATGCTCCAAAACGAAAGTTGAAAATCAGATCGGACTCTCGCGCAAAACGAACCCTCCCATGGCTGAGACCTAGCTCGCTATCCAAGAGAACAGACCTTGTTAATCTAGGTAACAAGTGGAGAACGCAGGACCATGCCGGTTCGGCAATCGGAAAGTTGGTACATCGATGGTTCGAAGAAGTCGACGGCTGGATTGAAGATTACAGACCCAATAAAAAGAATCTTATCGAGATTGCTGCTTCTCACTTAACGGCAGAAGAATTGAACTATATCCGTATCGATGATTGGCTTGGCCGATTTTTGAGTTATTGCAAAATGGACTCGATTGCCCGTTGCCTTAGTTCTTCACGTTATGATGCTTGGCATCGACCTCGTATTCTTAAGCTTGAGGTCTCTACGGAAAGGAAACTGTTGCAGATTATCGATGATCAATTATTGTCAGGAATTATCGATCGTTGCGTGTTAGGTTTCGATGGTGACAAAGTTGTACGAGCAGAATTGATCGACTTTAAGACTGATATGCGTCCTGCTAAACACGAATTAAATGAATGGATTCAAGATAGAATCGAATACCATGGGCCGCAGCTTCGAGCCTACGGTTTAGCTCTACAGAAGCAATATGGCTTAAAATCCGAGGACGTCGAGATTACGTTATTGTTGCTCAGCGAAGATCGAGCTGTCCCGATCCCAAGAAAATAGAACAGGAAAAATTTAATATGCGACAGTCTCCTTCTCGAATAAAACTTGCACAATCGTTCGTTGTGGTCTGTGCACTTTGTGGTTTCGTCCCTTATGCAGATGATGCTTACGCAGATGACATCGTAAAAGAGAAGCGAGAATTCGTAGGTGGCAAACTTTCCTATCTACACTTGGAACGAAAAACTCCTCGCCCACTAAACATACACGTTCTTAAGATGGATCTAACTACAGACACCATCGAATGGAAAGTAATCGTTGCCAAAGATCCAGATGGCGATGGTCCCGCAGAATCGGAGCTAACGAGCCCCTTTCAGCTAGCAAATCAAAGCACCGGAGTTCTCGCGGTACTCAACACGAATCCCTGGAATGCATTGCCCGAAGAAAATGGCAAGCCCGCCGTAAAACCAAATTGGTTCCCCGGGCGCCCGGTCGATATCTCCGGCTTAGCTGCCAGTGGCGGCAAAATCCACAGCATGCCACAACCAGGATACGTCTCAATTTGGAGGACTAAAAACGATACGCACGAAATGGGTGCCCTGCGAGGAGATCTAGACAATGTCGAGGAAGGGTTTGGCGGTTTCCAACAAATCGTAAGCTTGGGAAAACGAATCGCGAATAGTGACACGTCCCTTCACCCGCGAACGGGAGTTGGTTTCGATAAGGATCGAGGCTCGATGTGGTTCGTTGTGGTCGATGGCCGACAAGCTGGATTCAGCGAAGGAATGACCACCGTAGAACTCGCTGATTTCTTTTTGGACCTGGGTTGCTGGGATGCCTCCAACCTCGATGGTGGTGGAAGCAGTATCCTGGGACTAAGCCAGGAATCCCAAAAGGCTCTTGTAACCGCAAATCGCCCCTCTGATCGAGTTCTCGGGGGCTTTAGCGTGGCGAGACCGTTACCCATGGTTGTTGTCCTGCGCGAAACATCGCAACCAATCGGCCCCCCTGAGAATCGTTAAAATCGGATTCTTGAAAAAAGTTCTAGGCATCACAATCGCTCGATGCGTTTTTTTAGCCCTCTAACCTCGTTTTAGAAATTACTAACCGATGGGCTTTCTCTTTAGCTAGAATACGGTCGTAGTTTTTTGTTTGCACCTTCGGGCCAGCCTCTATGAAAATTAAATCGTTGATTTCACTTTTGATTCTGTCAGTACCCTTCACGGAGATCGCTCATTCTGAAGAGCCTGCCTTTCCTGCTTGTTTGGTTCGCACTCAAGACGGGAACGAAGTCTCTGTTCCTGAATTGGCGAAACTTGCATCCGCTTCCGACGTGTTGGTCCTGGGAGAAGAACACGACAGCGATGGGGCTCATCAGCTGCAACTGCAGATCATCCAGGAACTGATTAACAGCGGACAGAATATCGCAATTAGCATGGAAATGTTTGAACGCGACTGCCAGGGGGCACTTAACGAATACCTAGCCGGCCGAATTGACGAACCAACTTTCTTAAAAACGAGTCGACCGTGGAAGAACTATGAGGCTCATTACCGACCTATCATCGAACTCGCCAAACAACATCGGCTCCCAGTTATCGCGGGCAACACGCCACGCAACATTGCTTCCAAGGTATCTAAGGGAGAATCCATCGAAAGTGCGTTATCGCCATTGCACGCTCGAAAAACGACAGCAGGTAAAGATCTCTACTGGGAAAACTTTATCAACGCCATGAAAGGACATGGTGGCATGGAAGATTCCGACGCCGGGCGACTCTTTTTCGAAGCACAATGTCTAAAGGATGATACGATGGCGGAGTCGATCACAGACTTTTTAGCAAGCCATCACCACAGACCAGTTTTAGTGGTTCATCTCTGCGGTAAATTTCATAGCGACTTTGGACTCGGCACCGTTTCGCGGATTCTGACTCGAAACGGCTTAACTCGTGTAATGGTCGTTTCAACCGAACGATTGGACCAACGAGATGAATTCGATGTTCAAGACGTAAAAGCGAGAGCCCATTATGTGATGGTGGTCCCGCAAAACGTTGAGAAAAAGCCGGAACAGACCGAGGACAAGACTGTTACCACCGGTGAAAAAGACGAATAAGCGTACGCCTTTGGCCTGAAAACGCAGTACCACGCAACTTCAAAGCCCACGCGCCCGGGTGGGATTTCGGCGGTTCTGCAATCAGCGTAATCTCCAAGTTGTGGCACTAGGCTCGATAGCTCGTTGTACTGATGAAATCCCTAGGAGATCAACTAAACCTTATCGTTGTCGCTCTAACTGACGCAAACGAGCTTCCATTTTTTGCATGCGTTGCTGGGCATCACGAAGCTCATTGTTGAGCCGATCGAGCTCAGCGTGAAGCTCTGCAACATACTCGGCTGACAGCATGTCCTGGGTGATCTCACGAGAAAGCGTCGGCATTTCCAAGCCGTCCGCCCTCGCCAATACGGCCGACGCTTGTCGAAGATTCATTCCTCTGTAAAAGGAGATGGTCACGACTTCGCCAGGTGCTGACCTCATAACGGCCTCTAAAACTTCATTCGCACTCTGAACTTCTTTGCCGTTGAATCCAATAATACAGTCACCTGGCCTAAGTCCCGCCTGGTCCGCAGGTGAATCACGTGTCACGTCGGTAACCGAAGCACCGCGATAAGCCGGGATAGCAAACTGAGTTCGAAAAGCCGGTGACATATCGCTGACATTCACCCCAAAAAACGCTTGGCCATCTAGCTGAGTTGGTTGATAGGGAATCGGTAACGTCTGTGGCCCATTAATCTTTGCAGCCAACTCACGATCCATAAGGACGGCTGTTAACGTTAAGTTTCTTCCTTTTCTGTCCACCAAAAACTTGACCGCAGTGCTAGCAGGAAAAACTGCCAGCGACTCTGCAAAGGAGTCAACGGATGTCACGGCGGCTCCATTAATGCCCACCACTTTGTCTCCGGGTTGGAATCCGGCTTTCCATGCTGGCGAATTCTGGGTCACAGCAACCACATTCAGCCCGAATCCCTCACCCGTTATGGACTCGACGGTCATTCCCAAATATCCAGGAGTAGCTGCGGGAGCCTTTTTGTTTGGTACAGGAACCTCACCTACCGGCATGCCCGCTTCCTGTGATCCATTCTCAAGCAAAGGGATTGGATTCTTTCTTCTGGGCTTAGGGGCTGGCTTCGGGGGCGGGAGCATCTCCTCAGATCCGTTTGGATCACCGATAACGAGTGCAGGTGGCTCTTTGCTTGACTCATCACCCTGTTCCGTAACGCTAGGTTTAACGGGCTGTGCACCAGTATCCTTTGTCGGATCGGTCGGCGACGCTCCCTCTTTCGTTGGCTCCTCTTTCTTCTGGGCCGACTGCTTTTGAAGCAATTTTTCTTCGAGCTGCTTCAAAAAGTCTTGAGCAAACATACTGGGAGATGACATCCAAAAAAGAATCGCCACTAACACAACTAGGCGTTTTTGACACATGGGTCATCCCCTCAAGTTTCTAAATTACGAGACGTGAACAAAGGAACCGCCAGCCAACACCGCAATCCGCAACTTACTCAGGATCTGCGCGATCCGCAGCGGCAATTTGCTGCCGACACCCGTAAAATGTAAGAACCACGGCGTTGGGTAGAATACCGGATATCTATAGATTCTCGCAATTGCTATCCGCCCGACAAGAGCGGCCAATAAAGAATGACCGCATTTCTGTCCCCATTGAAGAATCGCAGAGCCGCAAATGATATCAATCACGCGACGGCCTACAGACCTGCGGGGTCGTTAATCGTGGATCATGGGAAGCTTCTTTGCACGCACGACGTCTTTCGCCAACCCCACCGTCTCCAAGGCGCGAATAACCCACCAGGACATATCGAATTCGAACCATCTATGACCGTGATGAGCCGCGCGAGGTTGTGCGTGGTGGTTATTGTGCCACCCTTCACCATGCGATATCAGTGCCACAAACCAGTTGTTGCGGCTGTCATCACGTGTCTTGTAATTCTTGTACCCGAAAACGTGCCCGATCGAGTTTACGCTCCATGTCCCATGCAAAACAACAATAGTCCGAACAAAAACGCCCCAAACCAACCAACTTGCAGCCATCTGGACGACACCACTCGGACCTACGGTCGCTAAACCGAACAATCCACCCAAGGCCATGATGATGGCCGCGTGCAACCAGAATATCTTGACCCACAACCCACGCCGTTCCAGCTTCAAGTAAAACGGATCCTTGAGGAGATCACGCGCGTAACGCTCAAAGCTCGTTAATGAATCGTGATCTCGGTTGTGATACAAAACCCAACCCATGTGCGACCAAAACAAACTGGCCATTGGCGTATGCGGATCGGGCTGGTGATCGCTGTGCTGGTGATGCATGCGATGTATAGCGACCCAACGTGCTGGGCTGTCTTGCAAATTGCAAATCCCGAAAAGCGCGAAGGTATGCTCCAACCATTTGGGGCATGTGAATCCACGGTGAGTCAGTAGCCTGTGGTAGCCAACGGTAATACCCAGCATTCCAAAGACAAAGTGCCCCATAATGCCGACTACAAGCCCCGACCAAGAGAAAAACCAGGGGACGAAGGCCAGCAAGGCCATGAGATGCAAAATAACGAGCGGTATCAAATAAAGCCAGTAAACTCGTAGCGGCTGAGCTGTTTTAGGGACCTCGACTCTTCCCAGCCGCTCGGCATCGCTTCCCTCAACGATGGAATCGGCATTGCTTACATCTACAAGATCGCTCGTACTCATCTATCGGTTGTCCTAACGGAAACGGGTTGGCGTTTTCGGTCTATCTATTCCAGGGCGAGCTCAGCGGCCTCGATTTCCATTCAAGTTGGATTATCTCGCTCGGACGCAGTGTAATCCGATTATGAAGCAACCTGGATGCCGCGTCGACTCCAACCGAAAAAAAAGAACCTGGGAAACACCTCAGAATATTGAATGCGTATTTTCGCAGGGAAATCAACAGAAATTTTAAAATCAAACTTCGGCCAGCAACCATCTTTTTTCCAAAGAAACACCTTGATGCTCAAAGCAGCTTATGACTCCCGACCGCGACAAATTCCCCTTTGTGCCCACCATAGCCAAACTATCGAAAACGATACGATTCTGCATGACACACACTTTGCGTTCCAGAATGACACAACTGCCGTTCTACAATCCCAGCTGCTATTGCGTAAATGAACGCGAACCTGAGTATCCAAAACGGCACTAAAGACTCACGCCGGCAGGCACTGGACTCACCTCCGCCATTTCCTTTTGCCACTCTTCATTGCGGAACGCGCCTTCCCACTTGGTGATGACCACCGTGGCCAAACAATTTCCAATCACGTTGACCGCTGTCCGAGCCATATCCATCAACTCGTCAACGCCCAAGATCAAAATCACTCCTTCGACCGGAAGATTAAAGGAAGCTAACGTTCCCAGCAAAATAACCAGCGACGCACGTGGTACGCCAGCAACCCCCTTGGAGGTTAACATGAGAGTGAGCATCATAATAATCTGCTGAGTCCAGCTAAGCTCAACTCCAGCCGCCTGAGCAACAAAAATCGAGGCGACTGCTAGGTACAAAGTCGTCCCGTCCAAGTTAAAGGAATAGCCCGTCGGCAGAACGAATCCGACAATTCGTTTTGGACAACCTAATTTCACAAGATTCTCCATCGCTTTTGGCAATGCAGATTCACTCGATGTGGTTGCGAACGCGATGACAGCCGGGGTCTTTACCGCATTGTAAAAGTCCCTCAGCGGTACCTTAAAGAACAAGGCGATTGGTAGTAACACCAGTAAACACAGTACGAGTAACGCAACATAGAGAGTACCCACCAGCATAGCTAGGTTCCTGAGCACTTCCAGTCCACTATGACTGACGGTGTAAGCCATAGCCGCCCCAACACCTATCGGCGCGAACTTCATAACAAACTCAGTGAATCGAAACATGACATCCGCAAGCGATTCACACCACTTTACGATCGGCTCGCTTTTCTCCTTACCAATACTCGTCACTGCCAATGCAAACAAAACGGAAAAGACTACGATCTGCAATACATCTCCCTCTGCCATCGCCTTGATAATCGATGAGGGTGACAGGTGTGCAATAATGTCACCCAACGACTGAGGCTTGGCGGGCGGTTCGGGCGCGACCAATGCACGACCTAACACCTCGGTTGCTTCGCTCGCTAACTCAATCGCCTTGTTGCTTTGCTCTATTGCTTGATTCGAATCGTCTTCCTTCAGAATTGTGGATGCTTTCGAAACCGCCTCAGTTGCCTCACTTGCCAGAGCACTGGCACGATCTGCAAGCTCTTTCTTATTCTCTGTCTTCTCAACACTGCTTAAACTGAGCCCCTTACCAGGCTGCGCTACGTTGACTGCTATCAAGCCGATCACTAACGCGAGTGTGGTTACGATCTCAAAATAGATCAGGGACTTGGCCCCAATCCGGCCCACCTGCTTCATGTCCCCGGTTCCCGAAATTCCGATGACCAAGGTTGCAAAAACAAGCGGTGCAATAATGCACTTGATAAGATTTAAAAAGAGGTTCGATAACGGTCTCGCCTCCAATCCTACCGATGGAATTAGCCAACCAATAAAGATCCCTAGGATGAGACCAATAAAGATCTTGGCAGTTAAGGAGACTTTTGGAATTGGCATTTCTTGGTAACTAACCTTCCACTCACGCGATCAGTTGCATTCCAGCTTTTCTTCAATCCTCGCGGTCCCCGTTTTAGCCTCTAAACAGCGACTACGCAACTTGTTTTGCGACCCGACATGAACTCTAAGAGGCCCGCCATGAACCCTAAGAGAATAATCAGTCCACCCCTGAAACGGGATAACTCTCCGAGCCAACAGCCAATCCTCAGACAATAAAACCAATCCTAGAGCCAGAAGGGAACGAAATACAACGTTTCTGTTCAATCATTCTTGACGAGAAACCGAAACAAAAAATACGACCATCTTTCGTCCTTTGACTATAAAGTAATGTCGCCCGCTCGTCAGAACTGTTTTTGACGAGATGCTTTTTTACGATTTTCCCATTCCCAGAGCTATGCAGTTTCAAAAAGCGCTCGTTACCGGCGCTACCGGATTCATCGGTTCCAATCTAGTACGACAGCTCAAATCGAATTCCTTCGCGGAATCGATCTTCGGTCTCTCACGTTCAGAACAAGGAGACAAAAAGCTAAGAGATATTGGGGTTATACCAATTCGATTCGATCTAGAAACGGGACGGGGGGACGCTTTACCCAAAAATTTCGACGTCGTCTTTCATCTAGCTGGCAAGCTCTCGGGGACCCTCGATAGCATGTTAAAAGTTAACGAGCACGGAACGCGAACTCTGCTCGAGTCACTGACGGAAAGTCTCAATCAAACCACATTCGTTGCCCTAAGCTCGATTGCCGCTGCCGGGCCGGGTAAAAAACTAGGGAACCGCAAGGAATGCAATCCGCCGAGCCCAATCTCCGACTACGGTCGAAGCAAATTGGCAGGAGAACGTGCCTCGCTCAATTTTGCGAAGCGCTGCTCAGTCTCCTTGATCAGGCCCGGAATCGTATACGGACCTGGAGACAAAGAATTTCTAAGATTGCTGCAAACGATGAATCGCATACGCCTGAACCCCATGATTGGCCTTGGAGACGCTCCACTCTCATTTATCGAAGTAAGCGACTTGGTCGAACTAATGATCCTCGTCGCCCGACGCGGAGAACGGGCGGGCTCGTTAACCCCCAACGGAGACGCGGATCACGGTATGGGTGTCTATAATGCGGCCTCGGATGATTTCCTCACCCTGAGAGAACTTGGCGGTCTGTTTTCCGAGATAACCCAAAAGTCTGTTATCTCCGTTCCATTCCCCAAAGCGATTGGCTATTGCCTGGGATACGCTGGTGAACTTTTCAGCTCTCTCTTTCATCAGCCGATTACTCTCACTCGAGACAAAATTCGGGAGGCATCAGCAGAGAGCTGGCGAGTTGATTCCAGCAAAGCGGTTACCCAACTCGGCTGGCAAAGACTGTCGACAAGGGAATCTCTCGGTCAGTGGATCGAAAGAGCCCAGCGGCAAAAGCTACTCTAGTCCGTTTCGGAGCGGATAATAATTGGGATCCTGCAAAACCGGTGTTTGTGGATAATAGTCATCCTGCATTGGCGATAAAACATTTTGAGGCCCCACTCCGAAAAAGGGCAGCCCCATCGGTGGTTGCATCCACGGATTAGCCATCTGCCCTTGGCCGCCAGGCACCATATTGTTGCCATTCATATTCGGAAACGGTTGAGGTCCCATAGGAAAGCCACCGGGAAAAAGACCTATCCCGCCGCCGACAACTTGCGGCAACTGAGGCCCCCAGACTCCATAAGGCACCGCAAACGGACGATTGGGATATCTCCATTCTCCATATGGCCGGATCGGTGCACCCCATTGTTCAACCGAATGATAATTGTCCGAACTGAAACCAGCTTGCAAAGTACTGCGGGTATGCCGATACCCTGACTTGGCACTGGCGGGAATCTCTACGATAGGTTCGGGCGAAACGGTGACAAACTGATCGACCCTCTGACCGTCAGGTGCATGGGTGTATGTTGACGGAAGTGTCGTCCAGTCGACTCGCGGCGCCGATGCGACAGGTCGCCTATTGCCCCCCTGATTTGCGGCCCCTTTGTGGTAGGAAACCGTACTACGCTGTATCGGCTTGACCTGTCTGGTCGCGTCCGAAACTTGCGCTTTGTTTTTTTCCTGCCCTAAAAGACATTCTCTACCGTCACCTAAAGCGAGACAGATCGAGAAACCACAGACAACGATACACAGTTGCCTGACAAATGATTGAAGTTGATGCGATTTGCGAGGGTTGGTGGCTTTCATACCCTCATAGTAATCAAGCTCGCAGATTACCAAAGAAAAACCCAGTTTCCTCCTCGCCTGCATAGCCAGCTGGGTGAGTTTGTGAGGGTTGTTCTCGGAATTCAGGCTTGAAATCGCATCGCGTCATAGCCGAGACCAAAACTAGACGGCCTAGGTAAATACTTACGGTCTGTTGAAGAGAAATTTTCGTAAAATTGTGGCGGGGTACTTGCCACTGCATGCGAATAATGGCATATTTTGCGAATCAGAGAAACGCGAACCGAAAAACTGAACATGTCAACTAGTTTGGGTCGACACCTACACCTAAGCATGACATTCTTCGTGAAAAGTTAACGGCAAAAGTCTAGTTAACCGATAGTTGATCTGAAACCAAAACAAAAGAACTTCCCCACTCAGCTGTGATCGGATTTCGGGCGTGACCGATCTAGGTTGGGTGGGGTTTTTCGTTTACTGATCTCAGCTGTGCCGCAAGTGAATCCACTGTATGGCAAATAGCGATTGCAAATAGCGGCGACGCAGCATTGCAAATAGCCACGTGTGGCTTAGATCCTTTTTTTGAGCGGGCAACTTTCTTGGAACGGTCCCCTTAGGATTAGTCCCGTCTTAAACTACCCCATAAAGGACTTCGCCGTGAACATCGGTCAAACGAAAATCACGACCACCATATCGATAAGTTAACCGCTCATGATCGATTCCTAATTGATGCAACACAGTCGCCCACAGATCATACACAGTGCACTTGTTTTCGATTGCGTAGTACCCTAACTCGTCTGTTTGTCCATAGATCGTCCCCCCCTTAGCTCCCCCACCTGCTAACCAAACCGAAAACCCATAAGGGTTGTGGTCGCGTCCGTGGGAGCCCTGCGAAAAGGGAGTGCGTCCAAACTCACCAGCCCAAACAATAAGCGTTTCTTCAAGCAGCCCTCGCTGTTTTAGATCTTGAATCAGCGCTCCAATCGGCTGATCGACTTGAACTGCCATCGCCCCGTGTCCTTGCTCTAAATCGCTATGCTGATCCCATGGGTTGGGCCCATTTCCTGCCCCAATCCCTCTAGTCAAGCAACTTAGCTCTATAAATCGGACCCCTCGCTCCACCAACCTCCTAGCCATCAAACACTGTCGGGCATAGGCCGCTTTTTCGACATCTGGTGAATCGACTCCATACATGCTCAATGTACCAGCGGTCTCCCCCGATAGATCACAAAGATCCGGAACAGATGTTTGCATTCGAAAGGCTGTTTCATAATTCTGAACAGCCGCCTCAATTTGCGGATCGAACTGCTCACTTAGCAATTGATCGTCAAATTGCTTAACCAAATCCAATTGACGACGTTGCAAGTCGAATGGTTTGGATGGCTTTATATTCCGAACGGCATCTTTTTGATCTGCTCTGATAATGGATCCCTGACGGTGTGCTGGTAGAAACCCCGAGCTAAACAAACTCACGCCCCCGTGAGGTGCTACTGCGGAACCACTTTGCAAAACAACATAAGCGGGCAATTCTTCGTTTTCTGTCCCGAGACCATACGCTGCCCACGCACCCGCACTAGGGTATCCCATTATGGGAAACCCGGTATGCATAAAAAAGTTCGCTTGTGCATGCTCATTAAATGGCGCAGTCATTGACCGAATCAACGCGATCTCATCAGCCACTTTCGCAATGTGAGGAAACAGGCTGCTGATGGGCATCCCGCATTGCCCCGATGGCGTAAACGGAAACGGGCTTCCCATTATGTTGCCGTTATTATTGAACATGGTTCGTTCAATTTTGACGGGCATTGGCTTCCCGTGATCCTTCGTTAACCTGGGCTTCGGATCAAAAGAATCGATCGAGGATACACCACCCGACATAAAGCAGAATATCACATGCTTCGCTTTCGCGGGTGTTTGAGTGTAGGATAATGCAGCATCCTTTGGTAGCTTGCCATTGTCCGCCCGACTTTGCCCCGAAAGCATAGCAGCTAAGGCAGCCGCACCAAACCCCATCGAGGCCTTCTCCAAAGCTCGTCGACGACTGAGTATGCCGCTTGCCACATGACCAGTATCGGTTGCTCGTTGTTGATTCATTTTTCCACCATCTTGATTCTGCATGATGCTAACTTACCTGATAAACAGGAACTCCTTCATCATAAAAATAGAGCGTCCCACCTCACTCAATGCCTGCAACTCAGGGTCCGCGTCTAAATCGTGCGATATAGATTCCCAAGCCTTCGAAAGTTCTTTCGATCGAGCATCTAACTGTTGCCACTCCCCGAGTTCCTGTGCATCCAACAGCTCTGGAATCGCAGAAAGCTGGAATCCATGTTGATAAGACTGGAATGACGACTCTATCTCGGAATGATTCAACGCCCGATCATACAGTCGGGCCTCCCATATCTTGCCAACCAACATTTTGCCATTTGATGCTGGCAGATGCCGTACCCCAAAACTCAAAACAGTCTCCCCCGAACCTAACTGCTGAACTCCTCCTGCTTGGTACCCCATTCCATACGGTATCCCATCACGATATCCAACAATTGTGCCATCCTCTTGATAAACAATCGCAATGTGAACAACGCGATCCCCGGCTTCGATTTCTTCCGGGCCATTAAAGGACTTAGTTCTGGCAAAAACCTCACTTCCAGCCATCCATCGCCTTGGCATTTGCTCTCCAAAAACAATGGAATCAAAACGTGCTCCATCGGCAGATTGAATACTGATGACTCCTCCCCCCCTCTGATCCAATCCATCCACTTGTACCCAAGCCTCCAAAGTTTTGCCGGAAAGGGGAGCTTTTTCAATCAACTTGGATAGCGAGCTAGACACGGCATACCCTTTGCCATCGACTACCAGCGCTCCACCAACAACCTTCGCCCCGTTGAATAGCTCGAGCGTAATCTTACCACTTTCATCTTCTAAGCCTTTCTCAAAATCAAAACGAACCAAAGGCTGCACCTGACCTCTTAAAGATGGTGCCTCTCCGATTTTCTGAAAGTATCTTTCGCGCGCGATCTCGATCCACTTCTCCTTTTGATTTTGCAATGCATATTGGTTCTCTTTCGCTTCGGTGGCAGCTTTCTTTCTGGCATCAATGGATAAACGGGATTCTTCAAGAAAGCTCTCTAATAAATCGACTTCCTTGAGTAAGGGCACTCGGCCTAAGGCAGCGACAAACATTCGCTCTAGCCGTTCTCGCGAACTTCGCGTGGCGTTCTCTCCCTCAAGCATTCTCTTTGCCCATGAGTTTATGAGTCTCGATACCTGAGGATCGTTCATTATTGCCAATGATTGAGCCGGCACATTCGTAGCATCTCGACGCCCAGTCGTGGCAAATGGTTCTGGAAAATCGAATGCTCTAAGGAAAGGATCTAGACTGTTTCGCTGAACTCGAACGTAAACACCCCGTCGATTGCTATCGCCCGATACCGTTGGTCCGTATTTGGATTGATCCAATTCCCCAGAAACCCGGAGTAAACTGTCTCGGATCCCTTCCGCCTCTAATCGCTTCACCATAGCGTGGGACCATAACCGATTGTCGGGATCAATTCGAGTCGCCTCTTCAGATGGCCTGGAATCGGTCTGCCAAGTATCTGACAACACTAAAAATTTAATAAACGATTTGAGCGATGCACCATTGGCTCGAAATACGTGAACCAACGTATCAAGCATCTCTCTATGAGTAGGCGATTCTCCCAATCTACCAAAATTGTCTGGGGTAGGTACAAGCCCTCTACCGAAAAGATGATGCCAAACCCGATTAACTATAACGCGATGCACAAGAGGATTTTCTGGTTGCAATAACGCCTCGGCCAACTGCCGCCGATCAAAACCGGATGCATCCTGCCCGCGAGCAAAGGCCGACAAAAATCTTGGCTCTACAATTTGCGATGGATTCTTATGGTCTCCCCGCACGTACAACCGTTGCTTCCTCCCTCTTGCCTCCTCCAACCCCGGCACTCTCGTAGGGGATATTATTTCCCTCTCTAAATTGCGATACTCGGCGACAAGCGATTCGAGTCGCTTTAGCCTTTCTGTTGCAAACTGCTCCATACGGTTAGCCAATAATCCTGCTTGCAGAATCTCCTCGATCAAGACGGCTTGGGTATCTGTCATAGATCCATCTCGCCATGCAACAATCCCCTTTATGATCTCGTCGACAAATCGATTCGCTACCACCTCTAGAGTTGCCCCCAAGCTAGGCTCTAAAACAGACTCAAAGCAATCAGTCCCACTAACTCCAGACTGAGGCTGGTTCCCATCTTTTGATAACACGATCTCTTTGACCCCAAACCACGAACGCTGGCGGTCCGAATTTGGCATCGCTGTATCCAATGCATGGGCTAACTCGATGTGCATCGAATCCCCCTCCCAATAGGTCATATCGATACGTTCCCATCGCCATTCACTACCAGGTTTGACAAAAGGATAGATGCCTCCCATCCTCGGATAGTCCTGAACGACTCCTCGAAGCGTCGAGTCCCCTCCACCACGAACCAACCCCCAAAGCTGCATCCCTGCTTCAACCGGAATATCTATCGAACTTAATCGCGCCGCATGCTTCGAACTCAATAGACCTGAATAAATGCCACTCGGCAGCAACTCTGTAATAATGGCATCCCCCTCGACTGCGACTCGGAACTCCCCGGGTCTCGATATGCGAGGACTACCATCTCTTGTCGACTCCACCCCGAATCCACTAGCGATCCAATCCGCATTACTTCGTCCCTCTTCAAAGGACCAACTCTTTGCCCCCTGACCACCTGCGATGCGATTCTCTAAAATGGCCTGCCGAATAGATTCGACGCTATCTCCTCTGGCAAGCGATTGCTTAATGCTTAACCAAATCGGCAATGCACGCCGAAAGGGTGACGGTCGATCAGGAAACTCATTGCGAGTCAATAGATCTCTTGCCAGTCTGTCCTTGTCCTCGATCCACTGACTACCGACCTCGTCACGTATTTTTTGCTTTAGAATCTGAAGCTTTTCCGCATTCAATTGCTGTCTTTGTGGAGTGTCTATTACGCTTCTGGCAGGCCGGCTGTTGTTCAACAGAGCAAACAACGCGTAGTAGTCTTCTTGGCTAATAGGATCGAATTTATGATCGTGACATCGTGAACACGATACAGTTAAACCTAGGAAGGCTTTGGAGAAAACGTTGATTTGATCGTCTAGAAACCGAACCTTTTCATCCAAGGCATCCGTGGGAAAAAAACCGTGAAACACCATTCGCCAATGTGCTGCCGCAAGCATGGACTCATTGATTCCCAAATCATGATTCAGTCGAGGATCTTCGAGAAGGTCTCCCGCAATATGCTCACGTAGCATTTGATCGTACGGAATGTCTTGGTTGATCGCTCTGATTAAATAGTCGCGATACTGCCAAGCGTTGTCGATAACGGGATCCCCCTCAGACCCGTGCGAATCGGCGTACCGAATCCAATCCATCCAATGACGAGCCCATTTCTCTCCGAATTCAGGACGCGAAATAATCTCATCGACGACACCCTCGATCCCCTGTGACTGCTCGATCCTCTGGATGCCGTCCGCTATTTCAAATTCATTAGGAGGTAGTCCAATCAAATTGTGGTAAAGACGTCGTACGAGCTGTTCTGATTTAGCTCGTTTCTGCCTTGTTAATCCAACTGCCTTCAGATCATGATCAATGAATTGATCGATTAGCTTCGGAGAAAGGCCTGCGTTATCTATCCCGATGGAACTCCCCCCGGAAATACCCGTTTGCTCTAACTTCAAACGATTCAACATTTCAGTTTGAACCGGTGCAATTTTTTGTAAACTCCACCAATCTAATCGGCGCGCAAAGGTAGCAGACCATGACGTTTCTGCATCGAATTGCTCCCTAGTCGGCGGTGTACTTCTGGGATCCACTATTCCGTCTCGAATCCACTTCTCAAAATCAGCAATGACGGAAGACGCTAGCTTCGCTCCACCTTGAGGCATCTCAAGCCCCTCGATTTCATGCTTCAATACGGCTATCAATCTGCTAGCCTCGGAATTTCCTGGTATTACAATCGCCCCGGTATCACTGCCAGCACTAATCCCCCCCCTCCAATCCAACACCAACCCACTATCGGCTTGCCCCAGCGAGTTATGGCAAGAGTAACAATGCTCCGCCAAAACGGGACGGATCTTCGATTCGAAGAACTCAAGCTTAGTTTCATCAGCGCGCGAGTTTTCTCCGATGGTGAACCCAACCATCGCTAAAAGTAAACAGGGAATAGCAATGGAAATTCGAAAGAGACTCAGAGTTCGGAGGCGGAAAAGCAATCGATCAATCATATATGGCAGGATCCACGCCGTATCTATGCCAATGGTATCTAACCCAGTAGAGATCTACTCGGTGGCCAAACTAATCGGTAGCCAGACCACCCATTGTCTAAAATACAGCAGTGCGAAAGGAGGGAGTCGGTGTATACGCAACCTTTATTATGCCACAAATTCCTCTTCGCCGTCGTTACCTGGCCTCGCTAATTGGCCAGATTCTTCCAAGGACCTTACGACATCGACAATTTTTTGTTGCACAGACTCGACATCGCTCAGCTTTACCCGCCCCAGGAATCCAATTTCTTCCTTGAGGATTTCGGAAGCACGCTGGGACATATTCCTCATCACCTTGTCTTGCAATGTTTGACTCGATCCCTTGAGTGCCATCGCCCATTGACTGGTCTCGACATTCTTGAGCAGGGTTTGAATATCCTTGTCGGTTAGCTTTTGTATATCCTCGAAAACAAACATGAGTCGACGAATTTCTTCGACCAACTCGGGACTGTCCTTGGAAAGATTTTCCAAGACCATGCGTTCGGTCGCCCGGTCGGTGACGTTTAGAATCTCAGCAACAGCAGGTACACCACCCGACTTCTGGAACGATTGATGCATAACCATCGACATTCGAAACTCTAGCGCCCGCTCGATATCGGCAATCGCTTCCGGACTGGTTTGCCCCATCTTTGCCACGCGCTGAATCACCGCCAGTTGCTTTTGTTGCGGAAGCCCGTTGAGGATGCCTGCGCCAGTTGCAGGTGGGACGTGACATATTACGACCGCAATCGTCTGCGGATGCTCGTCCATGATGAACGATAGAATGTCCTGCGCATCGGTTTTTTGCAAAAAACCAAACGGCAGCGACTCAATGGTCTGCTGCAATATGGCGAGCATGTCGGCTGCATCTTTGCCTAATGCCTTTTTGACGAGGGCCTTGGCCTTTTCCAACCCACCACATGCATGGATTAACGAACTAGGCTGACCTCCAAAGAACTCTTCGATGACCTCTTCCTGGACTTGCCCTGGAATGTCGTCAATCTGTGCAATCGCCAGAGATACGGCCTCTACATATTTTGGTGGCAATCGGGCTAATAATGCAGCCGCATCATCCTCCTCCAACGCCATAAGAAGTATGGCGGATTTGTGGATCCCTTCTTCTACCATACTCATCGACATAGGCTGCCTCGTCCAACAAACCTAGAATTCTCTGCTCAACACCCATGTCTCGCTATAAAACTCTATATTGCTATACGCGTCGGCCAAAGCGGTATCGTTTAGATAGACTTTTTTCTTGCTGCGGATTTGCCGCTACAATTGGGCTGACCATGGCAATCGGCAATACCCCCACTGTCCATTGTTCTCATCGACTCCAATTTCGAGCCATTCGATGCGACTGCCTGTAGTAGGAAAAAGCTCTCGAACTAACTCCTTGCCTATCCAGCTTGCGATCTCCTCCGCTGTGGTGTTAACGATCGGAAGCAATATGCAATCCTCCGCCGGAAAGACCCAACGCTTGTTCTTGAATCGGACCGTAACTTCCTCCCCCTCCTGCTCGACGGAAATCATGCTGTGATGCATCGGCAGCAACATGTGGTGATCGAGCCGCTTTACGATCTTGGCCAAATTATCGCGAAACGCGATAAAGTCGATGACGTAACGATTCTCGTCCAACGCTCCTTGAACCTCCCCTCGCACGCCGTAATTATGCCCATGCAGACACTCGCATATGTCCCCCGCAAACGTTATGAAGTGAGCTGATGAAAAGACGAGTTGCTCCTTTTGAAGCAAAACACGAAAGGTTTCCTTGGACATAGATGAGCTTTTCGAAGTAAGTGGCAGAAAATTCTCTCAGGGCTGGCAATGCCCTTTGGGGAGTAGTATAGGGACCTGAAAACCCAGCTAGCCCGCCTTTCGAGCAGCCTGCTCCGAACCTACCCAATTCCTTGTCCTGAGAGATACTAGGGACCGATTGTTTTGACCCTTTGGCGAAACCCGAGAGTTCGCCTGGCCAATTTTAGCTTGCGATGCCTCTAAAAAGCTAACGCTCACAACCTCGTGCCACAACTCGGAGATGATGTCCATCCTAACCCGACGCGTGCGAAAGGGAATTCTCTCTCTGGGAGAATTGTACCTTGCTCATGCTGCAGGTTAAGATTTCTTGGGTTCTCCAATCAAGTTTATCTACGAGTTGCAGCACTAAGCGACTATGGCGCTTTGCAACCGACCGTAGAGTTTATCGCTCAAGTCTAAATCGCTAGCTCGTGACAACTCGCCAACTTGCTTCGCATTGCGAAAACCAACGATAGCTCCCGTGATGGCCGGATTCCGCAGCACATAAGCAATGGCTACTTCACCCGGCAACCGATTCAGTTCCGATGCAACCTGCTTGACCTCCTCGGCGATGCGGAGATTTCTCTCGATCAGCGGCGTTTGAAACATCGCACTTTTCCGTCGCCAATCATCTGATGGCAGATTGTTGAGTCGCTCTTGACTCATGGCACCAGTTAGCAGCCCAGATCCCATAGGCGAGTAAGCAATAACGCCGATGTTCTGCTCTAGAGCATAAGGAAGAATCTCCCCTTCCACTTCACGCCGTACCAGCGAATATGGTGGCTGAAGCGACGTTACCGTTCCCAGAGCTTGAATTCTCTTTAACTGACTAACATTAAAATTGGAGACCCCGATCCAACGAACCTTCCCTGACCGCTGTAAACCCAACAACGTATCCCAACCGGCTTCGATGTCTTCGTCAGGCTCTGGCCAATGAATCTGATACAAATCAATGGTGTCGACATTTAACCGCTTCAAGCTAGCTTCACATTCCTTTTGAATAGACTCCGGCTTCAAACTTTTGATGATTTGCCGACTATCATCCCACGTGCGTTCACATTTTGTAAACACATAAGGCCGCGCACCTGAGTAAGTGGCTAGGGCCTTGGCCACAACCACTTCGGAATGCCCCAAACCGTAAACGGCAGCCGTGTCGATCCAATTCATCCCCGCATCCAGCGCTGCATGGATCGCAGCAATCGAATCGCTGTCGTCTTGATGACTCCACGAAAACGACCAACCACTCCCCCCCATCGCCCAGGCACCAATACCCATGCGACTGAGTAACAAATCGGAATTGCCTAAGCGAGCTTTCTGCATTGCATTAACTATCGTGTTGCGAGTCGTGGAACGGCCGGCTTCGTAGCCCCCCTCTGCTGGGACACAACACGGACAGCCGGTCCTGTGCTTCGCATTCTAGCAGAGGATCCCGGCACGGGCTCAACTACAGAACGAATTTCCTCTCCAGTACCCGCCTCCGAGGGCCGAACCGCTGGTGTTGGCTGAGGCTTCGCTTCCGGCGAGTGTGACTGGTGAGCCGGTACACTACTATGTTCATCAACAACGACCGCTGATTGGCAACTTTCACAATCACTAGTTGTTGTCGAAGCGCAACTCGCACATTCTGACGGGAAGTATCGGAATCCCCACAACTCGCGGAGTCGTGCTAAAGCGCCTGGACATCTGCCACAGTCTCCGCCACCAATATACTCACCATTAAAACAACATGGATCGCATACTCTGGGCTCGTTGATTTGCTCGTCCCAGTAAACCTCTCCGCAACCAGAACTACTATTGACCGATCTCAGCCGATCTCCAACTCGGTGAAGCACTCCAGGTCCGCAAAAACCGCTATCGCAAGCGGGAGGGGCTGCCACCTCGCATCCACATGGATCACATCCCGGCATACTCGAGTCATAAGGTCCATATCCGCCGTGGTGAACTATGCGGATGCCAGTACAACCAACACTGCCGAGCAGAACAGTGAATACAACCATTAAATTAACGAACGACTTCATATACTCCCCCGTGAATTAAAATCGACGAGAGATGTATCGGCCGCTACAACCGCTACAATCCGAAAATTTTCTCAACTTTACCCAGGTCAGCCCCACTAAATGGCTAGCATTCCGCCCTGTGAATTGCCTCTCAACCCACAGCGTTTGGGATAATGGCGTATTGCTCGAAATCATCTCCAAGTAACGACACGAGTTGTATCGTTTATTCAGGGCAAACACACTCGCCCATCGCCAATCTTAAATCGACGTTGGCCATCTGCCACTCTAACCAACGCTCTATCAATCGAGCCTCTTCCTTTAGCTTTGCAAGCTTCGCCCCTCCCAACTCGGCTATCGTCCCTCGGTTTTCTTCTCCAAGCTTTTCGAGCTGCTCAACCCGACGTGACCACGCGTTGAGTTGCTCCTTAACAAGGCTCCAACGCAAAGCTGCAGTCCTTTTATTCTCATAAGCAACCTCGATTTCGCGAGCAATCTCTCGCCTACGCTCCATAATCAACGTGCCTAACCAAGACTTTTGCTTGTCCGATTCCAACGTCCGATCGGTCCGGTCCAAGACGGATTTTAATCGTGACAACAAACTAGCCTTCCCTGCCGGCAACACAGGTACGTTTGCAACGAGTGCCAGTATTTCTTTCCCAGTCTCCACAGACTCAGGTCCCAACAGACTTCGAATCTTTCCTAGAGCGATCAATTCGTAATGACAAGCTAACGCTTTTTCAACATATTCACACACGTCGATATCACAAGGCTGCAGCTCGATTTTTACTACCGGCTCATAACTGCATGCATACGCATTGGGAATCAATCCTGACAACTGAA
The DNA here is from genome assembly GCA_046318795.1 of Pirellula sp. Taxonomy (GTDB): domain Bacteria; phylum Planctomycetota; class Planctomycetia; order Pirellulales; family Pirellulaceae; genus JBKCUI01. The sequence goes on from JBKCTT010000134.1 coordinate 60,805, forward strand.
TTCTTAACACCCGATCTTTGGATTCTAGCTCCAGCTTTGAATCCTTGGTTTCATTCTGCAATCTTGTCAACAACGAGTCGTCTGGTATCGAAATTCCTGCTTCGATGAGCCTAATCTGTATTTCTGTCTGCTGAGCAAGCTCGGCTTCAGTTCTCATGACGAGCTCGCCTCCGAGCCTTGAAGCGGCCAAGCCGAAGTGAGCTTTCATCGCTCCCGCAGCACGTTCCGACCTGGTCTTATGGGCTGCAACGTTGGCGAGTAAACAGACGATTGCTTCACGCTTTTGTTCAGCTTCCGACTTGTGGCCTTTGGCTTCCTGAGAACGAGCAAGCGATAACATCAAATTCGATACGGGGCTACATTGACAGGCCAAGTGAAGGATCCGATCCTCGTCTAAAGTTAGCTCAGACCTGCCAGGAACCGTTGAAACTGGATATGGCTCAATGACTTGAACGGCAAACGAATCGCGTGGATCATCGGTCCACGCTGAAGAAATGTCCCCCGCGAGAATTACCACGCAAAATGCCAAAAGACAACGAGCAAAAAGCTGTTGTCCTGTGGCTTTTCGGTTTGGTAACAAACTGCTTAAGGTTTCCATTTTTCCAATCGAATCGGTCCGCGGACGGTGTGCAATCATGCGGATAATGACCGACACAACGGAAAGATCGATTGTTAGTTCGAGATGGCTGTACGAACGTTTCTCAAATGAGCCTGGTAGAGATCAGGTAAAGTTTGGCGATTTTAGTTAGAATGCGACCTAGAAAAACAGGCCGGTCAAAATAGGAAAGCTAGGTGAAGTTTAATGTTCGGATTGTTCAAACAACAAGAAAATTCCCAGAAAGGAGACAAGCCCCCCGAGTCTGATGCAGAACTGAACACGCAACTCGAAGCTATCCGAAATCGAGCTTCGATTCCCACGCTCTGGCTCTTCGGTAAAACCGGTAGTGGAAAATCATCTATCGTCCGACAGCTTACCGGCTCAACCGATGCAACGATCGGACAAGGATTTCGACCAGAGACCAAATTCTCAAGAAGATACGATTTCCCCAATAGTGAAGAACCTCTGCTGCGATTTCTCGATACTCGAGGACTCGGCGAAGCGTACTACGATCCAACAGAGGATATCCAATCGTTTGACTCGTCAAGTCATTTGATCCTGGTCACTGTTAGACTCGCTGACCATGCTCTAGATTCTTTGATCGGTCCGTTTCGGCAAATCCGAAATGCGGCTCCCGATCGACCCGTACTCCTCGTTCTAACGTGCTTGCACGAAGCATCACCAGAACGAGACCTCTCCGCTGGCCCAGAACTCGTCGTGGAAACGCGCGCAGATCAACCTTATCCGTCTGAAATGAGCCAGCCGCTTAAACTATTGATCGATCTCAAACGCAAACAGTTTGAGGGCCTCTTCGATAACATCGCCCTGATTGATTTTACTCATGAGGAAGATGGTTTCGCTAACAACGCTTTTGGAGAACACGTTCTAAAACAACGCATTCTCGCGATGCTACCCGCCGCGTACCGTCAAACGTGGGCCGCCGCAATGGCTCCAAGAATAGAGGAAAATTCGGAACTGAGTCGCAGCGTCCATTGGCAAATCATGGCCTCTAGCACCCTTGCAGCGACAGCCAGCGCCGTTCCTCTACCATGGGTGAATATGCCAATCGTCTTAGCTATTCAAACGCGAATGGCAAAGAAGATTGCATCGATTTACGAACAACAAATGACCAGCAAACACTGGATTGCCCTCTCGAATGTCGCCGGTACACAGGTCGTTTTGCGATTAGCATCACGTGAGTTGTTAAAATTTATCCCTATTGTGGGAATCGCAGCTAGCATCGCGGCTTCTTTTGCGTTCACGTACGCCTTGGGCAAGGTCGTGGATTGGTATTTTTCCTCACAGGCCCAAGGAAAAACGCCATCCGACGAAGAACTTAAAACCATGTTTTCCGATCAACTCGCACGAGGCCACCAACTATGGGGAAAATCCCCTAAATGAAACTGTTGTTAAAACAACTACTCAACAATCCTAGAATTGTTGTTCTGTTTTTTGTTTGGACCTTACCATGCATTCTGTATGTAGTACTCGGAATCATCGCACTATTCCAAACGGGCTGGCTGCTTACCCTGGTTTGGATCCTACCGATGAACTGGTTGGTAGCCTGGCTAATTGCGACTTATTGGAAACCCAGTTTATCGGAGAAAGCAAAACAAATTGCTGCGCCGGATCTACCCGAGTTTTGGGGGGAACGGGATCAAGCCGCAATGAATATTGTCGAGGACTTCCGTACTAAAATCGCCGAAGTTGATGAAAATGCACTCACCGATCCGTTGAGATACTTTTATGACGTGCGAGATCTCTCGCGACGCCTCGCATCTCATTACCACAATAAGAAAGACGGTGAAGCTCTTCATCCTGTGACCATTGTGGAAATACTGGCTGTCGTTCACTTGGCAGTCGAAGATTTAGAAGCCTGGACCCAAGAGAACTTCCCCGGAAGCGAAATCGCTACCATCGGTACCCTCTCGAAGATTCCTGGTCTTACCAAACAGGTCGGGAATCTTTCGAACTTAGCCTATTTTGCCTCGATGATCTTCCAGCCAATCAAACTCCTGGCTTATCCGATTTATAGAAAATCCGGCGTGGTCGCTACCGAGCTTCGCGGCGAAATCGTGACGACCATCTACCAAAAGTTTGTCCAAATGGCGGGCTTCTATTTGATCGAAATGTACAGCGGGCGTCTCAAGGCAGGATCACAGGCTTACAAGGAACAATTCGGTCATTTGGTTAACGCGGTTCGACATGCCAAGGGAGATCGAAGCAAATTGGAGCAGATTAAGCCCCAAAACCTTTCTATCGCCATCGTGGGACAAGTCAACGCGGGTAAATCCAGCTTGGTAAACCACCTAACACGTGACCAACATGCGATCACCAGCATTATGCCTGAAACCAAACAAGTACAACGGCATAGGTTTAATCTAAGCGAATCCAATATCCAAATCTCTTTGCTCGACACCCCCGGCTACAGCGACTCACTGATTTCCAAAGAATCATCCGAAGAGATTCTTAAAGGCGTCTTGGCAGCAGATATCGTTCTCATAGTCCTGGCCGCCAATAGCCCAGCTAAACAACCCGATGTGTTAATGCTGAATCAATTCAAGGAGTATTATCGCGAACATTCCGAGTTAAAGCCTCCACGAATCATTGGGGTGGTAACTCATATCGATCTCTTGCGACCTTTGCAAGAATGGGAACCACCAAACAACTGGCGATCTCCCAAAACAGCCAAAGAACGTTCGATTCACGAATCGATCGAGTATTGCCGCGAACTGTTCGGTACAACCATTCGAGACTACGTGCCCGTATGCCTTCTTGAGAACAAATCATTCGAGAACTCAGCTATTGAAGAACTCCTAGAACTGATTGCGTCGGAAATTAGCCAGGGACAAGCGGTCGCACTAGTCAGAGCCTATTACAATCAATTCCAAAAAGGTCGATTGGAGAAAGTCGTCGACCAAGTCGCAAGCTTGGTGAAACAAACGATCAAAAAGAAATAAAACGATCGAACTCATGATTCGCCGTTGCTCAAATCACATGGCGAGTTCGACGTTGACTGTTGATCGTATCTCACTGTCGATAGAAACATTTCGCTTAACTTGCCTCTGGCTACTACGTCATCAGTGATCATAAGCAAAAGCCGTCGGAACGACTCCATCAAACGTAATATGGAACTGGCGTTCATCATCCTCCGGCAATGCCAGATAGATCATACAAGACCATGGCTTTTCTGGCCAAAGAAGTTCAACCGAGCTTAAGATTAGACGATCAGCTTCGGGGCCTAAATCATGTGGAGGCCATGATCGACACTCGCGTTCAATGTAGTCGTTGATCTCAGATCTTCTATTTCCCCAATTGCTGATCCAATACTCTAAACATTCGAGCATCGAAGAATTAGGAAGTTCTCCATTTGAACCAAGAAAAACCTCGACGCTTTCTCCATCGATGTCGAGAAATCTCCGCCATCCTACTCCCTTAACAAACTCAAAAATCCCCAACTTTGGATGACAATACGTACCTGTAGTAATCCTGTGTCGAGTGAAATAGGCGATTAGTCGTTGTAACATGCTTTTCTACGACGATTGAGTCTGCGCAATTAGGGCCAAGTGTATAGGATGCCGTGCTCGCAAAGATGGCGACTTAAACTCGTGAGATCACGTTCCAAATTCCGCCATCCTCCTGTTCAATGATCCGCACCTCGCGAAATGTGTAGGAAAATGGTTCCGTGATCGTTTTCGAGATATCGGCGAATATCTGTTCGGTACAAATTCCATTTCGAGGATGAATCAACGTTAAGTGAGGAAAATGTATCCTAGCTTCCTTCGAAAGAATCGCTCGCCGGAAACTTTGAAATACCTCAAGTCCCTCGAGTACCGGTAGATAGACAAAATTGTCCTCCCGGACGGGGACGCCAAAGGTGATTGCAATCTCAAATGGACGCAGTAACTCCAACCTATTTTGAAGATTCCCCCAATCGGTAACCTCGTCCTCACGGCAGAGAGTGACGTGGGGCGGAATGAGCCGAGCTTGCATCGGGTTGTAACGAGACCTTAACGCCTCAATGTCAGATTGACCGTTGAGGTAAAGACTTACTTGCCGACGCTTCATCGCTTATCTATATCCAACAAGTAAGAACTATAACGGTGCAAAAAATGTTGGGGCAAACAGATGGCTTGAAAAAAGGCTGCTTGCATTTGCAGTGTCCAATACGCGATATTCGCTTGCCAAACCACCAGTAAGCACCTGCAATAGATTTTTCAGTTTAATAAATGCAAACTTGACCACGCCCCACTGGCAATACTGACGCCATGACATCCTGACTTACACTTTTGTCAAACAATCTCTCAATCGCCCATCCCATCAGATCAACGGCCGCTAAACATCCAGCAGCGGTTCCAATGTTACCGTGTGTAACCAAGTGTTTCGTTGTATCAACCTCCACCCCAAATCCCCTTAGTTCCTCAACCGCAGTAGGATAAGTTGTCGCAGAAAGACCATCCAGAACTCCCAACGCAGCGAGGATCAATGCCCCGGAACACATGGAACAGACTACTTGACGTGTCGGATCAAGTCGCACTTGTTTCAAAAACTGCTCATCCTTGATCAGATCACGAGTGCCAGGTCCACTCGCGAAATAAACCATGTCAGCGTTGCTGCATTCTTCGATGCCTCCATGCATCGGCAACTCAAGACCACAGACACTTTTGTGTTTCGCCAACGGACCAACAATTCTGACGCTAAACTCTTTGTCTTGGAACCGTACACGATTCAAGAGGTCCCACGGCAAAAATACATCAACATCCGTAAATCGATCGAATGCAACAATCACTGCTTTCATATGATAGACATTTTTTATGGTAAGGAATCTCGGTGAGCTAAAGGGATCTCGGACGTAGGAGCCGTGCACGCAAAAAGAGCGAAATTGCCCGTTGCTTTCGTTTTGCAGGGAAAACAAAAATCACCATTCGCCCTCCCGCCTCTGCCTCGGATTCGTTGCAACCGAGATTCTCGCATTCGACTTCGGAAAAGTCAACACAAGGTAAACTTCTTTTGCGATTTGCTACCTCGAAATTCGCGGGCTCCAGTTCGTCACGATACTTTTGTAACTCGTAAGCGTCCAAGTCAGAGAGGTAGCCGGAAAGAACACAAAAGAGCACAAGACGTAGGGAGTTGCGCATGCCGAAACACGGTGTCGATTATTGGGATACTTTTTTGTGGACTTTTGTGTTGCTTGTGGCTGAGAGATTTCGTGTCTTGGAATCATCTTGCGATGCACTTGTCGTTTGCTAAAGTGAGTTCACAGT
>JBKCTT010000135.1:0-2596 GCA_046318795.1 Pirellula sp.
GGTAGCGGCCTGCAATCAGGTGGTATTATGTTGATGGCCAGCGACAATAACTTTCGCAAAAGCTGGTGGCATAATCGCGATTATGGGGTATTCGTCGCAAACCCCTTCGGTCGCGAAGCCATGAAACAAGGGGCCCGTAGCACGCTGACGATTGAGCAGGGGGAGTCGCTAAAGGTCACTTTCGGGGCTCTTATTCACGATGAGAGACCATTTGATCCAGACGCCGAGTTTGATGTGTTTAGCAATGAAAACTTCTTTTAGGCTGTTTAGAATAAAGGGATAAAATGTCGAGTGGCAATCAAAATATCAGAAGTGTGTTGGTGAGTCGAAAGTCTTAGGTGGGCAGTTCTGAGTACGATGGCCAAGCTTAGTGGAAGTGATTTCGACCGTATGGTATGGCGCGGGGCCTTTGTCGATTTAAAGCCAATAAAGGTGGAGTTGATTAACGGGGAGATTCGCTTGATGAATCCTCCAGGACCGGTACATGAAGGCGAGATTCAATTCTTAATGGAGTGGTCAATTTTACACAGCAGTCCTCAAGAGATTATGGTGCGAGTGCAATCCAGTATTAATTGTGGCGACCACCGTCCTGAACCAGACCTCGTTTGGTCTCGCAGGATGCCAACCAAGCGAAACCGACCGACACACGCGGACGTTTTACTATTGATCGAGGTCTCCGATTCTAGCTCGGATCAGGATTTGGGAGAGAAGGCGGCGTTATATGCCGAGCATAACATACCCGAGTATTGGGTCGTCGATGTCAAAGCCGAACAAGTCCATATCCATCGAACACCTAGCCAAGGGAAGTACCAATCCATTCAGTCACATAACAAATCCGCTATGATCAGCCCGCTCTGCCAGCCTGCTGCAACGTTATCGCTAGCGGAACTATTCGACCTCGATTCCTAATTGATGCTCAAGCCAATCATTCTCATAGCCCTGGTTTTCATCGTCGCGATGCGTCCATTATTTGGCGGCGACAATTTGAGTTGGACGCAACTGGAGAGCATTCCTGATGCGTTGGGGGTAGCAGGACCGGTTTGTGGAACCGACGGAAATGTTTTGATTGTGGCCGGTGGTGCGAATTTTCCTGACGCTCCACCGTGGAACAATGGTCGTAAAGTATGGCATGACTCCGTGTATGTATTAGAGTCTGCCAATCGTGAATGGAAGTTGGCGGGTCGTTTGCAGAGGCCGATCGGTTATTCCGTATCGGTATCCATTCCAAGTGGGTTAGGTATGGATCCCGGAGTGGCTTATCTCGGAGGCAGTAATGCAGAGGGGCATTATTCCGATTGTGGAATACTTCGATGGAAACAAGGGAGCCTTCATCACGAGGAACTACCCGCATTGCCGCGCGCTTGTGCTAACGCCAGCGGCGCGATCTTAGATGACACGATTTTGATTGCAGGCGGGATAGAGCATCCCGATTCTACACGAGCTATGCATCAGCTCTGGGCTCTCAACTTGCGTCAACGTCCACTGAAGTGGCGAGAGTTAGCTGCATGGCCTGGAGCGGAACGAATGTTAGCTGTGTCTGCCGTTCGGGATGGAGCGTTTTACCTTTGCAGTGGAGTTTCTCTGTCGGCCGGATCGGATGGCAAGCCGCAGCGAACATACTTGCGCGATGCGTACTGTTATCGACCGAAAACAGGCTGGACCCGTATTGCCGACGTTCCTCGTCCTGCGGTTGCTGCGGCCAGTCCTGCCCCGTCTATCGGACCATCGAGTTTCTTGATTATGGGTGGTGACGATGGTAGTCTGATCAACTTTCGCCCACTCGATCAACACCCAGGATTTCCCAAATCAATCCTCGCTTATAGCGCTGTCACAGACACTTGGACATCGCTTTCTGATCAGCTTCCCTCATCGCATGTAACTACATCGGTGGTGTCCTGGCAAGGCAAATTTGTGATCCCAACGGGGGAGCTTCGTCCTGGAGTTCGTTCCCCAGAGGTTTGGAGTTTCTCCACACAAGATGAGCGATAGCCCGTTACGAATCTTGCTATAGTCGAAGAGATTGTCCGATCCGCTCCGAATTGAGATTGTTTTAGTTTGCGTAGATATTGGTCTGATTCAGGTCTACATCTCGCTTCCAGCAACTTGCCTTGCAAAAAACCGTCGTACCCGATTATTGTGCCTAGCACTTACCAACACTGAACTTTTTATTTGCTACCACAAGTTCATTGTTACGGGCCGAGGTGTGGTCGTATAACCCGCCGTTTTTGAACCGAATTGTTATCATAGTTCGAAGCGTTTTTTACAGCGACAATTCGGCCCGTAACACTTACTGAATGAGTCTATCTCTTATTCTGTGAACGGTTTTCCGCCACCATTCCGGCCTTGTGCCGGTGGGGCGATGACTGTGTGGCTACCAACTGCGTCCCCCCCCCTTTTTACTCTCCTCCGTCTGGCCGCAGGCCAGACGGAGGAGAAGGGTTGTGAGGCGTGCGTCGACGGTGGCTACTCAGTCACGCTTCCACTGAGATAAACTCAGTGGAGAGCCCAAGATCGCATTCGGTGCAACAAAGTGCTCGAAATCGGTCTCTAACAGCTCATCTGAACATCGATCGGGACAATAGGAAATCCAAAACAC
>JBKCTT010000136.1:0-15073 GCA_046318795.1 Pirellula sp.
TATCAATCGCGAAGACCGAAGCTAGGGCTTCGAATCTGCGGCGAATCCACTCACGACGGTAGGAATAATCGATCCCTGACACATCGTCCTCGCCGGCGAGAAAGGCTCTACGGACGCATCGTTGGACGCAATGGACGATCGCGATTTCGTCATGTCGAAACTGTTCGGAACGCTTAGGTCGCACGATGATCGGTCTCCTGTGGAAAATTCGGGTATGGCAGCATGATACAGGATGAAGGAAAAAGTGGCAAAAAGAATGGATGGCACCATTTAACTAGCTGCCTGGAAGCCGAACGTTGAACTCGGACGGAGAGTAACTGGATCTTCACGCCCTGCGACATACTACCGCAACCTGGCTGATTGCGTCCGGGGCTGACTTGAAGTCTGTTCAGTTCGTGATGAGGCATTGCAACATCAAAATAACCTTGGACCGATACGGTCACTTGTTCCTAGGAACCGAAGCTGACGCCGTTTCTCGACTACGGGACGTCTTCGCGAACGCTCGAAAAGTGGTTGGCAATGCCGAAGCTAGCGTTCCGACTGTCACCATATTTGTCACCAAGCCCAATGTGGCCGGAGTGGTTTCCTTGTGTTTTCGAAGGATGGCCGATTAATCGTCAATCGCACGAAAAAACCCTTGTTTTCCAGCGTTTCCGCCAAAGAAAAACAAGGGTTTTCTAAGATGAGAGTGCTGGGACTCGAACCCAGGACCAACGGATTAAAAGTCCGTTGCTCTACCGACTGAGCTACACTCTCGTTTTTTTATAGATCTTTCCGATGTTTTGCCATCTAAGCCTCAGAGTGATAAATCCAACCCCGCTGCAAGCAAAAGCCGCCTAATACCGAGCAACTTAAGGTGACCATAAAAACCAAATCAAGTAAACTACTCAAATTCTGTTTACCTCACCCTCAGTCCTCAAGCCATCTGACTAAAGGATCCCGGTTTCATGCGAGCGAGAAATGGTAGCGAGATCGTCGGAAATTTAAAGGGGCTCCCTTTGACCTTGTTGGGGCATTTTTTACCTACTTCTCGGAAACCTGAACCTTCTCTCGGCAAATTACTTACCGTCGTTTTTTTCCTCCTATTCCCAATTTTTTTGAGCGCACAGGCTTTTGCGGGTGCCACTTCAAGCCAGTGGGTTGTTGTCGTTAATGGAGACTCGATTTCTTCAAGGACAGTTGCCAATCACTTTTGCCACGTTCGTGATATTCCGTCCAATAACTTGGTGGTTCTGTATGGAATCCCAGACAAAGATAGGATAACCGTTCAAGAATTCAGGACACTAATCCTAGGCCCGCTAGTGGAAGAGCTCCAGAAAAGAGGACTTGCAAATCTCATTCAAGGTGTTGCCTACTCGACCGACTTTCCGACATCAATCGATGTTGCCGCCGATGCGAAAAAAATCCCGGACCTCTCCAAATACCTTACGCCGGTGGCATCTATTAATGGCTTGACTTTTTTTTACCGCTATGTGATGACGGAGAATCCGGCCTACCTATCATTCGATGCGAACTGGTACGCCCGAAGAACGATCCAAGACACATTGCAACCTCTCTTTGAGTCCGAGAGGGCGAAAGAGGAATTTGTCGAATTAGATAAAGCAAAGAACTGGTCAGGAATGGCAAAGCTCTTGTCGGACGGCGCAACCAAACTACCGAAAGAACTCCGTCCACCGACAGTATTGCTCTCAGCTTTTCTTTTCTCTAAAGACCGTGACAAGGAACGGTGCTTAAAGCAACTCGAGACCGCAATTCTTGAAGGATGGAACTATAGGAAGGTACTCGAAAAGCAACCCGATCTTACCTTCCTGAACAACGATAAAGAATTTCAACGATTACTGAATCTTTGTGAGGATACCGAATCAGAATTCACGGAGATTCGTGCTTTCAATGCACGCAATCTCTACTCTCCGAATTTAACTGTCACAAAAGACCAAAAATACGGTGTGCCTTTTCTGCTGAGTGTCGTTCTAGGTGTCTCGAGAGATTTGGGCCTGAGACGCGAAGAAGTCGTTAGCGGACTGCTTCAAAGCGCCAAAGCAGATTACCGCCCACTCACGGGGAAGATTTTTTTTACCCAAACCACCGATGTTAGAACAACGACCCGGCAACCTTTCTTTGCTCAAGCAATCCAAAATCTAAACAAGAAGGGAATAGAAGCGGCTGTACACCAAGGTGGACTACCTCCTAAAGGCCCGAAGTGTGCGGGACTCATGATGGGAAGTGCAGACTTCTCGCTGGGAAGAGAGTTTATTGAATTCGAAGCTGGTTCCATAGCAGAAAATCTTACAAGTTTCGGTGGTGCCATGACGAATCCTTCTCAAACAAAGGCGACAGAGTTTATTCGATATGGCGCGGCAATAACGAGCGGTGCAGTACACGAACCCTATGCGATCATCAACAAGTTTCCTCACCCCTTTATATTTGATTGCTACGCCGAAGGCTTAACTAGCGCCGAAGCCTACTATTCGTCCGTCGTGTGTCCTTATCAATTATTAATCCTCGGCGATCCTCTATGCCAACCTTACGCCAAGCCACCTCGATTCACAATCGAAACGCCATCGAAAATACACGATAGAAACAAACCGATTAAACTATCTGTTCAGACCAATGATGACAATGAACTTGATCCTTCGACGTGTTGGGTAACTCTAGATGGTCGCTTCCTGGCAGAGGGAGCATTTCGTTCAAGCATCACTTTGAACCTTAGCACGATCCCTCTCGGCACTCATGAGCTGCGCGTCGGCCTGAAAACGGAGGACAATATCGAACACAAATACGAAGTAGCATTTGAATTTCAACTTACCGACGGCAGCCAGGTCGTAGATCCTCCCGTTTGGAATTGTCCCGAACAGTTCGTATCTTCTGAAAAGACAGAAATGCCAATTGAGCTTGTTGGGCCATTTCTTAAATCGGATATCCAGGTTTGGAACCGATCAGAGTTGTTAGCCACTATCGTTTGGAACGCTACTTCTATACCGTTCTCGCTCTCGAAGTGGGGATACGGACCTGTAGAAATTCAGCTTAAACAGTTGGATGCCCAAGGCACGTTGATTTCTTACCCAACACGTACCATAGAAATCCAGGCTCTGTGACCTCGCCTACTCGCTTAGCCACGTCGCAACGTCCAACGCGAAGTAAGTCAGGATTGCTGAAGCACCTGCTCGACGAAAGGCCACCATGCTTTCCATCACAACCGCTCGTTCATTCAATGCATTCGATTGAGCCGCAAATTTAAGCATCGCGTATTCTCCGGAAACTTGATAGACCGCGACGGGTACCTCAAACGAGTCTTTAATTCTCCGAACAATATCGAGATAGGGCATGCCAGGTTTGACCATGACCGTGTCTGCTCCCTCTTGGATGTCGAGAGCAACCTCTCGCATTGCTTCATCCGAGTTAGCAGGATTCATCTGATACGATTTTTTGTCACCGCTGGCCAGATTCTTTGCCGATCCCACAGCGTCCCTAAAGGGTCCATAAAAAGCAGATGCATACTTTGCTGCGTAAGACATGATTCCTACATGCTGAAATCCAGTGGAATCCAGCGCATCTCGAATTGTACCGATTCTTCCATCCATCATATCGGATGGAGCAATTATAGTCGCGCCAGCATTGGCCTGATTAATTGACTGCTCGCAAAGTATTTGTACTGTTTCATCGTTTGCCACGTAGCCATCAATCAGAATTCCGTCCTGACCATGGCTGGTATACGGATCCAAAGCTACGTCGCAGACGATTCCAATCTTGTCTTGTGTTGCATCCCGAATCGCGCGTGTTGCCCTGCAAATCAAGTTGTTGGGATCCAAAGCCTGTCGGCCATCCTCGCTCTTCTTGTCTTGCGGTGTGACGGGAAAGATTGCTATCGCACTGACTCCCAGCTCAGCAGCCCGCTTCGAAGCAGAAACCGCTAAATCGATCGACATTCGGTTGACGCCCGGCATGGTTGTAATCGGTTCCGTCCTATTCTCCCCCTCTATCACGAAAATCGGCCAAATTAGATTGCTCGCAGATAAATGCGTTTCCTGGACCATGTTGCGCACCCAACTCCAGCGACGGTTGCGTCTGAGTCGCGTGCGAGGGAAAGATCCGTATGAATTTGGACTGGAAAAATCGTTTGATCGCATGGCTTTTCGTCGCAGGGATGTCGCCGGCCCTCGGATTCACTCGAAAGGATCGGCAGAGTATTGTAAACTATAAATATACTTGCGTGGCAATTGTAGAGACTCCAGCCTCATTGCGTAATGGATAGGTTGCGGACTCACAAACAGAACTCTACTGTAATTTAGACTAATGAAACTCAGCATTCCTCTCTTGAGACGAGCTCGCCCGGCATTGACTAGACGCTTTATCGTCTTGGGGGCAGCGTTAGCATTGACTTCGGCTGGATGTCAACCGTACCCAATGGAGAAGGCCCGTTTCGAACCGAACTATCTTTATGCAAAATCGCTCGAATTGGACCCAGACGTTGATGCGTCTATCCCGCTAGATCAGCCTTTAGCTGACACTAACGCCTTGGTCGACCTGTGGTTCGGTACACTTGATGAACCAAAGATCCCCCCCTTGTTTGAAGACGAGGACGAGGACTTTAGCGAACTGCTTACTCTCGATAAGCTAAAGATTGCTGCCGGGCCAGCTGTTTCGACAGAAGTGCCAGGCGAGACCGGAATTTATCGTCAATATTGTGCATCGTGTCATGGTGAAACAGGCCAAGGTCGTGGGCCAACGGCAGCGTCATCCAATCCATACCCGCGAGAATTCCGTCATGGTTGGTTCAAATACAAGTCGACCGAGCGAACGGATAAACCAATGAAGTCTGATATCGCTAGGGTACTTAGGCAAGGGCTCGCGGATTCGCCAATGCCCCGTTTTGCTCATTTGAACGAACAGCAAATTGATGCCCTCGTGGATTACGTGGTCTACCTAGCGATTCGAGGTGAGTTTGAACGATCTGTTTTGTTGACTGGCGTCAACGACCTCGATTTGGAAAAAGAACGAATCTACAACGCTGAACCTCAGGCTCAGCTTACAGACGAACAAAAGAGTGCGGTAGAGTCACAAATGGAAACCGCGTCAGGCTTACTAGGACGTATCGCTCGCAAATGGACGCGGGCACAAGAATTCGATGGCGAAATCGAACGCCCAAGCTTTCCAATCGTTGGAACCGAAACCGAAGAAAACCAGGAAGAGTTGGTGGCGTCCGTCGAGAAAGGAAAGCAACTCTTCCTGGGCGACGTTGCTGCTTGTTCGAAATGTCACGGGGCCAATGCGGACGGAAAAGGAACACAAGCTCCTGACTTCGATGATTGGACAAAAGATTGGACGACTCGCATTAGGCTAAACCCTCTCGATGAGAAAATGATTCAGCCACTCATGGCACGTGGAGGACTAAAACCACAAGCACTAAAACCACGCAATCTGGTGGAAGGACATTTCCGAGGTGGTAGAGAACCCGAAGACCTCTATCGCCGAATCAAACAAGGGATCCCCCATGCGACAATGCCTGCAGCCGCTATGGCAGCGAGCGAAGGTGCAGTCGGATTAACAGAAGATGATGTTTGGCATTTGGTTAACTACATCCTCAGCATTGCCAAAAAACCTGTTTATGATGTAGCAACTAAGTGATCGAATAACCGAAAAGAAGTCTGCGAATTAATGTAACTCGCAGCAGTAGAATCTTTCAAGGACCACGAAACGAGGGATTTCGCTGCCCTCGTTCTCATAACAATTCTGTAACTCGAATCTAGAGAGGAACATTCGAATGGGTACGTTCCAGCTCAGGATTGTTGTTTCGTTGGCAATTATGTTTTTTGGGGAAAGCGGTTTTGGATGGTGCTTTACCGCTTGCTCGGAAACAGCAACACAAAGTCAGGTTGATGGTCCGCCGATCGTAACTTGGCAACTGGACGACCAGTTCCAGCTTTTGGATCGTGATGATCCCCCTCGAACTATTGTTCCTCACATCGGGATATTACCCCGACACTTAAACAAGTACCACGCCACTGAATGGCGACTTTCATTAAGACCACAAACGCTTCCGACGCCCACCATCATTACCGACTTGTCGTCGGCTGACTTAGATGTTGTCTTTCCAAATTCTCGTCCCCTCAATCTTCATTGGAGCGACGGTAGCCATGGTCTCGTTTCCGATTTCCAACCCCACTCAGAGGTGCTTCACTCTGGTAACACGAGGACATTTGAATCTATTGGCGGACGATCCTCCGATGGCGTTATGCCTTACTTTCAGATCGAAAATGGGGACGGCGGTCTTATTATTGCAATTGGTTGGTCAGGTGATTGGATTTGCTCGTTATCCAAACATCCGAGCGAATATCAGGAAGCAAGCCGACTGAGGATAACCGCCGGGCTTAAGCATAAAGCACTAAAGGCGAATAACACGGTCCCATTGCAGTTGCCCTCAATACTGGTGATGTCCTATAGCGGGGATCAAGCCGTTGGACAGAACCAGTTTCGCCGGCTTATGCTCCATCATTTCTCGCCACCTAATTTCACAGCTAAAGAACTTATGCCGATTGCTGCCAGCGTTCATGGAATGATCGGCTTTAATGACACCAGTGAACCCAATTTAGACGCCATTTTGGAACGTATCAGTTCACTTAAATTGCCAATAGATACTTATTGGGTTGATGCAGGCTGGAACCAAGCAGGGTTTCCAGGTGGACAAGGTAACCTCGATCACGACGCATTACGCTTCCCGCATGGCTTTACGAGACTTGGGGAAAAGGTAGAGCAAAAGGGACTCAGATTTCTCTTGTGGTTTGAGCCTGAACGTGTCATGCGAGGAACACAAATCGAGCGGGATCACCCATCATGGTTGCTTAAACCATCGAGAACCAGCGACGAGTTTCGCTATTTTGAAAACGACGGCTTCTTTCTTTTCAACTTAGCCAACGCCGAAGCTAGGAAATGGATGCTTGATAAGATATCTCGACAAATCGATGATTGGCGCGTTCAGATATACCGACAAGACGCCAATATCGCTCCGGGCTTCTTTTGGCATACAGATCTAGAAGAAGCAGACGCGGCCATGCTGGAGGTTGAATACATCAACGGACTTTATTGGTTTTTAGATGAGCTTCAGAAAAGGCACCCTAAACTCATTATTGATGGTTGCGCTGCAGGGGGTCGAAGACTCGACTTTGAAATGCTGAGACGTAGTGTTGTCCTATGGCGAAGTGATAGTTGCTGGGGAGTCAAAGAGTATCCTAGGAACGTACAAGCTATGACAATGGGGCTATCTCGATGGATTCCTCTCCATGGTTTAGGTGCCGCGTCATCAAGCGTAGCTTCGTTGCGTAGCGGACTTGGAGGCTGTGGATCATTCGCGATCAACTACAATGATCCTGGTGCTGTCGAGTCATTGAGAAAACATCTTGATCGATTCTTGCCTATTCGTCACGTGTACAAGGGCGACTTTTATCCTCTGTCAAACTGGTCTCTGAACCCTAACGATACTATCGCGTTTCAGTTTCATGACTCAGATTCAGAAACTGGTATCATCCAGTTGTTTCTGGGTGAAGCGCAAGGTGCTGCACCCGGAAGATTGTTCCCAAAGGGATTGCAGACCGACCGGATTTACGATCTTTTCGACTGGGATAAAAAGTTCACTGCGCAGGCAACAGGTATTCAATTAATGAAGGAGGGTATACTGTTACCTGAGCAAGAAAGTGCTAGTGCGGTTGTGTTTGAGTATCGCCTCGCCGACCGACAAAATTAGCAGGAAGCTGTATCGGTTATGCCGATTGAAGGAGTTATTGTCGCTCGTGACAAACAAATTGAAACGTTTTTGGAACTCGTAGTAGGCTGAGCCATCTTCTTCGTTGAATTGTTAACGGGGCCTTTCTTTCTACGGGCCTCTTTTCTGATTTGATGCTAGGAATATGAATGGACATGCCAAATGAGACGACCTGGAAACCGGACGCTCATTGTTTGGCACTAGATGGCGTGCGTGGCTTAGCGATTCTATCAGTAACCGTTTACCGTCTTTGTAAGGAACTGGACCCTGATTCCAACTCTCTATTCGCATGGATACGGTCGGTAGCTCCGATGGGAGAGCGTGGAGTCGATCTCTTTTTCGTTTTATCGGGCTTTCTTATCACGGGAATTCTGCTTCGCAACAGAACAAAGCCAAACTACTTCCGAAATTTCATTGTTCGCCGTTCGCTGCGGATTTTCCCACTGTACTTTCTAAGTCTTTTTCTGGGTTTGCTGATACTACCGCAATTCATCCAGTCTGATTCTTTGGAATTGGCCCGAATTAACCAGACCTACCTGTGGACGTACACGTCGAACCTAAAGATGTCTTGGGATAATCAATGGTGTTTTGGTGCATTTGATCATTTTTGGTCCTTGTGTGTAGAAGAGCATTTCTATTTTGTCTGGCCAGTCGTCGTCTTGTATTTATCCAATCGAAGCTTAGCCGCTTTTTGTATCGGGCTATTTTTTCTTACAGGCTGCGCAAGAACGATCGCAGCCA
The DNA here is from genome assembly GCA_046318795.1 of Pirellula sp. Classification (GTDB taxonomy): domain Bacteria; phylum Planctomycetota; class Planctomycetia; order Pirellulales; family Pirellulaceae; genus JBKCUI01. Next base: position 8,498 of record JBKCTT010000136.1, read on the forward strand.
GCGGGAACGGTTGGGATGTTGCCGTTTCCGTAGCGACTTTTTTCAGAGCAGACTCGCTCTCAATTGGAGCACTCGCGGCGATTTTGCTATCGTCGCCAATCAATAAAATTCAACTTCGTAGAGTCAGTTTAGTGGCAATGTTCGCACTATTGCCTCTTCTATTGGCCATAGCTATATCAGGGCGACGCTTACTGGAAATCCCGAATTCTCTTTGCCCTGCTTTTTTTGCTGCAGGTCTTATGGTTATCCTTTTGAGCAAATCTAACTCGTTGATCGTTCGGTGCTTCGAATCGATTTGGCTGCGGACCTTGGGCAAATACAGTTATGGCATGTACGTTGTGCAGCTACCTTTAGTGAGTTTATTACCTCTCAAACTCGCGTCCCAATATCTACCAGGGAACATCTTTTTATCTGGATGCGTTTACATTGGAATGATGTTTGCGTTGATCCTGTTAGTAGCTATCGCATCTTACCATCTATTCGAAAGACATTTCTTGTCTTGGAAGAGTCGCTTCTCCTAACGACGGGCTTTGTAGATTCAACTCCCCCTCGCAACGTTGACTTTGCATGCGGCGGTATCAAGCCGCGCGGTTTCGTGGAAATTCCAATGTAATCTGCGCTCCCTTGGGTTGATTCGCCGCAGAACTTCTCTTCCATAGTTCGATGATTTCAGCAATAAGGCTATACTTGACTGTTTCCCGAAAAATGCTATCCATCGGTAAACCCGCCATAAGACGACGATGTGCTTTCCCTAAATTGTGGTAAGGTAAACTTGGGAAGAGATGGTGGGTTGCGTGGTAACGTGTGCCGGTTGGGCCCCACAATTCGGTGATTACTGGGTTGTAGGGGTAATCGCAAGAGTCCAATAGTTGCTGCTCAAATGTTAGCTCGGCCCCCTCTCCGGTCCACCTGTGAGCACCCAAAGTCCGGACATTGTTGAGAATGATCATTGCAACGCTCACGCCATACGCATGAAACCAAAACGGGTCCAGCCAGGTCTTTGCGATGAGGGGACCGTGCAAAATGATGAACCAAGCCACCATTAAGCATGCAACTTCTTGCATCCTCATAATGCGATAGACTTTCTCACCTGCTTCCGGTCTCACATAGGATATGTCCATAACCATCGTTGACGCGCGAGCAAAACTCCAACGTCGGATTTGAGGAAACAACCATGCAACAGGAGTAATAAGACCCCATCGGATTAAACCCACAAAAGGTGTCACGAGCGTTCCCAACATATACATGAGGATTGCTCGTGGTGGTTGATGACTCAGATTGAGATACTCGCCATCCTCATCAGTTCCGTAGGACTTTCGTCGATGGTGATCAATGTGAGGATAGTAAGTGAACGATGGAATCATGAACGGAATACCACAAAGCATATTCCAAACGATCCTAAATCCAGTCCATCCCTCATTAGGCAAATGAACCAGTTCATGTGTGAACATGGCAGCTCTCAAAAACAGAACGACTGTAGCTGCTCCAATAAGGGCCTTTATGGCAACGGTCTCTAGCAATCCCGTTTCGAGCCATCGCTCGGTATGCACATTTAACGTAAACAGCACATGTCCAGTAACAATCGTTAGCAGAAAATCGGTCCAATAGATCGTGGGACTAGGCTTATGCAAGTCCTTAATAAGTTCCTTGGCTTGCCGAATGGAAAATCTAGACGTTTCAAGATTTGCTGCTTCCACGACCTTCTCTCCAACGCACTAATTTGTGACAACCCAGGCAAGCCATTGACTTTTCGGTTGTGAACTCTAGCCGTCCGCTTTCCCGAAGTTAATTCAGGTGTCAACCGGAATTCTTAATCAATGATGATTCTCGCCGCGCTCAAACGTTCATATCGTCCGCGAGGGTGCGATTGGTTTCTCCTCTCTACGCCACCTTGCAGAACCTTCCTAATTTTACCATCCTGTCAATTTCGGTAGAATACTCCCGAGCTACAGTCCGTAGGTGCACAGAGCCAAGCGAAATCGCATCGGCAACTTTAGAAAAAACGAAGCATTTCACATAAAACCGAAGAGATTTTTAATGAACATTCCAAAAACGTCGGAGCCCCAGCAATCTACTGCAAGCTTCGTGCGTTGGGGAATGTTTTCGATCGGTGCTGTGTTGATGGCTCTTTCGTTACTTTTAAAGTGGCAGCCATCATTGATGCCTCGTGGGACCGACTCTGCGATCGATATCTCAGCGAGAGTTGGGCTGATTTGCCTCGCCTCGTGGCTTGCTTGGCCCGTCTTCGCTACCATAAAAAGAGCCCCGGGCGGAATCCTGTTAATCGCTGGCGTTATCTTTACCCTTATTATGTTTTCTGTGCGAAAGCAATCGATTTACATTCTCGGCCCTTACATGGCTGTCGCGATCGTCGCGGCACTGATTCTCGGTTGGCTTCGCAAAACGAGAAGATGACTCCCAGTATACGACAACCAATCCAGCCATCCAGCTAAATCAATCCGACAACAGGTATCGTCTAATCGCTGCTTGGGGCGTTGCTACGAAAGCAGGTGGGGCGATCTTGACCGACTTCTTAGTCGTTAAACGGGCAGGAGTACCTATTACACGATCGCTAACCATCCGATTTCATAAATGCAACAAGCCCTACGGCTGGCGAATCGCACGACGTAATGCATCGAGAACAGGTCGCCTGGACGGCTTAGTATCGTCCCCAACATTCCCATTGCTTTGGTTGGCTTGCGATTCTCCAGAGTTGTCGTCCGTTTTTTTCTGACGACGTTCGCGAATTTGCTTGATTAGAGCGGCTGCAGCTTCAATCGTTTCATCCGCCTTGCCTTCAGCAACACTTCCCAATGTTTCTACGACACTACCTACTACAGGTGCATCTGTTTGTAATTGCCACGCCATCAACGACAAGACAAGACCGGAATCTTTTCGGAATGCGTTCCAATCCAGTTCAGGCTTGTCCAAGGTACCACGAATCGGTAACGCCAATTGAGGAACACCAAGTTGCTTGACTTGCTCTCGCTTTGCTAGTTGCTCAACAGGTACGGGGACATTAACCAACAGATTCAATGCTTTGTCCTCTAATCCAACCGTTCCAGACGATGATACTTGCAATCGTTCGTCGATTTTAGGCAACCCCGCTTCTAATCCAGAATGAGATACAGCTTTGTTATCAACAGCAATCTCAACTTTTGCCCCATTGACAAAGACGAGCTCTGCAGGGATGTCCTTATTTCGAAGCGTGGAAAGGAGAGAGATAGCATCCACAATTAGTGGTTCCGAGGGGCCGGTTCTAACCTCGTGCATGATTATTGTTGCTGAGCCACGGCTGTCGATCGGGTGATTAAGTGGAATTGTGATCGGTCCACTAGAAACCGAGATCCGCCCATCGAACCAAGCTGATTTGGCCAGCAATGGCACAGCATGCCCCAATCCCAATTGAACAAGTTCCTGAGTCAAAACGGTTTCTTTAAGAATTTGCGTAGGTTTGATTTCTAGCGTAGGTTCTTCGCTTGAGGCTCGATAGGAAAGCTCTGCATCGAAAGCCGGAACCACAATCAGTGGTTCCGAATCACCGGTTTTCGTGACTTGAACCGAAAGTCCAATAACGGAAACGTCAACATCAACCGCTGCTCGTGTACCTTCGAGATGAGAATTATGAGCAGCGTTTGAAGATCTCTGTATCGATTGAATGATGCGTTGTAGGTTACTTTCGTTTTCGATAAGATCGATGTCAACAACAGGTGACTGGATCGTGATTTTACCGAGCTGTCTACCGTTGATCAGATAAGAGAAGAGCCCTCGATCCGTTTTGATGGAGTTGATGTACAACAAAGGCTTTGCATTGTTTTTGTCAGAGCTTGTGGAGAACTCTGTCAAAGAGATGGAATGCAGCTCGACTGGTCTAAACCAAGAAAGTCGGACTCCACCGATTTTTAGGGCAAATCGATCTTTTGCAAACGACGACACAAAAGGCTCATATACCCACGAGTTGCTTATGATGGAGGGCATAACAAGCACTATCCCTAAGAGAATGGCAAGTACGAGCGTGATTCTTGCCAGCAATCGCTTGGAGCCAATAATCGCCATGAAACGGAGCCTCTGTTTTATTGGATCGGACAAAGAACGAATTGGACTAAGTACAAGCAATCGCTCACGGAGAACTAGAATCGGTGGCCAACTCGTGGGCCGGCATCACATTGAGTTAATATTTCCGGGCCATCTTCTCGCATCAGAACGGAGTGTTCAAATTGTGCGGACAGTTTTCCATCACGAGTGGTTACCGTCCAATTGTCACGGGTATCTAGTTTAGTGAGTCGCGTGCCCACATTGATCATTGGTTCGACGGTAAAGCACATACCGGGCAGGATGCGATCTTGGCGACTCTTTCGATCGGGGAAGTGAGGTACGTTTGGATATTGGTGGAATCTTCGTCCGAGACCGTGTCCCACGTATTCCTTGACAACGGAGAAGCCGTACCGAGCAGCTTCTGCGACGACAGCATCACCGATCACGCTCACGGTGCAGCCGGGTTGCAGTGCTGAGATTGCAGCATGCATCGCGTCGAAAGCACATTGGGTAACGGCCCGGGCTTCCTCAGAAACCGAGCCGACGAGATAGGTTTCAGACTGATCTGCATGCCAACCATCGACGATTGAGGTTATATCGACGTTGATAATGTCGCCATCTTTAAGGACATAATCCCCTGGGATTCCGTGGCAGATAACATCGTTAACGCTAGTACAGCAACTTTTGGAATAGCCCAGGTAGCCCAAAGTGGCGGGTTGGTGTTTATGTTTGACCGTATAGTCGTAGACCAGTCGATCGATCTCTCCAGTAGATATTCCCGCAACAATTTGGGGCCGAAGATAATCCATGAGCTGAGCGTTAAAGCGTCCTGCACGTCGCATGCTGTCGCGTTGGGATTCGGTTAATTGGAGCTTGCGAAGATTTTGGAGCATTGCCGGGATAAGTTTTGGTTTTAGAAGCTCGAAAAATTTGTAGTACCGCGAACTAGTTTACCTTTGGAGCAGTCTATACACAACGAACGAAGCGAGAAGGAGGAACTTTGGGTCATTTTCTGGAAAGTGGCCTAGCGAAGGAAAAAGGAGTGGTGTAAATATTTGCGAATCACGGGCGACGAACGTCAGTTTCGGCCAGTGGATCGGGGTGTAGCGCAGTCTGGCTAGCGCATCTGGTTTGGGACCAGAGGGTCGTAGGTTCGAATCCTATCACCCCGACTATCTTTCAAAATGAGCCCTTTGGCCAACAGGTCAAAGGGCTTTCTCATTGATACGCTTAGACTTACGTCAACCAGCGAGCAGTTCAAACAGAGAATTTCGAGGATTCTTCGTTTTGCGGCATAGTCCGCCGTAACCCATTGCTCTCTCAGGCTTTGCGAAAGTTCAAACGCTTTGATCGCAAGATCGATGATTTCGTGCCTTCCACGATCAGCCGTGTCGATTGCAAGCTTCAGTTCGGCTTCCCGATCTCGAAGCTCACGACTCTTGAAAGCAAACGTAGCAGCATCAATCTCTTCCAGCATCCTCAGGTTCAGCAATCGGTTCTGCTGGTCTCGAACTCGTACCAGTTCTTCTTGAAGCTCCTTCGCCCTTGCCGCTGAGCAACGCTCGTCCCAGTTAGTTGCCTCCCGAAGCTGTTCCCGAAATAGATTGCGAAACTCATCGTCCTCAACTCGTAGGGAATCGAAAATCTCCAGCATCTGGGAGTCGAGTTGGTTTTCGGTCAGGCGGATTCGAGGGTGATCGCCCTTGTGATACTTTGTGCATCGGTAGTAGACGTATTCACGAACGCCGCTCTTCGTGTTCTTGAATTTCCGCTCCCCTGTGACCGGAGACCCGCAGTGGGAACAGGTGATCAGTTCGCTAGCGTAGGTCATCTGGTGTGACTTGTAGACCTTTTGGTTCAGCATGGTCTGCACACGGTCCCAGAGTTTGCGGTCAACCAACGGTTCATGGGTGCCGGGATGCCACTGACCGTGGTATCGAATCTCTCCGATATAGGCTCGGTCAGTAAGGATGACGTGCAGCTTGCTACGGGTGAATTTCGTCTGTGAGGGAAGGTATTCGATCCCTTCGGCCTTCAATGCATTGGGCAAGCTATCCAGTGTGTGACTGTGATATGCGTAGAGGTCGTAGATTCTTCTTACTGCATGGGCATTTTGCTGGTGGATCTCAATGATGCTGCGACCATTCACTCGGACATTCCGGTAACCATAGGGCGGGCGACTTGCAAACAGCCCACTCTCTACTCGGCGATCAATTCCCTCCCGCACGTCGATGGATTGCTGTTCGGTATAAAAACTAGCCATGCTGGCGAGCATTCGTCGCTGCATCCTTCCAGCCGGTGTGGATTCGGTCGGCTGAGCAACTGAGATGAATTGCACGCCAAACTCAGATTCCAATCGCTCCAACTCAACGTAGTCAAAGAGATTTCTCGCCGCTCGATCCACCTTGTAGAAAAGAAGCCCATCCAACTTGTGAGAGTTTTTCTTTGCGTAGGCCATCAACTCTTTGAACGTGCCACGTTCGTCATGCTTCGAAGCGGTCTCGGCGATTCGAAAGAGCCGGACAATCTCGCCATTGTTTC